>DFJI01000008.1 GCA_002372235.1 Prevotella sp. UBA3675 | reverse complement strand
AGGTTGATAACCTTTGCATAGCAACCGCCCTCGAGGTTGAATACGCCCTCGTCGTCCCATCCGTGCTCGTCGTCACCGATAAGCAGACGTTTCGGGTCGGTGGAGAGAGTGGTCTTACCGGTACCGGACAGACCTAAGAAGATAGCGGTGTTCTTGCCCTCCATGTCGGTGTTGGCTGAGCAGTGCATTGAAGCGATGCCCTGCAGGGGCAGGTAGTAGTTCTGCATAGAGAACATGCCCTTCTTCATCTCGCCACCGTACCAGGTGTTGATGATCACCTGCTCGCGGCTGGTAGTATTGAAGGCCACGCAGGTCTCTGAGTTCAGACCCAGCTCCTTGTAGTTCTCAACCTTAGCCTTCGAAGCGTTGTAGATTACGAAGTTGGGCTCAAACTTCTCCAGTTCCTCAGCAGTGGGCTGAATGAACATGTTCTTTACGAAGTGAGCCTGCCAAGCAACCTCCACGATGAAGCGCACAGCCAGACGGGTAGCCTCGTTGGCACCGCAGAAAGCATCGACAACATACAGCTCCTTGTTGCAGAGCTCCTTGATGGCAATCTCTTTCACGGTCTTCCACACAGCCTCGCTCATGGGGTGGTTGTCGTTCTTGTACTCTTCAGAAGTCCACCACACCTTATCGTGGCTCTGTGCATCGTCAACGATGTACTTGTCCTTAGGCGAACGGCCAGTGTAGATACCAGTCATCACGTTGACAGCGTTCAGCTCAGTATTCTGGCCCTTGTCGTAGCCAGTCAGCTCAGCCTTGGTCTCCTCGTTGAAGAGGAACTCATACGACGGATTGTGGGCTATCACCTTCGAACCAGTGATGCCGTACTTTGTCAAATCTAAATTTGCCATAATGTAAATTGCTTTATTTGAATGAATTAATACCTTCTTTTTGTTGCGCTGCAAATTTACGAAATAATTGATAATTGTGAATTGCGAATTGTGAATTATTGCCACAGTTTTAATGTTTTTTAGATTCAAATCAAGGAAAACAAACGTCATTCTAACACTTTTGCAAGGCTGACATGACAAATGCGCGACAGCGATTTTTGGCACTCAGTGTTTGGCATTTCGCATAAAAACCTTACCTTTGCACAGTGCAGGCGCTACGGGCGCGGATGTTTGTACAAAATATAATTACTAACAACAATAAATATAAAGAACCGATTGAATATGCAAATCATTAATTTCGCAGAGCAGAACACGGTCATCAATCATTACATGGCCGAGCTGCGCGACAAGAACCATCAGAAGAACCGCATGGTGTTTCGTCGCAACATTGAGCGCATTGGCGAACTGATGGCCTACGAGCTGTCGAAGACGCTGGAGTATAAGCCCAAGACCGTGAAGACCCCGTTGGGGCAGTTGGATATACCCCTCATCAAGCAGGAGGATATGGTGATTGCCACCGTGCTGCGTGCCGGACTGCCCTTCCATCAGGGATTCCTCAATGTGTTCGACGGTGCCGACAACGCTTTCGTGTCGGCCTACCGCATGTATATCAACCGTGAGCATACCGAGGTGGGCGTGCATTCAGAGTACATCGCCACCCCGAGCGTGAAGGGCAAGACCCTGCTCATCGTTGATCCCATGCTGGCCACGGGCGGCAGTCTGGCTGCTGCCATCGAGGCACTCATGGAGGCCGGAAAGCCTAAGAAGATTCATGTGTGCTGCGTGATTGCAGCTCCCGAAGGCATCGAGGTGGTCAAGGAGGCACTGCCCGAGGATTCCTGCATCTGGTGTGCATCGATTGATGAGGGCATGAACGAGCAGAAGTACATCGTCCCGGGCTTTGGCGACTGCGGCGACCTGTGCTTCGGTGAGAAGTTGCAAAGCTTCCGCAAAGTAGCCGACCGAGAGAAAGGGAAACGGTCTGTGTAGGGAGGGGGCACGCTTCAGTGACAGGCGTGGTCAGAGTGAAAGGATGAACTCATCCCACTGCGACGGCTTCCCCTTTCGCCCGAAGGCTTTTTCATAGAGGCGCGAACGGGTGTTGGTGACCGACTGCTTGGTGTGGGCAGTGAGTTGGGCAATGCCTGCAGGCGATATGCCCAACTTCAACAATAAGCACACCCTACGTTCTTGCGGAGTGAGACGGCAGAACTCTTGCAGACGGCTCACGAACGTAGCATCTTCCTGTAGTATGCTATCTTCCAACTGATGCCAGTCGGCATCATTCATAGGCTGCTGGGCATGGTCGCTCAGCAGCCTTTCTATATGCTGTCGGATGGGAGCGTTGCTCAGAAAGGGTCTGGTCGCTGCGCCCTCCCTGTCGTCCTGCTGCCGATAGTCGGCTAAGAGTCGTTCCAGACGTTCCACCTTCAGCTGGTAGTGCATGCGTCGCCTGCTGAAAAAGAAGAACAAGGCTACTACTGAGAGCAGCAAAATGGCGACGAGGGCAATAGCCACGATGAGTCGCTGGCGCAGCGAGGCCGACTGGCGCTCGTGCTGTGTGTAGTCGTAGAGGGCGGCTGTCTTGCGTAGCGATTCGGCATCGTTGGTTTTGTGAACGCTGTCGGTCAGTTGCTCGTATTGTTGCAGATGGCTCAGTGCCAGTGTGTTGTCGCCCTGCTGAAGGGCCCGTTCTGCCAGTGCGCGGTGAGCGGCCTGCCGGGTGAACACGGTGCCGCAGGTGAGCAGTTGCTTGTAGTACGGTACGGCAGAGTCGGGCTGCCCGGCACGTGTGTAGAGGTCGGCCATCATGAAGAAGAGGGCGCTGCGGTTGCTGTCGTCGATGTGTTGCAGGGCTGGAAACAGCAGTCGGCGCGCCTCTGCGAGTTGATTGTGATAGAGGTGATAGGCTGCCATCTGGCTCTCCACGTCGCGCTGCATTGCCACGTTGCCCGATGCGATGGCCAGTTGCTGGGCTCGTTCGAAATAGGCGATACAGCTGTCTTCGGTCTCCTCGCGCGAGCGGAGCACGTTTCCTATGTCGCGCAGGTCGTAGATGAGTCCCAGCGTGTCGGCGGCTCTCAGGTCGATGTCGTAGGCTTGTCGGTAGCTGCTGAGTGAGCGGTCGAGCAGGCGCTGGCTGAAGTAGAGTGTCCCCATCTGACTGTGTGCCAAGGCCAGCAGACTGTCGGTAGTGGCCAGCTCTGCGGCCTGCTCCAACTTCTTCAGCGCCGAAGGCGCATCGCCTTGTTCGATGAGTGACAGTGCTTCGTGGTATTCGCGAAGTCCTGCTTGCCGCTGGCTACAGGCGCAGACCACGGCAAGCAGAACCATAACAATAAGGGGATGTAGCCTCTTCATGACGACTTGTTTTGAAGTTCTGGAGACTTAGCGGATGATTTTCCGTCCGTCTGAGATATAGAATCCTTTGGCTGGGCGACCTTTCAGCCTTCGTCCGCTCAGGTCGTAAACAGCCGATGGCTCAGTCTTCTCCCGGGTCGGGGCTTTCACGCCACTGGGAATGTTGCCTGTGGCATTCTTGCCAGTAAACTGCCCGATGAAGAGGATGACACCTGTGCTTTGCTCGCTGATTACGTAGAGGAACGGGCGATTGGCATGAAACTCATAGGTGACGGGCTCGTCGCCAATCGAGATGGCCTCAGTGCATTCTATCCATGTGATGGCTGCTGCTTCGGTGCCATCCTCGTCAAGTTTTATCTTTGCCACTTGTCCCATGTTGCTGATGTATTGCGGAGTGCTGCAGAAGTTTGGAATGTTGGCCGTCTCTGCGTTGAATGCACTGGGCATGCCGAGTGCCGACATCGTCTCTACGAGATTGAGTTGGGTAGTAATGTCGAGGCGGGGCAGTTTCACATCGACAGTCTCTAAATGCGTATATAACTCTTGCCACATTTCGCTGTTCGTCTGCGGCAATATGTCGCTGATGCTCTTTCCCTCACGTGGCAGAATCACCGTCATCTGGTAGGCTCCTGTTCCGTAGGGCAGTGAGACCGCCTGAAAGGTCGCGTTCTCATAATAGGGCAGGTCGTTCAGCAGATGCATCATGGGGACGGTGATTGTGCCGTCGAAGAGCTCGTCTTGTGTCTCGTTCTTGTCGAACTTCAGGGTCCAGAGTCCTTTGAAATAGACGGCATTCAGCAGATAGCTGGTAGCGAAAGGATTGAAAGTCAGCTCATCGAAGATGGATGGAATCATGCCCATCGTGTGGTCGCAGCCCCATTGGTTGATGGCGTTCATGGTCTCGCCATCGCCAAAGTTGCGTGTCTCGGTGGTCGCATCATAGTAGTCGTGGGCCTTCTGTTCAAAGTCGGGCAGCAAGTTGCATTCGTTCAGGAAGATGGCATTCGAAATCATCACCTTGGTCTGCTCGTCGAGAGCAGACAGCTCGGTATGCATCTTTTTGCAAAAGTTATTGATTTCATCGGCATCAGCTTCGTTAAAGCCTAATGTCTGGCATATCTCCTGCCGGGTGATGCCTGCGGCTCCGTTGTTCAGCATGCCCAGTGCATAGGTGATGCTCAGTGGCGAGACAATCAGGTCGTTGTCGTTGCGCACAGAGCGGAACAGACGGAAGGCAAAGTCGTTGTTGCCCTTCATGAGTGCTTGCTCTTGCAGATTGAGTTCGATTGACTTGGGCGTTTCAGGGAAGTCTTGTGCCTGCGCTGTAAAGGTGAGCAGCGTGGCAGTCAGTAGTGGTAATAGTTTCTTTATCATAGTTCACTTCGTTTTATTAATAGGTTTTCGGTACGAATTTTCCTTTCTCGTGCAGCCATGTCTCAACGATAGTCTGCACTTCGCCCATGTTGCGGCCTGCCAGTAGCGATCCGCAGTCGGCCCACCATTCATGTTCGCTTTTCACCCATAGGTCTGGGTTGGGCAACACCGGGCCGTTCATCACCCACGTCTCAAATTTCCGTACACCCGTCTGCGTCTCCTTCACATAGATGTAAGGATCGCCTGTTGAGACTTCATCAGGGTCGAAAGGGTCTATCGGTGAATCGTCAATGCTCTGTATGCTGCATCGGGCAGCGAGGCAGATGCCGTTTTTCGCCTCAAAGCTGAACGTCACGGTATATGCTTGTTCCTTCATGCCGTCAACATCCTTGCTCAGCGCGGTATATTGCGATAAACCGTTGTTCACGTCGCCCCACCAGCCCAGCGCCTGCACAGGATGGGCGGGTGTGCAGAAGGTGATGCTGTCAATTCTTGCGATGCGATAGCCGAGTCTGCCCACCCACAGGCTGTCCTCCCGAAAGGTGGTCACGGTGCCTTTCGTGTGGTCGAATGCGTCGAAGCTGTCTTTTGTGCAGACATACATCTGTGCATGACCGCTGATGCTGGCGCAAGTCATGGCGATGGCAAGATGTAGATTTTTCTTTTTCATATCTGCTGCAAAAGAAGTGCTTTTTTTCGAATCCTCCAAATTTTGGAGTACACAAATAGTACACAAAATATCTGCTCCCATCTGCTCCTATCTGCTCCGTTCGTAAATGCCTTGCTGTCAATGGATTGCAAAAGGGAGCAGATGGAGCAGATGTTTTGCAAACTTTCCTTGTCGTGTTGTTGAGAGTGAGAATGTCATTCACTCTATATAAGCGTGTGACTTAGGCAGATTCAGCACGCCATGCAGCCTGAATCATCGGACAATATAGCTTGAATCACGATGAGATATGAACTAAAACACAGCGTGATTTAGGCTGAAACCATCTGATGATATAGCCTAAACCACGCTGCGAAATCACCTAAAAGGCAATGTGATACTTACTACTTCACCTCCCAGATGTCATTGGTCTCCAGCAACTCTTCGAAGTTGTGGTACTTCTTCTGTGCCGACACCTCAGCAATCTGAGCATGAACGGCATCGTTGTAGGTGGGAGCCTCCACGTCGCGAATCACACCCAGGGCGATGGGGAATCCGTCGCCGTTGCCCATCAGGGCGAGCTTCAACTGCAGGGTGTTGTCCTCGCAGTGGGCATCGTGAACAAGCACGTCGTCGAGCGTGTAGCCGTCCTTGCCTATCTCCACCACCTTCAGGCCGAAGCCCTGCTGCACCAGTCCGAACTCGTTGTTCTCACCGAACACGAGCTTCTCGCCGTGGCGCACGTAGATGGCGTTCTTCTTGCGGCCCTCGTTGTTATAGACGATGTCGTGGCAATGGTCGTTGAAGATGACGCAGTTCTGCAGTACCTCAGTGACCGAGGCCCCTTTGTGCTCGTAGGCAGCCTTCAGCACTTCTACTGTTCCCTTTGCATCAGTAGCCACGCAACGGGCGAAGAAGTGGCCGCGTGCTCCGAAGCAGAGCTCAGCCGGGCGGAAGGGATCCTCCACCGTGCCGTAGGGGCTCGACTTCGACACGAATCCACGGGGTGAGGTGGGGCTGTACTGTCCCTTGGTCAGGCCGTAGATGCGGTTGTTGAGCAGAATCATGTTCAGGTCGATGTTGCGGCGGTTGGCATGTATGAAGTGATTGCCGCCGATGGCCAGTCCGTCGCCGTCGCCGCTGACCTGCCACACCGTGAGGTTGGGGTTAGCCACTTTGCAGCCGGTGGCGATGGCAGCAGCACGGCCATGTATGGTGTTCATGCCGTAGGTGGCCATGTAGTGGGGCAGGCGGCTCGAACAGCCAATGCCGCTGATGACTGCCACATTCTCAGGAGCCACACCAATCTCGGCCATCGCCTTATGCAGTGAAGCCAGGAAGAAGTGGTCACCACACCCCGGACACCACCGAGGCTGTCCTTTCTTAAAGTCGGAAGGCGTATAGCCAACGGCCCCTCCTACTGCCCCCGAGGGGGCTTCTATAGTTTTGCTATTCATATAAATTGTCTTTTATCGTTTCTAACACTTTGTCAATATTGCTAAACAATTCTTCATTTGTGAATCTGATCACGCGATAGCCCTTGCTTTGCAACCATTCTGAACGCAGCTCATCACTCGCTGTCTGTTCTGGCAACAGGTGGTAACCACCGTCCAACTCAATAATCAGTTTTGAAGAAACACACAAAAAGTCGACAATGTAGTCTCCTATGATATGTTGCCGTTTGAACGACTCGCCAAGTGCGTTGGCCCTCAGATACTCCCATAGAAGGCTTTCTGCCTCTGTTGGGTGATTCCTGTTATATTGGGCATGCTTTTTTAGTAAATGGTATTGCGAAGGGTCTGCAGTCTGATATTCGTAATTCACAAGCTACTATTCTATAGTAGCCCCCTCGGGGGCTGAAAGGGGGGCCAACTTGCTCACTAATTCGCTGACCACGAACGGTTGTCCTTTCACCTGATTGAACTGATAGGGAACGAAGTTGTCGATCTTCATGCGCAGGTAGGCAGCCAGCTGACCCATGTTCTGTTCGGCCACCACCACCTTCTTGTATCTCTTCAGCACCTCGGTGGTGTTCTTCGGCAGTGGGTTCAGGTACTTGAAGTGGGCCTGTGCCACCTTGTGACCTTTCTGTCGCAGCTCGTCCATGGCAGAGTGCAGGTGGCCGTAGGTGGAGCCGAAGCCCACGATGAGCAGGTCGGCATCTGCCACATCGCCTTCTACCTCCAGGTCGGGTACTTCAATGTTGGCAATCTTCTGCTGGCGCAGACGGGTCATCAGGTCGTGGTTCTCAGGGTTGGTCGAGATGGCACCCGTCTCGGAGTCCTTCTCCAGACCGCCGAGGATGTGGGTGAAGCCCTCACGACCGGGGATGGCCCAGTAGCGGGTGCCGTTCTCGGCACGCATGTAGGGAGTCCACTTGCCCTTCAGCTCCTCGGGCACGTATGGCGGATTGATGGCATCGAGGCTCGCCATCTGCGGCAGCTTGAAAGCGCCCGAGCCGTTGGCCACGTAGGCATCGGTGAGCAGCACCACGGGCGTCATGTGCTCCAGGGCAATCTTCGAAGCCTGATAGGCAGCATCGAAGCAGTCGGCAGGACTGGTTGCGGCCAGCACGGGCATGGGGCTCTCGCCGTTGCGACCGAAGAGCACCTGCAACAGGTCGGTCTGCTCCGACTTCGTGGGCAGACCCGTGGCGGGACCGCCGCGCTGCACGTCGAGAACGACCATCGGCAGCTCCATGATGACGGCCAGGTTCATGGCCTCACTCTTCAGGCAGATGCCAGGGCCAGAGGTCGATGTGACGGCCAGCGCGCCGGCAAAGGCAGCGCCCAGTGCCGAGGCAGCACCGCTGATCTCGTCCTCACACTGCACGGTGATGACTCCCATCGACTTGTGCTTCGACAGCTCGTGCAGCACGTCGGTGGCAGGCGTGATGGGGTAGGAGCCTAAGTAGAGTCGCAGGCCGGCTTTCTCAGCGGCAGCCATGAAGCCGTAGGCAGTGGCTTTGTTGCCAGTGATGTCCATGTAGCGGCCCGGCTCCTTGTGCTTCGTCTCTATGCGGTAAACATTGATGGCGCTTGAGTGGGTGTTGTGACCGTAGTCCCAGCCAGCCTGAATCACCTTGATGTTGGCCTCGGCAATGGCGGGCTTCTTGGCGAACTTCTCGCGCAGATAGTTGGCCACGAGGTTCAGGTCGCGGTCGAACAGCCAGCACACCAGTCCCAGTGCAAACATGTTGCGGCACTTGAGGATGTCCTTCATGCTGGCCCCTCCTACTGCCCCCGAGGGGGCTTCCTTAGTTTTGCCATCACTTGTGGCCCCCTCGGGGGCCGAGGGGGGGGCTATGAGCGCCTTCTTCACCATTGTGGTGAGCGGACACTGAATCACGCGGTCGGGATCGATGCCCATCTCGCCCAGATAGTCCTCGGTCTTGAACTGAGCCTTCTCCAGATCCTTCGGCCCGAACGAGTCGGTGTCGATGATGATCGTGGCGCCGGGCTTGGCGTAGCGGTACTGCGTCTTCAGTGCGGCGGCATTCATGGCCACCAGCACGTCGCAGAGATCGCCGGGGGTATAGACCTTTCCCTCACCGATGTGAACCTGGAATCCGGACACACCAGTGAGCGACCCTTGCGGGGCGCGGATGTCTGCGGGATAGTCGGGGAATGTAGAGATACCGTTGCCGACGGTGGCGCTCACGGTAGAAAAGATGTTTCCGGCCAATTGCATGCCGTCGCCGGAATCTCCTGAAAAACGAACGACCACTTGGTCAAGGCTTTTCACTTCCAAATTTTCAGCCATAGCTAATCTTTTATATTAAAATAGGTATTATTCGCGGCTGCAAAGTTCGTTAAAAATAGCGAGAAAGCAAAACATTTGCTTGTAAAATTGCCATAATGGAGTGAAATATAAGATAATAATCAATTATCAATTAATACTTTTTTCATGGATTTGTTTTCTAAATTAAAGGAAATTGAGTGATTTTGCGAACAGATTTGAGTAAAAATTCTCGTAATCATTTGAGTAAGTCTGCAAAGATTTGACTTTGCTAAAATATGAGCACAGAAACAAAATGCTTACTGTAGAGTCTCGATAGGTGCCGGATGGTAGTCTAACTCCACGACATGTCCTTCGCGTAGCGAGGCTGGCACGTCCACTAAACGCTGGTTGCTGGAGCCTCGGAAGATGAGCGACTCGTCGCGTTTCGACTTCACAAAAGGGCCATCTACCAGTACGTCGATCTGTTCGAGCAGCGCCCGCTGGCGGGGATTGGTGAGCAGTGCCTCGAAGGTGAATCCCGTGTAGCACCAGATGGTCTTCTTCGTGCGCTCCCTGATGGCGCGTGCCAGTTCGGCAAAGCCTTCGGGCTGATACATCGGGTCGCCGCCGCTGAACGTCACGTTGGCGTATGGGTCGGCCTCTATCACGCGCATGATGTCCTCGGTGGTCATGGCATGACCGCCTTCGAAATCCCACGACTGGGGATTGTGGCAGCCTTCGCACTGATGCCGGCAACCGGCACAGTAGATGGCGGTCCGGAAGCCCGGACCGTCCACCATTGTGTCTTCTATGATAGTGAGTACTGAAATCATTGACCCGCTTCTATCCCCTCCCGAGGAGAGGGGTGTTTATTTTTTTATCCCTGAATAGACTCCCCTCCCTTGGGGAGGGGTTGGGGGTGGGTATTAGAACAAGCTCTTCTCGCCGTCGTCGATGTGGGTCACACGGTCGTTCAGCTCAGCCAGCTTGCCTGAGTTCCAGCGGTCGGTGGTTCCCACGAGGTAGCCGGTGATGCGCTGCAGGCGGTCGATGTGCTTCGATCCGCACTTCGGACATACCTTCAGGTCGGCCTGTGCGTTCTCATAGCCGCAGTCCATGCAGCGGTTGCGGTTGTGGTTCACCGAGCCGTAGCCCATGTTCAGGCGGTCCATCATGTCAACAACGCTCATGATGACCTGCGGATTGTGGGTGGCATCGCCGTCTATCTCAACGTAGAAGATGTGGCCGCCGCGTGTCAGGTCGTGATAGGGGGCCTCCACCTCTGCCTTGTGTCGGGCCGAGCACTTGTAATAGACGGGCACGTGGTTCGAGTTGGTGTAGTAGTCGCGGTCGGTCACACCGGGAATCACGCCAAACTCCTTTCGGTCGCGCTTGGTGAAGCGCCCGGCCAGTCCTTCGGCTGGCGTGGCCAGTACGGAGTAGTTGTGATGATACTGTTCGCAGAAGGTGTTGACACGGTCGCGCATGTAGGTCACGATCTTCAGACCCAGTTCCTGCGCCTCCTGGCTCTCGCCGTGATGTTTTCCGATGAGGGCTACCAGGCACTCGGCCAGTCCGATGAAGCCGATGCCGAGCGTGCCTTGGTTGATCACGCTCTCCACGGTGTCGTTCTCCTTCAGCTTGTCGGCACCTATCCACAGGCTCTTCATGAGCAGGGGGAACTGCTTGGCGAGAGCCGTCTTCTGGAACTGGAAGCGTTCGTCAAGCTGCTTGGCGGTGAGCTCCAGCATCTCGTCGAGCTTGGCAAAGAACTGTGCGATGCGCTGTTCCTTGTCCTCGGTCTTCATGCACTCAATGGCGAGTCGCACGATGTTGATGGTCGAGAACGAGATGTTGCCGCGTCCCACTGAGGTCTTCGGTCCGAAGCGGTTCTCGAACACACGTGTGCGGCAGCCCATTGTGGCCACCTCGTGCAGGTAGCGTTTCGGATCGTTGGCCTGCCACTCGTCGGTCTGGTTGAACGTGGCATCCAGGTTCAGGAAGTTGGGGAAGAACCGTCGGGCCGTCACCTTGCAGGCCAACTGGTAAAGATCGAAGTTGCGGTCTTCAGGCAGATAGTTCACGCCGCGCTTCTTCTTCCATATCTGAATGGGGAAGATGGCTGTTTCGCCGCCGCCCACGCCCTCGTAGGTGCTGAGCAGCAGTTCGCGCATCACGCATCGTCCCTCAGCCGAGGTGTCGGTGCCGTAGTTGATGGAAGAGAACACCACCTGATTGCCACCGCGCGAGTGGATGGTGTTCATGTTGTGGATGAAAGCCTCCATAGCCTGATGCACACGGCTCACGGTCTTGTTGATGGCATGCTGGCGCACGCGGTCGATGCCCTGCAGTCCGTCGAGCGGCTGTTTCAGGTAGTCGAGCAGCGGCTCGTCGTAGAGCTGTGAGAAGTTTTCACCGTAGAGGTCTTCCAGATATTTCACCTCTTCTATATAAGAGAGGCGCACAAAGGGAGCCAGATAGAAGTCGAAGGCTGGGATGGCCTGTCCGCCGTGCATCTCGTTCTGGGCGCACTCGAGCGAGATGCAGGCCAGCACCGAAGCCGTCTCGATGCGCTTGGCCGGGCGCGAGGCTCCGTGTCCGGCTATGAAGCCGCAGTTCAGGATGTTGTCGAGCGGGTGCTGCACGCAGGTGAACGACTTGGTGGGGTAGTAGTCCTTGTCGTGGATGTGCAGGTAGTTATGCTCCACGGCATCGCGCACGTCGGGTGACAGCAGGTAGTCATCGACGAAAGGCTTGGTCGATTCCGACGCAAACTTCATCATCATGCCGGCAGGTGTGTCGGCGTTCATGTTGGCGTTCTCGCGCGTGATGTCGTTGTTCTTCACGTTCACGATGTCCAGGAATATGTCGCGAGTCTTCGCCTTTCGGGCTATGCTGCGCTGGTTGCGGTAGGCAATGTACTTCTGGGCCACGTCTTTTCGGGCGCTCTTCATCAGTTCCACCTCCACTAAGTCCTGAATGGCCTCCACCGTCATCTGCGTCTGTCCGCGCTGTGCGATGTGGTCGGTTATGGTGTTGAGCAGTCGCTCGTCCTCGCCTTTCTCCGTCGTCATCATGGCTTTGCGTATGGCGGCCATGATTTTTTGCTCGTTAAAGCCCACGATGCGTCCATCGCGTTTTACAACTGTCTGTATCATAAATAATTAATAAAATGAAGCTTTTAGTTTATCTGAATTACAGTTGCAAAGATACTATTTTTTTGCGACGATGGAAGAGTTTGAT
>DFJI01000047.1 GCA_002372235.1 Prevotella sp. UBA3675 | reverse complement strand
GTGTAGGTGCCCCTTTCCACAACGGTCTTGCCCTCCCTGTGTGTTGCCTGCCTGTTGAGCGACCATTGCGTTGAGGCTATAGATTCTATAGCTGTCAACATCATATTATTTTCATCTTCTTTGTCACAAGAGACTAGGGAAAAGGCTGTAAGCAACACAAATACTATTTTCCAGATTTTCATTGTTGTCATTTCGATATTGTTTGTTGATAATGTTTCTATATAAACGCCGTGAAGCGGGAAATCCTGCATCGTAGGGCGTTAAATGTTCTTAATCGATATTCTATTCTTTGAAGTGGGCAGTGTCGGCACTGAGGCCGACGGCTGCCCGCTATCAACGAGAGAGAGTTTATTATTTGAACTTCGTGTGGCAAAGTTACAGAAAGTCCCACGAAAAAGCCCCCGACAAGACCTAAAAAGTGTCTGCCGAGGTGAAAGTCTGAACAAATGTTCAGGGGTTTTGTAACATTTCGGGGGTTACATCTGATAAACGCGGCTCATGCCGTCGGATTCCATCGGGGCGATGGGTTGGCGAAGCAGGACAAGATAGAAGCGGGGAAAGGTCTTGACGGGGGGATGGCTGGCGATGTAGCGGTCTATTCTTGTACTTCGTGCGGGTGGCGTTGAACTTATACGAGAATGACACTCCTATGCATAGACTAAAGAAGTTGATATCATCCTGCGGAGGATTGGCAATCTCTCCTGTGTTTTTTATAGTATATGCCACAGATAATGGATAGTACCATCAGCGTTCCGATGTAGATTCCACTTCTCAGCGTAATTGTTTCTCTGACATTAGCTGCCACATAAGCGAGAACGGCAAAGAAGAATACGATAGAAAGCATTTTGACAAGACGTGAGAAATATTCAGCACGAAAAGCCTTGTCGATTTCCGCTTCACCTATGGCAGGATAGTCTCGCTTCCAAGTTTCCTTTTTCTGGGCATAATCACGACTGAAGTACCGACCGATGGCAAACCAGACAAGTGCCCATGCCACGAAGAATGCAAGTGAGATGAATCCTCCTGTCTCTTTGTCAAGCAATCCGCTAAGAGGAGAATTAGTAACTACGGCATAAGAACCGTAAAGCACAGTGAGGAATATAATCCACACACACATGGTTTTCAAACCGAATTTTGAATGTCTGTCCATAATCATTGTTTTTTAGAATTATTTCGCTTTTTGGCTGCAAAGTTACAAAAAGGCATAAAAATAGGCCCTTGACTAAATCTGAAAAAGAAATGCCAAGGACTAATGTCTCAACTTAGGTTGAGAATTTCTACCTGTTATAGACTATTATTTGCCGCGAAACGTAATGTCACGCCGTATTTTGCTGACAGTATTTGGATGAATGTTCAAGAACGAGGCGATGTCTTGCAAGTCAAGAAACTCCACAATGCCGGGACAACGCTTCAGCAGCAACTCATAGCGTTCGCGGGCTGTGGCGCGGTGGAGGTCGAGGTAGCAGGCGCGGGCCTGACTGAGTAGATGCTCAGCTATGACACTGCGCAACTCCATCTTTTCAGCGTCTTGACGGAAAAAGTCCATTAGCTGTTCGCCGCTCACACGGAGCATGCGGCTGGGCATCATCGCCTTGATCGTGGTCTGCGATGGACGACCGTCGAGGCAGTTGGGATAGTCGCCCGCAAACTCGCCCTCAAACGAGAACCATGTGATATGCTCCCTGTCATCGCTGATGCCATACGTTACATACTTGAAGCACCCTTCGGTGACGAAGCCGAACCATCGTGCGGGATCGCCCTCGCGCTCCAGCTGGTCGCCCTTGCGGTAAGTCACCTCCTTGCCCTCGCGCTCGCAAAACTCGCGCAGCGCCTCAATGTCAATACTGTTTTTCCCGAATTTCTGTTCCATCGTCAGTCTGTCGTTACTTTTGGTGCAAAGGTACGAAAAGTTTCCGAGACAAAAATGGACAATTGAGAAATATCTTTTTCCTCAGCCTCCACAAGATGGGCCAGGAAGACTCGATGCGAAAGAAGAACAACGTTTGTCACATGTCTCCTGTCTTATCGCTTTAGCGGCGTTCACGCCGCAAAGATACATATTTTTTTCAATTAATGATAAGATTTGAAGAGTTTAACGTGATTTGGGAGCAGTTTTGTTACATTTTGAGACAAAAAGCTAAGAAAAAAGAACAATAGCAACGCAATCTGACCCCAAAAACAGTGTCAACATCTGCTTCCATCTGTTTCAACTGTAACTTTTTGATATATAACGATTTACGAAAGGAAACAGATGAAACAGATGTTTTGCAAACTTTTTTCGAATGTAGTATGTAGTGTTGATGACAATGGCGTTACACCATTACCAGAAAATGAAACGTGAATGATTCAAGAATGATTTAGCCTAAAATGTGACACCATCTAACCTAAACCGTGACATGATATAGCCTAAATCGTAACGTGATATAGCCTAAATCGTAACGTGATATAGCCTAAATCATGACGTGATATAGCCTAAATCATGACGCGATACAGCCTAAAAGTCGGGACGCTTTTGCATGGGGTAATCATCACACATGCAAAAGCGTCCCAAATTATTTTTTTACGATTACTTACTTGGTAAGAAACACCTTCTTGGTGTTCTTGCCCTGCGAGCGTCCTTCAGTCGGGCTGATGATGTTGAAGCCTCGCTGGGGTGTAGAACGACGGATGCCATCGATGCCATAATAAGCGGAATGAGCATCGGAGTCAGCTACGGGCATATCAATGCCGCTGGGGTCACCACCGTCCATGATGGTCTTCACCTCATCGGCTGTGACAGCGTAGTTGTAAATGCGCACATCGTCATAGTAAGCCGAAATCAGCGGGTCGGCGAGGAACTGACTGCGTCCCAAATAGTTCAGAATGGGATGAATGTCGCTCGGACGAATAGTGATGCTTGTTGTGGAGGCTGCCACCTTACCATCGATATAAATAGTAGTCTGCCCCTTACCAATCGTCACTACTACGTGTTTCCACTGATAAGCCGACAACTTACTGGGGCAATCAAGTATCTGCTCGTCGCCTCCATTCTTGATAGCAAAGCGCATCACATTGGTATAGCTGTTGTTAGGAGTAAGGAACATGTAGTGATCAGTATCTACTCCAAAATCAAAGATACGTTGCCACTGCGTGGTTGATGTGCGCCAGTTCACCCATAGGCAGATAGAAAGTTCATCGCTGTTGGCAATGCCATAAGGGAGCTGGGCATACTGAGAAGCGATATAGAGCGACTTCTCACCTGACTTGTGATCAGTCTGATACCTCACGGTGCCATTCACTGCCATATCCATCATATTCGGGGTCATATCGTAAACATTGTTTTCGAAATCCCAAACGGCAATGAGCGCACGTTCTCCTGAAGGGCCAGCCTCAGCAGTAGCAGATGCCTCCGACAGGTTCTGCGCACGGTCTATGGCTTTCACCTTATATATATATGAGGTACCGGGACGACAAGTATTATCAATAAAGTAGTTGGTAGTCAGTTTGCGGGCAATCGTATTCCAATCGGTCGTACCTTTCTGAGCACGTACCACCATGTATCCTTCCAAATCCCCTTCGGTATTGGCATCCCACGTCAGTTTGACGGAAGCAGGCTGCGCCTCAGCAATCAAATTGAGGGGCTGAGCCGGAGCCACTGTCTCATAATCGACATCAACAGGTAAAATGCGGAACATCATGCGGTCCTTATCGGCATCTGTCCATGCGCGCTGAATGATCTTAGCTGAATAAGAGGTTCCTGCCGTAGCCATATAGAGTGCGCTCTCGCGATTGCGAATGTAATAATATCCATTGCCGGCATATTCCAAATACCACTGCTCATTGCTGGAGGGATTGTCCTGCTGGTAAGCAATGATATCGGCCTGAGTCGTTGCAAAGTCCTTCACATTCATACGTATCTTCTGATTGTCAACCGACTCTATATCGTAGAAGCTCAGGTCGCCACCCGTCCTATTGGTAGCAGGCTTAATCACCCACTGCTGTTTAGCCTGAGCGGCAGTATTGGTACCATATTTCTTCGAAGTGATGTTACCTGTATTCGCAGAATAGGACAACATATTACCAGTTGCGCCAGACACCTTATTGAAGATTCGGTAAGTGCCATTGATAATGCCGGGAGCCACGTCGTCACCCCAAGTGATATCAATGACGCGCTCAGCATTGGTCTGCCCCTTCTGATAGGCTGTTCCGCCAGGCATCTCTGTAAAATATTCGTGCACAGGACCAAATCCATCATAATAGACCTCACGCTCAGTTGACACGAACTGATAGTTCGTTGTATTAGCCTGACGTTCGCTGGAGCCAACAAAAGCCTTCACACGTCCGTCGTCATGTCGATAGACCGAAGCTGCCGTCCACTTCGAACGGTTCTCCTCGTAGGCCAGTCTCACGCCGTGACGGCTGATCTGGCAGAATTCACCGCGTGCACGGCTGTCAAAGCCCCACCAAATACCTACGGTCATGCCGTACTCCAGTCCAATCATCGCCTCGCCCACATTGTGCATCTCATCGGCATAGCCCGTTTTTCCGTCCTTTGCCAACTGTTGATAGAAGCCTGCGAATGTGTCGAACGAGCCTGCCAACTGATGGGTATTGCCCCAATCGTAATAGTCTTTGCCAGGCGTGTACCAAGCGAGCGCCTTATCATTGTTGAGTGTATTGCCACCCACCATAGCAATATTATTGCAGCGTGGATAATTCTCTTTCAACAGTTTGGCCACCTGCCATTGCTTATCAACGGTAGCGCCCTCCTCCGTTGTCCAATAGTCGCCCTCGTTAAACGGAGAAATGCCAACAATCGGATGTCGCGTATTTGCTTGCATCCAATGCACATGGCTATTAATCATGGCAGCCCAGTGTTCGATGTTGGCACTCTTGTTCTTCACGAAATATTCTGGAGGTGCCGATGCTGTCTCGGGATTGACAGCTTCCTGGTCAGCCGTGAAGACAAGCGGCAACTGCGGATTCAGTTCATCGAAGACTGTGCTGCGAGTGCGCATTGCATTGATATCGGAAGCTCCTATCACTGAGTCATTGGTCAATGCCTGAGTGTATCGGAAAGCCGTTCGGCCAATACCAACATTTTCCTTCCCCATGTGATTGACGCCCTTACGTAGATTCTGTCGGCTAATCCATGCCTGATCCAGTCCCCAGGTAGGTTCGAAGCGTTTCCCCTCAGCCGAAATGGCAAAAGGAACGATATTGTCGGCCTTGGAGTATGCAGGCAGGTAAAGGCTCGAAGAAGAGCGAACCGTTTCCTGCGAGAAAGCGGTGGCCGCGCTAAGCGCAGCCACCATTATAAAAGTTTTTCTTAATGTTTCCATATATAAATATCATTATTTGACAACAGTCTTATAGGCACGTCCATCCACGACCTTGATATAGAGGCCGGGCTTCATAGACTGGGGTGAAACGCTACGGCCATCCACAGTATAAATGCCGTCAGCAGCCTTCGTCTTCACAGCAACATAATGTATGCCTGTAGAGACTTTAGCCTCGTTGGCTGTCTTATCGGCATCGGTGACGCCATTAATCGGCATGGTCTGTCCTTCCCAGTTCTCAATCACGGGAATACCAGTTGCCTTGTTGTCGCTGAACGGACGGAGGATTCCCGTAAAGTTACCTATGCTGGGACGATTCGCACTGGGTGCTTTCTCGAAGGCACCGTCCTTCACGTAGAAGTAATTGGCTGGTACACGAGCTGACGTTGACAAGAATCCGCGCAGATTGCACTGCTCTTCAGTTGCCACCTTTGAAACAGGCGTGCCAAACTCAAGGAACCGAGCATCGGCCACCGTTGAACGATAGATATACGGAACACCGGCTTCGGGCTGTTCCACTTCGGCCAGACACAGCTGAGTGTATTCGGGATTGATGCCTACAATCTGATAGTACTTCATCGTCGTCTGAGGATGCAAGGCATAAGGCAGACAGATAGCTCCACACTGCTCAGGAACGACAGTAAGCTGATAAAGAGGCGTGTGCTTCAATGTAAAGTCAGTGGCACACCACCATCCCTCACGCTTGTCGTTCGTCTGCCCGGAAGTCTTGCCGCGCTCAATCCATGCATTACTCAGAGCGCCCTTCTTCGAACCTTCAAATCCGATGGTCACGTCGCTATTCTCGTCCACATAGATAGGTGCTGAGAGCAGTGTCTGCCAACGATTCTTTTTCGACATGGCGGGCAGATCAAAGAAATCAGCCGAAAGGAGCGGTGTGTTTTCGGTCTGCGTACCATCAGTGATATATCCATGCTGGTCAGACAGACAATAGTGCTCAGTCGAAGCCTTGCACTCCAGTGCATAAAGACCATGAGAAAGATAATTCACGCTCTGCTTGATGGCCATCGTCTGCGTCTCATCGGTTGCATCAACGCCTGACCAGAAAGCGTTCCAGAACGTGGTCTCGTCAGTCGAGTTGATGCGCTGGTCGCCTTGCGTATAAGTACCGCACTTGGTTGTCCATCCTATCGAACTATCAAAGCTTGGATTCTTCACCTGATCCTCTACATCTGTCTGAGGCAGATACACGTCGGTTGCAATATCCAGTTCGGGGTAAGTGCTGACGATTTCGGCGGCACTCACAGCCTGCTGTGCAGCAGCGAGCTTTTCACGCAAATCCTCAACACCGACAAGATTAAAGGCTGCCAGTTTTTCAGCATAAGCCAGGATGTCGCCGCGCTCATTACTCTCCAGAATCCGATATGCCTTGATGGCATTATCGACAGCTGTCGTCAGCGTCGTCAACGCAGCTTCGTCAGTAGTGGTGACAGCAGCCAAAGTCTGTGTCAGTTCGGTGTTCAATGCAGGGAACTTGTCGGTCTGCTTAGTGTTATACTGTATGAACATTGCGGCCTTTTCACGCATCTTGGCCACGCCATCGGCTATAGCCTCCTCACGCGATTCAAACAGACGGCTGAGCAACAACTGATCCACCTGTCCCTTTGCCTCCATATTATAGAGCAACAAACGAGCTTCCGTATAGCTGTCGCTATTGAAGGTACCATTATGCATGTTCCAATTAGGTGATGTGTTATTAAGATACACTTTCGCCAAATTAGATATGCTTCCCTCCTTGCTGAGTCCCAATCTACTGGCATTGCTGGATGACATGTAACTTGAAGCAGCCGAGAAATAATAATAGGTATTAGTCTCAATCGGCAAAATGGTATTGATAGACATGGCCGTTGACTGTGTGCCCGTACCATAAGCCTGCAAATAAGTGCCGTCATCGTAGCCTCCAGCTTTCACCACTTGGAAGTAAGGAGCAGCAGGTTCTTCGCCAAGGCCGTTCTTCCATCCAAGGAATCCCATGTCGAAATTACCATTGGTAAACATGTTTCCTCCAAGATACATCGTGGTTCCATTCACATCGATTGCATCGCCGGCCTTATAGTCATTGTTGACTGCCGTAACGACCTTCGTATAGCGGTCAACCGACTTACCATCGACGATATGAACGCGATACTGGCAACCATTTGTAGCCCCATTGTCTTCGTAGGTATAGGCGGCCTTGCTTTCCTGCAATTCTATATCGGCAATTTTCTCCCACGTCTTTCCGATGCCAGAACGACGTTCCACGCTCATGCTGACATTCATCTCACCGTTTCTGTCATTCCACTTCAGCTGAGCTGAACCAGTCGTGCTATTATACAGCACCGACAGATCGGACGGATCATATTGTGTGGGAACTTTCGGCGCATAGTCGTACTTGCCATTATAGCCCAGACCAGAGTTCATGCTGGCATAATATTGTCCGGCAGGAGTCAGCGAATTATTTTTATAGAGACGCGACGGGTCGCGCTCGCCGTTCCAATAGTAGTAGCGCTCCACGTAGTCCCAACTATTCAGATTTGTGCAGATTCGCTGTAGTGCATCACGCACATTTGCTTCTGTCACGCCACTAGCAAAAGCGCCATTATTATTCCATGAAGCGCCCCAGCACCACTCCGAAATCCAAATGGGACGTTTGTACTTATTTGCCCAGTTTGCAATATTGCCGAAACTGCCTTCAGCCCAATAACAGTGCAAATCAATAATGTCGCAACGCCACCCACGGGCATCGATAGAATCCAAGAAGTCAGCCAAGAAACCAGTGGCATTCCAATAGTCACTACCGTCCCATGAAGCAGGTGAACAGAGACGCAAGCCTGTGCGCATCATATTCTCCCAGTTGTTCAGGATTGTAGTCAAGTCCTGTGGGTGGTCATCCGACGAGTTACGAGGCTCGTTGTTGTTCTTCGTGTGAGGCGACTGCATCGTCTTTCCGATGGTTGACGATGAGGGATAATCCTCATAGATATGGTTCGGAACCCACTCGAAGTCGGGCAGGAAACTGCTGTTGCCCTGTCCCCAGTCGTAGCTACTCTGCACATTGAGCGCAGTCAAGGCAGTCTTGTCCATGTAGTTGGCCAGCTGTTTCTTACCGCAATCGTACCACTTGAACACACGATACGATGAGATGGAATTGTCGAGAATGCCAGGCATAGAAGCCATCTCAATATCCTTGTCGGCAGCAATGAAGCAACGGCTATAGCCACGACCACCATCTTTCAGGGCAAACGTCACCATATAGCCGCGCTTCAGCTTGAACGAGCTGATGCGGTTGTTCAGTTTCTCCTCGGTCAGTGTGTTCATGTAGCCACCGGTGTTCTCCAGCCCGAAGTCATTGCATGACTCACCTTCAAAATTCTTCTCTGAATAAACGGTCAGGGGCTTGAAGTTATCGCCATCTGGATAAGGCAGGATAATACAACCCAAATTGTAGATTTTCACCTGGCAGTTGGTGTTGTTCACTGCTTTCTGACCATTAATCTGCACATACTTCAGCCAGCTGCTGATTGCTTTCGACGGTCTGACGGCATCGAGTATAAGCACGGCATGGTCGGTGTTGGTGATGTTTACGATTGCATCAGTACCCGAAAACGGGGTTGCACTGGTAATGATGTAATCAACGTCGGTAGAAAGCGTGACGGTGCTGGTCACCTGTTCCACGGTCGTTTTCGTGTTGGCTGCCCATCCCGGTACAGTCAACATCATGAGTAACAATGTTACAAATGATAGTCGTAGTTTTAAAGTCATTGTTTTTATAAAGATTTTGGTTTTTATTCTTACTCAGTTAGTAATACGTTGCAAATATAGGAAAAAAACTCAAAACATTGTCGTTTTTTGAGAAGATTAACGAAAGAATAGTAAAGCGCATGCAATAAATATGCAAGAATACGCTTTTCTACGAAAAAACATGCAAAAATATTTGTTTGTTCAGATAAAAGTGCATATCTTTGCAACCAAGAATCAACTAAACTTTAGACTCATGACAATGAACGCAAATGCATGGTGGTGGCGCAACTCAAGATTGAAACAGTCGTGAGAAACCAGCCGCATGCATCTTGCTGAAAAGAAAACAAGGCTCGTCGTTCTTACGGCGGGCCTTTTTTCGATAAGAGCAACCACATAAAAACTTTATAACATAAAAACAGTAAGCTATGAGCTATTTAGTCAATCAACAGGGATTCTACGGAGCGTTTGGCGGTGCCTATGTTCCCGAGATTCTCTATGCCACGGTGAAGAACCTGCAGGAACAATACCTGCCCATCCTGGAGTCTGACGAGTTCCAACAGGAGTACATGTCGCTGCTGCGCGACTACGTGGGCCGCCCCTCTCCTCTTTATTATGCGCGGCGCATGAGCGAGAAGTACGGATGCCGTCTCTACCTGAAGCGTGAGGACCTGAACCACACGGGCGCTCACAAAATCAACAACACCATCGGACAGATTCTGCTGGCAAAGAAGATGGGCAAGAAGCGCATCATTGCCGAGACGGGCGCTGGACAGCACGGTGTGGCCACAGCTACGGTGTGTGCACTCATGGACATGCCGTGCGTGGTCTATCAAGGAGCGCTCGACGTGGAGCGACAGCACGTGAACGTGGAACGCATGAAGATGCTGGGAGCTGAGGTCCGCCCCGTGAAGACAGGCAACTGGACTCTCAAGGATGCCACCAATGAGGCCATTCGCGACTGGTGCTGCCATCCTTCCGACACGTTCTACATCATCGGCTCTACCGTAGGGCCTCACCCCTACCCCGACATGGTAGCCCGTCTGCAGAGCATCATCTCGAAGGAGATCAAAGCACAACTGCAAGAGAAAATCGGGCGCGACTGTCCCGACTACCTTATGGCCTGCGTGGGCGGCGGCTCCAATGCTGCCGGTACCATCTACCACTACATTGACGACGAACGGGTGAAGATTGTGCTGGCCGAAGCAGGCGGACAAGGAGCCGACACTGGCCATACAGCCGCAACCATTCATGTGGGCCGCATGGGCATCCTCCACGGAGCCAAGACACTGGTCATGCAAACGCCTGACGGACAGATCATTGAAGCAGAAAGCATCTCTGCCGGACTCGACTATCCCGGCATCGGTCCCATGCACGCCAACCTGGCCACACAGCATCGCGCCACCGTCTATAGCATCAACGACGACGAGGCCATACGTGCCGCCTACGAACTGACGCGCATGGAAGGCATCATCCCCGCACTGGAGTCTGCCCATGCCTTGGCCGTTCTCCCGAAGATGCAGTTCCGTAAAGACGACGTAGTGGTGCTCACGGTGAGCGGACGCGGCGACAAGGACGTAGAAACCTATCTGAACAACAAGAACTTAGCTGGAGAATATGGAAACTTTTAATTACACCACCACTTCGCGCACCATCCTGGCCGACCTCTACACCCCGGTAGGAGTCTATATGCGGCTGCGCGACCTCTATCCGCAAAGTGCGCTGATGGAGAGTTCTGACTATCACGAACAGAGCAATGCCCGCTCGTTCATCGGCATCCACCCCATTGCCTCGGTTGCCATCGCTCACGGTACTGCTACAGTCAAATATCCCGACGGCACCGCTCTCCGACAGGACATCAACACCCGATTCGGCACTGCCGAAGCCATCCACGCGCTCATAGACAACATTCACGTGAGAGGTGAGCACCACGACTATTGCGGTCTCTTCGGCTATACGTCGTTCAATGCTGTGCGCTATTTCGAACAGATTGCCATAAAGGACGAGACACAGGAGAAGAACGACGCGCCCGACGTGCTCTACATTCTGTTTCGCGACATCATCGTGTTCGACCATTTCAACAACCAGCTCACTATCGTGTCGCTGGGCAGCGAGAGTGACATTGATGCTATCTACAAGTCGATGAACAAGACCAACGTGCAAGCCTACGACTTCCATCCCATAGGAGACGTGCGCTCTACGCTTTCCGACGACGAGCATAAGGCCAACATCCGACGCGGCATTCAGCACTGTCTGCGCGGCGACGTGTTCCAGATTGTGCTCTCACGCCGATTTGTCCAGCAATATGAGGGCGACGACTTCAAGCTCTATCGCACCCTGCGCAGCATTAACCCCTCACCCTACCTGTTCTACTTCGACTTCGGCGGCTTCCGCATCTTCGGCTCCAGTCCCGAGACGCACTGCCGCATTGAAGGCCGTAAAGCCTACATTGACCCGATAGCTGGCACGACAAAGCGCACTGGCGATGCCGAGGCTGACCGAAAGGGGGCCGAATTCCTGCGCAACGACCCGAAGGAGAATGCCGAGCACGTGATGCTGGTTGACCTGGCCCGCAACGACCTGTCGCGCAACTGCCACAACGTGCAGGTAGATTACTACAAGGACATTCAGTACTATTCGCACGTCATCCATCTGGTGAGCCGCGTTTCGGGCGAGCTGGACGATGGTGCCGACCCCATCAAAGCTTTCATTGACACCTTCCCCGCCGGAACGCTGAGTGGAGCGCCCAAAGTGCGTGCCATGCAGCTCATTTCCGAATATGAGCCGCACAACCGTGGAGCCTACGGCGGCTGCATCGGAGTCATCGGGCTCAACGGCTCGCTCAATCAGGCCATCACCATCCGCACCTTCGTCTCGCGCAACGGCGAGCTGTGGTTCCAGGCCGGTGGAGGCATCGTGGCCAAGAGCAACGAGGACTACGAGCTACAGGAAGTGAACAACAAGCTGGGGGCACTGCGGCGAGCCATTGAGAAAGCCGGAACCCTATAAGTCATATAAGTCCCATAAGTCATATAAGTCCCATAAGTCATATAAGTCCTATGAAAATAGTTATCATCGACAACTACGACTCATTCACCTACAATCTGAGTCATTTGGTGAAAGAACTCGGTGCCGAGGTCACCGTGCTACGCAACGACCAGTTCGAGCTTCCACGACTCGAAGCGTTCGACAAGATTATCCTTTCGCCCGGCCCGGGCATTCCCTCTGAGGCCGGATTGCTACTCGACGTGATTCGCACCTATGCCGGTCGCAAGCCCATCCTCGGTGTCTGTCTGGGGCATCAGGCCATCGGCGAGGCTTTCGGCGGCAAATTAGAGAACCTTTCAGAAGTCTTCCACGGTGTCGCCACGCCCTGTCACATCACATCCAACGACCCGATTTTCAATGGGTTAGACAGTTCCATCACCATAGGCCGCTACCATTCATGGGTGGTGTCAAAGGAAGATTTCCCCACCTGTCTGGAAATCACTGCAGAGAGCGACGAAGGACAGATCATGGCCCTGCGCCACCGAGACTTCGACATCCACGGCATTCAGTTTCACCCTGAGTCTGTGCTTACCCCACAAGGACGTACCATCATCAAAAACTTTATAGACGCATGAAAGAAATTTTAGCCAAGATTCTCAACCACGAGGAACTCACTCGTGAGGAGACCAAGAACATTCTGGTGGGCATCACCAAGAGCGCATATCCCACCGAACAAGTAACCGCCCTCATTACGGGCTTGCAGATGCGCGGCATCACGGTTGACGAGCTGTTGGGCTTCCGCGACGGCATTCTGGAGACCGGCGTGCCTGTTCCGCTGCAGTGCGACCGCTACATCGACGTGGTGGGCACTGGCGGCGACCGCAAGAACACCTTCAACATCTCTACCACCTCCTGCTTTGTCATAGCCGGAGCTGGCTATAAGGTGGCCAAACACGGCAACTATGCCGCCACCAGCACCAGCGGAGCCTCAAACGTGATAGCCAACCACGGCGTGAAGTTCACCGACAATATCGACCGCCTGAACCGCAGCCTCAATGAGTGCGGCATTGTCTATCTGCACGCTCAGCTTTTTGCGCGTGCCATGAAGTTCGTAGGCCCCATTCGCAAGGCACTGCCCTTCCCCACGTTCTTCAATCTGCTGGGCCCTATTGTCAACCCCTCGCAGCCACAGTGCCAGCTGCTCGGCGTGGCCAATCTCGACCAGATGCGTCTTTATAATAATGTGTATCAGCGAATCGGTATCGACTATGGCATCGTGAACACCATCGACGGCTACGACGAGATATCGCTCACGGGCGACTTCAAGGTGACGACCAATCACTACGAGAAAATCTTCTCGCCCACTGACCTCGGCTTTGAGAGGGCCAAACCCGAAGAGCTCGTGGCTGGTGCCACTGAGGAGGAAGCCAAGCAGATATTCGACTCAGTGCTGGAGAACCGTTGCCTGCCGGCTCAGAAGAACATTGTGCTGGCCAATGCCGCCTTCGGCATTCAGGTACTGGAACGCGGACAGAAGAGCATCGAAGAGTGTATTGACATCGCCCGCACCAGTATCGACAGCGGAGCGGCACTTCGGACGTTTAAGAAATTCGTGGAAATCAACTCCTGAACAATGGCTGACATCTTAGAACAAATCATTGCGCACAAGCAAACGGAACTGGCACAGATGCGTGCCAAGAAGCCTTCACTGCGCGAAGCGCTCCTGAAGAGCGACACGGGCATCATCGCCGAGTTCAAACGGCGCTCGCCCTCAAAGGGGTGGATCAAGGAAGATGGACGAGCCGGCGAGATTCCCCTGAGCTACCAACAGAACGGAGCCGCTGCACTCTCCATCCTCACCGATAAACAATATTTTGGCGGTCACGACCGTTTTATTATGGAGGCGAGACAGTCGGGAGTGACCCTCCCCATCCTGTATAAGAACTTCGTCATCGACGAGCTGCAGCTCTATGAAGCCCTGCTCTGCGGTGCCTCGGCTGTACTGCTCATAGCGGCCTGTCTGTCAAGACAACAGTGCCGAGTGCTCATGGACAAAGCCCATTCAATGGGCCTGGAGGTGCTACTTGAGATGCACGGCGAAGACGAGTTAGACTATGCCGAGCTGGAGCCTGACTTATGCGGTATCAACAACCGCCATTTAGGCTCATTCGTAACCGATGTAGAGCACTCGTTCCGCATGGCAGAAAAGCTCCCGAAAGGAACCGTCAAAATAAGCGAAAGCGGAATAAGCAGCACACACGTCATCAGGGAATTGCAAAGCGCCGGATTCAGCGGATTCCTCATTGGAGAGACCTTCATGAAAGCGCCCAATCCAGGACAAGCCCTTGCTGCTTTTATTGAGAAGATTCGATTTCCGCAGGTTTGACAGCACATTTTGACCGAAGAACGGACCGACTCTCGGTCGATAGATGACCGAACCGGGGCATTGAGCGGCACCTGGAAGCCCTTTGCACGACAGGCAACGAGACAACGTGAAGAACTTAAAAAATAAGAGAAGAATCAAACTTGAAATATGGACTGCAAGATTATTAAAGTGTGTGGCATGCGCAACGGTGAGAACATCCGTGCGGTGACCGCGTTAGGAGTGAACTGGATAGGCATGATTTTCTGGGACAAGTCGCCCCGCAACGTGACGATGATTCCCACCCATGCAGGAATTATTCCTGACAGGGCGGAAGCTCCCTCCGATCTCCATCAGGGGGGAAAGGTCTCAAGAGTCGGCGTGTTCGTGGACGAGATGGCTCAGAACATCATTACACGAACCGTCAACTACCAGTTGGATCTCATTCAGCTCCACGGTCACGAGTCGCCCACTTTCATCCGCAACCTGCGACGCACGCTCGATCCCGACATTCGCCCGGGCTTACAGTTCATCAAGGCCATCAGCATTCCCACTGGCGACCCGTTGCTGAGCAGTGAGGCGATAGCCTCCTGCAAGCAGTACGAGGACTGCGTAGATTACTTCTTGTTCGACACACAGAGCAAGACCGTTGGCGGCAGTGGCCGTCAGTTTGACTGGAGCGTACTCGAAGCCTACGACGGCGCGAAGCCTTTCCTGCTGAGTGGTGGCATAGGCCCCGATGACGCAGCGTGCATCAAGGCTTTCCACCACCCCAAGTGCATCGGCATCGACCTGAACTCACGCTTTGAGACAGAGCCGGGCATGAAGGACGTTGAGGCCCTCAGCCGGTTCCTCAAAGAACTGCTATAAGACCCATAGGTCCTATAAGTCCTATAAGTCCCATAAGTCTTATAAGACCTATAAGCCCCATCCCCCCCCAAAAAAAGAAATTCCCAACATCATGAACAAGATTAGCACTTTATTTTCCGAGAACAAAGACCGTAAGCTCCTCTCGCTCTATTTCTGCGCAGGAGCCCCCACCTTAGAAGGCACTGCCGATGTCATCAGGACACTGGAGCGCCGAGGCATCGACATGATTGAGGTGGGCATACCCTTCAGTGACCCGATGGCCGACGGCCCCGTGATTCAGGATGCCGCCACACAGGCCCTCAAGAACGGCATGACCCTTCGCAAGCTCTTTGCCCAACTGAAAGAGATAAAAGAGGACGTAAGTATTCCACTCGTGCTGATGGGCTATCTGAATCCCATCATACAGATGGGCATTGAGCCGTTTTTCAAAACATGCGTGGAGAGTGGCGTGAGTGGTGTCATCATTCCCGACCTGCCCTTCAAGGACTATTTAGACGAGGTGAAGCCTGTAGCCGACCGCTACGACGTGCGCGTCATCATGCTCATCACACCCGAGACCAGCGAGGAGCGCATCCGCTTCATCGACGAGCATACCGACGGCTTTATCTACATGGTATCGTCGGCTGCCACCACCGGAGCACAGAAGTCGTTTGATGAACAGAAGCAGGACTATTTCCGCCGCATCAATGCCATGAATCTGCGCAATCCGCGCATGATTGGCTTCGGCATCTCTAACCAGCAGACACTAAAGGCCGCACAGGACAATGCCGCAGGCGCCATCATCGGTTCGAAGTTCGTCACACTGCTGAGCGAGGAAAAAGATGCCGACCACGCACTCGACCGCCTGTTTGAAGCACTGAGCCATTAACCTGCCCTTCACTATGCTTTTTGCGCCAACTTGCACGGCTGTGTGAGTTGGCGCAAACCTTTACGTATGATTATATACCTTAATAAATATAAGAAATTTGGTGGTTTTGAGTTTTCTTCGTATATTTGCAAACAAAACTAAGACTAAGAATATTCATCAAAATAAAAAATCCAATATGTTAACAAGACCCATGAAATGCTTGCTCCTTGCATTGCTGCTGCCGCTTTTCACAGCTACAGCCAAGGAGTGGGACGATGCGCTCTACAAGCAGATAGAGCAGAGCATCAGAACGCCACAGATCAGTGGCAAGGACTACGCAATCACCAAGTATGGCGCAAAAGTTACGAACACGGCAGCCCAGAATCAGAAGGCTATTCAGAAAGCCATCGACCAGTGCTCAAAGAAGGGCGGTGGCCGCGTGGTTGTACCAGCAGGAATGACGTTTAAGACGGGAGCCATCCAGTTGAAGAGCCACGTCAACCTGCATGTAGAGGAAGGCGCTGTACTGCTGTTTGCCTTCGAGCCGGAGCTCTATCCCATCGTGGAGACCTCATGGGAGGGCCTGGAGTGCTTCAACCTGTCGCCCTGCGTCTATGCTTTCAAGGCTACCGACATTGCCATAACGGGTAAGGGAACCATCGACGGCGGCGGTTCAAAGGACACATGGTGGCCGTGGTGCGGTGCTGCCCAGTTCGGCTGGAAGGAAGGCATGATCAGCCAGAAACTTGAGTCGCGCCCTCGTCTGCTGAAAAACGGCGAAGACGGCATACCCATGTACGACGAGAAGGGACAGCGCAGCCCTGAGCGCGTGTTCGGAGCGAAGGACGGACTGCGCCCACAGTTAGTGAACTTCAACAAGTGTGAACGCATCCTGCTCGAGGACGTGACACTGCTGCGTTCACCATTCTGGGTGATTCATCCCCTGCATTCCACCGACATTACTGTGCGCCGCGTGAAGATGATCAACGATGGTCCTAACGGCGATGGGTGCGACCCTGAGTGCTGCGACCGCGTGCTGATTGAGGACTGTTTCTTCAATACCGGCGACGACTGTATTGCCATCAAGAGCGGACGCAACCGCGACGGACGCGAGCGCAACATGCCTTCGAAGAACATCATCATCCGCAATTGCGAGATGAAGAACGGTCACGGCGGCGTAGTCATCGGTTCAGAGATTTCAGGCGGTTGCCAGAACGTGTTTGCACATGACTGCGTGATGGACTCGCCCGAACTGGAGCGCGTGGTGCGCATCAAGACCAACTCGTGCCGTGGTGGCATCATCGAAAACATCAACGCCCGCAACATCAAGGTGGGCGTGTGCAAGGAGGCTGTGCTGAAAATCAACCTCGACTATGAGCACAACGAAATCTGCTGCCGTGGCTTCTATCCCATCGTACGCAACGTGAACATTGAGAACATCACCAGCCAGAAGTCGCAGTACGGCGTACAGATTATCGGGCTGGAGGAAGATACTTACGTCTATGACATCAACGTGAAGAACTGCCACTTCAACGGCGTGCGCGAAGGCAACTTCATGAGCGGTAAGACGCGCGACGTGCGCTTCGAGAATCTCTTCATCAACGGCGGTCTGGCACTCATTGAGAAACCCTATAAGTACTACTCGCAGTGGATGACCTACAGCGAAATGCAGCGTCAGCCGAAGAGCTACATGCTCGACTTCTCGAACCGCCCTAAATGGAGCTACGTGATGGGCATTGAGCTCGAAGGCATGCTCGACACTTATCTGCGCTACGGCGACCAGAAAATCATGGACTACTGCAAGCTCTACACCGACACGATGATTAACGGGAAGGGCGAGATTCGCGGATTCAAGATGGAGGACTACAACCTCGACAACATCCGCACGGGCCACTTTGTCACACGCATGTATCAGCAGCTGCCCGAGGAGAAGAACCTGAAGGCCATGCAAACGCTGATGAAGCAGTTGCAGGACCAGCCGCGCACGGTGGCCGACAAGGTGTATTGGCATAAGGCCATCTATGCCTATCAGGTGTGGCTCGACGGCATATTCATGGGCCTGCCCTATCGCACGCTGACCGCCCCGATCACTATTGGTGCCAAACCGGCAAAGACGGCCAAGCAGAAAGCGGCTCTTCAAAAAGAGATTACAGCTATCTACGACGATGCCGTTGACCAGCTTGTAAAGACTTATCAGCGCACGCTCGACCCGAAGACGGGACTGAACCGTCATGCCTACGACGAGAATCGCAACATGTTCTGGGCCGACAAGGAGACGGGACTGAGCCAGCACTGCTGGGGACGCGCCCAGGGATGGTACACGATGGCACTGGTTGAGGTGCTCGACGCACTGCCCGAGGACTATGCCCGTCGCACTGAGGTCATCGACCTGCTGAAGAAGGACCTCGATGCCGTCGTGAAGTGGCAGGACAAGCAGTCGGGTGTGTGGTATCAGGTGATGGATCAGCCTGGTCGCGAAGGCAACTATTTAGAGAGCACCTGCTCGTCAATGTTTGCCTATGCCCTGCTCAAAGCTTATCGCAAGGGATATGTGGGCACAAAATATCGCGAGGCCGGCATCAAAGCCTATCGTGGCATCATCAACAACTTCATTCGTGTGAATGCCGACAAGACCATCTCGCTCACCAACTGCTGCGCCGTAGCCGGACTTGGCCCGGGCATCAGCCCCGAAGTGGAGGCTGCTCTGAAGAAAATCAATCCGAAGGCTAAGGCCAAGGAGAACAAACGCCGCGACGGTTCTTACAACTACTATCTGTCGGAACAGATTCGCGATAACGATGCGAAGGGCGTCGGCCCGTTCATCTGGGCTTCGCTCGAGATGGAACAGATGGGCTTCGACACCGACAACGCCACGAAGAAGATTAACCGTCAGGCCGTAGCCTCTCGCAATAATCCCGTGATCACCGAGGCCGATCCGCTGGCCTCACTCACCGTGGGCAACGGACACTTCGCCACGACGGTCGATGTAACCGGCCTGCAGTCGTTCCCTTTTGATTATGAGGCAGGTGTGCCTCTGACGGCCATGTCCGATTGGGGATGGCATAAGTTCGAAAACACTGGTGGCTTGACACCGTCTGAGACCGAGAAGGCTTTTGACCTCGGCCACGGACATCAGGAAATCTATGCTGTTGAATACAAGCAAAAGCAACTGGGTGACGGTTCTGCCGTCACCCCTCGCAATGTTCAGGCCACAGAGTACTTTCGCGTGAATCCTCACCGCTTGAATCTGGGCATCATCGGACTGGAGCTGAAGAACAGTGCTGGAGAGAAGATTGGATTGAAGGCACTGACGGACATTCAGCAGGAGCTGAAGCTTTACGACGGAGTGATAGAATCGTCGTATAAAGCTGATGGGCAACAGGTTGACGTGACCACTGCCGCCTTGCAGAACAAGGATGCAGTCATCTATCGCATCAAGACTCCGCTACTGAAAGACGGGCGTGCCACAGTGGGCATCCGCCTGCCCTACCCTACAGGAAAGCATGCCGATGCCGCAACAGACCTTACAAAGCCCGAACGTCACACCTCGAAAATCGTTTTTGCAAATGAGCATTCGGCCACCATTCAGCATACGCTTGACTCTACCGACTACTATCTCACACTGAGCTGGCAGGGCGAAGCAAAGCTGCAGGAACGTGACCGCCATTACTTCGAACTTTCTACCACTGCCGACGTGCTGGCATTTCAGGCAGAATACCGTCTTTCTCCAATCGGGAAAGATGCAAGAGAGGCTGCTTTCGTTTTCGACCAAGCACTCAAGTCTGTGCTCAAGGCATGGAACCGCTGGTGGAAGGAAGGTGCCATTGTTGACTTCTCTGATTGCACCGATCCGCGTGCCAAGGAGCTGGAGCGCCGCGTAGTGCTTTCGCAGTATCTCACCCAGGTGAACTGCGCCAACACTTGTCCCCCACAGGAAACAGGACTGACCTATAATTCGTGGTTCGGTCGTCCGCATCTGGAAATGACATGGTGGCACATGGTTGACTTTGCCTTGTGGAACCGTCCGCAAGTGGTAGCCACCGTGCTCGACTGGTATAACAAGGTGGCTTATCCCGTAGCGAAGAAGATTGCCGAGCGTCAGGGATTCAAGGGCATTCGCTGGATGAAGATGACTGACCTGTGGGCAGGCGAAGCGCCCTCCAACACAGGTTCCTTCCTCATCTGGCAACAGCCACATTATATTTATATGGCTGAGGAGATGTATCGCAACAATCCCTCGAAGGAGACCTTGGCCAAATATGGTCAGCAGGTAGAAGAGACAGCCGAATTCATGGCCGATTTTGTATCACATAGGTCCTATATGCCCCATAAGTCTCATCAGTCCCATCAGCCCCATCAGTCCCATCAGTCCCATAGCTCCCACAATCCCCATCATTACTTCCTCCAGGGCGAGACCGCCATGCAGGAGTCAATGTCGAAAGACTTCAGCTACAACCACCCCTTCGAATTAGCCTACTGGTACTACGGGCTGAACGTGGCACAGCAATGGCGAGAGCGACAGGGCAAAGAGCGCAATGCCGAATGGGATGAAATCATGAGCCACCTGTCATCGCTGCCTGAGAGCAATGGCATCTATACAGCCGGACTGCAGAAAGGTGCAACAGGACAGTTAGAAGCTTTCGATCCCTTCAACACAGTGGGCGGTGGCGCGAAGAGTATTTCTACAGAGACCTTTGCTGAGAAATGTCGCAACGACCACCCTGCCGTATTGGGTGCCTGCGGTCTGCTCCCTCAAGTGCCTCTTTACGAAAAAGACGTAATGACGAAAACGCTTGACTGGACCATGCAGAACTGGAACTGGCAGACCACTTGGGGATGGGACTACGGCATGGTGGCTATGACCGCCGCTCGTCTGAACCAACCCGAGACCGCCTTGAAGGCACTGCTCATCGACACTCAGAAGAATACCTATCTCAAGAACGGTCATAATTTCCAGACAGCCGATCGCCTGCGCCTTTATCTGCCCGGCAACGGAGCCTTGCTCACTGCCATTGCCATGATGTGCGCCGGATGGGACGGCTACTCCATCCCGAACAATCCCGGCTTCCCTCAAGACGGCACATGGAACGTGCGCTGGGAGGGGCTGAAGAGAATGCAGTAAGGCCCATAAGACCTATAAGACTTATATGACCTATAAGACTCATAAGACCTATAAGACTCATAACAACAAACCCCAATAATACAACAATGAAAAAAATTCTGACAACACTGACCTTTGCGGCCCTTTCTTTGGCCACACAGGCACAGGCTCCAGCCTTCCCTGGTGCAGAAGGTCACGGACGCTACACCACAGGCGGACGCGGCGGAAAGATTGTTCACGTCACCAACCTGAACGATTCAGGCACAGGCTCATTCCGCCAAGCCGTGAGCGGCTCTGAAAAGAAAATCGTGGTATTCGACGTGGCAGGCGTGATACCCTTGACCAAGGATCTCACCATCGGTGCCAACACCACCGTGCTCGGACAGACAGCTCCTGCACCGGGCATCACCTTGCGCTACTTCACCATTCAACCATCATCAAACTGCGTCATCCGATTCATCCGTGCCCGTCGCGGACAGGAGAAAGATGTGAACGACGGTGCCGATGCCATCTGGAACCGTCACCTGACGGGCGTCATGATTGACCACTGCTCATTCTCCTGGAGCATTGACGAAGTGGCCTCGTTCTACGACAACAACAACTTCACCATGCAGTGGTCAACCATCGGCGAGAGCCTGAACAATGCCGGTCACGGCAAAGGTGCCCACGGATACGGCGGCATCTGGGGCGGCAAACTGGCATCGTTCCATCACAACCTGATCTGCCACGTCGGCAACCGCTCACCACGCTTCAACGGCGCCCGATACAACTGGGAAGGATTCACTGGCAACAAGCTTTACAGCGAATATAAATGGGCCAATGCGGTGCAGGCAGAAAACGTGGATTTCCGCAACTGCGTCATCTACAACTGCGGCAACGGCTGCTACGGCGGTCCCGGCGGCGGACAGATCAACATGGTGGGCAACTATTACAAGACAGGTCCTGCTGCCACTACCTCAGAACTGACGACCGTCACCGTGGGAGCCAGCGGCAACGCATCGGGCTACCCTATCTATTGGACCATGACCAGCCGTTACTATCTGGATGGCAACCGCATCAACTCGAACACCTCGGCAGGCTGGAGCAATGTTGACTACGACAACGGCACATACCTCATCAACGGCAAGCGCTACAGCCCGGACCCCAACCACTACTATGGCAATGATGTGACCTATGTGAAGAACACGGCTGGAACAGACTGCGTGTGCATCCAGATGGACGAGCCCGCTCCTACCGGCGTGGTCACCACTCACACGGCAGCCAAGGCATTCGACAAGGTGCTTGCATACGCAGGTTCGTCACTCACACAAGACAATGTGGATGCTCGCTACATGACGGAAGCCAAGAACGGAACCGCCACCTATTCAGGTTCGGTGACCAAGAAGAAAGGACGCATCGACCTGGTGAGCGACGTGCAGGGCTACACCGAAGCCAACTTCGGCACAGGCAGTCGTGAGGCGGACTTCGACACTGACAAAGATGGTATTCCCGATGCGTGGGAGACAGCCAACGGCCTGAACCCCAACAATGCAGCCGATGCCCAGCTCTACACGCTCGACTCCAAGAAATACTATACCAACATTGAGGTCTATGTCAACTCACTGGTGCAGGACATCATGCTCGGCGGCAATGCCGAGGCCACGGAAAGTGTTGAAGAATACTATCCTGCCTACACGAAAGAAGACGGCACCAAGGTAGAAGCCATCAACGGAGGCAGTGAGGGCGGCGGTGAAATCATCGAAGCCGTAGAAGGCGACATCGAATGGTCGCTCTCTGAAGGAACCGCCCAACCGGCCTATGGCTTTTCATCGACGATTGGTGACTATCTGGAAGCTCCTGCCATGACAGTCGGCTCACATCTGAAGATTGGCGGAACGAAGAAGGCCGACACCGTCACAGAGACCATCTTCACCATCACTGACGAAACACAAGACGATGCTGCGACGAGCGACAATGCCGTGAAGTTTACGATCACTCCAAAGGCTAACTATCTGTTCCAGCCCACCCACGTATCGTTCAAGGCCACACGCTTCGGCACAGGCCACGGAAAGTTCCAGTCCTACTGGCTCTACGATGACGAAAGCCGCACAGAAGTGGCCGCCGAACAACTGGCTAACAGAGACAATGGCGAAAACGGAGCCAAGTATTCGACCATAGACACCGATATACAAGGCAAGTCAACCTCAAAGGCCAGTTCACTCGTCATTCATCTTTACGACATTCCCTATAACACCAACACGAAGTACGTGGGCCTGGCCGATGTGGTCATATCGGGCAAAGTAGGCTCCTCGACATCAGGCATCAGCACCAT
>DFJI01000019.1 GCA_002372235.1 Prevotella sp. UBA3675 | reverse complement strand
AGCAGTCGGATGTGCATGCCATCCACATCGGCATCGGTGGCTACGATCACCTTGTTATAGCGCAGCGTGTCGAGTCCCTCCTCAATGTCGAGCGCGGCCTGCAGCAGGTTGAACTCCTCGTTCTCATAGACCACCTTCTTGGTGAGCCCGAACGAGTTGAGGGGCTTTCCGCGCAGCGAGAACACGGCCTGCGTGTTCACGTCGCGGCTCTTGGTGATGGAGCCGCTGGCCGAGTCGCCCTCGGTGATGAAGATAGACGATTCCTCCTTGCGGTCGTTCTTCACGTCGCTGAAGTGTATGCGGCAGTCGCGCAGCTTGCGGTTGTGCAGATTGGCTTTCTTGGCGCGTTCGCGAGCCAGTTTGGTTACACCGGCCATTGCCTTTCGCTCGCGCTCGCTCTCCTGAATCTTCTGTAGCATCACCTCGGCAGTGTCGGGATTCTTGTGCAAGTAGTTATCCACCTCCTGCTTGATGAAGTCGCCCACGTATTTATTAATAGATGGTGGGGCGGGGTGGTTGGCATCGACCTGTGTAGGCATGGGCGCCATTGTGAGCGAGCCCAGCTTGATTTTGGTCTGACTCTCGAACATGGGTTCCTCCACGTTCAGTGCGATGGCCGCCACGATGCCAGTGCGAATGTCGCCATACTCAAAGTTCTTCTGGAAGAACTCCTTGATGGTCTTGGCTATGTGCTCCTTGAAGGCGCTCTGGTGCGTTCCTCCCTGCGTGGTGTGCTGTCCGTTGACGAACGAGTAGTATTCCTCGCCGTACTGGTTGGCGTGAGTGAAGGCAATCTCGATGTCGTCGCCCTGCAGGTGAATGATGGGGTAGAGGGCGTCGCTGGTCATGCGGTCCTTGAGCAGGTCCTCCAGTCCGTGACGGCTCAGGATGCGCCGTCCGTTATACATGATGGCCAGTCCCGTGTTCAGATAGGTATAGTTGCGGAGCATGGTCTCCACGATGTCGTCGTGGAAGCGGTAGTGAGTGAACAGCGTGTCGTCGGGCTCGAAGTAGATGTATGTACCGTTCTCGTCCTGCGTGTCCTCAGTCGTGTCGCTCACGAGCTTGCCCCGTTCGAAGGTGGCTCGCCGCACCTTTCCGTCGCGATAGCTGGCCACTTCGAAGTGCGTGCTGAGGGCATTGACGGCCTTCACGCCCACGCCGTTCAGTCCGATGCTCTTCTTGAAGGCTTTCGAGTCATATTTGCCGCCCGTGTTGAGCACGCTGACGGCCTCAATCATCTTGCCTTGCGGAATGCCGCGTCCGTAGTCGCGCACGGCAACGCGCAGGTTGTCGCTCACGGTAACCTCGATGCGGTCGCCGGCTTTCATCTTAAACTCGTCGATGGAGTTGTCGATGACCTCCTTCAGCAGCACGTAGATACCGTCTTCGGCCAGTGAGCCGTCGCCCAGTCGGCCAATATACATGCCGGGGCGCAGACGAATGTGCTCCGTGCCGGTGAGGGTGCGTATGTTATCGTCGGTGTAGTCACCTTGTATCTCGGGTGACAGGGGTTGGGTGCCGGGTGTTAGTTCTTCTGCCATGTTTCTTTTATAGGGTCTTCTTATAGCATCGTCTTCTCTTGTGCTGCTCGTTCTCAAAGTACTGCCACTGCTGTTGCACGGCGGTATTGGTCTCCATGTGTACGTGGCTCTCGCCCCATTTGAAGCCATACTTCTGATAAGTGGGGATGAGGTGATAGAACAACAGGGCGTTGGCTCCCTTGGCGCGGTATTCGGGCAGCACGCCGATGAGCAACAGGTCCACCACGTCGGTCTTCTTGAAGTAGAGCGCACGCATCACGTGCCACCATCCGAAGGGCCACAGCCGACCGTTGCGGCATTTCTGCAGTGCCTTGGTGAGCGATGGAATGGTGATGCCTACGCCAATCACGTCGTGCTCGGGCGTGTTCCAGTCCTCAATGAGGCAGAGCATGTCCATGGAGAGGAACTTGAAGTACTGCTCCACATACTCGGTGATTTGCCTGTCGGTCATCTGTGAGTAGCCGTAGAGGTTGGCAAAGGTCTTGTTGATGACGTTGAACACCTTCCTGCCGTACTGTTCGGGGCCGAATATCTGCTTGCGCGTGATGTTGGCCACGTGCAGGTTGTAGCGCTTCATGGTGAGCTCGGCCACGCGCTTCATCTTCTCGGGCATGCCGTCCTTGGGCACAAACACCTTGTACTCCACGTAGTCGTTGTCCTTCTCGTAGCCCTCCATCTGCTCCATGTGCTGTGGGTAGTATGGATAGTTGTAGATGGTGGCCATTGTACCCAGTTCCTCGAATCCTTTGGTGAGCATGCCCTCAGGATCCATGTCGGTGAAGCCGAGCGGACCGATGATTTCCTTCATGCCCCGCTCTCTGCCCCAGTCCTCAACGGTCTTGAGCAGTGCGCGCGACACCTCGATGTCGTCGATGAAGTCAATCCACCCGAAGCGCACGCACGGGCGGTTCCATTGCTCGTTATATCGCTTATTGATGATGGCGGCCACACGTCCTACCAGCTTGCCGTCCTTGTAGGCCAGGAAATAGTCGGCTTCGCAAAAGTCGAAGGCGGGATTCTTTTCGCGGCTGAGTGTCTCCAGTTCGTCACTATACAGATTAGGGGCATCATATTTGTTGCCTTTGTAAAGATCGTAGTGCAATTGGATGAAATCATCCAGTTCTTTCTTGGTATTTACCTTTTTTATTTCTACTGACATACGTAACGCGTTATGAATGAATTAAAAACAGCACAAAGATAATGCTTTTCTACAAAAAAAGGCTATAAAAATTTGTTTTTTATCAATATTAAACGTAATTTTGCGCATCAAATACTATTTTAATTTAAAATATAGGTATTATTTGTTTTTTATGAGATTATTATTACGAAATATTTTTCATATTGACCATATCATCATTTCGGTCATTACCATGTTGGTTATTAGTCTGCTTGTCTTGGTTACAGTTAATTTAGAATTTCTGAATCCGGTAGTCTATGCACTTGAAGGCTTCTCAATGAATGATATCTACTACCGAATTCAGCATTCAGGTACACCACAGGAAAACCAGCAAATTACGTTAGTGGACATGACGGAACTTAGCAGCCGAGACCGTGACAAAATAGCGCATGTAGTTGAGCAGATTAGCAGCATGGAACCTGCAGTACTTGGTGTAGACATAATCTTTGAGGGGCTAAAAGGGAATATGGAAGCGGACGAAATGCTGACTGAGGCCTTTTTTGCTGCTCCTGAAAATACTGTGTTGGCTTACAAACTGATTGATCCTGAACCTGCGACGAAAACATTTGGAGGTGCAGTACACTCATTTTTTGCAGAAGACACACATCAGACGGAAGGGACGACGAATGTGATTAACAGCCCCAGAGGCAGCATGAATACTTATCCTACTTATTTCTTACAGGGCAAAGATACGCTCTACTCCTTTCCAGTGCAGGTGTCGCGAAAGATGGGTACAGCAATTCCACAGGGAAAAGATTTTAGGATAAATTATAAAAATACTGTGTTTCCTGTAGTGAAATGGAACGAGTTAGAGCAACATCGCGATTTGATAGAGGGTCGTATTGTACTTTTGGGTAGTACAAAGGAAGAGGCTGACAAACATCAAACTCCATTGGGACAAAGGCCTGGCATGGAAATATTGGCTTATGCAATACTTTCTGTCATAGAAGGTGATAACATAACTGTAGCTCCTTTTTGGATTATACTGTTGTGGGCACTGTTGGCAGGCTGGCTGACCAATGTGATTGATGTGACGGTAACGAAGCGATTAGAACACAGTAATTCAACTTTTATTCTTTTCATTCTAAAGAGCAACCTGTTCGGAAGATTCGTTTCATTCTCTATTCTCGCTCTATTCACCTATGTGTCGTTTGTTCTGTTTACAAAATATAACTATGAATTGAGTTCTGTTTTAGCACTGAGTACATCAGTATTGATAGGCGAGGGGCGACTGCTCTATACGGCTTTCCTTGCCGTGTTGAAGCGGAAAGGCTTCATGATTTGGAAAAAATCAATTTATGCAGAAACAATTTTGAAATAAAGCGTATTTTTTATAATTTAATATTTGAGATATGAAACAGTTACTACTAATCTTTAGTTTGATTTTGTGTTCGACAGGTATTGTCATCGCTCAGGATTATGCTGTCTATCGAGTGAAGGGAGAGGTCTGTCAGGTGGTTAAGAATAAGAAAATAGTCTTGCAGAAAGGTATGAAGGTTACTATGAAAGACATTTTGAATATAGGTAATCACAGCGAGTTAAAGCTTTTTGATGAAAAGAGACGCCAAATGGTTACCCTTAAGAATCAGTGTGCAGGGAGTCTTAAGAGTCTTATTAATTCGCAAAAGGAGTCGGTGCAAAATATGACAGCCGACTATTTTTCCTACATATTGAAAAACATGTCTGGACAGGGGCAGGAAGACCGTATGTTAGCAGGGCGAACTACTGCTATTTTCCGAGACGATGCTGACTCTTTACTCGTGAAGACAGACAGTGTAGGCTTGAAGAAAAATTGCCCAGTGTCAGCTGATAGTACGCGATGCTGTAAAGGCCAAAATAATTGCAAGGCTGAAACCAAAGAACGGAAAGTATCTCAGGTTCAATGTGAATCAGAAAAGAAATGAAACCAAAGAGTACCAGATTTATTCAGTTTGTTGTTGTATTTGTTCTGCTAATCATTCCGTTTTCTGTCTATGCGCAGAATAAGGAATTGGATCATTTGCTTTCTGAAGCTAATAAAGCTGTAAAGAAAGCCAAATGGGATGAGGCTGATAGCCTGTATAGGCAGTATATCGTGATTTTCAATGAACAAGGGTACACAAAGAACTATCAGTACACAGAAATACTGAACTATCTGGCTCGAAGAGCGATGAATATGGGTAATCCAAATCAAGCTATTGAGTTGCAGAAAGAAATAGTGGAGGTTCGTCAGACCGCGCCCGACTGCACAAGCACCCAATGGGCTATTTCACTTGTTGATTTGGCATCCTTTTATGCTCAGAAAACACAATATCAACAGGCCATCGAAATAGGCGAACAAGCTTTGGATGTTTTAAAGAAGAAACTGGGTGACAGTCATCATAGTTATTGTGTCGCTTTGGTTAATCAAGCCAATTTCTATGCAGGTCGTGGACAGGAAAATGACTATCAGAAAGCTGTGGAAATATGTGAGCAGGCTCTCAAGAAAATGAAAAAAGGAACGTCTGAATATGCTAAAGCTCTGAATTCACTTGTGATTTTTTATACACAGACAGGAAACCTGACAGCAGCCAATACCATTGCACAAAAAGCTCGTAAAGAGGCAAAAAAACGATTAGAAGAGGATGGAGTGGGCTATGCAACAGTGCTGAACAATCAGGCAACTCGTTTGGCAAAAGCCGGCAATTATAAAGAGGCTATTTCTTATGCGCTCACAGCTCAGGAATTATTTCAGACAGCATCTAGCACCAATACGGTTGCTTATGCTACGTTGTTAGGAAATTTAGCCACTTTTTACGCCCATCAGCAAGATTATGAAAATGTTATCAAACTGTTGACCGAAGCATTGGCCATTCTGGAAAAGATCTTAGGGAAGGAGCATCCCAGTTACATACGATATATGAGCGATCTCTCTGTTGCTTATAAAGGACTCGGTGACATGGAGAAGGCTGATGAAATGGCTCACGCCTCAGACAGATTAAGTCAAACGCTTGATGAACAGGACAATTCAAAATATGCACAGTCGCTTACTAAGCAGGCCTCTGTGTTTACAGCGAATGGTAATTACTGGCGTGCGATTGAGCATCTACAGCGTGCTGCTGATATCTACAAAAATCGTTGCGATAGCACCAATTTGGCATTTGTCTTGAGTGAACTGGCTAACAATCAGTTAGCTAATGGTCAAAAAGAATTAGGACTGCAAACGGCTCGTCAAGTGCAAGAAATCTATGATTGTCGAGGGGAAATTTCGCCAAAGTTTGCTCAGGCGCTAAATAATATAGCAATTTTCTATTATAATATACATGATTACGTCCAAGCTGCAAAACACGGTAAACTGTCAATTGACATATATCGACAAACAGCCGACACAATGAATGCTCTATATGCTCGTGTTATGGCTAATAATGCTTTGTTTCTTTATGCTGGCGATAGTTTGGCTCAGGCAGTACAAATGGCTCAGCAGTCACTAAACCTTCATAATATTGTTTTGGGTGATGATCATCCGGACAATATTCCTCTCCTATACAATCTTGCCATTTATCAAAGTAAAGGAGGCCTGAAAGAAGAATCTCATGAAACTTACAAAAAAGCCCTGAAATTACAGGCAGATGAGATACGAACCAATTTCCTTTATCTGACATCTCAGGAACGCGAGAAATATTGGAACCAGAAAAGTTTTGTGTTTAAGTTGGCTTCACTACTGGCATATTTGGATCGTGACAATGGACGCTTGAATATTGAAGCTTATAATTCGTTGCTCTTTTCTAAAGGAATTCTGCTTAATTCAGACATAGATTTTAAAAATTTGGTACACCGCTCTGGCAATCAGTCTCTTTTGCAGCAATATAATGAGCTTGGGCGGTTAAGAAAAGAAGAGGAAGAACTTTTTAAACAGCCTGTCACTGAGCAAACGCAAACGAATGCTAAACTGATCAAAGAGCAGATGTTCAACCTGGAAAGAGCTCTGGTTAAAGGTTGCAAGGAATATGGACAGTTTACTGAGTCGCTGAGTATCAGTGCTGAACAAGTTGCAGACGCTCTTAACAATGATGAGGTTGCCATTGAATTTACCGATTTTTACATTGAAGGTAGAGGACGTGTTTATGTGGCGTTTATGTTGCGTCATGGGCAAACAGAACCTACACTCGTTCGATTATTTGATGAAAAAGACTTACATAGACTGACATATTTGGGAGGTCGCTGTGATTTCTTTCAGGCACTGAAACAGCACGATGGCATTAATGAAATATACAATGATCCAAGATTAGGTTCATTGATGTGGAAGGAAATTGTGGCAAAACTCACAGGGGTAAGGAAAATATATTTTTCACCTACAACATTGTTCTACCAATTAGGGATAGAGTATCTTCTGGCTAATGACACACAGCGAATAGGAGAACTTTATAGTGTATATCGACTTTCTTCAACAAAGTCATTAGTGAATACTACTTCTGAACAGAATATAAAGAAAGCGGTTATTTACGGTGGACTTGAATACGAAATGGATTTGGCCCAACTGAAGTATCAGCATGAGCATATATCTACTGGAGTAGAGTATTTAACTTCTATGACTAATATGAATGAGTCAATCCCCGATGACGATTCAGAGAGAACTATAGATTCTCTTTCAGTACGAGGTTCGGTGTCATATTTGGAAGGAACTCTTCATGAAGTGGAAAATATTGCTGAACAACTCATGCAGAACGATGTGAACACAAAAGTTTATACAGGTTTGGAAGGAGTAGAGGAAACATTTAAAATGCTCTCAGGATCAGAACAAGATCTTATCCATATAGCAACTCACGGTTTCTACTTTTCAGAGCAAGAAATAAAAAACTCAGGGGTTCAACTTGCTTTTCTTGATAAGCAACAAGAGCATTTGGAAAATGTGCTAAACTATTCTGGATTGTTGTTTTCCGGATCTAACTATATTTTACGAGGCAACAAGCTGCCAGATAACATTGAAAACGGTGTTCTCACTGCAAGAGAGATTGCTCAAATGGACTTGGGACATGTGGGGCTAATTGTGCTTTCGGCTTGTCAGACAGGTTTAGGTGAAATTAAGGAAGATGGTGTATTTGGTATTCAGAGAGGATTCAAAAAAGCAGGTGCACAGTCTTTGCTTATGAGTCTGTGGAAAGTAAACGATTATGCAACGGATATGATGATGTCGAAATTCTATGAATTTCTGATGGATGGTCATAGTCGTCACGAAGCTTTCTCTATGGCTCAACAAGCAGTTCGTGAGAGTGAATTTTCGGCTCCTTACTTTTGGGCATCGTTCGTCTTACTTGATGCTAAATAGTATTGTAAATCTGAAAAATATGGGGTCGAAACATTTAAATAGAGTGGTTTTTTGCCTTTTTTTTTTAGATAGGAAAAACTTCTTTAAAAAAAATGTGCGTATTTTTATTTTTTTTGTATCTTTGCAAATACTTAAAAATAATTTTGGATTAAGAACAAAAACAATCGTTAACAAATGAGAAAAAAGTTTTTTTTGATTTCAGCAGTTCTTTCTTTACTGTTGGTCAGTAGCGTTCAGGCACAAGAAGATACACGTGATGCCTTGAAATCGTATTCTTTTTTAGAATTGCAGGGAGGAGTGCAGTTAACAACCAATGATGTTAAAATGTCAAAGTTAATTACTCCGACAGCTGCTTTGTCTTTTGGCCATTTCTTTTCGCCTGCTGTGGGCGCACGCATTCATGTGAATGGGTGGCAGGCCAAAGGAGGATTTAAAGATTTGGACCAGTATTATAAATGGAAGTACATGGTGGCAGACTTTGATCTGTTGGTTAATCTTACTAATATGATATTAAAAGCCCCTTCTGGCAAACATCCTCTGAATGTTATGCTGTTGGCAGGCCTTGGATTGAATCATGCTTGGAAAAATGATTTGAGTTTGACAGCCAACAACATTCCGGTGACATGGAATAGCAATCGGTTAAGCCATAATCTACGTTTTGGTGCACGTCTGGAAACTGATGTTACAAAGCCTGTGGGAGTATCGCTTGAGGTAAATGCTAACTCACTCTCTGATCGTTTTAATTCTAAGGTCAATAGCCATGATGACTGGCAGTTCACTGCTATGTTAGGCATTTCGTTCCGTTTTGGTAAGCGCTATTCTAAGCCTATCCCAGTTACGTTGCCCATAGCACAAGACGCTCTTGATACCCAGGCTGCTGCAACTGCTGCTGCTCTGCTTGTAGAGTCAGAGAAGAAGAAGGTAAAAAAAGATGTTACACGTGAGGAAGATGTTCGTTTGCACAAAGAGGGATTTTATCCAATTCGAGTCACAAATCTGGAAGATGAAAGTGTCTATAAAGAGGTGGTTCAATTCTTGAAAAATAACAAAAATGCACATATTACTGTAGTTGGTTATGCTGACAAAGGTACGGGAACAGCAAAAGAAAACCAGCGTTATGCTAAAGAGCGTGCTGAGAATTTCAAGAAAAAATTGGTGAAAGATTATGGAGTGAATGCTTCGTCTGTCGCGACAGATTCTAAAGGTGATACCGTTCAGCCGTTTAGTGAGAATGACAAGAATCGTTGCATATTGATTGATGGTAAAGGTATTCGTGTTTACACCGAGACAGTTGAGGTAGAAGAATGATTTTGTGATTATCCGCAATAGTATCACCAAATAAATATCAGTAAAGGCTGGCGAGTTTCGTCAGCCTTCTTTACAGTTATAAAATAGTGCGGCACTTCACGCGCCTTTCAACGAGAACTTGTGTTCTATGACTGAGCAATACCCCCCTGAAAGCATATAGAAGATATGTTTATTTTTTTCAGGAACAGCATGAATATTCAAAAATAATCATTATCTTTGCAGCACAATTCGAACTATTTAATTAAAAAAGGAGTACACAAAACTTTAAAACAATAATCAAAAACAAAACTCTAACGTAATGAAAAATAAGAAACTTTTGTTGGTGGCAGCTTGTTCTGTGCTGCTGTCGAGTGCTGTGCAGGCACAGGAGGGGAAGAGACCGTTGAAGTCTTATTCTTATGTTGAGGTGCAGGGCGGTATGCAGATGACATCGACCGATGCCAAGATGAGCAAGCTCTTCACTCCGACGGCTGCCGTATCGTTTGGCCACTACTTCTCGCCTGTCGTGGGTGCTCGCATCCATGTGAACGGATGGCAGGCCAAGAGCGGATTCGACGATCTGGACCAATACTATAAGTGGAAGTACATTACCCCTAATCTCGACCTCATGCTGAACCTGACCAACCTGATTAGCAAGAACAAGTCGGGCAGCCATCCGCTGAATGTGGTGTTGCTGGGCGGCGTAGGTCTGAACTGTGCTTGGGGCAACGACGACCTGAAGGGCATCGACGTGCCTTCTACTCGCGTGCCGCTGGCATGGGACAAGAACCGCCTGAGCCACAACCTGCGTGCCGGACTGCGCTTGGAGACCAACGTGACGAAGCCTTTCGGCGTGTCACTCGAAGTGAATGCCAACTCTACTTCAGACCGTTTCAACTCGAAGACCAACGACCGCGACGACTGGCAGTTCACTGCCATGCTGGGCATCTCTTATCGCTTCTGCCACAGATATAAGCAGCCTAAGTTCGTGAAGCGAATGGTCGATGTGATTGACACGATTCTCGTTGACGAGCCCACCATCGTCAAGGTGATGGAGAAGCGCCCTGCCTTCCGCATGGAGAAGAAGAGCATTGAGAAGGCCATCTTCTTCAAGATTGCCCAGACCGATGCCGACAAGGCTGCCGGTATCAATGCTGCCATTGCTGAGGCTGCCGCGCTGATGAAGACTTCAGAAGACGCTACCTTCACCATCACGGGCTATGCTGATAAGGGCACTGGCACACGTGCCGGCAACAAGAAGTTTGCCAAGAAGCGTGCCGACGACGTGGCTAACACGCTGATCAAGGAGCACGGACTCGATGCCAAACGCATCAAGACCGACTCGAAGGGCGACACCGTGCAGCCTTTCCCCGAGAACGACAAGAACCGCTGTGTGATCATCACCGGTACGGGTACGTTCAAGGTGGAGTACATGGAGGATGTAGAGGTTGAGAAGCAGGTGATGAAGAAGGTGAAGAAGACCACCGTTCGCCAGGTTGAGGTCATGGAACAGGTGAACAAGTAAACCACTCGTCAGCAGAGTTCCCTCAACGCTTTATCAGCGAAACAAATGAAAAAAACGGAAGGTTGATGCCTTCCGTTTTTTTTGTGCTATTCTGCCACGGGGGGACGGCAGATGATGAGCACGTGGCTACCATCAGAGCAGGTGGTGGCAAAGAGATAGTCGCTGCCGCCGTCGGACAGCTTCAGCCGCTTGCGCAACTCGGCTACCGAGAGGGGGAAGTTGCGCACGGTGATGTTGGCCTGACGGAGCGCGGACAGCTTCTGCTTCAGCTCCTTCTTGTTCATGGAGCTGACGGCCTGAATCTGGAATTTGCGGCCAGGGAAATCGGCAATCAGGCAGTCGGCGACAAACAGGTGACTGTTCTGTGCTAATTGTTTTACAGGGAAAACACGGCAAAGCTCGGCGAAACAGCCGGCCTTCATGATGGAGGCGTTGGGTTCGTAGAGGAAGCCTCCTCCAACTTCCCCCGACTGGGGGAGGCTTTTTGTGTTGATGTATTCTGTTTGAAACAGGGTGTTATCGTTGATGTATTCTGTTTGAAATAGAGTGTTGTCGTTGACGCAGATGAGGCGGAGAGGGGTGAGAGATTTTTCTTTGGAAAGGACGATGAGCAGTTCTTTGCATTCTCCACCTGTAGAGACGATGTGAATCTCGTTAACCCACTGTTCACCCAGGTCGTTCACCGTCTTGCGCCAGTCGAGCATGGGCGATAGCTTCAGCATCACGAAGTCAGCCTTCTGTAGCAGTTCGTCACGTAAGGCGATCACGTCGGGCGTGCAGTCGCTGATGCCATAGGTGCGGGCTCCGTGCTCGTTGCGACGGGCAGGGTCCATGAATATTATTGTGACGTGATGAATGGTGTGCAGATGCTCTGTTCCGTCAGCATTTACTACATGCGCTTTACGGTTCATGACGCACAGGTTGTTTGATGCAATGGCACATAATTCGCTGTTCTGCTCTATATAGGTGGCCTCGTCAAATGCCTCACTCATGCAAGTGAAGTCAACCCCGAATCCTCCCGTCAAATCTGTCAGTGAGGTGGTTTCGCTGTACCCCTTTAGCAAACGTTGGCATACTTCATACTTGTAACGTGCAGTTGGCTCGCTGCTGCACTGCTCTAAGTTGAGATGGGGCGGGTAGAGAATGTCGTCAAGGGCTGCCCATGAGGGGAGCTTCTTGCGAGCCGTCTGCCTGCCTGCTATCTGTTGCAGGGCTGCGGTCATATCAACCTCAGTGTCCTTAGAACCGCGAAGCGCCAGCTGCCTGACGTCCTCGTCGGCATGCTGGCGCACGTATTGAAGTGTTGCCTTGTTCATCGGCTGTTCTTATTTGACCACGATTTTCTTACCCTTATGAATATAAATGCCAGGACGCAGACTGCTACTGCTGACGCGAGTGCCGTGCAGCGTGCGAAAGGAGCTGTCGGCCTTGCCGGTTGTCCGCGTGGCATCGATGCCCACTGTCTGTGGATCGAGCGTCACCTTCACGCCCGAGAGCTGCATGTTGCCTGAGCCGTCGTCCACGCTGAACGTCACGCTTTGGGCTTTTCCCGTCCAGATGAGGTCGGCCACGGTGCCAGTCGAAGCATTCAGCACCTTGCTGGTCTCCTTGGCCAGCTGGAACTCCAGCTTGGTCATGTAGCCGTTGCCTACAGAGATGACGAGGCGGTTCTTCTGGTAGAGACGAATCTGCGAGTCGCTGATGTACTGGTTGGCTCCTTCGCCCTTCGAGTAGGTCACGGTCACGCCGTTCTGCGTTCCGCTGAAGTCGCCCATGTCGTTACCCGACACTGATCCTGTGAAGCTCGTTCCGAAGAGCTGGTTGCCAAAGGCGATCATGCCTTCGGCGGGGGTCTCGCCTCCCTGTTCGTCGGTGATGGTATAGGTGGCGATGGTCTGATAGCTGGTCGTTCCGTCCTTCACGGCAATGGCTTTCAGCGTAGTGGTCTCGGTGAGCGTGATGGGGCCTTCATAGACGTTGCTCTGCACGGTGGCATTGGCATTGTTGGTGGTGTAGTAGATGGTGGCGCCCTCGGTGGCCGAAGTCATGCTGACCACCACCTGATTGGCGTAGCTGCCTTCCTCGGGCGAGAACACGGGCTGGCTGACGGTCGTCACATCGGGTGTGTTGCCGCCGTTGTAGTGGTCGTAGCTGAAGGCTTCGGTCTTCTTGTCGCCCCACACATAGTCCTCCAGTCCGGGATAGTCCACGAAGGGATTGCGGTTCGCCTGCACGCTCCATACGGCATTGTTACGGGCACGCTCCACCTCGTCAACCGGGTCCTGTTTCGCCCATCGCATCAGCATGGTGAGATACCAGTCCATGAAGCCGGGATACTTGTTCGTTGAGAACACGCTGTGTCCCCAGCCAGTAGCCAGATTCTCATAGCAAGTCACCATGTAGAAATAAATGCGAGCCATGTCGCCCTTTATCTCGTCGTTGGGCTCAAACACCTTGCCGCTGTAGCCTGCCGTCTTGCAGCTGCCCAGCTTGGAATAGCCGTTCTTTGATTGCTTCTCTACCGTTCCCACTTCGGCCAGCGGATAGTTGGAGCGCATGCCGTTCACCCAGCAGTCGGTGGGCACCACCTGCACCACGTCGCTCTTGGGCAGTCCGCTGCCAAACCAGCTCTGCGGCACGGTGTGCTCGCGGTTCCATCCGGCGCCCTCGCTTGAGTTGCCGCCCTTGTCGTTCCAGGTGTAGTTGGTGGCGTTCGAGTACCAGTCGCGCAGGTAGCCGTCGGCTCGCTTGTCGGTCTGCTTATAGGCTTCGTAGAGCCCGTCGTAGCCTATGTTGGTGTGGGGTGAGATGATATTGTAGAGTGCCGTCTTCAGCTCGGCACCTTTTTTTCCGTTGGCGTTCTTGTAGTAGGTTCCGCTGTTGTTGGGTCCCTGTGCCAGCGCACTGAGTGAAACTGCGATGAATGCAGTGAGAAGGAACAAAAATTTCTTGTTGATCATAGTGGATATGTATAGTTTTAGGTGACAAAGATAAGGATAAAAAACGAGAAGGGACCGAAAATATAGAGAAATCATTGGAAATGAGCCGTTTTTTAAGTTTGTTAACCCAATTGGCCACAAAAAAGTAGTACCTTTGCAACCATGAACTATCAAACGCATACTTGCAAGAACGGACTGCGCGTCATTCATTTACAGTCGCAGTCGCCCGTCATTTTCTGCGGCATTGCCGTAGGGGCGGGTACCCGTCATGAGGCCCCAGGCGAAGAGGGACTGGCCCACTTCTGTGAGCACATGGCCTTCAAAGGCACACGCAGGCGCACCGCCGTGCAGATTATCAATGCGCTGGAGGGCGTGGGCGGTGAGTTGAACGCTTTCACCAACAAGGAAGATACGGTCTATTATGCCGCCACCACGCGACAGCATTTCCGTAAGGCTGTCGATGTGCTCTGCGACATCGTGTTCTGCAGTCAGTATCCTGAGCATGAGGTGGAGAAGGAGCGCGAGGTGGTGTGCGACGAGATTGAGAGCTATGAGGACTCGCCCTCCGAGCTCATCTTCGACGAGTTTGAGAATCTGCTCTTCGAAGGTCATCCGCTGGGGCATAATATCTTAGGAACGAGTGAGCGTGTGAGACAATACACGGGGGCCGACGCGCAGCGATTCACACGCAGGCACTATCGCCCCGACAATAGCATCTTCTTTGCAAGTGGCAACATCGACTTCGATAAACTGATAAAAATCTTAAACGCATCGGACGGCTCGTTAAATGCATCGGACGGCTTGTTAAACGCATCGGACGAATTACTAAACGCATCACTGCATTCTTTTACGGGGACAACGGTCGTGAGGCATCGCAACACCCACCAGGCTCATGTGATGATGGGAGCGCGTGCTTTTGCTGTCAGCGATGCCCGTCGCTGGCCGCTATTCTTGCTCAATAACATCCTGGGTGGACCAGGCCTGAACTCGCGGCTGAACCTGTCGCTGCGTGAGCGCAACGGACTGGTCTATACCGTTGAAAGTGCTATGGTGAGCTATGGCGACACTGGCGCGTGGTCGGTCTATTTCGGTTGCGACCAGCACGATGTGAAGCGCTGCTGTCGGTTGGTGAGGCGCGAGCTGGATCGGCTGATGCACTCACCACTGACCGAAGGGCAGCTCAAGAAGGCCAAACAGCAGTTGCACGGACAGCTGACCATCGCTTCAGACAACCGAGAGCAGTTTGCGCTCGACTTTGCCAAGAACTACCTACATCATGGCACCGAGCGCAACCTCGACGAAATCTTGGCCCGTGTCGATGCCCTTACTGCCGATCAGTTGCAGCAGGTGGCCTGCGAAGTGTTCGATGAGGCCCGCATCCTCACCCTCATCTACGATTAGCCATTGAGGTGTGGAGTAAGGTGATATGCATTAAAAAAGACCATTTCATCGCTGTGCGAGAATGGTCTTTTTTTAGTGTCTCAGGCGGCGGGACTTCTCAGCGGCGCTGCCTGATGAAGTGATTGTTTTAATTAAAATGATTTATTATAGAGAAAGCATAGAAATTCGTTGTCGATGTCGCCCGTGAGGTTGATGATGGTGAACTTGTCGCGCTGAGGCTCCTCACAGAGCATGATGAACTCCACGGTGTTGCCCTTGCGGTCGTTGCGGGTGTAGAAGACGCCGTGCTGCTCGTCGGTGCGATACTCCTTGCCGGCGGTGAAGCGCTGCGGGTTCTTCTTCAGCAGTTCGAGCGCCTTTGCGTAGTGGTCGGCGTTGCCGGTGACGATGCGCGCGCTCTTCAGCTTGGCTATGGCCTGAATGATATTGTCGGAGCGGCTGTCGTCGTGCATTTTCACGAGTTGCTCCATCATCTTGGGACTCACGGTGACGCACTTCAGCGTGGAGTCGGCCTGATGCTGTTTCATGAATTTCTCGGCGAAGTCGGGCGAGTGCTGTGCGTAGGTCGCCACCTGCATGAGCACTGCCATCAGGAGCAGTAGGATCCTTTTGTGCTTCATCTCACTTCAACATTGAGTGAATCGAGTTTCACCGAGTCGGCCCGCTGTGCGTGGCTGAACCCGTCGGAGATGAGCTGTAGTGCGTCCTCCATCTTGTCGTAGGCCACGGCGGGATCGTCGTAGGTGTCCTTGTAGGCGGCATAGTTGATGTCGTCGGTCTGTGTGCGTTCGTGCTGGAAGGTAATGTTCATGGCATTGCCCAGTGTGAGCACGATGGCCACGGTTGCAGCGGCCCGGAACAGAGGCTGCAGCCGCTCGCGCAGGCTGATGGTGCGTGCCTTGACCACGAGGGGCTCCTCGGTGAGCGCCAGAATGCGCTGGTCGAAGTCGTCGCCCAGTGTGTCGTGTGGCTGCATAGCAGCAAAGAGGGGGCGGTACTGTCGCAACTGCTGCGGCACTTCCTGCTCCTCCTGGGCGAAGAATGCGCTCAGGATATGCTCTTCCTGCAAGGTGGTCTCGCACTGGAAGTAGCGTTCTATCAGTTGTTCGATGTACTTATAGTCCATAATTCTCTGTTTCTGAATATTTTTGTCGGATGGCTTGTCGGGCTCGGAAGATGTTGATTTTCACCTGTTGCTCGCTGATGTCCATCACGGCTGCTATTTCTTTGTATGACTTTCCCTCGATGTCGCGCAGCTGTATGCAGGAGCGCTGTTTCTCGGGCAGTGAGTTGATGAGTCGCCGCACCAGTTCTATTCGGTCGTGCTGCACGGTCTGTTCCTCGGGGTTGGAGGCGTAGGAGTGGTCGGGCGGGTCGTGGCTGTCGTCGAGCGGCGTGTTCTGTGCTTCCATCTTTTTCGCCTTGTCGAGCGCCAGGTTCCGGCAGATGGTGAGGCAGAATGCCTCGATAGACTCAATCTCGTCCCACTGTTCGCGCCGATGCCACACCCGGACCATCGTGTCCTGCACGGTGTCCTCTGCCTCCGCAGGGTTGAGAGTGATGCGGAGTGCCAGTCGGTAGAGCTCGTTCTTGAGCGGCAGTACGTCGGTGCGGAAATCGATTTTTTTCATCCTCTCTAAAAAGAAAGACGATTAAGTGAAAGAAAAGTTACAGGAAGAGTGAATTTTTTCTGAGAGCTCCGAGAACTCGGAGACCTCAGAGCACTCAGAGAACTCAGAGAACTCTCACCTCTCACTGCTCATACCCTCCGAAGCTGCTGCTATCATCGTCGCTGCCCTGCTGGTCGTCGCGTTGTGGCTTCTTCTTCTGTGTCATGTTGCCGAAGTTCCACGTCAGTTGCAAGTTGATGCGTGGGTCGCGCCAGTTCTTCTGGTGGCGATAGAAGGTGGAGCTCTCGGTGAAGTTCTCCCACTTGCGGGTGTTGAACACGTCGCGCCAGTTCAGGGCCACGGCGAAGGTCTTGTTGAAGAAAGTCTTGCGAATGCCCAGGTCGAGCGAACCGTTGGGATTGCGGTAGCCCTGAGTGATGACCGAGCGCGAGCGGTAGTTGCCCGTGGCCTGTATGGAGATGCTGTAGGGCAGGATGACCGAGGCCAGCAGACGGGCATCCCAGGCGAAGTTCTCGTCGCTCTCGCCCGTCACGAGCTGGTTCTCAACGTAGGTCTGGAAGCCGTCCAGCTTGTAGTAGTAGGCGTTGACCGTGGTGGTCAGGTCCAGGATGCGCCACAGCTTGTTCTTCACGATGAGCTCGGCACCGGCACTCTGGCTCTTCGCCACGTTGAGGTTGGTCATATACATGAGCTGCTCGGTCTGGCTCTGATAGCGGATGCGCTGTATCACGTCGGTCGTGGGCCGGTAGTAGGTGCCTAACGAGAGGGTGTGGCCCTCCCAGGTCTTCAGGAAGTTGAGCGAGAACGAGTTGGTGTATTCGGGGGTGAGCAGCGGGTTGCCGAACTCCACCATCGTGGCATCGCGGGTGTTCTTGAACGAGTTGAGCTGTCCGCCCCACGGACGGCGCAGGCGGCGCGTGTAGTTCAGCTGCAGCTGGGCCGTCTCGGTGATGGAGTAGTTCAGGAACAGCGAGGGAAACAGCTGGAAGTAGTCCTTCACGAAGGCAGGGTCTTTGGCGGCCTTACCGTATTCCTGGTCCCACGTGTAGCTCTCGGTGTTCACGCGCCAGTATTCACCGCGCAGTCCGGCCATGATGCCCAGTCGGCCAAACTTCATGTTGGCCGTGGCGTAGAGGGCATGCACGTTGTTGCCGTAGATGAACCGGTTGAAGAAGTAGTGGTCTTCCACCAGCTGCTGTGTCTTCCTGTCCTGCTCCCACGACTCCTGAGGGGTGTTCTCATGCGAGAAGCGCCCGTTGTAGCCGGCCTCTAACTTCAGTTTCTCCGAAATCTGGTTCTCATAGTCGAGCTTCACCTCCCAGTTGCGGTTGTTGATGTGCATGGGGCGATACTGGTAGCTGTAGCCCCGGGAGTTGTCGGCGAGATAGGTGGTGTCGTTCTTGTACTCGGTCGTGTTGTCGCTGTTCCACTTGTTGAACGACAGGTTGAAGTCCAGCTTGTGGGTGCCGTTCTCATTGAACTTATGGGTGTAGCCCAGTTCGGCGTTATACATGTGGTTATTTCCGTCGCCTAAGGTCTGTCGGCTCAGTGTCTTCGCGTCGCCCGTGAGCTTGTTGCCGTAGCGATAGGCGGTCAGGTTGTCGTTCGAGCGGTTGCCGTGCATGGTCATGCCCGAGACAGACAGGTCGTCGTTGCCGGAGAGGTGGAAGGTGAGTCCGGCACGGGCAAAGAGTCCGCCGCCGTTGTTGTCGTTCTCGCCGTCGCTCAGCTGATAGTTGCCCAGCGATCCGTCGGCATTCTTGTAGTATTGCTCGCTCAGGTTGCCGCCGCTGCCCCGGCGCTTACGGTAGCCCACGTTGGCAAAGGCATCGACTATTTTCGAGGAGTAGTTGATGTTGCCGCCCACGTTCCATCCTATGTGATTGTTGATGCCGGCCTGCACCGCTCCGTAGTAGCCAGCCTTGCGGTCGCGCTTCAGCACGATGTTGATGATGCCGGCTGTGCCTTCGGGCGAGAACTTGGCCGAGGGGTTGTCTATCACCTCAATGCGCTCAATGCTCTCGGCAGGTATCTGTTGCAGAATCTCGCCACGGTTGTCGGTGGTCAGTCCGCTGGCCTTGCCGTTGATCCATACCTCCACGCTCGAATTGCCGCGCAGCGATATCTCGCCGTCGGTGGTCACTTCGATGGAGGGGATGTTCTCCAGCAGGTCGGTCACTGAGCCGCCTGCCGCCGCCAGCACCTCATCGACGGTGAAGGTCTTGCGGTCCACTTCGAGCTTCATCTGCGAGCGCTGGCCCACCACCTGCACTTCTTTCAGCGTCTGCGTGTCCTCGCTGATGTAGATGGCGTTGTAGTTCACGCGGCGCTGCTGCGGGGTGATCTGGAACTTGCGCGACACGCTCTTATAGCCCACCGACGTCACTTGCAGCGTGTAGGTGCCGTCTTTCAGGCCGCTAATCTGAAACGAGCCCTTCACGTCGGTGATGGCTCCGCCGGCCATCTTGCCGTTGGCATCGGTCACCTTGATGTTGACAAACTGCATGGCTTCGTCGTTCTGGCGGTCCATGATGTGACCACGCACAATGCCTTGAGCCTGCATGCCGATGGTGGTGATGGCCATCAGTAGCAGGAGAATAAGTCTTTTCATAAATGTTTGTGGAATAGGGGAAAATGTGTTGTTGGAGATATGCTTAGAAAGTCTAGTCTTCCTTATCGGATGAAGAAATAGAATAGTACCGCAAGGAGCAGGATGAGATAGGAGCAGCCTTTCCATATTTTTCCGAAGACGTAGCATAGAATCAGGATGAACAGGATGGTCATCACGTCGGAGAATCTGATGTGGAAGGGCTGATAGTCCATGTAGTCTTCAAGCGACATCATGTCGTCGGGGTCTTGACGGCGCATAATGCCTAAGTCATCATCATCATCTTCTTCCTGTGCAAAAGCCCGCAACCAACTGGCTGCAGTAATCAGAAGAACATAAAGTCGTAGTGAAAGACGTTCCATTTCAGATAGATTTGTACTCCAACCGAGAATCGAACTCGGATCTACTCTTTAGGAGAGAGTTGTTCTATCCATTGAACTATTAGAGCCCACTTGTGTTATTAATAAAAGCGGTGCAAAATTACAACAAAAAAGGGGGAAAAGCAAACTTTTATCCCCCTTTTTATGATTCATTGAGATTTTGTGGGTTTCTTTTATTCCTGCCCGTGCTTTAATTTTGTTTGGCTTTCTGGTCTGCTGGTGCAGACTGTGTGCTCTTTTGCCCGTCTTTCTTTTCTGCCTTGTCGTCAGCCGGCTTCGGTTCATCCTGTGTGTCGGGTCTTTTGCAGAACCTCAGCGTCTTCAGCTCCTTGCTGCTCTTCTTCTTGCCGCCCCAAGCAATGTTCATGCCTACGTTGAAGCTGAAGTTGGAGTTGAGAGGAACCATCTTGGCACCTGTCTTTCCAATCATGTGGTCCATGCCTACGAAGAAATTGAATCCATTGGGATGGAAGTTGATGATCCAGCCCATAGAGGTGCAGAACGAACTGAAAGCGATGTTGATGCCGCCATCGAGCCATTTCAATGGAGTGTAGTTGGCGCTGATGCGACTATCGCTCCAGCTGTACTGGCTGTCAAACCTACGAGTGAACAAGAATCCGAACTGAATCTTGTCATAGACGGGGAGCGGATATTCGAGTCCTACGCGGAGTGTAGATGCCAATCCACGGGTCTTTCCACCTTCGTCACCTTTGTTTTCCAAATTGATGAAGTCCTTCAACTGGTCACCATAAGAGTCGGCCATCTTACCGATGGTTTGTCCGCTTTCCTCTTTGACGGAGAAGTCCCTGAATCCGTTGAAGATAAAAGGCTGTCCGGACGATTCGGCCACTACATTGTTTTTCCAGCTGATGAATCCCAGGTCGGTGAGTGCCACGCTCAACTTCAGTCCGTTCAGTTCGTCAACCGGGAATTCGCTCAGCTCGAAACTTGCACCCAAGTCCAGTCCAAGTCCGAATCCGCCGAGGCCAGGACCGTTGACATCGATACCGTCAAACTTCTTGTAAGTTTGTGGAATCTTGTTTCCTAAGGCATCGACGTTGTTGGTGAAGCGTGACTTGTATTCAGCATCCTTACTCTTAAAGGATGCCCCTTTCATGCTCACTTCGCCACGAACCTTGCCTGCCAACTCCCACTGGTCGCCTTGCAGGTTGGCATGCAGTCCTTCTGCACTCACGTTGGCGTAGGCACCACCAAACAGGAATTTCACCTTGGCACCGATTCTTAGGTTGTTGAACAACAGGCGGGAGTGTCCGAATGCCAGTTCGGCATAGCTCCATCCGCGTACGCCTAAATCGCCGAACTGATAGTTCTCGTTGCGTATGTTTCTCGCAAACTTGAAGAAGTCGTAAGGCAGCGACACGCCAAAGTGCGTGCGCTCTTTCAGCTCGATGGTGTTATAGCCATTGAACGACTTGAAGCCGATGGATATGATGTTCAGGTCGTTGTCGAAGAGCAGGGTATTAGCACCTTCCTTGAATCCCTTGAGCGCCTCTGCGTCAGTGAGGCCGGGGTGCATGAAGGTTGCCGTCTTCTTGGCCCCTGCCACCTTGCCAAAATCGGGGTTCTTGAAGAATAGGTCGCCCACGCCGAGGCTACCTTGCAAATTGGTGTTGATATTGCCTAATATTGGGATGGCTACATAGTTCTGGTCGTTTCCGATGGAAGGATCCATGGTGTGGCGATACATGAAATCCTCAGTGAAAAAGGCCGACTTCAATTCTTGTGCAGTCATGCTGGCAGCTGACGCGAACAGAGCCGCAGTCAGAATGTATATTTTATTAGATAGTGTCTTCATATTCGAATGGCTGAAATGATTGTTTTGATGAAAATCCATTAGCATGTATGTGTTTACATTACTTCTGTTGATTAGTCCTTGGAATCAAGATTGATTGAGACCTTTCCGTTAATCGTAATCTTGATGTCGCCTATCTGAATTGTCTGGTTCTCGCTGTTAAGCGTACCTTTTACGCTCGAAACGGCCTTGACGTTGAACAATATTCCGTCGAGTTCTTTCAGACTGCCCCCGTTACGTGCGATTTCTATCGTGAAGGGAGTACTGTTGCCGTTGCCATAGTTGGAACCCACAAGCAGGGTATTGTCGTTAGATTCGAGTACGTTGATGCTGACTCCGCTTAGCTCCAGCTTGTTCGTGCCGATGGCGGTGGGCTTCATGTGGAGTTCCAGCGGAGTGCTGTTGTAGATGCTTCCAGTCACAACAATCTTGCCATCATAGAGCTCTATCTCATTCTTCTTGATGTCATCGTTCCATCCGTCTACTGTATCCTTATAGACAATCGTAGAGCCTGGGTTCAGCTCGAAGGGTGCCACGAATTCGTAAGAAGGGTCAATCTTGTATTGCAGTCCCATAGCATCGGTTTTGCCAGCCTCTTCATCTTTCGGGTCGTAAAGATCAATGGTGCTCTTGTACGTCTGGTCGGTATGTGCTTCAAGTTCGAAGCGTAGCGACTTAGGAATGCGTTCCAGTAACTGGCCTAAGTCCGTTCTCTCACTCTTTTCCTTGGTTCTCTTGGTAGCGTTCTTATTGCCCTTTGCAATATACTTGTAGGCGGGATTAGAACCTGCTGTGCGACAGATGACGATGGTTGTTGTGGTCTCTCCCTTCACGTCGCCCACATGCGGCTGAATTGTCAGTCCGTCTTTCTTGCCGTCAATGTAGAGAAAGAGTGAGTCCTTTTTCGCATCGTCGTAGTAGGCTATCATCTTCGCATCAATGATGGCTTTGGCATCGATATTGTTCTTCACCGTCAGCTTGATGGCAGGATTGGCCAGATCTATCTTCACTTGGTCATCGGTCAGGAAGTCGGGGATGCTGTTGCCAATCTCAACGTTGCTGGGGTTGATGGTTATTTCAGGATCGAAGATACCCTCTGCGTTCGTAATATTGATTTCATCTCCCAGGTCGATGTTGGTGGAGATGGTTTTAGTGCCGGCTGTGATGCCGGGGCGCAGATAGCCGGGGTCGATGATCATGGCCATTTTGATATGACCGTTCAGCTTGATGGCATCCTTGTTGACCAGCAGATAGTCACTTTCATCGGTATCGGCATCAGTCAGCGATGTCTTGAAGTTTGTCAGCCCTGCCATTTTCAGTTCTACGTGCTTGTCCTTGTTTAGACTTACATTGTCAAGCTTCAGTGTGTGCGTATTGTTATCAAACGTAATGGCATTGTCGTTTGCATTTAGGATGCTTGCCTCGATGAAATCAGGGAATTTCAGCTCGAAGGAGGCATTTGTCAGTGCTTCGTTGATTTCTTGTACGTGCAAGTCAAGCACAATCATGTCCTCAGTAGTAGCATGGGTTAGGCTGATGACGGCCTTTTCGCCAGCGTTCGAGAAAGAGAATGCCTTGATTTCCTTTTCAGGAATCGTGATGAGGGGAAGTACGCCAGGGTTCACTGTACCTGCGATGGAAGCCATTTCAGGTGTGATTTCAACAGTGAATGCTGGTCTGTCGGGAATAACGGGCGAGCCGAACGATACTTGCTTCACCTTCGGAGCCGCCGGATTGATCTTGTCGGACTTCTTGAACTGGTAGTCGCCTTTCTGATAGGGCAAGCTGTCCTTGTCCAAAACTTGTACGCAGTCTCCTTCGTTCAGCTTCAGCACGTCAGACAATTTGATTTGGTTGGTCTTGCTCGACGGCAGTGTCAGTCCGTCAGCACCCACTCCGATGGTAGTGTCAATCTCACCTAAATCGATGTTGTCGTCCTTAGAGCACCCCAAGAGTGCACCAGTACATGTCAGCAAGCCTGTTGCCGACAATGTTAGAATGAAATTAGAAATTTTTCTCATGATAAATATTTTATGATTAGTAGTTTTATCTTATTTATTGGGTACAAATATACAACATTTTTTAAACTTTCTAAAAAAATAAGGGATTTTTTTTGCAAAATCCCTTGTTTTTGTACAAAAAGTTTAAATTTTATTTCTATTTAGGCCTCTTTTTGCTATTCTAGGTAGGTGTAGCCATAGAGTCCGCTGCGATAGTTCGAGAGAAATTCCTTTCCTTCCTCGAGGGTGATCTTGCCCTCCTTGACGCTCTTCGTCACCCAGATTTCCAGTTGGCGCACCAGTTTTTTGGGGTTGTACTGCACGTACTCCAGCACCTCCTCCACGGTTTCGCCGTCGAATATCTGGTCGATGTGGTACTGTCCGTCCTTCACCGTGATGTGTACGGCGGTGGTGTCGCCAAACAGGTTGTGCATGTCGCCCAGGATTTCCTGATAGGCTCCCACGAGGAACACGCCCAGATAGTAGTCCTCATTCTTCTTCAGCGCGTGCACGGGCAGTGAGTGCGAGTTGTGGCGGTTGGTCACGAAGTTGGCTATCTTGCCGTCCGAGTCGCAGGTGATGTCCTGCAGGGTGGCGTTGCGCGTGGGGCGCTCGTCGAGCCGCTGTATGGGCATGATGGGGAATATCTGGTCGATGGCCCACGAGTCGGGCAGGCTCTGGAACAGCGAGAAGTTGCAGAAGTACTTGTCGGCCAGCAGCTTGTCGATGTTCATGAGTTCCTCCGGCACGTGCTTCATGTTCTTGGCCAGCGCGTTGATTTCGTGGCACACGCTCCAGTACATCGCCTCGATCTCGGCGCGTGTTTTCAGGTCAACAATGCCGTGTGAGAACAGGTTGAGCACCTCCTCGCGAATCTGCTCGGCATCGTGCCAGTCTTCGAGCACGTTGCGGGGCGACAGGTTGTCCCATATCTCGTAGAGGTCTTTCACCAGTTGGTGCGAGTTCTCGTCGGGTTCAAACTCCTCGGGCATCTCGGGCAGCGAAGCCGTCTCCAGCACGTCGATCACGAGCACCGAGTGGTGTGCGGCCAGTGAGCGTCCGCTCTCGGTGATGATGTTGGGGTGGGGCAGTCCGTTCTTGTTGGCAGCTTCCACGAAGGTGTAGATGCAGTCGTTCACGTACTCCTGGATGCTGTAGTTCACCGAGCTCTCGCTCGACGGCGAGCGCGTTCCGTCGTAGTCAACGCCCAGTCCGCCGCCGCAGTCCACGAACTCCACGTAGTAGCCCAGCTTGTGCAGCTGTATGTAGAACTGCGATGCTTCGCGCAGTGCGGTCTGAATGCGTCGTATCTTCGTAATCTGTGAGCCTATGTGGAAGTGTATGAGCTTCAGACAGTCGCGCATGTCGCGCTTGTCGAGCATGTCGAGTGCTTCGAGCAGTTCGGCACTGGTCAGTCCGAACTTCGAGGCATCGCCGCCGCTCTCCTCCCACTTGCCGGCTCCGCTCGAGGCCAGCTTGATGCGTATGCCGATGTTGGGGCGCACGCCCAGCTTCTTGGCCTCGCGGGCTATGATGTCCAGCTCGTTCAGCTTCTCCACTACGATGAAGATGCGCTTGCCCATCTTCTGTGCCAGCAGCGCCAGCTCAATGTAGCTCTGGTCCTTGTAGCCGTTGCACACGATGATGCTGTCGCTCATGCACTGCACGGCGATCACGGCGTGCAGCTCGGGCTTCGATCCGGCCTCTACGCCCAGGTTGAACTTGCGTCCGTGGCTGATGATTTCCTCCACCACGGGCTGCATCTGGT
>DFJI01000044.1:20645-22840 GCA_002372235.1 Prevotella sp. UBA3675 | reverse complement strand
GACTGGTACACCAACAACGGCTCACTCTACATGACCAGTCTCTCGCTCATGCCACTCGGCCTGCCTGCCGACCACGACTTCTGGACCTGCAAGGCTGAGCCCTGGACACAGGTGAAGGCTTGGGGCGGACAGCCCTTCCCGAAGGATCACCGCTGGGCCGACGATATTACGACTAAAGACAAGTGGTAAGTAGCAATTCGTGACATTCGGCTGCATCTTTAAAAAATTCGTCATATTCGTTTAATTCGTGGTCGATATAAAAAGTAAAAAAAGCGGTCTGCCAGACGTTTGGCAGACCGCTTTTCACGTTTTTATAGGTAGAAGATGCCCTCAGGCCCCATGTTGAACAGCAGGTCGAGCACGCTCAGGTTGGGCAGGAAGCCGTGCTTGCGCTCATACACCTGATAGTAGCGGCGAGGCTGGAAAGTGGCATCGGGCAGTGGATGCTTGGCATCGATGACTTCGCGGAAATCGGCGAAGTCGCCGATGTTTTCCTTTTTCTCATGCTCAATCGTAGGCCGGCTGCACAGGAAGACCTTGGGCAGCACGTCGAGCAGGACGCACATGCGCTGGCGGATGGCCTCGTTATAATCGAGCAGGAACTCCCACCGCTCGGTGAAGAAAGGGCGCAGGTCGTCTTCATAATACTGGAAGAAGGGCGAGTCGCCATAGGCTGAGGTGAGCGCCTGCCAGTGCTGATGCCGCCAGTTGCCGTGGTCGCTGATGCGCACCGTCTTGCCGTATGGACTGGTCTCCACCGAGACAGGCACCGTGAGAGCTTGCACACCGTTGGTGGTGGCTATAAGACAACGGTTGCGATACGACTGTTTCATGTAGTTGTCGGCATCGCTCTCAAGATAGACCTCTTCGTAGCGGTTCAGCTTCTGATACCACTGCACGGGTCCGAAAAAGGTGCTGAGGAGTATGGCTTTCATTTCTTGACAAACAATCGGTTGCGACGCAGCGACGAGAAGAACGGCTGGTCGGGGTCCAGCGAATAGGCCACGCAGAACACTCGCCCGATGATGAACTGCTCACTGACGAAGCCCAGCTGGCGCGAGTCAACTGGATTGTGGTCGTTGAGGGCCTTGATCCAGTAGCAGTCGGCATCAGCACAGTCGGCCAGACTGGGAGCGAGCAGCGTTCGCCCGCGAAACTTCACCGTGTCGCCCGGCAAGGCACACACACGCCCGAAGAGCACTTCGCCGTGCTTGCCGCTGAGCGGATTCTCGTAGGCCACGAGGTCGCCCCGCGTCACTGCCTTCCGGCACAATCGCCCGTAGCTGAACAGTCCTGAGCCGCCCGTGCGCAGTCCGTAGCTCCAGCGGTTCACCAGCACGCGGTCGCCCTCCTGAAACTCTGGCTCAAGACCGTTGCCATCGACCAGATAGATGCTGATGACGAGGAAGCGGAAAGCTACCGTCAGCACACCGGCAACGAGCAAGGCGAGTAGTAGTTTCAGGAGTTTGCGCATAGTTTTTTTGGGGGGCTGCAACGGTGTTGCAGCTTACGGGGGAGAGGGTGTTACTTGATGTTATCGACCATCCGGAACAGACGGTTCCAGCGAATGCCGGAGAAGCCATGACGATCGGGATCGCTCGACCACCAGATGAAGATGGGCTTGCCCACGATGTGGTCTTCGGGCACGAAGCCCCAGTAGCGTGAGTCGGCTGAGTTGTGACGGTTGTCACCCATCATCCAGTAGTAGTCCATCTTGAAGGTGTAGCTGTCGGCTTCCTCGCCGTTGATGAAGATTTTTCCGTCGCGCACCTGAAGGTCGTTCTTCTCATAGGCACGGATACACCGCTCGTAGATGGGCAGGTTCTCCAGCGTGAGGCGGATGCTCTCGCCCCGCTTCGGAATCCAGATGGGGCCGTAGTTGTCGCGCGTCCAGTGCAGGTTGGCATTCTGCGGATACACGTCTGAGCTCATATACACGCTGTCGCTCACCACCGTCACCTCGCTGGCCACGCCACGGCGCTTCAGTTCCTGGGCGGCATAGCTGGTGAGGGGCATGAAGCCGTAGGTGCCCAGCTGGGTCACGTCCTCCTTGGTAATCATCAGCTCGCGGCGCAGGTCGTCCATCCGGTCATCCATCAGGTCATAGACCGAGATGTTGTTCAGCTTCACGAAGTAAGCAAACTGCACGTTGTCGGGGGTCTTGTTCTCCTTGCCGTCGAGATAGATGACGCGGT
>DFJI01000044.1:12892-20541 GCA_002372235.1 Prevotella sp. UBA3675 | reverse complement strand
CGGCGGTCGGTGGGACGGGTGTCTATGGTGCCGAAGTCGTGATACTCCCAGCCCTTGCTCTGGCACACGCTGCGACGGAATGAGGCATCGCTCACAAACTTCCGGCCCATGCCGTATGCATATTCATAATAGGCACGCTGCTCCAAGGTGGAGAGCGAGTCGAGCTGCCGGGCGCCCACGATGCCCTCGCCGTAGCTGTAGCACAGGCTGTAGTACTCGGTCTGATAGGGCATCTCGCTACAGATGGTGTCGCCGGCAGGATAGTTGAACACCACGATGTCGTTCAGCTCCACCTGGCCCAGTCCGCTCACACGGCGATAGTCCCAGTGCGGCCACTCTATGTACGACTTCATCTTAATGCCGAACACCTGGGGCATGGTGTGCTGCGTGAGCGGCATGGTGAGCGGCGTCTCGGGAATGCGGGGGCCGTAGCTCACTTTCGACACGAAGAGGTAGTCGCCCGTGAGCAGCGATTTCTCTAACGAACTGGAGGGGATGACGTAGTTCTGGAAGAAGAACAGGTTGATGAAATAGACGGCCACGAGTGCAAACACGATGGCATCGACCCACGACATGATGATGCGTGTGGGGTTCTCGGTCTCCTTCCACCACTGCCATTTTATTTTCTTGGTGATGTAGGCATCGAAGATGAAGGGAACTACTATCAGTCCCAGCCACGACTTCACCCAAAGGAGGAAGAGCAGATAGAGCAGCAGGACCACAATGAACTTTGCCCACTGCACTTTCGGATTCGGCTTATTCTTATCGGTTTTCATTTTTTCTTGGTTTTTGGGGAGAGCTCGGAGTTCTCAGAGTTCTCGGAGTGCTCAGAGAGCTCTCAAAACTTAAACATATCGCTAATAGTGAGCAGTCCGCTGTGCTCCTTGGTATATTCGGCGGCCAGCACGGCACCCAGCGCAAATCCGCGACGCGAATGGGCATCGTGGGTGATGGTGATGCAGTCGGCATCAGAGTCATAGCGGATGGTGTGGATGCCAGGCACCTCACCTCGGCGGATGTGGTCTATACGAAGAAGTTTCGGGTCGGTGGTGTCTTCGGCCCAGCCTTCCTTACGCTCCAGACCTGCTACTATCTCCTCGCCCAGCGTGATGGCCGTGCCGGAGGGATGGTCCAGCTTATGCACGTGGTGGGTCTCCTCCAGCTCCACGTCGTACTGCGGGAACTGGTTCATAATCTTAGCCAAGTAGCGGTTGACGGCTGAGAAAATGGCCACGCCGATAGAGAAGTTGGAAGCCCAGAACAGGGTCTTGCCGTCCTCGCTGCAAGCCTTGCGCACATCGTCGCCATGATCCTTCAGCCAGCCCGTAGAGCCCGACACTACTTTCACGCCCTGCGCCCAAGCCTTCAGATAGTTGCCGTAGGCCACAGTGGGATTGGTGAACTCAATGGCCACATCAGCCGAGCGGAAAGCATCGCTCTCGAAATCCTGCTGATTGTCAATGTCAATAATACTCACGATTTCATGACCACGGCTGCGGGCTATCTCTTCGATCATCTTACCCATTTTGCCGTAGCCGATTAAAGCTATCTTCATGTTTTAATTCGAATTAAAAGACGTTGCAAAGATACGAAAGAGTTGGCTTATACGAGCAAGAACGCCGAAAATATAACATTTTTTCGGGCGAAGCGTGAGAAGTTAGGAGTTATTAAGTGGTTTTTTAATCAAAAAAACAGCCGTTCAGCATCAACATCACTGTCACGGCGTGACAACATTACCGTCTTGGCCAGACAACACTACTGTCTTGCCAAGACAGTGATGCAATCTAACTTAGATGACATTGTTGTCTTGCCAAGACAGTAGTGTAATCTCACTTTATAGTGAATGAGATGCGTTTTCCCAGTCCTTCAAAAATTCGAAAAAGTGTTGACAACTGCACGTCTGCGTGGCCATTCTCAAGGTGCAGGAATCTATCGTCCCGTGACGCTCTTCCCTCGTTATTTGACATGTTTTATTCTCCCCAGTTGGAATCATCTATAAATGTAACATTCATAACAAATTTGTAGCTCATCCCAACAGGAATACCATTACGCTTACCTGGCTTCCATTTTGTCCTCTTTAGCTTTCTCTTGAGCTGTTCTGTTATCCGTTGATCTGCCGATTTATTTGCCTTAATGTCACTGATGCTTCCATCAGTTTCAACAAAAAATTCTAATATAATCTTCTCTTTAATAGAAACTCCAGAAGGCACTCTTAGCCCCTCCATTAAATACTCATTCAAGGCCTTTTCACCACCGGGGTATTCTGGTTGACTATTAAGTCGGAATGTGACCGGCAAAGTATATTTCACACGCACAGCTCCACCATTCTGCTTGCCGGGATCCCACTTGGGCATCTTCTTCAGCACGCGCACAGCCTCCTTATCGAGCGAGGGGTCAACCGAACGGGCAACCTGAACGTCGGTGATGGAGCCGTCAGGCTCCACTACAAACGTACATACCACGCTACCCTGAATGCCGTTCTCCTCGGCAATGGCGGGATACTTAGTGTAGTCGCTAAGCCATTTCAACAGAGCTTTCTGACCGCCAGGGAACTCTGGCATCTGCTCAACTACATTGAACACACGATCAGTTGATGATTTAGAGGCTGTCTTTATTGAAGCTAAATCAATGAGTTCCCTGAAATGTGAAGTAAATTGTAATGTATCGTCCTTTGCTTCGTCATTCCAAAGACGAATTTTATTCAAGGTATAGGAACCGTCTTTTTTGTACTTTATTTTTATTGAGTTTCCACTAAGCGTTAAGTGGACAAATGCTTTTCCCACCATCTCTCTGATTTCTTTCGCCTTTTTTGCTGAGAAAACATCTTCTATCTGAAGAATACGGTCATTCGTTGCATCATAAATAACATTACGCTCGTTAGTTCGTCGTTTACCATCATCTTCTTTTATATATTTCAACTGATAACAATAATAGTATCCGGGACGATTCATGCCTGCTTTCATTGTATAGGTATAGACGGCATCGGCATTGCGCTTGTTGGTAACAGGCTCTCCGAGCGTGGCTGCAAATGCTTCTGCAGCTTTAGTAATATTGGTATTGATAGTATCTCTAAAAAAGAATTTGCAACAAAATTTCTCAAGTGCAGGAGACGGTGAGGCAATGTTTAGGTCGAGCCCCATCAATGATACTTTCTTGTCTTTAACAAGAACTGTCTCGAGGCGTATTGGCTTTATTGAACCAATATCTACAGGTTGTAGGGGAACGGCAGGCTGTGCTATCACCATTACTGTTGGCAAGCAACAACACAAAACAGTTATCAACATTTGCAAAGACATGAAACATGCAACCTCAAAGCGAAATAATTTATTTAAGCTAATTTTCATTTTCTCAATGATTTCAAAAAAAGGCGGAACCATTCGATGCTTATCGGAAGTTTGGTTACCGCCAAATGACCATATAGTAAAACAAGCATGAATAGTCCACGCCTATCAAGCGTGAACTTCAGTCTGCTTGTTCTTTTACTATGAATGTTTGGCGGTATTCAACTTCCAAGAACAAGAGCTAAAAGCTCAATATCAAAAATAAGAATTCGAACAGAAACGCTTTTCTGTAAGTTGTTAATTTGGTTTGTAATTTAAAATCTCTGTGGCCTCCGCAGGCTGAGCCTTGCGACAGTGGCCGGTAGCGCTTGTTCGTTCTACTTTCTATTTCATTGGCAATAAAGGATTAAAGGGTTCGACCATGTTTACTAATTATGCATAAAATCCATTTGAAATTGGTCAAGTGTTACGACATTAACTTTTGGAAAAGGAACCTGTTTTAATACGTTGAAGTGTCTATCTTCACTCACCAAATAGTCAGCACTGGCTATAATAGCACAATCTACAAATTTATTATCGTCTGGATCTTGCGTGATAAGCTCAAAATGATAATGTGGATCGAAAAGTTTCAAGCAATTACTCTTTAATAATGCATTAATGATTCTGACCGCAAATGTATGATTTACTTTTTGAGTGAGAATTTCCAAATATTCGCTGAGTATATCATTACTCACACAGATGATGTATTCTTCATTAAGAAACGCTTCCCATAACACACGATATCGGCTTCGCAAAGGAATCATGCGAAGCAAACAGTTCGTATCAATGACTACATGTCTCATGCCAAATACTTACATCTTGGGGTGATAGGGCGTGCGCATGTGCTCATGCGACCATTCTTCCATCACTTCTTCATTGATGACACCTTCGTCCCAAAGACGTTCCATTTCCTTATCAGCCAATTTTGCAAAGAATAGTGACAGCGTGTGTTTCAGCTCACGCAATTCTTCTTGCGACTCCAGATGAGCGACAGAGTTCAATAGTTCTATTTGTGCAGCATTCAGTGGCTGCTTGATCACTGCTTCCATCATATTTGCATTCTAATTCGACTGCAAATATACAAATAAAATATAATTAATATTCATTTTAGCGGAAAAAAATGCTAACTTTGCCTGCAGCAAACTAAAAACGAAAAGATACTGACAACAATGAAAACAAATCTATTGGCTCTGTTCCTGCTGACCAGCCTCTCGCTCCCGGCTCAGCAGCGACAGGAAATTACACTGAGCGATGACTGGAGTTTCTCGCATGACAAGCAGACGTGGCAGACGGTGAGCGTGCCCCACGACTGGGCCATCAGCGGACCGTTCGACAAGAAATGGGACCTGCAGGTGGTGGCCATCGAACAGAACGGCGAGAAAGAACCTACCGAGAAGAGCGGGCGCTCGGGCTCGCTGCCCTGGATTGGCAAAGGCCACTACAAGCGCACCTTTACTATTCCTGACGGATTCAAGGGTCATGCCGAACTGCTGTTCGACGGCGCGATGGCCGAGCCCACGGTCTATGTGAACGGCAAGAGGGCAGGCTACTGGCCATACGGCTACAATGCCTTCCGCGTAGATGCCACACCTTTCATTAAAGAAGGAGAGAACCTGCTGACGGTGGATTTGCAGAACCTGGAGGAGAGCTCGCGCTGGTATCCCGGTGCAGGCATCTATCGCCCCGTGACGCTCATCCTCACGCAGGCCGATGCGCGCATCGACGACTGGGGCACCACCACCAAGACCGAGCTGGGCAAGAAAAAGAGTCCCAAGAACGGCGACATGGACGAGTTCACCATCGAGGTGCCCATCATCACTGCCGACGGCAAGGGACGCCCCGTGGACATGCAACTCATCGGCCCCGACGGAAAGTCGCTGTCTATGCTGAACCCCGCCCCCTTCAAGGATGGCAAGGCCATAGGCCGCTTCTGTGGAAAGTTCAAGCACTGGACACCCGAAACACCCTATCTATACAAGGTGCGCGTGACGGTCTTCGACGGTAAGGCTGACCCGACAAAGAAAATATTCGATGACTTCGGACAGATTGTCGACCAGAAAACCTTCACCGTGGGTATCCGCACCGTCAGCGTCTCGAAAGGCGGTGGTTTCCAGCTGAACGGCCAGACCCGAAAGATCAAAGGCGTCTGCCTGCACCACGACCTCGGTCCGCTGGGCGCTGCAGTGAACAAGGCCGCGCTCATCCGTCAGATTCAGATTCTGAAGGACATGGGCTGCGATGCCATCCGCACGGCCCACAACATGCCTTCACAGATGCAGATGGACGTCTGCGACTCACTGGGCATGATGGTCATGGCCGAGAGCTTCGACATGTGGAACTACAAGAAGTGCAAGAACGGCTATGCACGGTTCTTCCGAACCTGGGCCGACCGTGACATTACTAATCTGGTGGTCGCCAACCGCAACCACCCCTCCATCGTGATGTGGTCGATAGGCAACGAGATTCCCGAACAAGGCATGGCGGGCGGTCGCGAGACGGCCATGCACCTGCAGGACCTCTGTCACCAGCTCGACCCCACACGCCCCGTGACACAGGGCATGGACCGCGCCGAGAGTGCGCTCAGCACGGGCTTCGCTCAGGTGATGGACGTGCCGGGCTTCAACTATCGCGTACACAAGTATCATAAGAACATCGGTCAGCTGTGGCAGGGCTTCCTGTTGGGCTCAGAGACGGCCTCAACGGTCTCGTCGCGCGGCGTGTATAAGTTCCCCGTCAAAGTTACCGACAACTCGCAATACTCCTCATGGGCCAAGAACTATGACCCGCAGGCCATCAAGAAGGCCGACGGACAGTGCTCCTCATACGACGTGGAGTATTGCTCGTGGTCGAACCTGCCCGACGACGACTGGCGCTGGCAGGACGACATGCCGTGGGTCATCGGCGAGTTTGTGTGGACGGGCTTCGACTACTTGGGCGAGCCCACTCCCTACGACGAGTACTGGCCTTCGCGCTCGAGCTACTTCGGCATCTGCGACCTGGCCGGACTGCCCAAGGACCGCTACTATCTGTATCGCTCGAAGTGGAACAAGGACGAGCACACCATCCACCTGCTGCCCCACTGGACATGGGGCAAAGACCGTCGCGGCGAGGTGACCCCCGTCTATTGCTACACCGACTATCCCGAGGCCGAGCTCTTCCTGAACGGCAAGAGTCAGGGCCGCATCAAGAAAGTCGTTGAGAAGCCTGACGAATGGAACAAAGCAGGCAAGGCTGAGCAGGAAAAGACCCGTCTGGACCGCTATCGCCTGCGCTGGAACGAGGTGAGGTATGAGCCGGGCGAGCTGCGCGTAGTGGTCTATGACGAGAACGGACAGAAGGCTGGCGAAAAGACCATCAAGACTGCCGGAAAGCCCGCCAAGCTGCAGCTGAGTGCATGGACGCGGAGTGCTCGGAGTGCTCGGAGTGCTCAGAGTTCTCAGAGCTCTCGCCCTACCCTCTCTGCCGACGGCACCGACCTTGCCTTCGTCACCGTATCGCTCACCGATCGCCAGGGCACGCTCATTCCCGATGCGCAAGACCAGCTCGCGTTCGAGGTCTCTGGAGCCGGCACCTTCCGCGCCGTCTGTAATGGCGACGCCACCTCGCTGGAGCCTTTCACCACCCCCACGATGAAGCTCTTCAACGGTCAGCTCGTTGTCATCGTTCAGGCCGCCAAGCACCCCGGCACGCTCAAGCTGACAGTCACCGACAAGCAGCGCAAGCTGAAGCAGATGGTGGAGATACCAGTGAAGTGATTCTACCGGGCAGCAATATTTCTATTAAACCACAGCGATGGCACCACTCAATGAAGTGATGCCATCGCTTTGTTTTATCAACGGAGTTACGTCCTTTTTCAGTGGAGTTATCCCTTTTCAACGGAGTTACGTCCTTTTTCAGTGGAGTTATCCCTTTTCAACGGAGTTACGTCCTTTCAGTGGAATTACATTCCTCTTTGAAAAATTCCCCTTCACGATTCCCCAGCAGTTGCCTTGTTCCCTCCAGTATCTCGGTGAGCTCGCTGACGGTGGTGGCACGGAGCATGGCGATGCGGGTCTGGCGGAAGTTGGGGATGGACTTGAAGATGGGTGTGGCCGCCAAGTGACGACGGGTGTGGAGGATGCCGCGCTGCTCGTCAATCATCTCAACATTGATGCGGAGCTGCTCCAAGAGGATGTCGAGCTTCTGGTCGAACGTGAGCGGCTCACGACTGAACAGCCAGGGACAGCCGAACGTGGCACGACCTATCATCACCGCATCGACGCCGTAGCGGTCGAAAGCGGCATCGGCCTCCTCAATGGAGTGGATGTCGCCATTGCCGATGATGGGGAT
>DFJI01000044.1:6227-12851 GCA_002372235.1 Prevotella sp. UBA3675 | reverse complement strand
CGATGATGGGGATATGGATGCGCGGATTGCGCTTCACCTCGCCAATGAGCGTCCAGTCGGCATTGCCTGTGTACATCTGACTGCGCGTGCGGCCATGAATGGTGAGCGCCGCTATGCCGCAGTCCTGCAGCTGCTCAGCCAGCTCGGTGATGATGAGCTGGTCGTGGTTCCACCCCAGACGGGTCTTTGCCGTGACGGGAATCCTGACGGCATCGACCACCTTGCGCGTAATCTCCAGCATCTTCGGTATGTTCTGCAACATGCCTGCACCGGCACCCTTGCCTGCCACCTTCTTCACAGGACAGCCGAAGTTCAGGTCGATGAGGTCGGGGCCAGCCTGTTCCACCATCTTGGCCGCCTCAACCATCGCATCGACATCGCGGCCATAGATTTGAATGCCCACGGGTCGCTCGTCGTCGCTGATCTGCAGTTTGCGCACGGTGGTCTTCACATCGCGCACCAGTGCCTCAGCCGACACGAACTCGGTATAGACCATTGAGGCGCCAAACCGCTTGCACAGTCGGCGGAAGCCAATGTCTGTCACGTCTTCCATCGGTGCAAGGAAGAGCGGACGATTGCCAAACTCTATATTTCCTATTTTCATTTTTGATGCTAAGTAGATAAACAATAATAGGGTATATATTCAACAAAGATGAAAAGACGATTTACTTATCTCAACAGAGATGTTACAGCAAGTCCAGACACTGCTCGATGGGGATGCCTCGGCACTTGTCGGGCAGGTCACGGTTGCGGTCGATGAGCTGGCTCACCACGTTCATGGCCGTCTGTGTGCTCTCGCGCAGTGTCTCTCCCTTCATGAGATGGCCCACGAGCACGGCTGAGAAGATGTCGCCCGTGCCATGAAACAGGACGGGAATCTCCTCGTAGTCGAGTCGGAAGTATGGTCCTTCGGCCAGGTTCTGCTGGAATCCGGCCAGCGGTTCGCTGCTGCGCCGGCCTATCACACAGCTGTGACCTTCGACACGCGCACTGGTGATGATGGCCGACTTAGCCCCCAGTTGCACGATGCGGTCGAGCATGGTCTTGGCTTCCTGCCAACTAAGTCCTTCCTCGCGATAGGGCATATTGGTGAGATAGCATGCCTCGGTGTAGTTAGGGAAGGTGAGATCGGCCACCGACAACATCTCGCGCATGAGCTCCACCTGCCGTTCGGTCATGCCGTTGTAGAGCCGACCGGCATCGCCCATGATGGGATCGACGAAGATGGTGGTGCCCTCGCGGTGGAGCTGTGCGCAGAAGTCCGACACGAGGCGGGCCTGTTCCTCACTGAACATGAGCCCCGTACACACGGCATCGAAGCGGAAGCCCAGCTTGCGCCACACGGGGATGGTGCCGCGCATGTATTCGGTGGTCTCCAAAACATTGAACTGCCCATAGTCCAGCGTGTTCGACACGAGGGCTGTGGGCAGGTTGTATGTGGGATGACCCAGATAAGTCAGGATGGGCAGCATGGCCACCATGCCTACGTGGCTGTAGCCCACCACATCGTTAATCAGAAGTATTTGTTTCATATTCTGGCTGCAAAGTTACCGAAAAACGACCTTCTTCACCACGATGGTTCCGTCGGGGCGCTGCTCACGCTTCAGGCTGATGCCTTTCGCAGGCTGGCCGATTCGGCGACCGTTCAGGTCGTAGTAGGTCACGATGCCTTCGCCGCCGGCTGCTGCAGTGCGTGGCTGACTGATGGCTGAAGGCTGCTCGTCGTCGGCAAGTTCCTCAATGGTGGCGAACTTCTTCCACATCGTAGCGGCCTGATAGGCGCTCTTGGTGCCCTTCGGCACGTAGAGCACGGCCTGCGAACAGGTGGCGGCCCCAAACACATCCTCGGCCTTGCAGGTGGGCGGTGTGGTGGCGCGAACCCTCACACCCTGCAGTCCCGTACAGCCTGAGAAGGCCATCTTGTTGACCGTCGTCAGCGCGGCAGGCAGGTCGATATAGGGCAGGCTCTCGCAATTCAGGAAAGCCGAGTGTCCCAGTTCGGTGACAGCATCGGGAACATTGATGGCCGCGAGGTTCTTACAACCTGAGAAGGTGTGGCGGTCGATGAGCGTCAGGCTCTGCGGCAGCACCACTTCGGTGATGCCTGCACAGTCGTAGAAGGCCAGGAAGCCCGTAGCCGTCACGCCCTCGGGATAGACCACCCGACCGCTCAGTTCCTCGCTGCCCACGTAGAGGTGGCGCGAATAGCGGGCTGTGCTGTAGAGCGGATTGCTGAACTGATTGGCAAAGTTGATGCGGCACCAGTCGGCTATGTCGTTCACCCTGACGGTAGTAATCTTGCTGCAGTTCTGGAAAGCGTTCATGCCGATGGTTCTCACCTTGCTGCCCAAGCTTACCGACTGCAGGGCCGTGCAGCCATAGAAGGCTTTCTGGCCGATGGTAATCACGTTCTCGCCCACGGTGACAGTCGTGAGATTGGTCTTCTGCTGCAGTGCCGAACTGGCAATGGCAGTCACGGTATAGTCCACGCCATTGTGAGTGACCGTGGCGGGAATCACCAGGCTGCCTTGATAAGCATCGGCAGGTGCATTCTTATTAGTGACCTCGACCTGCGCCATTTCGTCCGACGTGATGTGATAGTAGATGCCATCCTCGCTGAACAGGCTCTTGTCCTCGATGACCACCGTGGTGTCGGCCTTGACGAAGAAGCTTTCAGAATTGCGATCCATGACGGCGAGCGTGTAGCTGCCATATTTAGAGGGGACAAACGAGAACTCCACGTGGGCCGTCTCGCCGTGAGCGGCCTCGAAGTGCTGTCCGCCCATCACCGTGCCGTCCACGCCGTAGAAGCAGACACCGTGATAGGCCGTTCCACGATTGTAGATATTGATTCTCACCTGATATTCCTTGCCTATGGCAGGACGGTCGGTGAGCACGTCGAACGAGTAGGCAAAGTCTTCATAAGGCGAAGTGAGCGTGATGCTGTTGCCATTAATCTTCACGCCTATCTGCTGCATCGCTGAGTTACGGTTCACCAGCCACTCGCTGTCGCCTGCCACGCGGTGCAGGGCCTTGATGGAGTAGTTGCCGTCGGGCACGTTCTTGCCCAGTTGGATAGTGGTATTCAATGTGGCATACGAATTGCCGCCTATTGATTTCTGCCCCACGGTGTAGATATCTACCATCTGGTTGTTGGCATCGAACAGTCCGTAGGCGCAGTCCAGTGTGAGCTGCGTCTGATGGTTCGACACCACTCTGTTAATGACCGTGGCCTTGAACGTGCCGTCGGCCTGCCGCTGCACCTGCTTGTCGCCGCCAGCGGCCATGCCGCTCACATACATGCGATAGGTCTCCAGCATTTCGGTGATGACGCGCTGCCCTGTAGGCGGCTGCACGCCCAGCACGGCCTCCTGCCAGATGCTGTAGCCATCGGTGGTGGTGCTGGCACCGATTCCGATGTTCGACATGGGATTCAGGATGGAGAGCAGGAAGTAGGTGTCCTGGAACATGCCGTCCCATCCCCAGTTCACGTGGAACAGGTCGTTGTCGCTATAGCCGTCGATGACGAACTGATGGCCACCGCCCATTGAGTAGCCGGCATAGAGCACGGGTCGGCCTGCTGCCAGCTCGGCATAAATCAGGTCGTTCCATTCACTGAAGTCATACTCGTAGCGGTTCACCGCGCGCAGGTATTCGTCGTAGCCGAAGTAGCGGTAGAGCGCCGCCAGCAGTCCGTCGGTTCCTGCACCGCTGCCCTCGCTGCTATAATCCATCTTCGATGCGCTGCCACACATCTGCATGAGCTTGGCCACAGCCGTTTTCTGCTCGGCGGTCGAGGCGCTGGTATAGCTGTTGAGCATGTGGTCCCAGTCGATGGTGGTGGGCGCAATGGCCGGCACCGTCATGCCCAGCGTGTAGGTGCGATAGGCCGGAATGGTGACGGTGGTGGCAGCGGGATACTTGTGATAGTACATGACTTGCGCCAGCGCCGTGGCCAGACAGCCTGTGACGGAGCGTTCCCCGGTCTTCGTGTCGATGGGGCACAGGTCGTTGTAGGGCGAGTCTTGTCCCCACATGGTGGTAATCATCGGGGCGATAGGCGCACGCTCCACGCCCGACACGCGGGCCGCCGGAACGCGGTCGAGCTGAGCCATCTGGCGCTCATACTCCTCCAGCCAGTAGCGCAGGTTGGCGGGCAGTTGGCTCAAGTCCATCATGCCTTCCTCACTGTAGCCCAGGATGGCAGGGGTGCGGTCGTCGCCACTCACCATGACGAAGCCCTCGTTCTGCCCCACGTTGAACACGTAGTAGGGCGGCTGCTGGTCGGCACGCTGACCGGTCACGGTCAGCCGCTTGGGCTGTGCAGCCAGCTGCATGCGCTTGCCAACGGCTTGCGGGTGCCTCTTCTGCAGGAACTGAAGCGCTTGCTTCATAGCCTGCTCTTCACTGACGGGACCTGCCCAGACTGAAGCTGAGAGGAGATTGAGGAATAACAAAAGAAATAGTGATTTTTTCATCTTCGTGTGTAATTTTATTAAATTTGGTCACAAAATTACAACATATTTATCAATAATCCTGCATCTTGGCTCCACGACACAAGTAACTTTATAACTTTTTTGCAATTTCACGCCTCGTCGGGCCAGGGCTGGAAAGGCAGCTCCAGCTCCTGGAAGGGGTCACTCGCCGTGGCATCGTCGTCGCCGGCAGCATCGGCTGCCGAGTGGCTCACGCCCAGTCCCATGAGCCGTATGGGGTGCTCGCTCGTGAACTCCACCCCGCGCAGCAACTGCTTGGCCAAGGGCAGGATGTCGCCCTTGGTGGTGAGCACGTGGTCGGCGGTCAGGCTACGGGTGATTTGCTGGAAGTCGCTGAACTTCACCTTCAGCGTGAGTGTGCGGCCCTCGAAGTGGCTCTTCTCAATGCGGCGGAGCAGTTCGAGCACCGTGTGATAGAGCTCTACGGTGACTGCCGACGGGCGGAAGATGTCGGTGGCAAAGGTGCGCTCGCAGCTCACCGACTTGCGCTCCCAGTGGGACACGACGGGGCGCAGGTCAATGCCCCGTGCAAAGTCGTAGAACACGCCGCCCATCTTGCCGAACTCCTCCAGCAGATGCACCTTCGACACCTGCCGCAGGTCGTAGCCGGTGAAGATGCCCATGCGGTGCATGTGCTCAGCCGTCTTGCGCCCCACGCCCCAGATGCGGTCCACGTGCAGCTGGTCTATGAACTGCTGTGCGCGGTCGGGATGCACCACGGTCAGCCCGTCGGGCTTGCGCCAATCGCTGGCTATCTTGGCCAGGAACTTGCAGTAGCTCACGCCAGCCGAGGCGGTGAGCCCGGTGGTCTGCAGGATGCGCTGCTTGATTTCGCGGGCTATGTCAACGGCCAGCACGATGCCTTTCTTGTTGTCGGTCACGTCGAGGAAAGCCTCATCGAGCGAGATGGGCTCTATCAGGTCGGTATAGTCGCTCATGATGGCCCGTATCTGTTCCGACACCTCCTTGTAGGCATGGAAGCGCGGATTGACGATGACGAGCTGCGGACACAGGCGCTTGGCCACCTGGATGCTCTGGGCCGAATGCACCCCGTAGCGGCGGGCCTCATAGCTGGCCGTAGCAACCACGCCGCGCTGCGCATCGTGGCCCACGGCAATGGGCAGACCGCGCAGTTCAGGACGGTCGCGCTGCTCCACGGCAGCAAAAAACTGGTCCATGTCAATGTGTATGATTCGCCGCTGATGTTCCATTTCGCGCCTGCAAAATTACAAAAGTTCTGTTTTTCTTCAAAATTTTCACTACCTTTGCAGCCGTAAATCACTATTTTGTAACTTTCGCATGTTTAAGAAGTTTAGGAGTTTAGGAGTTTTCGCGGCTTTCAGCCGCTGGAGTTTAGACGTTAGTCTTGCTTGCACCATCGCTATGCAAAAGGCAACCACCAGTCTATCGTCTAAACTCCTATACTCCTAAACTCCCAAACTCCCAAAAACAAGCCAAGAAAGTTGAATTATTTATCATACAAAAAAACAAACAATCATGAAGAAACTATTCCTCTCACTTGCCTGCGCACTCGGCCTCACCGCCAGTGCCGACGAGGGCATGTGGACACTCTGCAACCTGCCACAGGCGGTGTATGAGACCATGAAGGCGGAGGGCTACCAACTGCCCTACGACAAACTGTATCAGGCCGACGATGCCATCATGAAGGCCGTGGTGAACTTCTCCGGCTACTGCTCGGGCGTGGTGGTCAGCCCCGACGGACTGGTCTTTACGAATCACCACTGCGGCTTCGAGGCCATTCGCTCCCACAGCACCGTGGAGCACGACTACATGCTCAACGGCTTCTGCGCCAACAGCTACGACGAGGAGCTGCCCAACAAGAACATGTTCGTGAGCTTCATGGTGGAGCAGAAAGACGTGACCAGCGAGGTGGTGACCGAGGCTTTCAGGAAGATGACGGGCACCCAGCGCGAGCACTATCTCGACTCGCTGGAGAATGCCTGGTCGAAGGACGTGAAGCAGAAGGACTCTACCCTGCGCCTGGAGCTGAAGCCTTTCTACGAAGGCAACAGCTACTATGCCACCACCTATCGCGACTTCACCGACCTGCGCCTCGTGTTCGCCATACCCAAGTCGATGGGCAAGTTCGGCGGCGAGACCGACAACT
>DFJI01000044.1:0-6091 GCA_002372235.1 Prevotella sp. UBA3675 | reverse complement strand
GCTGCCTACTCCAAGGACAACGTGCCCTACCACCCCAAGCACTGGGCCCGCGTGTCGATGGACGGCTATCAGGAGGGCTCCTTCTCCATGACGATGGGCTATCCCGGCAGCACCAGCCGCTATCTCAGCAGCTTCGGCATCGAGGAGCGCTATGCCGAGAATGCCATCCGCGCTCAGGTGCGCGGCGTGAAACAGGAGGTCATGAAGCGCCACATGGATGCCTCAGAGGCCGTGCGCATCAAGTATGACTCGAAGTATGCACAGTCCAGCAACTACTGGAAGAACTCCATCGGCATGAACAAGTGCATCGACTCCATCGGACTCATCGGTCAGAAACAGCAGTACGAAGCACAGCTGCAGCAGTGGATGGACTCTACCGGCCACTACAAGGGACAGCTCGACTTCGAGAAGATGCAGAGCCTCTACCAGCAGCGGATGCACCTGAGCAAGGTGCTCATGTACTGGGCCGAGTCGTTCGCTCGCAACGACGAGCTGGCCAAGCGTGCCATCCGCGCACAGCGCTTGCACTCGACCGACAAGAAAGGCAAGCGCTACGTGGAGTTCAAGGACAACAGCGAGACCTTCGACCTGGCCACCGACCGCGAAATCCTGGCCGTGATGCTGAAGAACTACCGCGAGCACACGACCGACGGGAAATACATTCCCGAGTTCTACCAGACCATCTACACCCAGTTCGGCGGCGACTACCAGAAGTTCGTTGACCAGCTCTACAAGTCGCGACTCATGAAGAACGGCAAACGGCTCTACACCCACAAGCGGTCGATGAAGAAGGACCTGGGCATGCAGTTCGGACAGCAGCTCATGAGAATCTACAACGACCTGAAAGCCGGATTCAAGAAGGTGGACAGCGACATCGAGGAACAGGAGCGCCTGCTCTGCGCTGCCAAGCTGCGCATGGAGCAGGACATGCCCCACTACAGCGATGCCAACTTCACGCTGCGACTCTCCTACGGACAGGTGAAGGAATATAACCTGGGCGGACATCCCTCAGGCTACTACACCGACGCGCCCAGCCTGCACCGCAAGATGATGACGGGCGACAAGGTGGAAGACTACCGCGTGGAGCCGGTGATGAAGGAGCTGTTCAGCGCCAAGAGCTATGCACCCTACGCCGACCCGAAGACGGGCGACATGCAGCTCTGCTTCCTCACCACCAACGACATCACGGGTGGCAACAGCGGCTCGCCCATGTTCGACGGACAGAACCGTCTCATCGGACTGGCCTTCGACGGCAACTGGGACTCGCTCTCCAGCGACATCTTCTTCGACTCGAAGCTCGCCCGCTGCATCGGCGTTGACATTCGCTACGTGCTGTTCATGATGGACCGCTGGGGACACGCCGACCGACTGCTCCGCGAAATCAACGCGAAGTAAGACTGCGGCTAAATTACAACACCGCCACGCCTAAATCACAATACGGTTTAGGCTATATCACAACACGATTTAGGCTATATCGCGTGACGATTTAGCCTAAATCTTTTTATCGTCTTGCCGAAATGGTCGTATGAAGTAGCCTAAACCGTGAAAAAACACTGACTAACATTCACTTTTTTCACAATATCTTCTTAACTTTGCAACATTATTCAGAATGTTACGGCTAAAAAAAGATACTTCTATGCACCCATGACCATCGCTCCACAGCTGCACTACTACGACATGGCACCCGGCATCACGGCCTTCAGCTCCACACGACAGGGGGGCTACAGCGAGGGCAACTACAGTGAGTTCAACATGAACTGCTACTGTGGCGACGACCCTTCGGCCATCGCACGCAACCGGGAGGCACTGTGCCAGCTGCTCGGCATCGGTGGCGACCGCCTCGTCATGCCTCACCAGACGCATGAGACGCGCGTGGCCTGCATAGACCGCCATTTCTTGTCGCTCAGCGACGGGCAACGGCGCGAGGCGCTCGAAGGCATCGATGCGCTGATGACCAACGAAACAGGGGTATGCATTGGCGTGTCAACCGCCGACTGCATACCCCTGTTGCTCTGCGACACGGAGCATGGAGCCATCGCCGCCGTACACGCAGGATGGCGAGGCACCGTGAACCGCATCGCACAGAAGACGGTAGAGACCATGACGCAGGCATACGGCACCCGTCCTTCACAGCTCAAGGCACAGATAGGCCCGGGCATCAGTCTCGACAGCTTCGAGGTGGGACAGGAGGTGTACGACGCTTTCCAGCAGGCAGGATTCGACATGGCGGCCATCAGCAGGCGTTATCCGGCGATGGGCGAGCGTACACAGACGGAGCCTGCCGAGAAATGGCACATCGACCTGCCCGAGTGCAACCGACTGCAACTGCTGCAGGCCGGACTGCCCAGCGAAGCCGTCGGCCTCAGCGGCATCTGCACCTACCGGCAGTACCATGCGTTCTTCTCGGCCCGGCGGCTCGGCATCCGCTCGGGGCGCATCTTCACTGGCATCATGAAACGATGAGCCTCTACTTAAGATTTAGGCATCGCAAAAAAAACAACGATAAGCGACTATTTTCCCCCTAAAAAACGACAAAAGACATGAACCAACAGAATCTTCTCAGAACCGTCCTGCCACTGGCCATACTGGCAGGCATCTGCATCTCCATCGGGTGTGTGGTCAACCTGCGCGTGGGCGGTGTGGCCGGTGCCGCGCTCTTCGCCTTCGGACTGACCACCGTGGTCTATTACGGACTGAAGCTCTACACGGGCACAGCCGGATTCATTCGCCGTCAGGGCGACTGGAGCATGCTCACCGTAGTGCTGCTGGGCAACATCGTGGGCTGCATGCTCTCGGCCTGGACGATAGCCTATGCGCAGCCCGACTGCGTGGAGCCGGCCTCGCGCATCCTGGCCGGACGACTGGCCAAGGGGCCGCTGGCCTGCGCGCTGCTGGCCGTGGGGTGCGGCTTCATCATGACCACCGCCGTGGAGTTCGCCCGCAAGGGCAAGGTGCTGCCCATGCTGCTGGGTGTGCCGGTGTTCATTCTCTGCGGCTTCGCCCACAGCATTGCCGATGCTTTCTATTTCTTAGTGTCGCCCTCAGAGCAGTGGATGCAGTGGAGCGTGCTCGCGGTCTATCTGAGCGAGGTGGCGGGCAACTTCGTCGGGTGCAACCTCTACCGCTGGATGCTCGTGTTCTCACCCAAGGAATAATCACATCAAAACACATACAAAAAAAAACGATTTGCCATGAAGAAAATGAAAGCACTCATGCTGCTGCTGATGCTCACCACGGCCATCGGCATGCAGGCGCAGATTCCTGCCGAGGTGAAGGAGGTGATGACGAAATGTAGCCAGAAAATGGATCACCCCAAAGGAATGGAAATCGAGATGGACATGCACATGAAGTATATGGTGTTCTCCATGAACGGAACAGTGAAATCCTTTCAGAAAGGCGACAAGAGCAAGGAGATTATGACGATGAAGGTACTGGGGAAGGAGGTGAAGCAAGTGACTGGCTTCGACGGCACTCAGGAATGGGAGTTCAAGCCTGCCGAAGGAAAGAACGGCAAGGACTCGCTCATCATCACCACAACCAACCAGAAATCGAAGAGCGACAACGACATCAACTTTGACATGGACAAGGACTACAAGAAGGCTACGATGAAACTGAAGGGTGCCAACTATGAGATTACCTTCTCTGATCCCATCAGCAAGGACTCGCCAAAGAAGACCACCATCAAAATCAACAAGGACACCTACTACTTCTACGAGATGTCGTTCAAACAGAGCGGTGCCTCTGTGCGCCTCACGGTGAAGAAAATCAAGATCGGGGTAGATGACAGCACGTTCAGGTTCGACCCGGCGAAGTACCCCAATGCCATCGTGGTGAGAAAATAGAATGAAGGGAAGCATAACTTTTTAAAATTCAGCTTCACGCCGCAGAAGGCCGGTCAATACCTCTTCTTCCTCACCGAGAAGGGCAACAGGACGGTGTTGGGCTACTTCTCCATCAGGTTTGGCGAGGAGACGAATGCCGTGAGGGCAGTAGCCATAGAAAAAGCGACCGACGCTCCTACATTCGACCTGCAAGGCCGACGTGTAGGCCATCAGCCGCACGGCATTGTGATTCAAAATGGTAAGAAATACTTACGCAGATAGCTCCATTTTTCTTCGGCTAACTGCCTTTGCGCTCCGCATCAACGCTGCCTGCCTCCAAGCAGGCGGCGTTTTTTTTTTTTACATCACTAAAAACTCTTTTGCTATGCGTGTGAGTTCATCGGTGTCAATCGCCTCCAATGCCACATCTTCCGGCTCAAGGTCAAGCAGGAACTGCATATAGGTGGGAAGGGTGAGCAAGTCACCATCGCGGCCTACGTTGTAATCGCCAAACTTGATGAAATGCTTTACGCCATATTTTTCCGGATGCTTCCTGACCGTGGTGATGCTCTTGGCCTGCGCATTCCTGGCTTTCACCTCTACGGGAACACACTCGCCTTTATACCGTATGAGGAAATCCAGCTCCAGACCCGATTCTTTCTGGAAATAGTACAGGCTCTGTCCCTTCTTAATCAGGGTATCGGCCATCAGGTTCTCGAAGATGGCACCTTTGAAGCCCCCAAGATTGCCTTGCAGTATATCAGCCCTGGTAGCCGCTCCCAGCATAGCAATCAGGATCCCGATATCTGCGGTATAGACCTTAAAGACATTCTCAATGGCATTGCCCTCTAAAGGCAGACCTGTAATGTGGGAGTTGTAGCACCGACGGATGATGTCGGCATCCTCTAACCATTGCAGCGAGTCTTTGTAGAACACGCCGCGACCACCAAATTCCACTTTCGACCACTGGTATTTCTTGTTTTCCTTGGCCAACTGCTTAGGGATGGCATTGAAGCAGGCACGGATATAAGGTTTGTCCTTGTCTTCAGCATATTTTACCATGTCCGAACGGTACTCTTTGAGAATGGATTTCCAAACCTCATCCACCTCGTTCATGTTCCCAGTCTCCAACAGGGCATTGACAGCAGCGGGAAGTCCCCCGACGGCCACGTAGCGATACAACAGCGTTTTCATCGCCACATGGATTCCCTCAGGCACAGGTGTCTCCTCTACCAGACAACGCCGCAATACGTTAATAATCTCCTCACTCATATTGTTCGCCCACAAGAATTCCTCGAAGTCGAGAGGATACATCTCCACAATCTGCTCGTAACCGACGGGAACAGAATTTGTCCCCGTTTCACTTGCCGCAGTTTTCCGTGTGCGATTTCTCTTCTTGTCCTGACCGTAACCCTGCACACCGAGTAGCGACCCCGTGGCGATGATGTCATAGCGACCGTCTTCCTTGAAGAACTTCAGACTGGTACGGGCCTCTGGGCAGTCTTGAATTTCGTCAAAGATAATGCAGGTTTCACCCGGAACAAACTTGGCATTGCGCATCTGGGCCGACAAGTTGAGGATGATGGTGTCTGCATCCTTGGAGCCGTAGAATGCTCTCTTTCGTTCCTCTTCCTTGATGAAGTTGATATAAACGACGTGTTTATAGTTCTCCTCGGCAAACACTCGTGAAATATAGGTCTTTCCACATTGGCGAATGCCCATGATGACCAGCGGAAGGTGATTGGGCTGTTCCTTCCATTTCTGCAAAGTCTCTATTATTCTTCGTTTTAGCATCATAAACAATATGGATTTTCGAGTGCAAAAATACATTTTCCCAACGACTTTTGCAACTTTTGCTGCTGTTTTCCTAACGACTTTTAGCCATTCCCGTGCTTTTTTTCTAATGAAACCATCATATACCAAGTGACCTCAACTGAAAAAAGAGTGATTGCTGCTGTGCCGACAAAGGGAGTTGCACAAGGAGAAGGAAAAGGAAAGGCAGTTTTAGTTTTTGCATAGTTATAATCATTTGACTTTTTGCAAATTCCACTTGCCTATTGAAGTTTGGGAGTTTGAACAAAAGAATCTGAGCTACTTCTTCCTCCTGATTCGTGGGAACATTTTCCGCACTCTCAACAAGGGATGCACAATATTTCCGCCAGCAATGATAAACGTGACGCTCATGATGACGAGCAGCATGCCGATGGCTAAACGCACGGTGAGCGGCTCGTTGAAGACGAGAATGGCAATGGCTACAGCCGTCACAGGCT
>DFJI01000038.1:67330-73277 GCA_002372235.1 Prevotella sp. UBA3675 | reverse complement strand
AGTTGCGTCCGACCCTCGACTGGCGACAATAAAAAAAACCGCCTGTTTATGGCGGTTTCTGGAGATTTTGGTCGGGATGAGGCGACTCGAACGCCCGACCCCTACGTCCCGAACGTAGTGCGCTACCAACTGCGCTACATCCCGATGCTTGAAAAGCGGATGCAAAGGTAGCAAATAATTATGAATTTCTCATGAGGATTTATGATTTATTTCACTTTTAGGTCGTAAAAAAAGTTAAATATAGCACAGACAGAGCCCTACGGAGCGCTTTTCTCATAATTATTTGCTACCTTTGCAAACGAATAAAAGATGGTGCCTTAGCTCAGTTGGTAGAGCATCGGACTGAAAATCCGTGTGTCCCCGGTTCGATTCCTGGAGGTACCACCAGAAGAAACGCGAATGATTCATATCCACGAATCGTTCGCGTTTTCATTTATACCCATCCGCGTTACGCGCCCAGGCAACATGAATTATTCATGCTAAATTTTTGCCATCTCGCTCAAAAGTAGTAATTTTGCGGTCTGAAAGCATTTACACATTATTATATATCTAAAAAGCATTATGGCAAAAAAAGCATTACTCATGATTCTCGACGGATGGGGAATCGGACAGCACGGCAAGGGCGACGTGATCTATAATACGCCTACTCCTTATCTCGACTATCTCACTGCCGTTTCGGCTCACTCACAGCTGCAGGCCAGCGGCGAAGACGTAGGACTGCCCGACGGACAGATGGGCAACTCGGAGGTGGGCCACCTCAACATCGGCGCAGGCCGCATCGTCTATCAGGACCTGGTGAAGATCAACCGCGCCTGCAAGGACGGCTCGATCGTGGAGAACCCGCAGGTGAAGGCTGCCTACACCTATGCTAAGGAGAAGGGCAAGAAGCTGCACCTCATGGGACTGTGCTCCGACGGCGGCGTACACTCCAGCCTCGACCATCTGTTCAAACTCATCGAGGTGGGCAAGCACTATGGACTGAAGAACCAGACGTTCGTTCACTGCTTCATGGACGGTCGCGACACCGACCCGCACTCGGGCAAGGGCTTCATTGAGCAGGTGACGAAGGTGTGCGCCGACAACGATGCCGCCATCGCCAGCATCGTGGGCCGCTTCTATGCCATGGACCGCGACAAGCGCTGGGAACGCGTGAAAGAGGGCTACGACCTCATCGTCAGCGGAACCGGCAAACAGGCCACCGACATGGTGAAGGCCATGCAGGAGAGCTATGACGAGGGCGTGACCGACGAGTTCATCAAGCCCATACACAACAGCTCGGTCAACGGATGCATCGAGGAGGGCGACGTGGTCATCTTCATCAACTTCCGCAACGACCGCGCCAAGGAGCTCACCATCGCACTCACCCAACAGGACATGCCGGAACAGGGCATGAAGACCATCCCCGGTCTGCAGTACTACTGCATGACTCCGTATGATGCCAAGTTCACAGGCGTACACATCCTCTTCCCGAAAGAGAACGTGGAGAACACGCTAGGCGAATATCTCTCACAGCAGGGCAAGAAGCAGCTGCACACAGCCGAGACCGAGAAGTATGCACACGTCACGTTCTTCTTCAACGGTGGACGCGAGGCTCCCTACGAGAACGAGGACCGCATACTCGTGGCTTCGCCGAAGGTGGCCACCTACGACCTGAAGCCAGAGATGAGCGCCTACGAGGTGAAGGACAAACTGGTGGGAGCTATCAACACGCAAGAGTACGACTTCATCGTGGTGAACTTCGCCAATGGCGACATGGTGGGCCACACTGGTGTGTATAACGCCATCGCCAAGGCCGTATGGGCCGTTGACAACTGCGTGCGCGAGGTGATCGAGGCTGCCAAGGCCAACGACTATGAGGCCATCATCATTGCCGACCACGGCAATGCCGACAATGCCATCAACCCCGACGGCACGCCCAACACTGCTCACTCGCTGAACCCCGTGCCCTTCATCTACGTGACCAACAACAACTCGGCCACCGTGAAGGACGGTCGCCTGGCCGACGTGGCGCCCAGCATCCTGCACATCATGGGACTGGAGCAGCCCAAGGACATGACTGGCGAGTGCCTCATCTGCGACTAAACATCGCACCACTGAGATACTGAACAGAGACACAGAGGGTCTTCTTTACGATGCTGAAGGAGAAACTCTGTGTCTCTTTGTGTTAAAACAGAACCGCTTTCAGCTTATCAGATGAACCTGCTTCGCGCTATCGCCTCAGGTATTCACAGCGGATATAATGAAACGAAGACACGCAAGATGTTCAACCTTGGCTCGCCTTCTAACTTCGTCCGCCTACGCGATGCGCTTATTTCAGCGGATATCATCTATTCGGAAATGAAACAGCTTTACCTTACCGACCCTGTTTTCGGGCTTTGGTTCCAACGACGTTTCTGCTAAAAGTTCCCACGCCGAAGACTTCTTTGAAGGCAGATTTCAGCCTCATTCCCCCATTTCCTCATCAAGCCGGTTGCCCCAGAGATATTTGTTCGTCTCTTGGGCAACCACTTTGCTTAACAGCAACAGGCAAACGAGGTTGGGGATGGCCATGAGGGCATTCATGGTGTCGGCAATGTTCCAGATGACATCGAGATTGATGATGCTGCCGAAGAAAAGGGCCACGATATACATGATGCGATAGAATCGGTTGGTTTTGCGCCGCTCAATGTAATTTACTGCGCTTTCACCGTAGTAGCTCCATCCTAAAATGGTGCTGAAAGCAAAGGTCAGGATGCCAAACGTGAGGAGCGGTGCACCGATATAAGGTATCTTGGAAAAGGCTACCTTCGTCAGGGCTGCCCCGTCGGCGTAGGTGATGTCGGGATAGGCTAAGATGCTACTCACAAGCACTAACCCCGTGAGGGCGCAGATGACAACGGTGTCCCAAAAAGTGCCTGTACTGCTGACTAATGCCTGACGCACGGGATTGCGCGTCTGAGCTGCTGCGGCCACAATGGGTGCCGAGCCCATGCCGCTCTCGTTGCTGAAGAGTCCTCGGGCTATACCGTAGCGCGCTGCCATCATGACCGTAGCGCCCACGAATCCGCCACCTGCTGCCGATGGATTGAAGGCCGACCTGACAATCAGTTGCACTGCCGGCCACACATAGCCGCTGTTCATAAGCAGAATGACAATACATCCCAAGACATAGAGCACGGCCATGAACGGCACGAGAATGGTGCAGACACGAGCAATGGACTTTACACCGCCCAGAACGACTGCTCCCGTAAGCGCGCACACCACGATGCCAACGACCCATGTGGGAATGCCGAACGTCTCATGAGCTAACAACGCGATGGAATTGGCCTGAACCGTACAGCCAATGCCGAAAGAGGCCAGCGCGGTGAAGATGGCAAACAAAACGGCCAGCCACTTCAGCCCTAATCCGCGCTCCAAAGCATACATCGGACCACCGTAGGTGCGACCGTCCTCACCCCGCACCCTGTATTTCACCGCCAAAAGACCCTCAGCATACTTGGTTGACATGCCGAAAATGCCCGTCAGCCAGCACCAGAGCACAGCACCCGGTCCGCCCAGTGCAACAGCCGTGGCCACACCGACAATATTACCTGTGCCGATGGTGGCAGCAAGTGCTGTGGCAAGAGCGCCAAACTGGCTCACGTCGCCTTGTGCCTTGTCGTCTTTCTGCACAGACAGACGAATACCCGTGAAGAGTTTACGTTGTGGAACACGGAGCCGGAAAGTAAGAAAAATGTGGGTTCCTAAGAGCAGAATAATCATTGGCCAACCCCAAAGAAAGGAGCTGAGCAAAGAAAACAAATCGTTGATAGTCTCCATGTTTGCTTAGTTTTTATGGTGCAAAGATAGAAAGTTTTTGGGAATTATTCGTATCTTTGCATGCAAAACGCAATAAATCACAGCTATGAACGTACAGATAGAGCCTTCATGGAAAGAACAGCTTCAGGAGGAGTTCGGCAAACCTTACTTCCAGCAACTCACCGATAGTGTTCGGCGCGAATACACCGTAGGAGCCTGCTATCCGCCGGGCAAGTTCATCTTCAATGCTTTCAACCTGTGTCCGTTTGACAAGGTGAAAGTGGTCATCATCGGGCAAGACCCCTATCACGAGCCCGGACAGGCTCACGGACTGAGTTTCTCCGTACAGGACGGAGTCGCGTTTCCCCCATCCCTACAGAACATCTTCAAAGAAATACACGACGACCTGGGCACCCCGATGCCACAGAGCGGCGACCTGAGCCGTTGGGCTCAGCAGGGTGTGCTGCTGCTCAATGCCACCCTCACGGTACGAGCTCACCTGGCCAACAGCCACGCCACACTGGGATGGCAGAACTTTACCGATGCGGCCATCAAGGCACTGGCCACACATCGCGAGCACATCGTCTATATGCTGTGGGGCGGCTTTGCCCGTTCCAAGAGCTACATGATCGACAAGCAGCGCAACCTCGTGCTGGAATCTGTTCACCCCTCTCCCCTCTCAGCCAACCGTGGCGGCTGGTTCGGCCAGCATCAGTTCTCACGCTGCAACGACTATCTGCGGCAAAACGGACTGGAACCGATTGAATGGTAACTCATTATTAATTTGCAACGATGAATCAACAACTCCCCCCTATTCTGGAGATAGGCGACATCCTTATCTCATCCGACATTCTGACGGAACGGTTCTGCTGTGACCTCGCTGCCTGTAAGGGTCAGTGCTGCATAGAAGGCGATGCAGGAGCACCCGTTACGATGGATGAAATCGCCGAAATTGAAGATGCGCTCGATGAAGTGTGGAGCGACATGAGCGCTTCGGCACAAGCTGTGGTCGATAAGCAAGGCGTGGCTTATACTGATGAGGAAGGCGACCTCGTGACAAGTATTGTCAATGGTAAAGACTGCGTGTTCACCTATTACGATGAAATCGAGGATTTTAGCACGAAACAGCCCATTCATGGCTGCTGTCTCTGCGCATTAGAGAAGGCTTTCAGAAATGGTCGGTCCTCATTCTGTAAGCCCATCAGCTGTGCCCTCTACCCCATCCGAGAAAAGACCTTCAGTGATGGAACCGTAGCTTTGAATTACCACAAATGGCATGTATGTAAGGATGCGGTGAAGAAAGGACAGGAACTTAACCTTCCCGTCTATCGTTTCTTAGAAGGTCCGCTCGTCCGCCGTTTCGGACAGGAATGGTACGACGAACTTTGCGCCGTTGCCAAAGACCTAAAAGCGCAAGGCTACATCTAACCTCTCATCTCTCAATTCTCATCTCTCACCTCCCACCTCTCACCACTCACCTCTCACCACTCACCACTCACCACTCACCTCTCACCTCCGAATCCTCCCATGTCCACCATCACCCCTTTCGGCCATCCTTTCTATGTGATGGCAAAGCCCGTAGGCAGTAGCTGCAATCTGAACTGTAGCTACTGCTATTTTTTATCGAAGGAGAAGGGACGCATGGACGAAGCATTGCTGGAAGAATTCATTCGGCAGAACATAGAGGCTCAGACGCAACCCGAGATTCTCTTCACCTGGCATGGCGGCGAGCCCCTGCTTCTGCCCATCAGCTATTATGCACGCGCATTGGAGCTGCAACAGAGGTACGCTCACGGACGGCACATCGACAACTGTTTGCAGACCAATGGCACCCTGCTCACCGATGAATGGTGCGAGTTTTTCCGAAAGAACAACTTCCTGATCGGCATCAGCATTGACGGGCCGGAACCGATGCATAACGCTTATCGTCAGGACTTCGACCGCACATGGCGCGGCATACGACTGTTGCAGAAACACGGCGTGGAATGGAACGCGATGGCTACAGTGAACCGGAGGAATGCCGATTATCCCGTTGAGTTCTATCATTTTTTCAAAGATTTAGGGTGCCAATACTTACAGTTCACTCCCATTGTGGAACGGACAGATTCGGAAGGGAGGCTGTTATCCGCAATGGAGAGGTCGATGGAATCGACCAAAAAAGGACGGTCAA
>DFJI01000038.1:19467-67211 GCA_002372235.1 Prevotella sp. UBA3675 | reverse complement strand
AAGGGGGAGGCATTCGTGACGCCTGAATCGGTGGAACCGAAACAATGGGGCCGATTCCTCATTGAGCTTTACGATGAATGGTTCAAGGAAGATGTGGGCAAAATCTTCGTACAGCTGTTCGATGCTACACTGGCCAACTGGGTAGGCCACCCACCCGGTATATGTTCCATGTCACCGCTCTGCGGTCTTGCACCAGCCTTGCAGCCCGACGGCTCGCTTTACAGTTGCGATCACTTCGTGTTTCCATCCTTCAAATTAGGGAACATCCGCCATCAGACCATCGCAGAGATGATGTACGGAGCACAACAGCAACGCTTTGGCCGTATGAAACGAGACGGGCTTAGCCAGCGTTGCCGACAATGTGATTTCCTGTTTGCATGTCATGGAGAATGCCCCCGCAACCGTTTCCTAAGCGGAAACGAAAACTATCTTTGCGAAGGCTATCAAGCGTTTTTCCGCCATATAGTTCCCACCATGAACCAGATGGCACAAGAACTGACTACCAGATGGCGAAGGAATTGATTCAGAAGCTGACTACCGGATGCGAAGGAACTGACTACCGGATGCGAAGGAACTGACTACTAGATGCGAAGGAACTGACTACCGGATGGAAAGAGATTTAGTCACTTCACCCTCATACGTATTGACCGTGAGGCGAATACTGTCAACCGGGAGGCTTCTCAACGGCAGACTGAAGTACGTGTTCACGGAATAATACTCAGGCATGCCTCCCTGATCGTGTAGCAATCGCAGGCATAGCACAATCGAGTTATCAGCATTCCTATACAAGGAGTCGGCCACCAATCCCAAGAGATGAATGGCGGTTTCATCGGTAGTCGAGCCTGTTTTCAGGTAGATGCTGGCATTCATATATTGCTTGTTCTTGCTCACCCACACACTCTCCAATTTCAATGGATCAGTCTTTACCTCAATCTTACGCTTCTTCAAGGTATCAGCACTGAGAATATTCATTTCACTCACCTGCACGGCACTGACCACTTCGATTAAATCGCCGTTTTTCTTATAAAACAATACACTGCGATAGAACGTGTCAGCCTTGTTCACCCACTGCTTAGCCATTGGCTCTTTCAAGTTCAGCCGCTCTCCATCGTCCAGTTCCACATAGTCAATCATCTTCGCACTATTGGCATGCAACAGGGCGAAGTCACCTTGCACATTAGAGTATTCGCCATCTCCTTTTTCGTATGTGTCGATGGTGCAGGCGGTGAGTGCCGCTAAGCAACAGATGGTTACGAGTAATATCTTTTTCATTTTAGTAGTTCTTCTCAGAGGATTCTCATACAGGGTGATTATTTCGCATTCAGGTAGTTTCTCAGAGGATTCTCATACAGGGTGATTATTTCGCGTTCAGATAGTTTCTCAGAGGATTCTCATACATGGTAATGAGCATCTTGCGCAGGAAAGGCACATCCTTGTCGGACAGTCTCACCTTGTCAATCTGCTGCTGCAAGTATCGTTCAAATCGCTGTTTATCGGCCTCCGTATAATGGTCGGCATAGCGGTTCGTGCCGTTCAATTCGTCGAGTGCGATGTAGTTGTTCGGGAAGATGCGATAGCCGGCATGAATCTCCTTGTCGATGCGCTGGCTCAGTTCGGCATAAAACTCATTGCGCGGCAGTCCGGCCAGTTCGTCAATCCATTCGTTCACGGGTCGTCCGCAATGATAGTGCACCCGTCCCTTATAGCCGAAGATGCCCGTTTTCATATTGTCCAGATCGTCCTGTCGGCTCTTTTTGAACTGGGGCAAGTCTCGTTTCTGCTGGAACTCCTGAGCCTTCAGGTAGTCGCAAGGGTCAAACTCATAGCTGATGGTGAGCGGCACAATGTTCAGCTCGCGCAAAGATTCGATGATTGCCGCAGTGCCGTCGGCAGCACCCTGCGTTTCACTCAGTCCTCCCATCGCGAGCATCTTCAGCACCGCTTCCTGCGTGCGGTCGTCAGAATCCTTGGCACGGCCTTCGCGCTGCGCAATCCAGATGTTCTCATGTTTCTGTGTGACAGCATAATGAATATAACTGCTCATAAGCTGACTGGAGCGCAACATTTCCTTGGGCGAGAGTCCTCGTCTGACGGTGAAGGCTTTATTCATGCGCACCAACCGCTTGATCCACGGATAAATAAGCAGATTGTCGCCGATGCCAATCTCCACAGTAGTCTCATGCCCTGCCTCCACCAGTTTCACGTCAAGCAAGGCCGAGTCGAGCACGATGTCACGATGATTAGAAAGGAAGGTGTATCGGGAATGAACGTCACGGAGAGGTGGAAGCTGGGCGTTATGCCCTTTGCTTCCATCTCTCAGTGTACCGTCATCGAAGGTACAGCCATCGGTGTGCTTACGTATGATGTATTTGACGACAGGCTTCATGAAGCGCATCTGGAAGTCGAGCGGTGTCTTCACGCCTATGAAGGCCATTCGCATCAGCCCGTTCCGAATGTTTCTCGGCAACCAAGGAGCGAATCCCTTCAGCACCATATTGAACTGTCGGTCGTTCAGCATGTCCTCGAAAGCCTGCTTCATCTCCTCAGGCTCATAAGGGCGAATCTCGTCAAATTGAGAATTGAGGATTGAGGATTGAGAATTATGATTAGACTTACCCATCAATTACGTATTTCTGCTTTCTTAATTCATCAGAACTGATTCTCAATAATATCTGTCAGCACGTCGCCCATGCTCAGTCCTGCAGCCCGCACTTGCTGCGGAATGAAGCTGGTAGCCGTCATGCCCGGTGTCGTATTGATTTCGAGCATGGTAATATCGCCTTCGGGCGAGATAATATAGTCGATGCGTATGATGCCCCGGCAGTGCAGGATGTCGTAGATGGCAGATGTGAGCTTCTGTGCACGTTCCGACAGCTCAGGCGAGATGCGGGCGGGTGTAATCTCCTCTACCTGTCCGTTATACTTGGCATCATAGTCGAAGAACTCATTCTTCGTGACCACCTCTGTGATAGGGAACACCACCTCCTTCTCCTTTGTCTTATAGCAGCCCACCGTGATCTCAGTTCCTTCCAGGAAGGACTCCACCATCACTTCGTCGCTCTCCATCATGGCCACGCGCAAGGCAGCAGCCAGCTGATCGGGCTTCTTCACCTTCGACACGCCAAACGACGAGCCATCGTTGGCAGGCTTCACGAAGCAGGGCATGCCCACGGTATCGATGATTTTCTTCTTATCAATCAGCTGATCCTGTCCGCGACGCACCAGCACGCTCTCGGCCACTCTCACGCCATAGCCACGCAGATACTGGTTGAGCACGAACTTATTGAAGGTCATGGCCTCCACCAGGACGTCGCTCGTTGAGTAGGGAATCCCCACCAGATCGAAGTAGCCCTGCATGATTCCATTCTCGCCTGGGGTGCCGTGAATGGTGATGTAGGCATAGTCGAAGAAGCAAGTCTGCTCATTCATCTTATAAGAGAAGTCGTTCAGGTTGATGCGTGAGGTTGTCCCGTCGGGCAGCTCCACCAGCCAGTTCGTGCCTTTCACATCTACGATAAAGGCATTGTAGCGCTCTTTGTCAATGAAGGAATAGATACCTTGTGCAGAGCGCAGTGATACGTCGTGCTCCGATGAGTCGCCACCACAGACGATGGCAATGTTTCTTTTCTGTTGTTTCATATTGTATCGTTAAGAGGTTTTTCTTTTTGGGGGACTAACTGGGACAGGCTGGGACTGTGCTGGGACTGAGTGGGACTAATTGGGACTCGGCTGGGAGGGGAACTATGATCCTTTCAGGCGCTTGCGCCATTTCTCGATGACGGCCAGCATGTCGGCGGGCAGGTCGCTGGTGAAATCCATCTGCTCACCCGTCACGGGATGCTTGAATCCCAATGTGCGGGCATGCAACATCTGTCGCGGACAGAGCTTGAAGCAGTTCTGGATATATGCCTTGTAGCTGGCCGTGCGCTCACCGCGCAGAATCTCGCAGCCACCGTAGCGCTCGTCGGCAAAGAGCGGATGACCGATATGCTTCATGTGGGCGCGAATCTGATGGGTGCGCCCCGTCTCAAGCCTACATTCCACAAGCGTGGTGTAGCCGTAGCGCTCCAGCACACGGTAGTGTGTGACGGCAGGCTTGCCCGTATCAGAATCGGGCGGAAACACATCCATGCGCAGCCGGTCTCTCACGTCGCGCCCTATATTGCCTTCGATGCGGCCTTCGTCCTCCACGAAGTTGCCCCACACCAGTGCCACATAGCTGCGATGCGTCTCGTGATGGAAGAACTGCTTGCCCAGCGAAGTCTTCGCCTCGGGAGTCTTCGCCACGACGAGCAGTCCGCTGGTATCCTTGTCAATGCGGTGGACCAGTCCCACTTGCGGATCGTTAGGGTCATAGGAAGGCAGATTGCGCAGATGCCAGGCGATGGCATGCACGAGCGTGCCGTGGAAGTTGCCGCAGCCCGGATGCACCACCATTCCAGCAGGCTTATAGATGACCATCAGCGCATCGTCCTCATAGCGCACGTCGAGCGGTATATCCTCGGGCTCGATGGTTGTGTCGAAGTGCGGACGGTCGAGCATGAGTGTCACCACATCGCCCGGTCGCACCTTATAGTTGCTCTTCACCGGTTTGCCGGGCATCCCGCGCCGCTGTTCATCGGCAGTACACACGTGAATGAATCCAGCCTCAGCAGCTGCCTGAATGCGGTTACGGGTCTGATGCTGCATGTGCTCCGACAGATACTTGTCAATGCGCAGGGGCACTTGTCCGCGATCCACCTCCATTCGGAAGTGCTCGTAGAGCTGTCCGTCAGGAGCCGCCTCGTCTGCCATCACCTGCAGCTCGGGGTCGTCCAGCATGTCCATGTCGTCTCTCAGTTCGTCGGCATCCATCATCTCTACAGTGTCAGTATCGTCTCTTATTATATTAATGTAATGGTTCGGTCACCTCTTCGAAGTCATCGACCTCATCGCCCAGCGAGTCGGGCACGTCGAGCATGTCGCCTTCCACATCCTCATCCTTGATACCGCTGCCAATGACCAGCACGATGGGAGTCTCGATCGACACCAGGTCGCCATTCTGCAGCGACTTGTTGTTGGCCATGACTCCATACACCCAGTCGCGCTCGCCCTCGATGGTCTTTGGTTCCAACAGGTGGAAGCCGATAGCCGTCAGTCGGGCCTGTGCCTCACGGTAGCTGGTATTATCGATGATATCGGGGATTTTCACTTTCGGCGTTGAAGACGAATTGATGGTTACGTAGATGATCCGGCCCTCTTTCACCTTGGTACCGGCACCGGGGGTCTGCACCAGGATGCAGTTGGGTTCCAGCCGTTTGTTATAGCCCGTGTCGGAAGCCACGACAAACACGCCGTTCTTTTCCATCTGCTCCACGGCATCGTCGTAGTTCACGCCATACAGGTTGGGCACCTCTATTCCCTCGCCGTGATGTGTATAGATTGCCAGTGCAAACTGCACGCCGATGAAGAGTGCCAACACGACAATCGCCATTGCGATGAGGTTACCCCAGAGGAACTTGCTCGCAAACTTTCCCAAAAACACTTTTATATCCATTACTCTCAGCTTGTTTCTCTTGGCACGTCTCCAGTTGAAGCCGGCCTTCACGAATTTGCCACAAAGGTAGTGAAAAATTACAATTAAAGAAAACAAATGTCAGATATTTTTCGTACTTTTGCAGTCAATCGGATTTTCACCGCTTAAAAAGACACCTTTACAGAGGAACATGCACCGTTTTATCATCACCTTGTTATTAGCCGTATGCACCCTGTTGCTGAATGCGCAGAATGCCATCGAGGACTACGACTCGCTGTCGCAGTTGCCCTCGGCTGTGCTGATGGAACGGGGGCGCAACTTTTTCGAGCAGCGCGTGCCCAGCAAGGCCCTGGCCTGCTTCACCATCGTGAGCGAGCGCTACGAGGGTCACCGGCGCGGCCAGGATGCCGAAGCGTGCATCCGCGCGCTCAACAACTGCGGCTGCGTCTATAAGTTCTTCTATTTCGACTATGTGCAAGCCTACAGCTACCTGATTCGCGCCTACGACCTGTGCGAAGAGCTCGACTACGACGAGCTGTTGCCGCTGGTGCTCGTCAATCTGGGCGACCTGCTCAACGACTATGGCGAGAGCTACGACTCGCAGTCGTTCTCGCAGCAGGCCACCGACATCTTCAACCAGTGCATAGACAAGGCTTTCGAAAGCAAGAACTGGGAGCTGCTGACCACCGCTTTCTTCAATCTGGCCAACCAGAACCACGCCCTCGACCTTTCCAAATACGAGAAGATCTTCTCGCCCGAGATACCCGACTCCACCCCCGACCTGGCTTACATCCGACTGCAATTCAAGGGCATTCGGCACATACAGCAGGGGCAGTATGCCGAGGCCCGCAACTACTTCATGCAGCAACTGCCCGTGGTGAGCGCACAGTGGGGAGCCGAACGCGACACACTCTCTTCCTACATCAGCATTGCTAAGACCTACAACTTAGAAAACGGCTATGCTAACGAGGCGGCCTATTTGGAAAAAGCGCTGAAAATATCAATTGAGAAAAGCGTGGAAGACGCTTCGGCCAAGATTTGCAAGCAGTTGGCGAAGTGCTACGAGCAAACGGGCAATCAGGACCTGCAGCAGCACTACCGCATGCTCTATTTAGAGAAGATGGAGGAAAGCCAACACTCACACTTAGCCAACATTGGCGAGCTGAACTACATCAACGAGCTGCGCAAGAAAGAAGACAAAGCCAAAGAGATGGCCGAAGTACGTCTGCTGCAGCAGTATGCTCTGCTGGCTGCCATCATCATTCTGCTGGTCGTAGTGATCTCGGCCATTCTGCTCTGGCGGAAGAATCGCGAGCTGCAAGCCCGCAACCGAAGCCTCTACGAGAAGTACCAACTGACACTGAAGCAGGAGACTGTGGAAAACAAGTACAGCCACAGCAGCCTGAACACCAGTCAGAAGGAGACCCTCTCCTTCCGCATCGAGGAGATACTGAGCGACGCCAGAGCCATCTGCCAGCAGGACTTCAACCTGAGCAGTCTGGCCAAACTGGCCGATTCGAACACCACTTACGTCTCGCAAGTCATCAACGAGCGCTACGGAATGACGTTCAGCAACGTACTGGCCAAGTTCCGCATACGCGAAGCATGCCGCCGCATCAGCGACGAACGCGAACAATACTCCAACATCACCATCGAAGGCATAGCCACCAGCGTGGGATTCAAGTCGCGCACCGCCTTCATCAATGCTTTCAAGCGCGAAGTGGGTCTCACCCCATCCGAATACATCCGCATGTCAGCTAACGAAGGTTAGCTTTCTTATTTTTTCCCATTCCATCGATTTTTCTTGATACATTTCCCATTGCGGTGCAGGCCAAATCACCGCATGGCTTAGGCTATTTCACGCTGCGATTTAGGCTATTTCGCACAGCGATTTAGGATAAATCACAAAATGATTCAGAACAGATCATTTTTTGATTTAGGCAAGATCGTGTTGCGATTTAGGCAGAACCGTGTCACCATCTTGGACGAATCCTGAAGCCATTTATCCTGAACAAAAATCGATGGAAAGGCCGCTTTTCCATCTTTCAAAAGCCGTCTCCGCACTTAGCACAGGTTACTATCTGTGACTTTTTGACTTAAAAAGCATACATTTTGTAAGTAAACGCAGTATTTTTCCACGAATTTGAACCATCCAAACCGCCAATTTCGTTCAGATTTGTAAATATGGACGTTTTTAATCCCCACTCTTTACCGCCTTTCATTCTTTCCGTTTATCTTTGCACTCCGATTTCCATACACACCTATATTTATATATAATAGATGTAAACAAAAATCGCACATCAGACAGAACCGAAAACAAAAATAGAAAATAAAAAACGACAAAACAAATGAAAAGAAAATTACTAACATCATTTTCGCTGGCCGCTCTCCTCTGCCTGTCAGCAAGTGCACAGACAGTGAAGCTCAACGGCGTAGGCCACAACAACCGCTACGACGATGGTGAACAAATGAAGTCGCAATACTTAGGATGGAACAGCACGCTACAAAAATCCATCTTCATTGTTGACCAGGGACTGTACACCATGACGTGGGACGGTTCGGCCCTCACCACCCCCACCAAGGAGCCGCCCGTGAACAAAGCCGACATCAAAGGCAACAACGACAAGGAACTTTGGGCCAGCAACTTCAACATGATGTACGGCAATTCCGGCACGCTCTACGTTGACGGCAAGCTCATCACCATCATGTCGCGCGACGAGCAGTCCACCACCGACGAGGTGCTCTTTGCCGTGCGCAAGTGGGATGCCAAGACCGGCGACCTGCTCTCCACCGAATATCGCCCCAAGAGCGACTGCTTAGAGTCTGCCGGCATGGCCTATAACCCCAAGGACGGCAAGATCTACGGTCTGTTCTATCTCACCGAGCAGAAATTGTCGGAAGAGTTTACCGAGGATCCCGACTTCTTCGTCGATGAAGACGGCGATTCGAGTGACGAGGATGCCGGCTACGCCCTGTGCGAGCTCAATCCGCAGACCATGAAGATTACCCCCATCACCAAGGGGCTCTACTACTACAACTTCATCACTTTCGCCATCAACAGCGAAGGCCGCGCGTTTGCACTCACGAGCGGTGCCTCTTCAGCTCCCGAGGGCGAAGACGGTCGTCAGCGCGACATCAACGGCAACCTGGTGGGTGCCCAGCTCTGCGAGTTCGACCTGACCACTGGTCTGATGATCCGCAATGCCGTGCAGAAGACCGATGCCGAGACCGGCGAGATCTACACCGACTATGAGTTCCCCCTGAGCGCCACGGGCTACAGCTCGCAGTTCCGCCGCCAGTCGGCCTGCTTCGACAAGAACAATCCCAACAAGATGTACTGGAACGGCTACTTCAACAGCGGCAAGGGCATCAACGAATATGGCTCATGGACAACACTCTCGGACAAGGAGTGGCGCACCAACGGCAAGTATGACACCGCCCTCTACGAGATCGACATCACCACGGGCGTAGCCACCCGCCTGTCGAAGATTGCCAATCGCTGGACATTCTCGGCCATGTGGGTCGATGGTGCCGACGTGAGCGACGGTGCCAACATCGAGATCACCGGCAGCAACGAGCCCACCGACGGCATCTATTTAGCTCTGCAGCACGCCGACAACGGCAGCATCTGGCAGCAGGTGGAGATGGGCAAGCAATACACCTACTATCTGCAGCCTGCCAACGGATGGGTGATCAACAGCGTGACCTTCAACGGCAATGAGCTCGAGATCAAGAACGGCAGCTATGTCACCACACCTGCCATCAACGCTAACATCTCTCGCCTCATCGTCACCTTTGAAGAGACAGCCGTCAATGCCATCGAAGACATTCAGGAAGAGACTTCAGCCTCTCCCGTCAAGGTGCTGGGCAAGCGCGGCGGCATCATCGTGAACAATGCCGACGGCAAGCAGCTGAGCATCTTCAACGCCAAGGGCCAGCAGCTGGTCACGCAACAGGTGAAGGGCGAACAGACCAGCGTTGAACTCGCCGAAGGTCAGCTCTACATCGTGAAAGTGGGCGACAAAGTCATGAAGATAAGACTGTAAATTCCGTAAGATTGAAAAACAGGCATCATACGTTTCGTGTCCATAGCGACCATGAAGGGAGAAAGCGTTCGCGCTTTTCTCCCTCTTGGCTTTTTTCAAGAGCCGGTCATTTCACAACAGCATAACCTAAAAAAATACAAGTACAAAACCATAAACAGAATGAGTCACATCACTACGCAACTCTTACTGACTTTTTCGCTATTATCCACGCTGCCTGTCTCTGCCGACGACGCGGTCAGAGTGCAGCGTGTAAAGACACACACACAGGCCGTAGCCCCTCGCATGGACTACCGCCCCACTGAAGGCACGCTCAACCTGCCGCGCACCATTCGCCGCGCAGCCGCCAACGGCCTGACAGCCGACTTCAGCGTGCAGACCGCCGAAGCCTACACCACCGTGTGGAGCGAGAACTTCGACAGCGAAGAGCGCGACGCCAAGGGCAACCTGATCCTCAAGGGGTGGATCCTGGACCAGGGCGAGGGCAACGTGGTCACTTTCACGAAAGAGAAGAAAGACTTCGACAAGATTGATGCCGACGACGTGTATTCGCTCTTCATCGACGGCCCCTACCAGACGTTCAAGCGCACCAAGGCTTCCATCACGAGCGAAGCCATCAGCGTGCCTTCGAACGGACAGCTCCATGCCTACGTCCGCATGACCCCGATGTGGAACGAATACGTCACACTGGCCCTGCAAATCTCGACCGACGACTTCGCCACCTTCGACGAGGTGTGGAACAGCAAGAGTGTCACCGAGGGAGCCGTGCGCTGGGAACCCATCGACGCCGATTTGTCGGCCTATGCCGGCAAACAGGTCAAGATTCGTTTCTACTGGGGTCCCGGCACCAACGACACGTTCAACACAGGCGGCTACATGGGCAGCTTCTATGTTGACGGGCTCTCAGTGACTGGTGTCAGCGCCGTTTCCCAAGTGAACGTGAAGGCAGGCGAGCCCGTGCAGTTCGCAGACCTCACCCACGGCGGCGGCAAGGCCGTCAGCTGGCAGTGGTCATTCCCCGGCGGCTCGCCTGAAAGCTCTACCGAGCAGAACCCCACCGTCATCTACACCCAGAGCGGTGCCTACGACGTGACGCTCCGCGTGAGCGATGCCGAGGGCAGCGACGAGGTGACGAAGACCGCCTTCGTCAACGTGGAAGGACAGGCTCCTGTGGCCGGAGTTCACTTCCCTGCCGAATTCCGCACGCTGGCCCAGCCCCGCATGCGCATGGTGGCTCCGCTGGCTCCCGTCAGCTACGAGGATGCCTCCGAGGGCTATCCCAATGCGTTCACATGGACATTCTATACCCCCTACGACCTGGCCAATGCCAGCGGTTTCCTGTTCCAGCCCGACACCGTCTATAAGTCAAAGGACGTGACCTACTGCCACAACAAGCTGGACAAGTGCTACGTGCTGCACACCGCACAGAACAGTGAGGGCTACACCTATACCGACGACTCCGTACAGGTGCAGTTTGCGGGTGCCGTGTCGAACTTCTGGCCTGCCGACAGCTATCAGACCAACTTCGTCGATGGCGACCTCACCCTCCCGGGTGCCAACAAGATGGGCATCACGGCCTGGGCCGAGCGCATCTCAAAGCCCTCGGTGCCGGTGGTGCTGGAGGGCATGTACGTGGGCTTCACCAAGGCATCAGCCTCAGCCCTGACCGACCAGATTGCGCCCGTCTCGTTCACGCTCTACACCAGCGAGAACGGACTGCCCGGACAGCCCATCGAACTGCTCGACTCATGGAACCTGAGCGAGCTGAACTACGCCATGAACACCAACAACGGCATGGTGACCATCGAACTGAGCCGTCGCATAATCATCGACCAGGAAGTGTTCCTCGTCATCGACGGCATACCCGAGAAGAGCGACACGATGGAGTGTGCCATCGGCATGGCTCCCATGCGCACCTACGGCAACACCGCCTACATGCTGAACAAGGGCACTTGGCGACCGTTCACGGGCTATTTCCAGACAGCCCCCGGCGGTCAGACCTCGCTCTCGGTGTTCCCCTACTTCAGCCACTCCGTGCTCATTCCTGCACAGATCGACGCGAAGGGCGGCATCACAATGGGCAGCGACACCACACTCGTGGCTGCCCAGGCAGGCGAGACCCGTCTGCTCGTATTTGCCAATCAGGGCATCTACAAATACTTGGGCACCGATGCCGACTGGTGCCGCATCAAGGGCAAGCCCGGCGAATACACGGTCGATTCGGTCAACGTAGAGTTTGATGCACTGCCCGAGGGCATGGAGTATCGCGATGCCGTGATTTCAGTGACCGACAGCGTGCAGACCCTCCAGCTGGTGCTCCGCCAGTCGAGCCTTGTAGCCAGCGCCATACGGTCCGTACCGGCCAACGTCTCGACCGCCGTTGAGCGCTTCGACCTTCAGGGCCGTCGCCTCAATGCCACCCGCCGCCACAACGGCATCTGCTTAGAGCGACGCAACGGACAGGTGCGCAAGGTCGTAAGAACGAGATAGAAACACTTTATCAAACACACGAAGGACATATCATTCATTCAACAAAGCATCATGAAAAGAGTTAACGTCTTAAAGTCTTTTTCTACACGGCTTCTCTTCAGTGCAGTCGCAGCGATGGCGCTGTCGCTCTCAGCTCAGGCTGCCGACTACGTGCCTAAGATCATCGCAGGCGTGGTGAAAGCCGATTCGTGGACTATGGGAAACAACAAGGAAGGCATCTACCAGCTGGAAGTGAAGGAGAACGGACAGCTGACCCAGCTCTCCGACGAGCGCGACGTCTTCCTGGCACCGCTCGGTGGAGCCGTCTATCAGGACGGAACCATGTACGGCATTCATTTCAAGCAGGAATGGGACCCCTACGAGCAGGCCAACACCTACACCATCTATAGCGTGGCCTACGACATGCAGACGTGGGACCGCACTAAGGGACTGGCCCTCAGCAACATGTATGGCAACCTGATCTCGAGCTGCGGCATCACCCACGACCCCACTACGGGCCAGAACTACGGCATCTTCTACAACTTCAACATGAGCTATCAGGTCATCAACCGCAAGCTGGCCACCATCGACTTCGTCAACACCGAGAAGTCGGGCGCTCCTAAGAAAGAGGTCATCGGCATCGTGGAGACCCCGTTTGCAGCCATCGCCGCTGCCGACAACGGCTTCCTCTATGGCGTGGGCCAGGACGGCTTTCTCTACATCATCGACAAGGAGCTGCAAGAAGAGGCCACCTCAGTGGCTGTCTATCCCTTGGGCGACCTGGGCATTGAGGACATCTCGACCAACCCCAGCTCAATGACGTTCGATCCGCGCACCAAGAAGTTGTACTGGAGCTACGTATCCACCTCGCAGAAGAGCTATCTCTACGAGATCAACTACACATTGGGACAGGTGAGCGCCACGAAGGTGATGCAGCTGCCTGACAACGCCTATCTGGTGAACATGTATATCGCCCCGATGGAGGCCGACGACGATGCACCTGCTGCCGTAGCAGCGCTGACAGCCAGCTTTGAGGGCGAGCAGACCACAGGACAGGTGACCTTCGACATGCCTACGCTCACTTATAGCGGCGATGCCCTCAGCGGCGAGCTCAGCTATACCATCTATGCCGACGATGCCCCCGTGGCCACCGGCACGGCTCAGGCCGGAGCCCACGTTGCAAAGCAGGTGACCGTAGCCTCGGAAGGCAAGGAGGTGACCCTGCGCGTGGCAGCCAAGAACGACGCAGGCGAAGGTGCCCCGACGAAGACCACGCTCTACATCGGGCGCGACACGCCGCTCACGGTCGATAGCCTGCACCTGAGCTATAACGCAGAGACCGAGTTCATGCGACTCACGTGGAAAGCCCCCGTCAAGGGCAAGCACGACCTCACACTCACACAGGCCAACCTGTCATACAACATCATCCGTCAGCCCGACAACCAAGTGGTGGCTGAGGGAACGAAGCTCATCGCCTTCAGCGAGAAGATTGACAAGACTGCCGACCTGAAGAGCTACTACTATGAAGTGGTGGCCGTCAACGGCACTCACGTGGGCGACACCGCTACTTCGAACAAGGTCATCGTGGGCCAGGCACTGGTGCCGCCCTTCGACGAGAATTTCACCACCCAGACGGGATTCGACCGCTTCACCGTGGTCGATGCCAACAACGACGGCAAGACCTGGAAGCGCTACAACAAGTACTATCAGTATTCAGGCACTACGGTCAACTATGCACAGATGACTGCCAACTCGCTGCAGGCCGACGACGACTATCTGCTGCTGCCTCCCATGCAGTTAGAGAAAGGCGGTCGCTATGCGCTCCGATTCTCGGCCTGCAAGGGCTATGCCGCCAAGAAGTATGACCAGAAGCTGCGCGTGCTCGTAGGCATGGGCGACAATCTGGCCGACTATCAGGTGGTGATGGACACGCTGACCATCGACGACGTGAACCTGAACAGCTATAACACTGAGGTGAAGATTGAAGAGGACGGCATCTATCAGATTGCCTTCCATGCCATCAGCGATGCAGGCTCCGACGTGCTCAACATCGACGAGATTCACCTGGCTGCCTCGCTGCTGGCCAGCGCTCCCGATCAGGTGCAGGACATCGTGGCCGTAGCCGACGCGCAGGGCTATCTGAAGGCTCAGCTCACCTTCACAGCTCCCTCGAAGACACTCCACGGCGACGCACTTCCTGCCATCAGCCGCATTGTGGTGACCGATGCCGACGACCACGTGCTGGGAACCCTGCTCAACCCCACACCCGGCGAGCAGTGCAACATGGAGATAACAGGACTCACCAACGGCATCAACACCTATTATATTACGGCCTACGCCGACAACAATCCCGGTGCACGGGCCTCGTTCTCGCTCTTCGCCGGTCAGGACTATCCGCTGCAGCCCACCGACGTGAAACTGGCCGACAACGGCACGCATGCCGTGCTCACCTGGGAGGCACCGAAGAAAGGCTTCAACGGATTGGACCTGAACCCCGACCTGATTACGTATAACCTCTACACCATCTCTGCCGACGGCTATCCCATCCTGCTCAAGGCCGACATCAAGTCGCCTTACGACACGGGCATCAATACCGCCACCGGCGATCAGCAGTTGCTCTACTACGCCATTGACGCGCAGAACTCGGCTGGCCTCTCCGAGCTGGTAGCCACCAACGGACTGGTGGTGGGCAAGCCCTACGACCTGCCCTATATCGACATCTTCGACAAGACCAACGACAAGTTCGTTTGGCTCGAGGGCGAGTATGCCGACTGGAACATCGGACTGGCGAAGATTTCGAGCGACGGCGATGCCGACGGCTACGCAATGGCCTTTGAGCCCAACCGTGCCGACTACGGTTTCTACAACTTAGGCAAGATTTCGCTGGCCGGTGCCAACGAGCCTATCCTCGCGTTCGACTACTACGCCATGCCGTCGGCCACCGCAGCCACACTCACCGTCATGGCCGACGCGAAGCAGGACGGTGCCGCACAGGTGCTGAAGACCATCAACTATCAGGATGAGACCGTCACCGGCTGGAAGCACGTTGAGCTCGACCTGAGCGACTTCAAGAACGAGGCTTACGTCATTGTGAAATTCTCGATGGCCAGTCTGCAGTCAGCCGAGCAGAAGACCGTCATCGTCTTCGACGACCTGCGAATTGGCGACAAGACAGAGCTGGGCATACAGTCCGTCAGCAGTCAGCCTAAGGCCGTCCGTAAAGGCATCTATCGCCTCGACGGCAGTCAGGCCGATTCCGCAAACGGCTTGAAGAAAGGTATCTATATCATCGACGGTCGCAAGACTGTGATAAAATAATTAACTAAAATATAAAATTTATGGACACTTACATTAAAAAAGGTAGATTACTACTTGTTCTTCTCACACTATTTGTGGGAGGAATGAGCCCGACGTGGGCGCAAAAAGACTTGCCGTATGAATACGGATTTGAGAACAACAACCTTGCTACAGATGGGTGGATAGCGACAAACCCAGGAAATAATAATACATCGAAATTTATTATTTCTTCAAATGCAAAAAAAACAGGGTCTTATGGAATGCAATTTTCATCTTATGATGGAGGAACTGCAAATCAACTTCTTATTTCACCAGAATTAAACACCCCCAATGGAGTAGTTGTAACTTTTGCCTACAAATCTTACAAAAGTGGTAGCTCTTATACTGAGACTTTCAAAATAGGTTATTCAACAACGGATACGAACACAGAAAGTTTCACATGGACAGACAATATGTCTGAAAATACTGGTTCTTGGAAAAAATTCGAAAAGTCATTTCCAGCAGGTACCAAATATGTGGCAATCAATTATACTTCATACGATAAATATTATCTGTATGTAGATGACTTTACTTTTGAGGCACCTGCTACTTGCATTGTTCCAACGAGTCTTGCCACCGCTGACATATCAAGTCGTTCGGTAAAACTGAGCTGGACTTCTGATGGCGATGCATGGAACGTACAATATAAGAAAGTAAGCGATGCTGACTGGACTGATGTCAGTGGGACTGTTACGGACAATCCGTATATACTGACTGGATTGCAGCCTTCTACAAACTATCAGGCCCGTGTCAGAACTTATTGTGATGCCAGTGATCAGAGCAAATGGACAGCTGCCATTTCATTTACTACCGATTGCGAAGCGATAGCGGAATTTCCTTTCTCTGAGACTTTCAATGATATTTCCTCTGGAATTCCTTCTTGTTGGAACAACTCAGAAGGAACAACGACAACTGAATCATATAAGTGGAGCTCTTATTCTCCGGGGTATGACGGAAGATGTGTGCGTTTCAACTCCTACAACAATCAAAGTGGCTTAACAAACATGCTGAAGACTCCTGTCATGAATATCCCATCAGACAAAAATATGCAGCTGTCTTTCTGGTATAAGAACCCCACAGGTGGTGATTTCTCAATCTATATCTCCAACGATGGAGGTGCTACTTATACAACAGAACTTGCCACAGGACTTACAGGCCAAAGCGACTGGAAAGAAATGGAAATTGTTCTGCCTAACGAGTTTAAAGAAAACGTAGTCATCGTGTTTAAAGGAACCTCTAACTGGGGCAGCGGCGATGCTTATATCTATTTAGACGAAGTCACCATTAAGGAGGCGCGCGATGAGGCCAAGATGAGCGTTGACGTTAAGACCATCGAGTTTGGCATGGTAAATTCAGGTTCTCAGAACATTGTGATTGAGAACAAGGGAACTGCTCAGATGACTGCTGTCAATGTGACCTATACCGCTACAACTGGTGCTGCCAATGCTATTACTATCACACCTTCGGTAGCCAATGCTACAATTGATGCGCAGGATTCGAAGACGGTTGCAGTAGCCATCAATTCTTCTGTCGCCGGTGCTTTTAGCGGTACGATTACTATCGAAGCTGACGGACAAACCACTGTCGAAATACCTGTTAGTGGTTATACGATAGGAGAGGGCGTATTCTTTGAGGACTTCAGTGGCAACAAGCTGCCTGACGGATGGGAGAACACTGGCTGGACCTTCAGTAATCAGACGGCAGTTGCCGGTATAAATTTGTTGCTTACCACACCGTCGCTGACCATTGCCGAGGGTGAGTCGATGGTTATTCGACTGAAGAAAGGAAGCCAAATCGCAGCACCTGAACTGTTCTACTCGCTTAACGGAGGAACTACTCTAAGTGAGAATCTCGTATCAAGTTCACTTAGCGACTCTGAATATACTATTATCTTCATCGAAGGCATTGAGCCTGGCAACTACAACATCACGCTTAACGGTTACAACGTCATCATCGATGCCATTGCCGGCTTTAAGCTCAACCAGAATGCTCCTAAGTTCGGAGCCTACAGCGACGAGGCATGTACAAAGGCATTCACAGGACAGGGCGCTGAAGCCGACTTCAGCTTTGTGACCGAGAGCGCCGACGCGAAATTCTATTTCCGCAACGACGGAACAGGTACGCTCAATCTGAATGTAAGAGAATATCCCGAGGGTTACACGGCTGTGCTCGACAAGACGGCCTTGGCAAAGGGTGAAGTAGCTACGCTGACGGTTACGCTGACAACCGAGAACAAGGGCTATCAGTATGGCAAGATTATTGTGGATGCCGGCGAACAGGGTGTGTTTACCGTAAGTGCATCTGGCATCGTGGTCGATACGGATAAGGTATATGTGGACTTCACTGCCGACGGAGCCAAGTTCCCCGCAGGCTGGAATCAGGGCAACTGGACTGTCAATGCCAGCTATACTGAGTACACATCACAGAATGAAAGCAGCACTATCCAGACTACAAAACTCGTGGCTGCCGCTTCTGAGCCTTTACTGATAGAGGCTAAGAGTGATGAATCCGGCTATTGGTATAAAGCAGCTTTAAGTTACAGCTACTCTCGCGACAATGGCGAGACCTGGAGCGAGGAGCAGGATTTGACATCGCAGCTGACCACCAGCTATCAAGTGCTAACGCTCAGCGACATTGCCGATGCAGAGGCTGAGAGCAACGTGATTGTTCGTTTCATCGGTAAGAACGTGGCCATCCGCCGCATCTACGGCTTCACACAGCCAAGCGTGGCCATCATGACTACCGATGCTGCCGACTACGATTTCGGCATGCAGACAGCCGCTGCCGAAAAGGTGTTCACCGTGAAGAACGAAGGCTTCAGCACCTTGACCAACATTGCCGCCGTGCTGACAACGGGTACTGACTACACCGTAGCACTCAGCAAGACCACGCTTGAACCCGACGAAGAGACTACCATCACCGTAACGCAGAAATTCTCACTCGACAATCTCGGTGCTCATAGCGACGTGCTGACCATCACCGCTGACGACCAACAGAATGTGGTGGTGAATCTGAGCGGTAAGACGCGCGACGGCTCGAAACTATATGTTGACTTCGATAATGTGGACTGGCCCAGCGACTGGACATTCAGTACTGCATGGAACGCAACTACCATCAGTGGCAACAGATATGCATATAAATATGGTGCCAGCACTATCGTCACCGCGCCGCTGACAGTGGCTGAAGGCGAGGTGATGACCATGAAGGCCGGTTGGTACTCTGGCAGTACCGGCATACTGAAGATTCGCTACAGTGCCGACGGTGGCGTGAACTGGAGTGACTACATGGACTTCTCCGACAAGGTGACCACCACTGCTTGGCAGGATGTGACCGTGAGCGGCATTCCTGCTGGTAAGGTGATTCTGGAGTTCAACTGCAATAGCATCAAGCTCGACGACATCTCTGGCTTCGGTGCAAATGCCGAAATGCCTGTGATAGTACTCACTAGAAATAATGCCAAGGTAGAAAAGGTGGATGGTGCATTCCCTGTTGTTGACTTCGGCTCGGTGAATGAAACTCAGACCGCTGTTTATACTCTGAAAAACAATGGTACGGCTAATCTCGTTTCCACTGTTACCACGACTGGCGACGTGACCGCTGCCATCACAGGCGAGGGCGAAGGCATCACTATCGCAGACAACAAGATAACACTGGCTGCTGGCAAGAGCGCTACCATCACCGTTACAATGGAAGCTGTGGCTCCCTTCGGAGCAAAAGCTGGTAAGATGACTATTACCTCTGAGGACGCGGTGGGTACCATCGACATCACCTACACAGCTCAGATGACTGACCCGACCGCTCTGTTCGTAAACTTTGAGAACAGCACATGGCCCGACGGTTTTTATCATCACAACTATTGGAGCATCTACACATATGGTTCTAATGGCAAGTATGCCTATAACTATCAGAGCACCGATGCCGACATGATCACGCCGAAGCTCACCGTGGCCGGTGCCGACGATGTGCTGACGTTCAAGGCTTGGCGCTATAGCTCTACCTATGCTCCGACCTTCAAGCTCTACTATTCAAAGAACCGCGTTGACTGGACTGAGTACGACTACGACACTGAGCTGTCTTACGACGAGCGCAAGACCATCGAAGTGAAGGGTCTGGAGGCAGGCGACTACTACCTGAAGTTCACGGGCAGCCGTCTCTGCATTGATGATCTGATGGGTTGGCATATAGCTGCTGTTGACCATGACCTCTACGTGACCACTTCTAACATTCCGACGGCTGTGAAGGTGCCTGAGACAAGCATCACGGCTACGGCTACCGTCACATCACTGATAGCCGCCGAGACGGGTGTCTATGCCAAACTGTTCTTCAACGAAACGGAGGTAGCCACAGCTACAGCCAAGGACATTGCAAAGAACGGCACACAGACATTCACGATGACTGGCAACGTGCCTGCTGAGGAAGGCACGTATGACGCAAAGATTGTTGTTTACTACAGTGACAACAGTGTGGCTTTCACCACTGCCACGACACAGGTGGAGGTGGCTCACACGCGCACACTGAATGTAACGGCATTCACACGCACATCGGAAGAGAATGTTGAGGCTGATGCCGACAACAAGTTCACTGCAACGTTTGATGTGACTGTGCAGAATACAGGCACAACAGACCTGACAAAAGAACAAGTAAGCGTGAGCGTGACCGATGCCGAAGGCAACGCATACGAGACGATGACCGCTACCGAGGCACTGGCCAAGGATGCTACGGTCACCTTCAATTTCACAGTGACGACCTCTGCACTGGAAGGTGGTATGTTCACCTTCAAGGCAAAGGAGAACCTGAGCAACACCACGTTTGCCACTGTCCAGACCGTCAACGTGACTGCTGCCGCTCCTAAGTTTGAACTGGCCGTGAAGGGCGGCGAGTCAGTGGAAGACGGTGCAGCCGTCAACTTCGGTCTCGTTCGCGAGGCTACCACCAAGACCTTTACCATCACCAATAGTGGTCTGAAGGCGCTTGAACTGGTGAGCATCACGGCTCCTGAGGGCTACGAGACTACGGCCTTGACCGATGCCAACAAGACCATCGCCATTAACGGCACGCTCGACATCGACGTTACGCTGAAGGCACTGCAGGGCAAGAAGTCTGGCGCACTCGTGTTCACTTACAAAGTGGATGATGCGACCAACAAGACCTTCACGCTCAACCTGGAAGGACAGTCTATCGCTGAGGATACATGGGTAGAGACCTTCGACACTGAGATTTCTTCTGACTGGACATCAGAAGGATGGTCATGGAACTCTACTTATGCAGCTGCCTACTCTGGTCCTTACAATTATGACCAAACTCTGATTTCTCCACGCCTTGCGGCCAATACCGGTGAGGAACTGACCTTCGATGTCAACTTCACCTACTCAGGCTATAACCTGAAGGTTGAGTACTCTACCGATAAGGCTACTTGGACTGAGATTGGCACATACGACTATGATGCTCGTGGCACAAAGACCTTCACTGCTCCTGCCGACGGCAACTACTACCTGAAGTTCACTGGCACGCGCTATGCACTGCTCGACAATCTCATCGGCTTCCGTCTGAACAAGCCCGAACATGAGATTGAGATTGCTGCCAGCACGGTTCCCACCACAGGCACACAGTATGCCGACTACACGGCAACTGTCCGACTGAAGGAGAACCTGAACAAAGCTGAAGAGGTGACCGCTAAACTCTATGTCGATGGCAAGGCTGTGGCAGAGACCACTGAGACAATCGCTGCAAAGACCTCAACCACCGTCAGCATCACTTGGGTACCACAGGAAACGATTGCTAATGCTGTAGAAGCCTACATCGAGGTGATCTATGCAGGCGGCACACTGACCACGACGCCTGTCAACCTGACCATCGAGGCTCCATACGAGCTGGATGAGGAAATTGGCGACGTTGTAGCCGGCACTTATCCCTCGCTGCTGCTGAACCGCACGTTTGCAGCAGGCTGGAACACTGTATGCCTGCCGTTCGCCGTGGCTACAGAGGATGTAGAGGCACTCTTTGGCGAGGGCGCTTCCATCTACGGCCTTACAGGCTATGTGGACGGGAACCTGAACTTCACAAAGACCACTTCGCTCGAAGGCGGATCACCATACATTATCTATGTAAAGAAGGCCATCAACAAGCCGATTATTGTGAAGAATGTTTCGATCACCAACCTCAACACGACTGCAAGCTACAGCCAGAACAACGGTGCATACTTCCGGGGAACCTACGCTCCGATGCCTGCCGGCACAATGACTGGCAAGTATGGCGTAACGCCTTCGGCACAGATTGCAAGGGGTACAGCTGAAGCTTTGATGAAGGGATTCCGCGCCTACATCGAACTGCCAGAGGGCGCAAGCGCACGCTTGAGCTTCTTCGACTTCGATGGAACGACCTTGATAAAGACGATTGAACTGCAGGACAACGCTGACGGAACGGTCTATAACCTGAAAGGACAGCGCGTGGAGAACATCAAGAAGGGCAACCTCTATATCATCAATGGCAAGAAGCAGATTCGCAAATAATCAATTCACTCACATCGTTTCCCGCCTCCCCCAAAAGAGGTGGGGAACGATTAATTCACAGAAAAACGATGAAAAGAAAAATCTATAACAAGCCAGTTGTCACGTTATTCACACTGAGCACTCATTCGTTTCTGATGGGCTCGCAGTTCGACGATTCCTCGCAAGACGAACAGAACATCACACCTACCAATGAGGAATATGATGGTGAGTTCCAGTCAAGACGCAAAGATGTGTGGGAAGATGAAGAGGAAGAAGAGGAAAAATATTAATACCTCAACTTGACAAAGATAAAAGGCGTACGCTCACTCAAATGAGAGAAAGTGTACGCCTTTTTCTTATAAGCGTGCTGAATATCGCATCAGGAGCTCTTGCTCCTTCTGTCTGGCATCGGCAAGGAAAGCCTGATACTCAGCACTTTCAGGATGGAAGGGACGATGGGCCAGTGCTGCCTTGATGGGTTTCCACTCATCCAAGAAACGACGGGCAGCAGGCGAGAAATAATGAGCCACCAACTGTTGCCAGATGTACTCTACAGCCTGTGGCGAGGGGTGAAGCATGTCATCTTTATAGAAACGGTAGTCGCGCAGTTCGTCGAGCACAATCTCATAGGCTGGAAAATAATCGGCATTCGACAATTCTTTCACCACCCGATTGACGGCCAGCAAGAGTGTGGCCTTCGAGAGCTGGCTCTCGTGGAATCCGTACTTAGCATAGCGAATGGGACTGACGGTGAAGATGACTTGAAGCGTGCGCGGATGATTCAAACTGGCCAACCGATCCTGCAAAAGGCCGACGGACTGTCTGAGGCTGTCAGCACATTCATCGATGCTGAGCTCTTCTTCGGTGAACAGAGACTGGGGACGTTTCTGACAATTATCGACAATCTCGCCCGTTGATTTCAAGCGATAGACATGGTTCGTACCCAAAGTGATGAACACGACAAGACGATTAGAGGCCGGACCATCTGCTACAAAACGGTCCTTTTCATCGAGCCACTGCGCAATAGTGTGAAACACGGACACGGGATTATACATGGTGCCGTATGGATTGACCGTAGCCCTGAAATGCTCGTCTAAGAACCGCTGCCCAATGTTGTCGGCAAAGCACGACCCTACGAAGAGCATCTCTTCAAGAGGCTCAATGCTGAACGACGGCTCGACAATGGCAACGGGGGTACGAAACTCCATGACACCTATTTTTATGATATAACGCGCACGCGATTATCGCTCGTCAACAATCTTATAGCCCGGAAATTCATTGCGCGGGAACACAAACATATTATTGTCGATGCCACCGGCCTTGAAATCGGAGAAATAGATGTTGGCCCAGAAGAACGCCACTTTGATGCGCAGCCGCTTGGGGCGGTGCGTATTGGGTTCCAAATAGACCTGAATGTGGCTCATGCTGCCCTTGGCATTGGGCTTGGCATCGAGCGAAATAATGAGATCGTTGTCTTTCTTCTTAATGCTGTACTTGAAGTCTTCACGATTGAACTTGAACTTCTGCAGCAGCTTGTCCTTCTTGTTCACCTTGGGGTCGTGAATCTCAACGATGCCTTTGCCTCGGCGAAGGATGTACTTGATGTCACCATTGTCCCAGATGATTGATTTCTTCGTAACCGACTTGCTCATGTTGCCCTTATACCAGCCATTGCCCTCTTCGGAGTAGATGCCAAGAATGCTGATGCGATAGTGGAACGAGCAGCCTTCGGAGCCATAGAACATGCCGTATGCATGGTCGAAGATGCGACGAGCCTGAATGGCATTCGGAGTTTCGCCGGCCTGAGCAGGCACGAACACAAACAAGCATACTACTGTCAATAGCAAAAGTGATAGGATGCGTTTCATTTCTTCTCTCTCTTTGTTATTATCCTTTTAAAATCTCAATACAGTAAAATAAATGCAACATCACGTTGCTCAATACGAAGCCTGACAGGGAATGCCTGCGGCTATCACCCGGTCGCGAATGGCATCGAGCTCTTCATGAGTGGCTTTTGTGAGCGTGGGCGTAGGTGTTTCGCGATCTATGGTATAAATCATGACCTGACTGGGGGCTATCTCTTTTACCGCTTCAAGCCAAGGCCCCACATACTTTTCTGACAGATTGCTCACGCCAGGGCCGTGGAAGAAGATGGTCTGAATGATGATGTGACCCCGGAAAGCCTTCATGCGCTCCACGATGCGTGCAATGTCGTAGTTGCCTGCAGGATGGTCCACTTTTTTAATATAGTCAAGATCGACAGTGTCGAGCTTCAGTATGTTGTTATCTACCCGCATCAGTGCATCGTGAACACGCTGGTTGTGAATGAGGGTTGAGTTGCTCAGCACCGACACCTTGGCATTGGGGCAATAACGGTTGCGCAAGGCAATCGTGTCGTCAATGATTTCGGGGAAATGCGGATGGCAAGTGGGTTCGCCGTTGCCGGCAAAGGTGAGAACGTCAGGCAGTTGCCCTGAGCACGCCATCTGCTGCAGTTTCTCTTCCAAGCGCTGGGCCACCTCTTCACGAGTAGGCATAGGGAGAGAAGGACGATGGTCTTCATTGAATCCGCACTCACAATAGATGCAGTCGAAACTGCACACTTTGCCATCGGCTGGCAAGAGATTGATGCCTAAAGAAATTCCCAATCGGCGGCTATGTACTGGTCCGAAAATGGGTGATGGATAGATGATTGTGCTCATAATGGCCGCAAAGGTAGTCAAAAGTTAGGAGTTAGAAATTAGGCATTAGGAGTTTTTAGGCAATTTAATACGAAAAGATGTTAAAAGAACGCAAATATCACAGCAGGCTAACGTCCTAACTGACAACTCTTTCGTAACTTTGCAGCAGATTTCGAAATTGAATAATGGGAAAAAGACACAAACCGACCTGGCGCCATCAAGGTATGCAGGCCGTTACGCTGTGCATCAGCACCACAATGGTGCTGGTATTGTTAGGGCTTGTAGTACTTTCGGTACTTACCACCCGCAATCTTTCTGACTATGTGCGCGAGAATCTTACAGTGACCGTGATGTTGAGCGACAGTGTCTCAGCCAAGGACGGCATTGCCCTGAGCAAAAAGCTGCAAAAGCAGGTCTATGCCAAGCAGGTGACCTACATCAGCAAGGAACAGGCACTGAAGGAACAGACCGAAGCAATGGGTAGCGACCCGTCGGAATTTCTGGGCGTGAACCCCTTTGTGGCCACCCTCGAAATGCACATGCACGCAGAATATGCCAATGCCGACTCACTGAGGAAAATCGTGCGCCAGATTAAGAGGAACCGACAACAGGTGACCGACGTGGCCTATCAGGAAGACCTCACCGAGCGCGTGAACTACAACCTCCAGCGCATGTCTATGGCGCTGTTGGTGCTGGCCGTATTGCTTATCATCGTGAGCTATTCGCTCATTTCCAACTCCGTGAGACTCGACATCTACTCGCGCCGCTTCTCCATCCACACCATGAAGCTTGTGGGTGCCTCATGGGCATTCATCAGATGGCCTTTCCTGAAACGTGCCATCACCATCGGGCTGATAGCCTCATTGCTGTCGTGCGGCATACTGGGCGGTGCCATCTATGCACTCTACACCTATGAGCCAAATGCTTACCAGATAGTCGGCCCCACTGAGCTGGCCATCACCGCACTGGCCATCTTCATAGCCGGATTCTTCATCATGCTGTTCTGCACTTACCTCTCGGTCAACAAGTTCTTGCGCATGACAGCCGGTGAAATCTATAAAATTTAAGAAAACCACTTTTCTATTAAAAATATGAATAAAAGAGACTTTGCATTCGGACGAATGAATTTCATCCTGCTGGCAGTAGGCATGCTGGTGGTTATTATTGGATTTGTCTTGATGGGCGGCGACAGCTCGACTGACACTGCTTATAATCCCGACATTTTCAGTGCGCGCCGCATCAAGGTGGCTCCCATCGTCTGCCTCGTGGGATTCGTGTCCATGATCTATGCCGTAGTTCATAAGCCAAAAGACAACGAGAAGAAGGAGGTGGCTGAATGAACTGGATTGAGACTGTCATTATTGCCATTGTCGAAGGACTGACCGAATTTTTGCCCGTTTCATCGACTGGCCACATGATTATCACACAGAATCTGTTGGGCATCGAACAGGGCGACCCGTTTGTTCATGCCTTCACCTTCATCATACAGTTTGGAGCCATCTTGTCGGTGGTATGCCTGTACTGGAAACACTTCTTTCAGTTCAACAACACACCGGCCCCCGAAGGCAGCAGCACCTTCCAGAAACTGAAGCACAAGTTCTATTTCTACTGGCTGCTCATTGTGGGCGTTCTGCCTGCTGTCATTATCGGACTGGCGGCCAAGAAATCCGGACTACTCGACTGGCTGCTCGACAGCGTAGAGGTGGTAGCCGTCATGCTGGTCGTAGGTGGCGTGTTCATGCTGTTCTGCGACAAGCTGTTCAACAAAGGCACCGATGCCACGAAGCTGAACGAGAAACGCGCCTTCAACATCGGCCTGTATCAGTGCATATCAGTCATTCCCGGTGTGTCACGCTCGATGGCAACCATCGTAGGCGGCATGACACAGGGGCTGACTCGCCAGCGTGCTGCCGAGTTCTCGTTCTTCCTCGCCGTACCCACAATGGCCGGAGCAACTCTGCTCGACCTGCTCGACCTGATGAAAGAAGATGCCGTCTGGGCCACTCCTCACAACATCACCATGTTGCTCTTGGGATGTGTAGTGGCATTCGTCGTGGCGCTCTTAGCTATGAAGTGGTTCGTGGCTTTCCTGACAAAATATGGCTTCAAGGCTTTCGGCATCTATCGCATCATCGTAGGCAGCATCATCATCATTCTGCTGCTGACAGGCCACTCACTCGCAATGGTTGACTAATCATAACTGAAAAAAACGGTAATGAACTTCCAAGAAGGAGAGATCATCTACATCAACAAGCCCTACCGCATGTCATCGTTCGGAGCACTGGCATACGTCCGCACTCGCCTTTCAAGAAGACTGGGCGTGAAGCGGCTCAAGACGGGTCATGCAGGCACGCTCGACCCTCTGGCTACGGGTGTCCTGATTCTATGTACGGGAAAGGCAACCAAGAAGATTGAAAGCCTGCAACTGCAAGACAAGGAATACACGGCCACGCTGCAACTGGGAGCCACGACCCCCTCTTTCGACCGCGAACACGAGGTGGACATGACTTACCCCACGAGCCACATCACACGCGAGCTGATAGAGCAGGCACTGCAACAGTTCAGGGGCGACATTCAGCAAGTGCCGCCATTGTTCTCGGCGGTCATGGTTGACGGGCATCGCGCCTACAAACTGGCACGCAAGGGCAGCGACGTGGAACTGAAAGCCAAGACTGTGCACATCGATGAAATCGAGCTGACCCACTTCGACCCCGAAAGCATGCAGATGAGCATTCGCGTGGCTTGCGGCAAAGGCACCTACATCCGCTCATTGGCTCGCGACATAGGGGCTGCCTTGGGTTCGGGTGCTTTCCTCACCGCTCTTTGTCGGACACGTGTGGGCAACGTGCGCATAGAGGACTGCCTGACGCTCGACGGCTTCGACGAATGGCTGAACATACAGAACATCGAACAACAAACAAGCCTTTAATAACTGAAACAATTCCGAAATCATTTTTACAGAGATGAAACTATCACAATTCAAATTCAAGCTGCCCGAGGAACTGGTGGCACTCTATCCGCCTCACCGCGCATTTAAGAATGAAGACGGCACCATCGACAGAATATACAACCGCGATCAGTGCCGCCTCATGGTGCTCCACCGCAAGAGTGAGAAAATAGAGATGTTCAAGAAGAACGACAAGGGCGAGGATACCGACGAGTTCCTCACGTTCCGCGATGTTATCAGCTACTTCAATGAGGGCGACACCTTCGTCTTCAACGACACCAAGGTGTTCCCCGCACGCCTCTATGGCACCAAGGAGAAGACCGATGCCAAGATTGAGGTGTTCCTGCTGAGAGAGCTCAACGAAGAGCTGCGCCTCTGGGACGTACTCGTAGAACCGGCTCGCAAGATTCGAATCGGCAACAAGCTGTTCTTCGACGGCGAGGGGCCTATGGTGGCTGAAGTCATAGACAACACTACTTCGCGCGGACGCACCCTGCGCTTCCTCTACGACTGCGACCACGACGAGTTCAAGCACGAGCTCTATTCACTGGGCGAGGCTCCCCTGCCCCGCTATATCGTGGAGCACCGTAAGGCTGAGCCCGAGGACATGGAGAACTTCCAGACCATCTTCGCCAAGAACGAAGGTGCTGTCACAGCCCCCGCAACAGGACTGCACTTCAGTAAGCAACTCATGAAGATCATGGAGATTCGCGGCCTGAACTTCGCCTATCTCACCGTGCACTGCAGTCTCGGCTCGTTCGACCCCATCGAGGTGGAAGACCTGACCAAGCACAAGATGAACTCCGAACAGATGAAAATTAATTCGGAATGCTGCAAGATTGTGAACGACACGAAGCGTGCCGGACACACCGTCTGCGCTGTAGGCGTGAGCGTGGCAAGGGCTACCGAGAGCGCCGTGGGCACCGACGGTCTGCTGAAGGAATACGACGGATGGACCAACAAGTTCCTCTTCCCCCCATACGAGTTCGGACTGGCCAATTCGATGATAGCCAACTTCTATCATCCCGAATCAACCATGATGATGGCTACGGCAGCCTTCGGCGGCTACGACCTCGTGACCGAAGCCTACCAGCTGGCCGTGAAGCATGAATACAAGTTCGGCTGCTACGGCGATGCCATTCTGATGCTCGACGATTAAAAATGGAAGCCAAAGCCACACACCACGTATTCTTCGGACTGGGCTCGAATCAAGGTAACCGTGAGGAGAACCTGCGGCTGGCATATCAGAAAATAGAAAAGCTGATTGGTCGCATTGTGCGCCAGTCAGCTTTCATTGTGACCGAGCCTTGGGGATTCCAGTCTTCACATTCTTTCCTGAACTCAGCCATTTGTTGCGAGACCACGCTGCTGCCACGTGAGATTCTTTGGCGCACACAGCAAATAGAACGGGAGCTGGGCCGCACCCAGAAGTCCGACAATGGCATCTATCACGACCGTCCCATCGACATCGACATCCTGCTTTACGACGACTGGACCGTCAACGAGCCCGACCTCCGCATTCCCCATCCCCTCATGCTGCAACGCAACTTCGTCATGCGTCCGCTCATGGAAATACTGGCAGACTGCTTGCCTTTTTGTAAAAATAATTCATGAAAAAAGAGACATTCGGGGGAATGTATTCTGCATCAGAATAGCTTCGTTTTTTATGTCCGTCAAGAGCGTTTCTCTCCTTTTCGAATGTCGTGTGTATTCCTTTTGTCGCTCAGATTGTCCGTTTTGTCGGTTCCGGCTGATCTTTTACCACAATTATCCCCGATTTCATCGCTTCTGCACTCGCCTTTTCAGTGTAGCCACAGTACGTTCTTCATGAGACCATCTGGCGATTCCATTGGTTTCACGTTGCGTTTCCATTCATATCACGTTGTGATTTCATTGAAATCGCTCTATATATTTCATTGAAATCGCATCGTGATCTCATTGAAATCTCTTTGCGATTTCACTGAAACGGCAGGATACAGCCCTCAAACGAATGCACCGAATGTTTCCAACCAACCGTTCATTTTCTGATTTGCACGCGATTCTCAGCGTACTTGTTGTAAAAATAATTCATATTTTTTTCACCATCGATGCCATCATGGAATATGTGACTCATACCACGTCCCTATATATCTATGATAATGAGGAATTGAAAAAACTCTGTGATGCAATCAGGAAGTGGGCCGATGACTGGCAGCATACACCTATCCCCATCAGGTTGAAGTCCACTCTTACCACCCTTGACCTACGGCACTTTGTCTGGAATATAGCCGAGAGGCTGGGCAGCAAGAAAGACTACACGGGCGAAGTACGCTCCATCTTCATCAAGAGGATGTTTCCAGACGTGATGAGAGACATAGAACTTGACAGCATCCGCAATTTCAAGTTTCAGCCTGATACAGGCAACATCATGATAGACGAGCTGGATAAGGGCGACTATCACTTCCATTTTGAGTAGATTTTATGTTTAAAAATCAGCGAAATTCAAAAATATTTTCTCGTTTTCGCTGATTTTTAAGCAAAAGATGCATGGGTCTTCAATAACGATTCCATGCATATTCATTATATTCCCAGTTGGTTGAGTTTTTTCCAAAACAAGCACAAATTTCATATTTTGGAAAAAACTCCATTATAATACCCCTCCATATTTTTTTTTGACAATTCCCCCGATAGCGGGCGAAAATGTATATGAAAACATCAACTTTCGCCCGTTATCGAGGCGTTTCTGGCAATTCTATCATCTTCTTTTGGTTCCTTTCATACGCCCAGAGCCAGAATAACAGACTCTCTCAGCCCCTCTTTTTCCCAATTATTTCATGTTGATATGATTATTCGTGGATTATCGTAAATAATCGGAATCAGCATGGCATCATTGAGTTCCTTTGCAGCCGATTCACCAAAATAGTGATAAGTTATGCAAAACGAAAATTTGACATTCAACGACCTCCCGTAGGTCGTTGCCCAGCTTCGGGATGAGGTGATGGGCATGAGAGCCATGCTGACCAGACAGCAGGCAGAGAGTAGTAAACCAGTAAAGGAGAACCGCCACAAGCCAATGACTGTGGATGAGGTCATCGAGTACACGCACATCCCCAGAGGAACGATGTACATGAAACTGGAGGACGGCACCATCCCGGCCACTAAGCCAGGCAGAAGATGGATCCTGTATCAGGATGAGCTTGACAAATGGCTGGAGACGAAGCGCAGGAATAGCGTTCCAATGACCGTAGATGAGGAGAACTTCATCATAGGATTCTTCATATTTGATGCCGTGGTAGTCATGCTGGTTAGCAAATGGCTCAACTGGTTTTAATCATCTTCTATTGTAAAACCCCGTCACGTCATCACGACGAGACGGGGCTTAGATACTTATAGTCAATGCTCACAGCCACGAGGATGATGGCAATGAATATGAAGATAGCCTTTCTCATTGCTTAGTATGTTTTCATAATGGCACTGTTGATGTGCTTGTCGATGTCGGTATCGCCACGCTCAGACTTCTTGCCGTATCCGTAGGATTCGTTCAGGCTTTAACATTCGCGAGTGCAAAGGTACTGTCATTTATGCCTGACAAACGAATTATCTTCCTGACATTTGCCTATTTCACATCTGATACACGCGGCTCATGCCGTCGGCTTCCATCGGGGCTATCGGCTGACGGAGCAGGACGAGGTAGAAGCGGGGGAAGGTCTCGATGGGTGGATGGTCGGCGATGTAGCGGTCTATCTTGCGGCGGGCATCGTTGCGCAGGGCATCGTCGTTGCAGGGCACGAGACGGCTTTCATCGACAAAGGCGATATGCCAGAAGGCCATGTAGCCGATGACGTACCGCTCCACCATTTCCGCCTCGTCCTGCCCGTCATGGACGATGGTGGAAAGTGGCAGGGTGCCATCCTCACAGATGGCTACCACTGCCCAAGAGAGATTTATGTATCTAAGATTGTTCTGCATAATTATGGATGTTTATAGTTTATAATAAGCTGTCAATAACAGTTCCCGTCCACGGATGCGGTTAGTGGAGGTGCTGCTGGTGAGGTCGCTGGTGATGACGTATGAATAGGTGTCACGGTTCAGCAGATTGTTGAGCGAGAGAGTGAGATCAAGACGCTTTGACTTGTAACTGGCTTTGATGTCAGCCAGAAAGAAGTCTTTGTAATTTCCGCTGGTAATCTCGTTGCGGTAATACTCGCCTCGGAGGTCGATAGTGAACGGGCTTACAGGAATGATGATGGAGAGGTCTTGCTTCCAGCCGTCAGTTTTCAGCGAATAATCCATCGACTGGATTTGCATACGGCTCTGATTGAACGTGAGGCCATAGCGCAGATGCATATCCTTCCAAAAAGAGAAGTCGAGACCTGCGCGGACGTTGAGCATCTGACTGTTGTAGTCGGTCATTATTCCGTTTTGAAGCATCGAGGCATCGCTATTAAGATACAAGGCACGGAGATTGACAACGCCATTCCAGAGGTTGATGCCCTTGCTGGCTATCAGGTTGGCTTGCCAAGAGTCAGACTTGCTTTCCTGCTCTACAGCAGAGAGGATGATGTAATCGCCCACGAACTGGCGTGTCGGTGTGTAGGGCGAGGTGCTGAAAGTACGCGATACGGTCAAAATGGTGTGCAGGGCCTTCAGTGCATCGTTATAGTTGATGCCGCCACGGATGGCCTGCGTATGGCTATGCCGATAGCCCGCATATCCTCGGTTGATATACTGGAAGTCCTGCAATACCAGTGAACGGTAGAAACGACTGGCATCCAAAGGCTCCACGGACGCAGAACCACCCAACGAAAGACGCAGACGGGGCGTGACATACCATCGGATGCTGAGGTCTGGCATGAAGAGCATTTGGTGATGGCCGTTGTCGTGGCTGTATTTCTCGTAAAGGTATTCCGTTGTAGGGCTGAGTTCCACATTAATGTCGCGCGTCTTGTAGGTTATATTCGGCTGCATATAGATGCGGGCAAAAGAGAAACGGCTGTTATCTGCCAACTGTCCGATGGTGTCGGGAAGTCCTGTCAGATCAGACTCCAGACGATGCAGGGCTGCATTCACACCCGCTTTGAGTGAGAGGCTGAATCGTCCGAATTTGATACCACCCATAGCATAGGTGTCGGTGCTGTATCGCTGACTGCTAATGTATTGATAAAGTGAATCTACGGACAATGACTGCGGACGGCTGATGATGCGGTTATTGGAATAGAACGAAACAAGGCGGTTGCCGTACTTGCGGATGATATACAGATTGTCCTTGATATCGTATTCGGGCTTGCGGGCAAACTGATTATGGTTGGATGACCCCGACTCATTAAGCCACTGGCGGCTCCATGTGAAATCGCCCGAAAGCGAGTTCTTCAGATATTGGTTGGTGCTGTTGCGCTCATACTTCACCAGTGCGTATAGTTCGTTGTCCTTTTGCAGATAGTCCTTGCGATTGTCGATGATGCGGTTACCGTCTGGCAGGAAATACTCCGTGCGCCTTTCACCCTCTGCCGTTTCGCGGTTGTTGTTATAGATTATCTGTACGTTCATCTGCGATGACTCATTAAACCGTTTCAGTGTGTTGAGCGTGACGGCATGGCTGCGATTGAACAATGTACGGCTTTCGGCAAGGTTGGGTGTCGTAGGCGGTGACAGTTGGATATAGTCGCCTTGACTTTCCAAATCGTCGAAGTTGAATAGACTCGTTGTTTCCTTGCTGATGTCCTGCCCCGTGTTGTTGGTCTTGTAGGTGAGCATGGTCTGGAAATCTGACTTCAACCGCAGGCCAAAGCCCTCAAATTTCCATAACCCTGTATGGCTGCTGATGCCTGCCCCGCCGTTGAACGATGTCACCCAATGGCTCTTGGCTCCCTCTTTCATACGGATGTTCACTGCCGCCTCGTCGGTATAGGTGAAGTCCTCCAGCACGCGGATGGGCTGATGGTTTTTCATCACCTGCACGGAGCCTACATCCACCTGTGGCAGTGAGTTGGTAGCTATGCCGTATTTGTCGCCCAGCATATCCAGCCCCTCGATATAGAACTTACTGATAGGCTTACCCTCATACTTGATCTGTCCGTTCTGCTTGTTCACCTCGAAACCAGGGATGCGAGCCAGCACGTCACCTATGTTGCGGTCGTTCTGGTCGGCAAAGGTCGCCACGTTGTATGTCAGTGTGTCGCCATGTTCACGCACCTTACTGGCCTTGACGGTCACTTCCTTTAGAGCAACGGCTTCCTCTTGCATCACTATTCTCAACGGCTTCTCGTTTGACAGATTATCAATGCGCTGTTTCTTGAAACCAAGCATCGAGACTTCCAGATAACTATCGGCATTTGCTTCAATAGAGAACGAGCCTTTGCTGTCGGTCTTGCCATAGCGTATCATCTTATTAGTGCCATTGCTGCGCACTTGAATAATGACACCCGTCAGCGGATCACCGTTTTTGTCGGTGACCTTTCCCGTTATCCGTATCTGCGCCATTGCCAAGAACGGAAAGAGACAGCATAACATAATGATAAGGTGTCGCTTCATTTCTATTCCATTAGGTATTACTCCAATTCAATATATGGCTTAGCAGGAATCACCTTTTCTGTATAAGGGATTGTCCTCGGGCGGTTCTTGTACTTCAAAAACTTCTCCCTTGTCATTTTGTAATACTTACTTTTAGCCCAATTGTAGAATGTGACAGGAGAAAGACCATCCGTCTTAATACTCACAGCTGTAAACTTGATAAAGTCATTATCCGCCGTGGCTTTTAGTATCAGTCCTGGCAGACCACCTAATTTCCACGGGCCGAGGCTGACGGGTATTTCTTCAGTAAACCACACCTTCCACTCTCTACCGCGAAATATGGTAGTCGCATAATGGCACTCCATACCCAAGATGGTTGCTGTAGAGTCCATGTTGATAGTCCATTTCTGTGTGGGGATTTCTTCCTCATAGGTATTGTAGGCACTGGCGAAGTTGCTGTAAAGGGTCAGTTTTCCCGTTGCGAGGTCTTGGTACAGAAGTTCCCTGCTGATGGTGCTTGCCTTGAGCCGTTTAGTTCTGTCGGGACTCTTGTCATTCGATTCCAAGAACTCATTCAGAGAAATCTGGAATGTCGCAGCATCCGTAAAGTCCAAACTATCTGTCCTGTTCTGGAAGTAACTGAAGAACTGATTGGCATTCTTTCCCACACGTAGAATGTAGGAATCGTCGTGTTCTTCCTGCCATGAGTCATATCGTACTTCGAGGATAGCGGGCTCAATGACGTGGGTCTCTTGCGCAGTCAAGCCTATCGCCACGAGGCACATCATGGAAAAAATAATTAGTCTTTTCATATCCTTACGAGTTTTTGACTGCAAAATTAATGGAACTGCCAAATAAATCCACTACCCAAATGGGTAATTCTGCATCACGGGGATGAAAAATTACCCATTTGGGTAACAAAATATGTTAAAATCGTGGGGGTGACGTCATTTCCGACGTGCCGTCGCCTACCCGTCGCCTTTCAGACGAGGCCGTAATTGGTAGCAAGGGCGAGGGCTTCGGTGATGTTCTGCACGTCGAGCTTCTCGAAAATCTGGCGGCGGTAGAACTTCACAGTGTCGAACGAGCGGAGCATCTTCTCGGCTATCTCCTTCATAGTATAGCCCTGGGCTGAGAGTGTCAGGATCTGCTTCTCCTCAGGCTTCAGGGTGATGGTCTCGCGACTCTTCCATCGGTGGGCCTCCAAAGAGTACTCGCGCTTCTCGCCCGTATGGAATTGGAAGAACTCGATGTGTCCGGCCTCCTTGTGGGGCGAGAGCGAGACGGTGCAGAGGGCGAGCCAGACGCGGCCTTCGTCGGTCATGGCGAGGGGCGTAATCTTGTGGTTGACGAGCAGCAGACGGTCGCCGTGGGTGATGTGGAAGTCGTAGGACATCATGCACTGGCGGCGGTTCTCCACAGGTTCGTCGTAGAAGGCGCGGAAGCCGGAGCGGTTCAGCTCGGTAGGAAATATAGCATTTTAGCTTCAGCCTATTTTTCCACTTCTTATAGCTTCATGTTTGGCATACTTTGATCAGTCTAAGCAGCCTATTATTTCAGTACAAAACTGCTTCAAAACAAATTGACGCTTCAAACTTAACCAAATCAACAACAAGCTTAACCATATTTAGTTAAGTTTGTACCAATATTGTAGTGCGTTTTAGCAAATATCCGTTAATTTTATAGCCAACACAACAAAATAAACACTTTAACTTAACCAATTTCGAATAAGTTTTGTATCTTTGCAGCAGAAAACAGAGAAAGGAGTGGTTAAGTCATGACTGCAAACGAAATCAAAAAACTATGCGCACTGGGAGAAAACAGCCGAGTGCAATTCAAACTGAGACTGGAAAATCCTTCCAAGACAGCCCCAGAACTGGTGGCATTTGCTAATAGCAAAGGCGGCATCATCATCATAGGAGTAGAGGACAAGACAGGACAACTCATCGGCCTCACATACGAACAAGCACAACAAATGAACACACTCATTGGTCAAGTAGCCAACGAGTGGGTGAACCCCACCATCTACCTTGAAACAGAAACCATAGAAGTGGAAGGCAGAATAATACTCGTAGTACATGTAGCAGAAGGCATCAACAAACCCTACAAAGACAAAAGCGGCAACATCTGGGTGAAGCAAAGCAGTGACAAACGCCGCATCACCGAAAACAGTGAGATACTGGCCCTGTTCCAAGAATCAGGAAGCTTTAGACCGGAAGAGAAAGGAGTAAGGAACACCTCATTCAGCGAAATTGATACTTTTCTGCTCAACGAATACGTAGAGAAATTCTACGGTAAACGGGCAGATGAGTTTGGAGTGCCTATAGAACAACTTCTTCAAAACCTTCAGATTCTGACCCCCGACGGGCAAGTGACACTGGCAGGACTCCTGTTCTTCGGGAAACATCCCGAGATGTACCAGCCAGCCTTCATCATCAAGGCAGTCTCATTCTACGGAAACGAAATGAGCGGCCTTGAGTATCGTGACAGCAAAGATATCATAGGCACCATTCCGCGCATGTTCAGCGAAGGCATGGCTTTCCTAAAAGCCAACTTGCACAGTCTGCAGGCAGGACAGTCGTTCAACTCGGTTGGCAAGCTTGAAATATCGGAGGTGGCTCTACGCGAGATACTTCAGAATGCCCTTGTCCATCGCGACTATCTGATACAGGCCCCGATAAGAATCATGATTTTCGACAATCGCGTTGAGATTGTGAGCCCCGGCGGACTGCCCAAAGGTGTAAGCATTGAGAGCATTCAGTTTGGCAAGACCTGTCAGCGCAACAGTCTGATGGCATCGTTCTGCGCCAAGACAATGGAATATCGCGGACTTGGCACTGGCATCCTGCGCGCCGTAAAAGAGGAACAAGGCAACATTCATTTCGAGAACGAAGAGGGCAGCCAGTTCAAGGTCATCATTGACAGGCCGCAGCAAGAGCGCGAACCGTCGGAGTATAGCGGTTTCATGGCCTCAGAGTCTCCGGCATACGAAGAGCCCAGGACACCTTTGAACCCCTACGGGTCACGCTTCAGCAAAATTCGCTCTCTCTGCCCCACCCTGCCAAAGGGCGAGGAAGAGAATGCCGAACGCCTGCTATCCTTTTGCCACACCTATCAAGGCTTGCTTGAGATGATGGAGGCTACGGGCTACCGCAGCCGCACCAGTTTCCGCCGCAGACTACTCATCCCACTATTGGAGAGCGGGCTGTTAGAACAGGAGTATAAAGACAAGCCAAACACCCCCAAACAGCGGTATCGAAGCATGAACATCTAAACACATACGGCCTTGCTCATTCAGAGAGCAAGGCCGTATATTTTTCAATAGCATCGCTGACTTCCGACAGACAGATGTACTCGTCGGCTGAGTGAGAACGGCTGCTTTGGCCAGGGCCCAGCTTGAACGAGGGGAAAGGCATGAGAGCCTGGTCGGACAGCGTGGGAGAACCAAAAGGCTGCAACCCCATGCCCACACATTTCTTAATCAAGGGGTGATCCAAACTGATTGATGAGGAATGCAAGCGGAAAGAACGGGCTTTCAGTTCGCATTTCTTCATCTGACTGCTCAGAAACTCGAACAGCTCTTCGTTCTGATAGAGCTCATTCGCCCGCACATCAATAATGAAATGCAACGTGTCGGGCACTACATTGTGTTGCGTGCCAGCCTCTATCACCGTGACCGTCATCTTGGTGGGGCCTAAGAGCGGACTCTCTTTGGAAAAGCGATAGTCGCGCAGCCACACCAAATCGTCGAGTGCTTCGTAGATGGCATTCACCCCTTCGTTGCGGGCTGCATGTCCACTCACGCCGTGGGCATAGCCGTCAATGACCATCAGTCCCTTCTCAGCCACAGCAGGCTGCATGCCCGTCGGCTCACCCACGATGGCCACGTCGATACGGGGAAGCAAGGGAAGCGCTCGCACGATGCCGTTCTGCCCTGACACCTCTTCTTCGCACGAAGCCAGATAGACAAGGTTGAAGGAACGCGACTGTTCGCGCAACAGGCGGAACACCTGCAAGAGCGACACCAAGCCGCCGCCACAGTCATTTGAGCCCAGGCCGTAGAGCCGGTCGTCCTCCCACTGGGGGGTGAAAGGGTCGCGAGTCCAAGTGGCCACGGGCTTCACCGTGTCGATATGTGCATTGAGGAGAATCGTGGGGCGAGCCTCATCGTAGTCAGGAGCCACGGCCCACACATTGTTACCCTCGCGCTGTGGGGAGAGCCCCCACTCTGCCATACGCTGCTGCAACAAGTCGGCAGCCTTAGCCTCATCGCGGCTGATGCTCGGGATGGCAATCAACTGGCTCAGCAAGGCGAGTGCCTCACGGGCAAAGTCGGTAGTCTTGTTCATTTCTCTCATGATTTTTCCCGTGCAAAGTTACGATATAGCGAGAACAAAACAAAGATTTTATTCTTTTTTAAAAAGCCAAACTACAGATTTACTCTTTCAAAAGAAGCCAAACCACTAAAAAAAGAAAGCCATTCAGTGCATATCTACAAAAAAATGACTAATTTTGCAAGCCATAATTATTGAATCGCTCATGACAAAAGAGGAAAAATACAAGGAACTGCAAGCGCAGGTTGCATCGCTCATTGAGGGTGAGACCGATGCCATAAGCGTGATGGCCAATGTCGTGGCAGCCATCCACGAAACGATGGGCTTTTTCTGGACAGGCTTCTATATTGAGAAGAACGGCATGCTCTGCCTGGGCCCCTTCCAAGGGCCTGTGGCCTGCTACCGCATCAAGCATGGCAAGGGTGTTTGCGGCACGGCCTATGAGCGGAGAGCCACCGTCGTGGTGCCCGACGTGGAGGAGTTTCCCGGGCACATCGCCTGTAGCAGCTTGTCGCGGTCGGAGATTGTAGTGCCTGTTTTTAGGAGCTCGGAGAACTCAGAGAGCTCAGAGTGCTCAGAGAGCTCAGAGAACTCGGAGAACTCAGAAATCCTCGCTGTGCTCGACATTGACAGCCGCGAGCTGGGCACTTTCGACGACACAGACCGCCAATACCTCGAAGCCATCATGACCCTTGTGGCTCCACACCTTTGTTAACACACACCTCGTTCTATGGAAAAAATTCAATTCACTAAAGCCAGCATCCTTTCGGAGATACGCGACTATCTTGTCATCGCCATCGGCATGCTCAGCTACTGCATCGGATGGGGCATCTTCCTGCTGCCCAACAATATCACTACGGGCGGTGTGGCCGGTGTCTCGTCTATCCTGTTTTGGGGCACAGGCATTCCCGTACAGCTGAGCTACTTCATCATCAACGGCGTTCTGCTGCTGGCTGCCCTCCGCATCCTGGGCATCCGCTTCTGCCTGAAGACCATCTATGCCGTGTCGGTGCTGACTGCCGGAGTGGCCGTGATCACAGCCAACTACCACGGCCATCTGCTCAGCGACCAGCCGTTCATGGCCGCCATCATCGGTGCCGTGTTCTGCGGTTGCGGCGTGGGGCTGGGCCTGTCAAGCAACGGCTCAACGGGCGGTACCGACATCATAGCAGCCATCATCAACAAATATCGTGACATCTCCTTAGGGCGCATCATCATGCTGTGCGACGTCATTATCATTTCGAGCAGCTATCTTGTGCTGCGCGACTGGGAGAAAGTAATCTATGGCTACGTAGTGCTCTACGTCACAGCCTTCTGTATCGACCAGGTGGTCAACTCCATGCGCCTGTCCGTGCAGTTCTTCATCATCAGCACCAAGTGGAAAGAGATTGGCGAGCGCATCAACCGTGAGCCCCATCGCGGCTGCACCATCATCGACGCGCAGGGTTTCTACTCTGGCCGCGAGGTGAAGATGCTGTTCGTACTGGCCAAGCGCCGACAGAGCAATCTCATCTTCCGCATCATCAATGAGGTGGATCCTGCTGCCTTCGTCTCGCAGAGCGCCGTCATCGGTGTCTATGGCGAGGGCTTCGACCAGTTCAAGGTGCGCCGCAGCAAGTCGCAGTCGGCCACGGCCTCACGCCCCTCCATTCTCGACTCAATCAACACCCCTTAGACACATGCCCATACGCTACACCCACAAGGAAGAGATATGGAACACCTTCTCGCATGCCGGAGGCATTCTCTTAGGCATCGTGATTGGCGTGGTGTTCCTCGTCATGACCATCGGCTCGGGCAGTTCGTGGGCCAGCATCGGTGTAGGTCTTTACCTTTTCGGCATGCTTGGCTCCTATGCGGCCAGCACCGTCTATCACGCCCTTCCTGCCCGCTCAAAGTGGAAGGAGCGCCTGCGCCAATGGGACCATGCCGCTATCTACTGGCACATTGCGGGCAGTTATTCGCCCCTCACGCTGATTGCCCTGCGCGAACAGGGCTACTGGGGGTGGAGCCTGTTCGCCTTCGTATGGCTATGCGCCATTGCCGGCACCATCGTCAGTTTCATACGGCTGAAGGAGCACTCCAACTTCGAGACGCTCTGCTTCGTGGGCATGGGGCTCAGCATTCTCATCGCCTTCAAGCCACTCATCGACACGGTCTCTACAGCCGCCGTCGTCTGGATTGTGGCCGAAGGCGTCTGCTATATCACAGGAGCCGCGTTCTACTCGCTGAACAAGAAGCGCTACATGCACTCCGTGTTCCACTTCTTCGTCCTGGCTGGCAGCATCTGCCACATCATTGCCGTGTGGGACGTGCTCCTTGACTACCTATATAAATAAGATTATAAGAATTCAGAAATGAAAAAGATATTTGCTTCACTGAGCATCCTCACTTCACTGATGCTACTGTCGGCTTGCGGACACAAGCAGGCCTTAACAACCGAGAACATGCCTATGGGTCCTGATTTTTCTGCCGATTCGGCTTACGCATTCTGCCAACTCCAGTGCGACTTCGGTCCGCGCACCATGAACAGCGAGGCCCACGACCTGTGTGGGCAATGGATAGCAGAACGCTTCCGCAGCTACGGCATGGAGGTGACCGAACAAAAGGCCGACCTCACAGGCTATGACGGCACAACGCTCAAGAGCACAAACATCATAGCCAGTCATCGCCCCGAACAGGCCGACCGCATTCTCCTCTGCGCCCACTGGGACAGCCGTCCCTGGGCCGACAACGATCCCGACGAAGCCAACTGGCACACGCCTGTCATGGCTGCTAACGACGGTGCCAGCGGTGTGGCGGTGATGCTGGAGATTGCCCGTCTGCTGCAGCAGAACGACTCGCTGAACATCGGTGTTGACTTCATCTGCTTCGATGCTGAAGACTGGGGCACCCCGCAATGGAGTGAAGACAACAGCGATGGCGACACATGGGCGCTCGGTGCGCAGTATTGGGCCACCCACCCCCACCGTGCAGGCTACAGGGCCCGCTTCGGCATCCTGCTCGACATGGTGGGTGGCGAGGGAGCTCGCTTCTATCGCGAACAATACTCCACCCACTTTGCCAACCACGTGGTGAACCTCGTATGGAAAGCTGCCGAGACAGCGGGCTACAGCAGCTACTTCCCCATGAAAGACGGTGCCGCGATCACCGACGACCACTTGCCCGTGAACCAGCTGGCCGGCATCCCCTGTATCGACATCATACCCTACTATCCCGACTGCGAGGCCAGTTCCTTTGGTCCCACATGGCATACGGTCAATGACGACATGCAACACATCGACCGCAACACCCTGAAAGCCGTAGGTCAGACGGTGATTCAGGTGCTCTTCGAGACCAAGTAGATTACTTACTTTGCCGCAGCTGCCTTCTCAGCTGCCTTACGGGCTTTCTCTTTTTCCTTCAGGGCCTTCTCAGCCTCTCGCTGTGCTTTCTTGGCAGCCTTTTTGGCGGCCTTGGCTTCAGCCTTACGGGCTTTTTCTTCAGCCCGCTGCTGTTTGCGGGCTTCCTTTTCATTCTTCCGCTGCTGTTTCCTTTCTTCTTTCGCCTTCTTCTCTGCCTCAGAAAGACCATGGAAACGGATGCCCGGCTTGATCTTCATCTTTCGCAGCGACTCCGTATTCGTGAAGCTGAAGGAACACAGAATATCAGTACGCTTGCCCATGACGTTCAGCTTACCGTCGGCCACAGCGCCGTCGCTGACGATATCAGCCTGAATATTGCGGAACTTCACTTTCTTAAAGCTGGCTTCATCCACATGAGCCTTCACGCTGCCCATAGGCAGTTTGCCGCCTTTCTTCCGGCGCATAACGGCTGTTCGGGGCTTCGATATATCGAAGGTGAAGTCGGCTTTGCACGACACGGGGCCGAAATCATCGAGATCAAACGCGCGGCCTATGTCAATGCCCGGAGACCTGACGGTTCCGTTCAGGTACTTCGTATTCTCATTGATACCGAACGAGAAGTCGAGCTTGCCCACTGCCGTATGGAGCACGCCCTGGAACTGTTCATGTTTCCACAGCACGATGATGTCGGCCACACAGCTGATGTTGCCCAACGCATCGACCTGCTTCATCATAAACTTCTTCACGGGAAACTGGTTGATGATACGCGCCTTCACATCGCCCTTGGCATGCATCTTGCTCACATGGAAGCGCACGTCGAGCTTATACTTGTCCTTCAGTTCCTTGAGACGCCCCACAGCCTCCACATGCAGCTTGTCGTCGAGCGTGCCTACCAGAATGCTGTCGAACTTCATCTCGTAGTCGTCGCCGCTCATATACGTACTGAACTTTATGGGGAGTGAGAACTTGCTCAGTACGGGAGCGAAAGGCTTCGAGATGTCTTTCAGCAGTGTCTGTCCTGTGATGAGCGACGTCTTGTAAGCCAGCTTCACGCCGCGCTTCTTGCTGGGCAACTGCAAGTCGGCATGGGCTATGTTGACCGTGGTGTTCTCCAGTTTCACCACGATATTCTCCATCGCCAGTTTCTCCTTCGTGGCCGTCACCCCTAAGGTCAGGTCTTTCACATGAATGCCCGCCACGTCGTCGTTCACCTCGCAGCGCTCCATCTTAGCCACAATCCTGTCATTGTCAGGTATGGTGAACGAGAGTTTCAGGTTAGCCTTCATGTCCATGTGTCCATTGTCGAAGGCGCCACGCTTAGGCTTGCCCTTGTTCTTTCGCGGCAGATGATTGTCGCTCCAGAAATACAAGTTGCCGATGGCCGCCTGTCCCTTCCTGTCTTTCTCCTGCAGTTCCAGAACGCCGATGCCTGCCTTGCAGTCCTGTGGTCCCCTCTTCAGATGAGCCACCCATTGCGCATCTAAGCCCTCGAGCCTGGCATGGCGCGCACCACCCAGTCTCTCCTCATACTTCAGCCTCTTCAGTTGTGCACTGCTCTCGTTATATTTCACACTGATGCGCTCCAGCAGCACATCCTTCACGCTCAGCGACAGCTTACTCTTCTTTTCCGCCGGTTTCTCCTCCGGCTGCTTGTCTTTCTTAAAGGCATCGATCAGAAACTGATAGTTGGCCGGTCCGTCGTCAGGCTTATAGAGTTCGGCACTCAGTCCGGCAATGTGAGCCGACGTGATGTTCACCTCTTTCCTTAGCAGCGCAAACATCTCCATCCTCACGGTCAGTTGCTCCATCTGCAACATCTTCCGGTGCTCAAGGTCTTCAATGGAGACACCTCTCAGCCTCACGTCGTTTGAGAAGAACCCTATGCTTACGCTGTCAATCTTCACCTCAGTATTCAGTTTCTCCGACAGCATCTGCGTGGCGCGTCTCAACACCTTGTTCTGGAAGGCATCGGTATTGAGCAACGCCCCCATCACAATCATGAGCACCAAGACAGCAGCGAGCACACCGCCCACCACCTTCAGAGCAAGAACTACAATCCTTTTCATTTCTTAAGTAGATGAACAATAGGTTATATATTCAACAAAGAGGAGTAGTTACTTACTAAAAAGCTCTACATTTGGCTTTCGCCTTCTATATACTGCGACATGAACAGGTGCTGTCCGTCCCACACCACATAGCTGAAGTGCGTAATCCAGTCGCCGAGGATAATCATGCGTGCCTTCTTCGTGAGCTGCAGGTCCACCTCTATGTGGCGGTGACCGTAGATGAAGTAGTCCACGTTGGAGTGATACTGTATATACCTCTTCGTATAGAGCACCAGATGCTCCCTGTCCTCGCCCATATAGGGAGGCTCCTCGCCTCCGGGCCGCTTCAGCCGCGAGTGCTTGGCCCAGTTCAGCCCGAACCACATGCCCCATCGGGGATGCACGGAAGAGAAGAGTACCTGACAAGTGCGGCTATGAAACAGGCTCTTGATGAACTTGAAGCTCTTGTCTGGGTCGCCCAGTCCGTCGCCGTGGGCCAGATAGAACACCTTGCCGTATATCTCCGTCGTCTCCGGCTTCTTATGCAGAATCACACCGCACTCCTCAGCCAGATAGCTGTAGGCCCAGATGTCGTGGTTGCCCGTGAAGTAGTGTACCTCCACCCCCATGTCGGTCAGTTCCGACAGCTTGCCCAAGAAGCGCGTAAAGCCTTTCGGCACCACATATTTATATTCGTACCAGAAGTCGAACATGTCGCCCAACAGATAGACGGCTCCCGCCTTCTCCTTGATGCTGTCAAGGAAACGCACCAGTCGCCGCTCCTGCATGCGCCGGTGAGGCACTGCAAGAGAACCCAGGTGGGCATCGCTTAGAAAAAATATTGGTTTCATATTAATGTAGAGTTAAAAGTGTAGAGTGTAGAGTTTGCTACCGCTCTTGTATTTCTCTTGTTTCTGTTCTATTCTTTACTGTTTTAATTGAACTGACCAACATCTTAATGATCTCAGTATTATCATATTTCAAAGACAGATAGCCTTTTTGATTGATATAACCAGAATTGAATAATCGTTCAAGCCAGTATTCAGTCTCATTGGCTTCCTTTAGTGCGATGCTTAATTTGCTGATAAAGTCTGCCTCACTTTGCGCATTAGTGCTCTCTGCTATATTTGCCCCAATACTCGTCCCACTCCTATATATCTGCTTTGACATGACCGATTCTTGCTGATTGTAAACATATCGGTACAATTTAACAATTCGGTCGGCAAATAATTCAGATTTACGACGTAATATACTTTCTTTCCGTGGCATAATACAGAACAGCGGTAGCAAACTCTACACTCTAAACTCTACACTTTAAGTTCTCAGTTCTCAGTTAGAATCCGAGTTCCATCCTCGCTTCCTCGCTCATCATGCTCTGGTCCCATGCAGGTTCGAACACGAGGTTGATGTTGGCAGAGGCTACCCCCTCTACGCCCTCCACCTTCGTGCGTACATCCTCCAGGATGAAGTCGGCAGCGGGGCAGTTAGGGGCAGTGAAGGTCATGTCGATGTCAACGACGGCATCGTCCTTCACGTCAATCTTATAGATCATGCCCAATTCATAGATGTCAACAGGTATCTCCGGATCATAGACCGTCTTCAGCACGTCCACGATTCGCTCTTCTATTCGCGTCTTTTCCTCTTGTGTCATATTTTAAGATTATTGTTTCATTGGGCAAATATATACAAAATTTTCGAGATTATGAGCTGTTACAGACAAAAATATTTACATTCATAAAGTTCTCAACCCATCTGCTCCATCTGCTCCCATACCGCAACCCTCTGTTTTCCAGTCATTTGCACACGGAGCAGATAGGAGCAGATGGTGACAGATGATTTCTCCCTACGATTTAGGCTACTTCATACCGCCTCGAAGGAATCATCACGTTGCGATTTAGGCTATATCGCGCAACGATTTAGGCAACATCATCGCATGATTCAGGCTACATCAACTCACGATTCAGTCTAAATCTCTTTCTCGTTTTAGGCTACATCATCGCATGATTTAGGCTTCCTCCCCTTTTAACGTAAGCTAAATGGTTCAAGAACATCTGCTCCCATCTGCTTCGCTCGCAAGCATCTGAAATCCAATCTGTTGCAAATGGGAGCAGATGGAGCAGATAAAATAAAAACTTATAGTAATAGAGTGTTGTGTAAAACCTACAGCCGTCCCTCCTCATGGTAGCTGAAGTACTGGCCGTCGGCTACGATGACGTGGTCCATCAGGTAGAGACGCATCACGTCACAGGCACGTTTCAGTTGCTGGGTAAGGGCATCGTCCTGCTTGCTGGGCCTGATGCTGCCGCTGGGATGGTTATGACAGGCCACGATGATGGTGGCATTGCAAAGCACGGCCTCACGCATGATGATGCGCACATCGACACTCACTTCCGAGATGCCTCCATGTGATATGCGCGTCTTCTTGATGAGCCGATGGGCCTGGTTCAGGTAGAGCACCCAGAACTCTTCCACATCCATGTCCTGCATCACGGGGTGCATGTGATTATAGATGCGCGTAGCTGTTGACAGTTCGGGCCTCTCCTCGGCCTTTTCTAACTGCCGTCGCTTGCCCAGTTCACAAGCTGCCATGATGGTGATGGCCTTGGCAGGACCGATGCCGTTATACTGGCAAAGGTCGCGTATAGAGAGCTTGCCCAGTGTGTTCAGGTTGTTGTTGCAGTCGCTAAGGATGCGCTTCATCAGCGATACCGCGTCCTCTTTCGTAGAGCCCGACCCTACCAGGATTGCCAACAGCTCAGCATCGCTGAGCGCTTCGGCTCCCAACCGTTCCATCTTCTCGCGCGGACGGTCCTCCTCTGCCCATTGGTTGATGTTCAGTTTCGTTTCCACAGCTATTTATAGAAATTCTTTTCAAAAGCCTGAAACTCGTCTTTACCAAGCACACAGCGCTTCCACCACGACTCGATGAAGCCCAGACCGTAGCCAATCAGTTGCGTGAAAGCGGCAGGGATGCTGAGCAGTCCCACCCAGAGGCTTCGGTTCTTGATGCTGGAGTCGATACAGATAAGGAGCGAATAGAGCAGCAGTGGCAACAGGGACACAAGTGTCATACAAAGTCCAAAGCCAATGACAACGGGCGACATATTGCATCCTGGCTCGCTGGCTGAGAATAAGCCGAGCAGCGCCAAGGCCACTCCAACAAGAGCCAGCATACTGAGCAGAATCACTCCCAGCGTAAACACGGTGGGCAGCAGGTGAACCAATTTCAGCGTGCCTGGGTGTCGTTTCTCCAGATTGATACGCGCGATGCCGCTATTATATACCTGACGGAAGAACTTGCGGAAGTCGGTACGGCGCTTGTGCCACACCCATGCATCGGGTATGAGCGCCGTCTTGTGGCCCGCCTCCACAATGCGATAGCTGAAGTCTATGTCCTCGCCGAAGCGCATCTTCGAGAAGCCACCCAATTGGAGATAGACCTCGCGGCGGATGCCCATGTTATAGGAGCGGGGAAAGAACTTGTCTAACTTCGTCTTACCGCCACGAATGCCGCCTGTGGTGAAGAACGAGGTCATGCTATAGGAGATGGCTTTCTGCACGGGGGTAAAGTCGGGATGGGCTGCATCGGGACCGCCCCAGGCAGTAAGTGGAGAATGGAGAGTGGAGAGTGGAGAGTTTGCTACCGCCACTGTAGGCTCTTCTGATGCGGTAGCAAACTCTCCACTTTCCACTCTACACTCTACGTTCTCTAAATAAGATGGAGGCAGCACCACGTCGGAGTCGAGCACAATGAGCCACTCGCCCCGTGCGCGCTCGGCACCGTAGTTGCGGCTCTGCCCTGGACCGCTGTTCTCCTTATAGTAATAATGCAAATCAAGGATGCCTGCATATTTATCGCAGACATCCTTGCATTTTCTTTCCGATCCGTCCTCAACAATGATTACCTCGAAGTCCTTCAGCTGCTGCTTGCAAAGGCTCTGCAACAGCTCGTCCACCTCGTCGGGCCGGTTGAAGACGGGAACGATGATGGAATATTTCATGCTTATTCCTTTGCGCGAGCCAGATATGAACCGTCGCGGGTGTCAACCTGAATCA
>DFJI01000038.1:12591-19412 GCA_002372235.1 Prevotella sp. UBA3675 | reverse complement strand
TCGCCCTCGTTGATGAACAGGGGAACGCGCACCTCAACGCCAGTCTCCAGTGTGGCGGGCTTCAGGGTGTTCGTAGCGGTGTCGCCCTTGATGCCGGGCTCTGAGTGGGTGACGCGCAGAATGGTCTTCACGGGCATCTCAGCATAGAGGATGGTGCCGTCGGTGGTGTCGGAAACGACTTCCACGATGTCGCTTTCCTTCATGAACTCGTGGCCGATTACCAGCTCGTTGTCGATGGGAATCTGCTCGAAGGTCTCCTGGTTCATGAAGATGCGGCCCGACTGGTCCTCATACAGGTACTGATAGGGGCGGCGCTCAATGACCACGTCCTCCAGCTTCTCACCGATGTTGAAGCGACGCTCCAGCACGCGACCGTCACTTACGTTCTTCAACTTGATGATCATGATGGTGTTGCCCTTACCGGGTTTGCGGTGCTGGAAGTCAATGCACACCCAAATGGCGCCGTCCATGCGAATGGCGGTGCCTTTCTTAATGTCTTGTGAATTAATCATAGAAAAATAAAAATGTATATATACAATATATTTATAATATCAACGCTCGTTTGCGGCTGCAAAGGTACGATTTTTTCTCATTCTACCACAAAAAAAAGTAAAAAAACAGCTATTTTTTTAAGTTTTCTTGCACAATTCAATATAAATCACTAATTTTGCACCCCAAATCGAAAAGATTAGTACTAATAAATAAAAGATTCATTGCAATGAAAAGAACATTTCAACCACACAATCGCCGCCGCGTGAACAAGCATGGTTTCCGCGAGCGCATGGCCACTAAGAACGGTCGCCGCGTGCTGGCTTCTCGCCGCGCAAAGGGCCGCAAGAAGCTCACCGTCAGCGACGAGCATCACGGAAAGTAAAAGAGTGCCGTGAGGCATTCGGGCCAAAGAAAAGACAACGGGATGGAACCTTCAGCGTTCCATCCCGTTTCCTTTTTTGCTTATTAACTGTTGATTACTGCTCATTTCTTCAGATACTTGGCCAGCGGCGAGTTGTTGGCCTTCAGCCCCTTTGCCATCGACTGAGCGTTCATCTGGGCACCAATCTTCGAGGCGTGCGTATGGTCTTTCTTGAAGTACTTGCCAGCCTTCTCCTTGATCTTAGCCACTTCAGCCTTGGCCTTCTCCTTATCGGCTGAGAGCTTCTTCACGCTGAACTTCTTGTCGAGGAAGTCGGCTGAGAGGTTGTGCAGGTCAACAAATTCCACACCTGTAGCCTCAACCACTTCGCGATACCACTTGCCATACGAGCCGTCGCGCCGTTCCACCTTGCCGCCAGGCCACTCATTGCGCGGTGTGAGGCTCACGAGGATGGGCGTTGCGCCCTTCTCGCGCACGTCGTCAATCATCTTCTTCAGATACCAGCCGAACGAATAGACTACCTCGAACGTGCCGTTGTCTAACTGATAGACGTGGCAGGTGTCCTGCGTGCCGGGTATCACGCCACGGGCTTTCTTGTCGGTGATGGGGCAGATGTCGTTATGGCCGAACTGAATGGTCACGAAGTCGCCTGGCTGCAGCGAGTGATACACCTTGTCCCACAGTCCCTCACGAATGAAGGAACGGGTGCTGCGTCCGGCCTTGGCCGCATTGCAGAGCGTGATTTTCGATTCGTCGAACACGGTGAAAGCCTGCGATGCCCAGCCCCACATGCCGTCGTCTTCCTTGTCGGCATTCTTCACGGTTGAGTCGCCGGTGAAGAACACTACGGGCTTGCCTTCCTCGCGCTTGAAGCTGCAGAGCTCAGGCTCCACGTTCTTCATCATGGCCTGCAGAGGCTTCAGCTGCGGATTGCGGCTCTCCCACAGCCCTTCAGCTGCTGAATGGGCATTCATCTCGGCACCAAACTTCGAAGTGTGAATCTTGTCGCCGAAGAAGTGATAGTTCTTCTTCCAGGGGCTATAGCTGTCGAGCTTCTGTCCTGAGCGCTCGTTCAAGTCAACAAACGGCACGCCCTCGACGGCTGCCACGTAGGCCGCCCATTCTGTCTGCGGCTTGCGAATGGTCTTACCCGTCTTCTCGTCGTAGGCATTGCGCGGCGTGAGCGACATCAGGATGGGATTGGCCCCTTTCTGCCGTATGTCCTGAATATACTTGCGCAGGTAGGTGCCATAGCTATAGACGGTGTCCTGACGCTGCAGTCGCTGGTTGAAGCCCACGTACATCGTGTCGGGATCAACGCCGGGTATGACGGCACGGGCCCGTTTCTTGTCGAAGAACTCGCCATTGTCGTTGTGGCCTATGCTCACAATCACCCAGTCGCCGGGTTTCAGCGCATCGCGCACGGCAGGCCACAAATCGGTATAGAACGTGCGGGTTGACATGCCGCCAAGGGCCTGATTCTCTACAGCAATCTTCTCCGTGTCAAAGTACTTATTGGCATAGTAGCCCCATCCCCACTGTCCGTTCGAGCCGTTGCCCTTCGTTCCGTTGCGCATGGTAGAGTTGCCCACGAGGAAGAGCACGGGCTGGCTGCCCTTTCGGGTGCTGCCTGGCTTGGGGCGCGACATGAGTGCCTTTGCAATGGAGTCGGGGGTGTTGTCCACCACCTTGTTCACGTCTTCAATCGGGTCGGGCAGATTGTCGAAGTTCTGTGCCTGAGCACCCATCATCATGCTCAGTGCGGTAAAAGCTGTAAGTAGTCGTTTCATTCCTAATGTGATATTTTTATTGATTCCCTACGATATTCGGATTCAAAGCATCCAAGTGAGGGCAAAGTTACGAACTTTTCTTTAATTGCAAAAGAATTAGTCAGGAAAAACGCTCTTTCGCCAGTCTTCCGCCAGTCTTTCGCCAGTTGTCTTCAGAACAAGTACGATGCTGCTACAGGGATGTTCCGAATATTTCAGAACACTACGACCTTGCCGCTACGTCCCTGCTCGTCGGCAGGGCGAACGATGTAGATTGAGCCCTTCACGGGATGCGCTACGCGACGGCCCTGCAAGTCGTAATAGACCTTGGACTGAGCAGACTGGCGCACAGCACTGATGGCAGTCAGACCGTCGCCTTTGGGCGTAAGCGTGATGCCGATGGGCAGGGTGGCAACCGTCGTAGCCCGTCTTGCTGCGAAACAGGCTCGGAAAGGAACCGTCTCGGCTTCGGTCTGCTGCACGAAGGCATTGCCTGCGGCATTCAGTACGTAGCTGTCGGCCATTGTCATCTGACTCATGCTGCCCACGAACTTGAAGTGGTCGCCCGTGACAATCGCTTTCGTTCCGCCTTGAATCAGTGCATCAGTAGCCGTGAAGGTGATGTCCTTGCCCGTGAGATTCTTTTCACTGCCCCACTCGCTACCAGGGACACCAATGAGATAAGGTATGTTGGCTTCCAGCTCTGCGGCATAGTCGAAAGCGATGCCGGTAGCATTGTCGTCGGCAAACTCCATCAGCCAGAAGTCTTTCTCCTCGTCAGTCGAGGAGCGGAACCAGTCGAGCGTGGCTGTTCCCTGTTTCACGGTCTCCACCTTGAAAGGCAGCACAAGGGTGCTCCATCCGTCGGTGCCGTTGATGCCTGCACTGAACTGCCGCACGTATGTAGCAGTCCCGGCCACGAAGTCAACAGGACTGTAGAAGCCGTAGCCGTCGGTGATGGTGAGAGTAGCGGCCTCCTGGTTCTTCACTACGTTCTTGCCGTTGAGCGATGCCGGAGTGGTTTTCGTTCCTCTCAGGATGTAGAGTGTATTGGGATTGCTGTTGGGTGTGATGTTGTTCACTGAAGTCACTTGCGAGAAGTCGGCTGCCAGCACGTCGCTTCCCACCGTGAACGAGTTGGTGGGAGCGCTGAACCCAGTGGTGCCGTCGGCCTTATAGGTGACCACTGCGCGGTAAGTTGTAAACTGGGAAGAGAAGTTCTCGTTGAACTCGAGGAACGATATGACATGGCGGTGAGAATAGGTCAGATTCTCGAACTCGAAGTTGAGAGCTACCGTCTCACCTGCCGGAATGGTTGCCGGAATAACCATCGTCTGAGTGAAATAGCCTGCATCATAGTCGGCCAGTGCCACAAACACGCCATCGGTATTGGCCACGATGCCAGTGTTCTTCACATTGACGATGCCTCGCACACGATTGCCATAGATGGCACCGCTGCTGGTACGTCCCGTGATGCTGCTGCTCACCACCGACAGCGAGGCTGCGGGCGCAGTACCGCCCACGGTGATGCTCGTATAGCCCGCTACCTCATAGTTCTTATCGGCTACCACCAGACGGGTGCTGCCCGAGTGGGAGGGAGTGAACGTGAAGGTCACGTCCTGCGTCTCTCCTGTTGGCAGGTCTTCAATCTGAAGGGCTGACAGATGCGTGTAATCCGAGTTCCTGTATTCGAACAGATACAGGTCGCCCGAATAGGCGATTGCGGCCTTATTGGTGAGTGTCACTTTCACGCCCACGTCCTTGTCTGAGTAGGCATTGCCAATGAGCGAGATTTCGGCTTCCACTTTGGTCTCTCCTGCCGTGGGCTGAGTCAGCTCGTCGGCTATCCCATTGTCCTGCGGACGCACGTTGAGGAAAGCGGTCTGTGCAAAAGAGAAGCCGTCGCTCGTAGAGCTGCCGCCTATGCCCTGCTCGCTGGGGCTGAGCACCGACAGTTTGAAGTAGCCGTCGCTCATGCCGCCCCATCCCCAGTTGATGTGGAAGAAGTCATCGGTTTCATAGCCGTCGCACACAAAGGCATGTCCGCCGCCCATCGACTGCCCGCAATAGAGCACCGGGCCGCGCTGCAGCTCCTCGTAGATATGCTGAATCCACTCGGAATAGGAATATAGGTTACGGTCGGCCTCAAGCAAATCATGGTCGTAGCCGAAATAAGTGACCAGCGCATTGTGGACATCTTCTGAAAAAGCGCCCGACCCGCCGTTTTCCGAAAGGTCATAGTCCATTTTCAAGGAAGCTCCCACCAGCTGCATGAGTTTAGCAACGGCAGCATTAGACGGGTCACTTAGGCTGGTGGCACTGCTGTCATATTCGTCCTGCATGTTACCCCAGTCAATGTTGGTGATGCCGATTGCAGAGATTCTGATTTTATTCGTACTTGTGGTGTAGCCAGGAATCACAGCTAAGGTCTGGCTCACGCTGTTAGCACGGTGATAGTACATCACCTGCGCCATAGCCGTGGCCATACAGCCGGTGACCGTGCGCTCACCGCTCATCACTGGGCAATAGAGATTATAGGGAGCTTCCTGGTCCCACTTCGATGTAAGCAAGGGGGCGACGGGCTTGCGGACAGCGCGCGGTGCCTTGACAATGGGAGCCACATAGGCATGCTGGTCCAACCACTCTATCTGGTCGGCATAGCCCTGTAACCATGCACGCATGTTGGCGGGCATGTTCTCCTCGGTTATCTCACCCTTGTCGGCATAGCCCAGGATGGATTCTGTGCGGTCGTCGCCACTCACCACGACAAAGCCCCGCTTCTCGCCGGCATTGAACACGTAGTAGTACGCCTGTTCATCAGACGCAGCCTTGCGAGCTTTGCGTACCGACATTTTCACATCATTGGCCAGCACGGCCCCTTTGCTCACTAAAAAAGCCGCAGCTTTCTGTTGGGCCTGCTGTCTGCTTACAGGAGCTGCCCACATCATCATACACACCATGAAGAGCATGATGACTGAGAATAGTCTTTTCATAAAAATTTGGCTGTTAATTTCGATAATCTTAGCATCTCGTTTGCAAATTTATGCATTATTTTTGAAAAGCCACTCACTATGGCTCATAAAAAAGAAAAAATCATGCACAAATGGATGATATTGTGCACGTTTTTACTCAAAATGTGCTGTTTTTACTTATTTTACTTTGTGAAATGACTTAAAAGGCTTAACTTTGCACCCGCAATAAAAAGCACTGTGTGCGTATAACACGCCAATAGGAGAATTCTATTTTACACATTATTTATATAATATGGCTTTAAAAATTGTTGTACTGGCCAAACAAGTGCCAGACACCCGAAACGTAGGTAAGGATGCCATGACTGCCGAAGGTACTGTGAATCGCGCTGCCTTACCTGCCATCTTTAATCCAGAAGACTTGAATGCTTTAGAGCAGGCACTCCGACTCAAGGAGCAGAATCCCGGCTCTACCGTTGGAATCCTCACGATGGGTCCTCCACGTGCAGGTGAGATTATCCGTCAGGGACTTTATCGCGGCGCCGACACTGGTTGGCTGCTCACCGACCGCTTGTTTGCCGGTGCCGACACGCTGGCCACGAGCTATGCCCTGGCCACGGCCATCAAGAAGATTGGCGACGTTGACATCGTGATTGGTGGTCGCCAGGCCATCGATGGCGATACCGCTCAAGTTGGCCCTCAGGTGGCTCAGAAGTTGGGTCTGAACCAGGTGACATACGCTGAGGAGGTGCTGAGCGTGAAGGATGGCAAGGCCACCATCAAGCGTGTCATCGACGGTGGCGTGGAGACCGTAGAGGCTCCCCTGCCCGTAGTCATCACGGTGAACGGAAGTGCTGCTCCCTGCCGTCCACAGAACGCCAAGCTGGTGATGAAGTATAAGCGTGCTACCTGTCCGATGGAACGTCCTGCCGAGGGCACTCCTTACGACTATCTGTATGAAGAGCGCCCCGAGCTGAACCTCAACCAGTGGAGTGTAGCCGATGTTGACGGCGATGCACAGCAGTGCGGTCTGGCCGGCTCGCCCACCAAGGTAAAGGCCATCAAGAACATTGTGTTCCAGGCAAAGGAGTCGAAGACCTTAACGGCTTCTGATGCTGACATCGAGGGAATGATTAAGGAATTGTTAGACGAGAAAATCATTGGATAACGGGATATGAACAACGTTTTTGTATATTGCGAGATAGAAGG
>DFJI01000038.1:11747-12545 GCA_002372235.1 Prevotella sp. UBA3675 | reverse complement strand
TAGAAGGTACTCAGGTACAGGAAGTGTCTCAGGAGCTGCTGACCAAGGGTCGTAAGCTCGCCAATGAACTGGGCGTGGAGCTGCACGCAGTGGTAGCCGGTACCGGCATCAAGGGCAAGGTGGAAGACCAAATTCTGCCTTACGGTGTCGACAAGCTCTTCGTCTTCGATGCACCGGGACTGTTCCCCTATACCTCAGCACCCCATACCGACATCTTGGTGAACCTCTTCAAGGAGGAGCAGCCGCAAATCTGTCTGATGGGTGCTACCGTGATTGGCCGTGACCTCGGTCCCCGTGTGTCGTCATCGCTGACCTCTGGTCTGACCGCTGACTGCACCGAATTAGAGATTGGTCCGTATGACGACGCCAAGAGCGGCAAGCACTATGAGCAGCTGCTCTATCAGATTCGTCCCGCCTTCGGTGGTAACATCGTGGCAACGATTGTGAACCCCGACCATCGTCCGCAGATGGCTACCGTGCGCTCGGGCGTCATGCAGAAGGCTATCTATGAGGGCGAATGCAAGAAGGAAGTGGTTTATCCCGAGGTTGCCAAATATGTGGATATGGCTGTTGCCGGCGTGGTAAAGGTGCTCGACCACCACGTGGAGGCCGCCAAGCACAACCTGAAGGGTGCGCCCATCGTGGTAGCCGGTGGCTACGGCATGGGCTGCAAGGAGAACTTCGACATGCTGTTCCAGCTGGCCAAGGTGCTGCACGGTGAGGTAGGCGGAAGCCGCGCTGCTGTGGATGCAGGTTGGCTCGACCATGACCGCCAGATTGGTCAGACAGGTGTTACCG
>DFJI01000038.1:0-11702 GCA_002372235.1 Prevotella sp. UBA3675 | reverse complement strand
TTACCGTTCACCCCAAGGTGTATATTGCCTGTGGTATCTCCGGACAGATTCAGCACATCGCCGGTATGCAGGACTCTGGTATTATCATCAGCATTAACTCTGACCCCGATGCGCCTATCAACCGCATCGCTGACTATGTGATTGTCGGTTCTGTGGAGGAAGTGGTTCCCAAGCTGATCAAGTATTATAAGCAGAACTCGAAATAGCCTCACCCCCAACCCCTCTCCGATTGGAGAGGGGAGTATATAGACTTATGCGCAATGGACAAATGGTTCGAAACAAGCGCTCCCGACAGATACGAACTGCTGAAGAATTTCGCGAAGAAGAATCGCAGGGAAATGACTGAGAGTGAAAGGGTGCTGTGGGAAGAACTAAGAAAACTAAACTGCGGATACCATTTTAGAAAGCAACACGCTATTGGTGATTATATTGCAGATTTCGCTTGTCTGAAAAAGAAACTGGTGATTGAGGTTGACGGAGGCTATCACAATGAACCACTACAACAGCAGAACGACCAGTGGCGCACAGAGTTTATGGAAAGTAAAGGCTACACAGTGATTCGTTTCAACAACGAAGAGATAAGCAACAACCTCCAGGAGGTTATAACGAGAATTAAGGAACAATTGTTTAACGAATAAAAAAATGAAACTCCCGACCCCTCCCCGCCAGGGAAGCAGCAAGTCTATATACTCCCCTCTCCAATCGGAGAGGGGTCGGGGGTGAGGCTGTTTAATTATGAACTATTATAGTGACCACCCCGAGATAGGGTTCTATCTCAACCACCCCCTGATGGCTCGTATCGTTGAGCTGAAAGAAAAGGGTTTCGCTGATGCGAAAGAATATGACTACGCTCCCGTTGACCTGGGCGATGCCATCGAGAACTACAAGCAGATTCTCGACATCACAGGCGACATTGCAGCTAATATCATCGCTCCGAACTCGGAGGATGTGGACCTGGAAGGTCCGCACCTCGAGAACGGCCGCATGATTTACGCCAGCAAGACTTTCGAGAACCTCGATGCCACCCGCAAGGCTGGCCTGTGGGGCGTATCTATGCCCCGTCGCTACGGCGGTCTGAACCTGCCCAACGCCGTGTTTTCCATGCTGAGCGAACTCATCGCTGCTGCCGATGCCGGTTTCCAGAACATCTGGAGCCTGCAGAGCTGCATCGACACGCTCTACGAGTTCGGCTCTGAGGAGCAGCGCCAGAAGTACATTCCCCGTGTCTGTGCAGGCGAAGGCATGTCGATGGACCTCACCGAGCCTGATGCCGGCTCCGACCTGCAGCGCGTGATGCTGAAGGCCACCTTCGACGAGAAAGAGAACTGCTGGCGACTGAACGGCGTGAAGCGTTTCATCACCAATGGCGACTCCGACATTCACCTTGTGCTGGCCCGCTCTGAGGAGGGCACAAAGGACGGACGCGGTCTGTCAATGTTCATCTACGACAAGCGCAACGGCGGTGTCGATGTGCGCCACATTGAGCACAAGTTGGGCATCCACGGCTCGCCCACCTGTGAGCTGACTTACAAGAACGCCAAGGCCGAGCTCTGCGGAAGCACCCGTATGGGTCTGATCAAGTACGTGATGGCCCTGATGAACGGTGCCCGTCTGGGCATTGCCGCTCAGAGCGTGGGTCTCTCGCAGGAGGCCTACAACGAGGGTCTGGCATACGCCAAGGAGCGCGCTCAGTTCGGCGAGAAAATCATCAACTTCCCCGCAGTCTATGACATGCTCTCACGCATGAAGGCCAAGCTCGACGCAGGTCGCTCGCTGCTCTATCAGACAGCGTGCTACGTTGACATCTACAAGTGCCTGGAAGACATTGAGCGCGACCGCAAGCTGACGCCTGAGGAGAAGCAGGAGATGAAGAAGTACCAGCGTCTGGCCGATGCCTTCACGCCGCTGGCCAAGGGCATGAACTCTGAGTATGCCAACCAGAATGCCTACGATGCCATCTCGATTCATGGCGGCTCGGGCTTCATCATGGAGTACAAGAGCCAGCGCCTCTATCGCGACGCCCGCATTTTCTCCATCTATGAGGGAACCACCCAGCTGCAAGTCGTGGCTGCCATCCGCTACATCTCGAACGGCACCATGCTCCAGAACATCAAGGACATGTTTGCTGCACTGCCCGAGAATGCCAACGCTGCATTGAAGGCCCGTGTAGAGAAGCTCATCCCCATCTACGAGGATGCCCTGAACGATGCCAAGTCGCTCGAAAACCAAGATGCCTTCGACTTCCTGGCCCGTCGCCTGTACGACATGACCTGCGAACTGGTGATGTCGCTGCTCATCATTCGCGATGCAGCCGTCTGCCCCGAGCTCTTCGAAAAGAGTGCCAACGTCTATGTGCGCATGGCCGAGGAGAACGTGACCGGCAAGGCCGCCTATATCAAGAACTTCCGCGTGGAGGATCTCGCCAGCTTCCGTGCTGCCGAGCCTGCTGCTGAGGCATAAGCGACATGACAGCGGAAGAGCAACAGCGGAAAGACGAGCAATACATGCGCCGCGCACTCGACGAGGCCCGTATGGCCGAAGCCAAAGGCGAGATACCCATTGGGGCAGTCATCGTGTGCCGCGACCGCATCATCGCTCGCGCCCACAACCTCACCGAGACGCTCTGCGACGTGACGGCTCATGCTGAGATGCAGGCCATCACGATGGCGGCCAACGAGCTGGGCGGCAAGTATCTCACCAACTGCACGCTCTACGTCACGGTGGAGCCGTGTCCCATGTGCGCCGGAGCCATCGGGTGGGCACAGTTGCCGCGCATCGTCTATGGTGCGCCCGACGAGAAACGGGGCTTTCGCGAGTATGCGCCCCACGTGATGCACCCCAAGGCCGAATGTATAGGCGGTGTGCTCGCCGACGAATGTCGCGAGCTGATGCAGAACTTCTTTCGCAACAAGCGATAAACTACAAAAAAATGGAGCTCTCCAGCGCGGAGAGCTCCATTTTTTCTTTTTAATAAGCTTGCTCAATTACTGAGCCAGCTTGCCGTCGGAACCGAGCACATCTACAATCTTGTGGATATACATCTTCTTCATATTCTCACGGGCGGGCTTCAGATACTGGCGAGGATCGAAGTGATCGGGATGCTCAGCCAGATACTTACGAACGGCAGCGGTCATAGCCAGACGCGAGTCAGAGTCGATGTTGATCTTGCACACAGCGCTCTTCGAAGCCTCGCGGAGCTGCTCTTCGGGAATACCCACTGCGTCGGGCAGGTCGCCACCGTACTTGTTGATGGTATCGACCTCTTCCTGAGGAACTGAAGAAGAGCCGTGGAGCACGATGGGGAATCCGGGGAGCTTCTTCTCAATCTCATGCAGCACGTCGAATGCCAATGGAGGAGGAACGAGCTTGCCAGTCTTCGGATCGCGTGTGCACTGCTCGGGCTTGAACTTATAGGCACCGTGAGAAGTACCGATAGAGATAGCCAGCGAGTCGCAACCAGTACGGGTAGCGAAGTCGATTACTTCCTCGGGCTTGGTGTAGTGGCTCACCTCAGAGGCCACCTCGTCCTCGACACCAGCCAGCACGCCGAGCTCGCACTCAACGGTCACATCATACTTGTGAGCATATTCCACCACCTGACGAGAAATCTTGATGTTCTCCTCGTAGGGCAGTGAGCTACCGTCGTACATCACGCTTGAGAAGCCCATGTCGATGCAATCCTTGCAGAGCTCGAAGCTGTCACCGTGGTCCAGGTGCAGCACAATCTCGGGATGCTCGCAGCCCAGCTCCTTGGCGTATGCCACAGCACCCTCAGCCATGTAGCGCAGGATGGTAGCGTTGGCATAGTTGCGTGCGCCCTTCGACACCTGCATGATGACGGGTGACTTTGTCTCCACGGCAGCCTGAACGATGGCCTGCATCTGCTCCATAGTGTTAAAGTTGAAAGCGGGGATAGCATAGCCACCGGCTACTGCTCTCTTGAACATCTCGCGGGTATTCACGAGACCTAAATCTTTGTAGTTTACCATAATTAAAATAGAATTAAAACATTGGTTGAATTTTAATTTGACCACAAAATTACAGAAATCTTTCGTAAATCATAAAAAAAGACCTGCGGATTTGTCGGTTTTTCGGATTTTTTAATTCAATCCGTTATTTCCGGCGAATCCGCAGGCTGAAAATGCTAAACGAAGTTAGCAAAAATTATTTACTTCTGATCGGCAGCAGGGTTAATGACCTTCCAGATGCAGGCAGCCAGAGCGCCACCCACCAGCGGGCCAACGATGAACACCCAGAGGTCGGCCAGTGCCTTACCACCCTCGAACAGGGCAGGACCGATGGAGCGAGCGGGGTTCACTGATGTGCCAGTGAAGTGGATGCCCACGAGGTGAATCAGAATGAGCGACAAGCCGATAGCCAGACCAGCGAAGTTGTTGGTAGCACCGTTGGTCTTCGAAGTGGCACCCAGCACTACGAGCACGAAGAGCATGGTGAGCACAATCTCGACAATCAGACCGTTGGTGGTGCCGTATGTGCAGGCGTTGGCACCCGTAGCAGTGGTGATGACCAGACTGGGGTCAGTAGCCACGATGCCGGCCAGACAGGCAGCTGCCAGCAGGGCACCGATGACCTGGAACACCATATACATGGCGCAGTCCTTGGCACTGATGCCACCATTGATGAACACGCCCAGCGTGATGGCGGGATTGATGTGGCAACCAGAGATACCGCCAATGGTGTAGGCCATAGCCACAACTGCCAAGCCAAAGGCAATAGCAGTTCCTACGATCGATGCCGTATCGGCACCGCAACCCAGGGCAACGGCTGCGCCGCAACCCAAGAATGTGAGTACAAACGTACCAACGCATTCAGCAAGATACTTTTTCATGTTAGTTAATGTTTAAAGGTTAAACTTATGATACAATAAAACTAAGGCAAAAGTACGAAATAATGCTGATGTGGCAAAGCAATTTTGGAAGAAATCGCAGTTTGCCCCCACAAAATAGTAGTCATAGATCATCTGGACGAGGACACCTGCACTCCAACTGGGCAGTTCCTGTAACAGAATATCATTAAATATGATTAAATGTACGAAAATGTCCTGGAGACGCTTAGCGTGGTAGAGAAGACCGGTTCTGACTTCAACCCTGTGACGACCAGCACACCGGCTTACAATGACATCAAGAAAGCCTACAAGGCTACGTTCACAATGCCTGACAATGCCGTCATTGCAAACATGCTGTTTGCCACCGGCACACCGGTTGTCACCAATATCAACAGCATCCAGGCTGACGACCATCTGAAGGAAGCCCACTCTCTGAGCGGCCAGAAGGTCACGGAAGACTACCGTGGCATCGTCATCGTGAACGGACGTAAGGTTGTGCGCAAATAGCGCCAATGCCTGTTCAAAGGCTTGACCAAGGAGGGCTTGCCCCTCTCAGAGGGGGGCAGCCCCCGATGAATCATCGCTAAATTAAAGTGAACCCCAGAAGTTAGACAGAATACTTCTGGGGTCATTTTTTGATAATAGTTATCTGGTAAGGGGTTGACGAAGCAAGTACCACGCTGATGTAGTATAGAAGTTACGCAGATAGGGGATATGGGAAAAGAAAGTCCACTGGCGACGGGGAGTCATGTGAAACTTCTGCTTGTAGTGTGGGTTGAGGAGCCAAAGGGTGCGCTGGCAGATGGTGTAGTTCGTTTCGGAAGCCAGGCGCTCGAATTTCTCGACGGTCACACGCGAATTCCGAATACTCATCAGTTCGTTGATGCGACTGGAATCAGCTCCGCTCAACTTTAGCACCGCCTGGTAAAGCGGCTTGGGCAACAGGTGGATGAAAGGCAGTTTGGAGGCAAAGCCGACGGATATTTGCTGATGTCCTCCGAAAGGATTGTGCCAGGCAGGGAAGCCGAAGAACACGATACCACCATGTTTGAGAAAGTGTTTGACATAAAGCATAAAATCTTTTTTGCAAGGCGATTCGATATGTTCTATAACGTCATGAATGAGTATGAGGTCGAACTTGTCTGTCTCAGCTTCCGGAACTTCCGTAAGGAGAAAGTCCTGGCAAATGAACGTACCTTTCTGATGACGTTCTACAAAGAACTCCGATGCTTCTTCAATGCGCTTCCGGCAGATGTCTATTCCTGTCACCTTACAGCCTTTTTCTGCGAAGGGGAGCAGGTTGCCTCCCTCGCCACAGCCGATTTCCAGAACACGGGTGTCAGGCGACAGAGTGACACTTGCTTTCACATAGTCCAAGTAGAACTCGCGGGCCGTGTTTGCCAATTCGCAGAAATATTGCCTGCGATTCAAATGTCGTTGTTGCATAGTCTTTTCTTGTTTTGTTTCTCTATAGGGATAGATTCCACAAAGCAAGAAAAGACTGCTTGATTTCGGGAAGTAAAATTACCACGTGAGGCGGATTCCTATTGGCAGCGAGAACATAAATGGATGCTCCGTGTGATAGTTCTCGATGTTGCCACCCGCCGGGATGTAGTATTGCAGACCCGGTTCAGCAAAGAAGCCGACATTCGGCGTGAGATTGTACTGCAAGCCAAGACCTGTACCTACCGACCACATCAGCGGAGCATGGAGCACAGACTTCTCTTCCAGCTCTTTCATGCCGTCCACGAAATAGCCTGTGCTGTGCAGAGCATAGACTGGTATCTCCAACTTAGCTCCAAGGCTTCCGTAGAGGCTCCATCGCCTCATATCATATATGTTACACGTGCCCTTCAGCGGTATGCCAAGGTAGTAGATGGTCTGCTGCTCGCGTATAGCATTTCCGCCTGTGCCTATTTCGGATGCTGATTTCAGACGGCTGTAGCCCAAACCTGTCTCCAGGCCGAAGCGGTTGCTGAGTTTGTACTTCAAGGCCAGGGAGAAGTTGACTGGCATGTAATGGTGAGTCTTACGCTCAATCATGTCCGCGCCAGGCAGAGCAGCGTTGTTTCGGGCAATCTTCAGCAGGATTTGATACGTCTTGTAGTCAACGCCCGAAGTCCCGAACTGTAATGCTTCGGCGTAATCGCTCCATCGGTCGAAGGAACGCACACTCGGAATCCCACTTGTTATGTCTGCCTTCACGGTCCCTGTGAATACAAACGGACTATTGGCATTCAGTTCACCCATGCTGCCCGTGTATGCCAATTCTACTGACCACTTCTGTCTCTTCTTATCTGTCTCTGTCGGCTTTTCCGGGAACAGACCGGTTATATGAATCTCTTTGTCAAGACGCAAGTCGGGCAGCGGTTCTCTGTCTTGTGTAATGACAGTTGAGTCTGTACGTCCTGTTTCATCTGCAATGTGATGGAGCGTATCGGCAGGAGCAAGGCTGTCTGCTGGAACAACTCTTCTGACAGGAACAATGGCTATCTGCCGTGAGTTAATGATCGGAATGGCTGGAGTTCCCTGCTCTGTCACAGGAGTTCCTTCATCGCCATGCTTTGTTTCAGGCGTAGCATGTTCTTGTTTTGTCACTACAGGTCCTGGTGCTTCAACCGTCCTCGCCTTTTTATAAAAATAGATGGCCAAAGGCAATACAAGCGGCAGGAGCCACAGCAACCAATACTGTGCAAGTGACTTCTGCAACATTTTCTTTGCTCTTGACAGCTGTGAAGATGAAGAGTGGGCTGCAATTCCAAGCATTTCAGCAATTTCCTTGTGCGACATCTCTTGTATGACCGCCAGCCTGAACACCTGCCCGTAACCATTGGGGAGCGCATCTACAGCCGCCATCAGTTCTGCCATCGTTGGCAATGGCTTGTTGTCTGACGGAATTGGTTCCATAGGAAACTCTTCTTCTGCCAGAGTGGAAAGTGAAAGCATAGTTGGCTCATGGTGACGCTGCACATATCGTCTGGCCACATTGGTAGTGATGCTTGTCAGCCATGACTCGAAGAGTTGTGGGTTATGCAGTTGATCCAACTTGGCAAAGGCCAGCAGGAATGCATCATGTGCCAATTCCTCTGCCACTTGTCGATTGCCTACGATGCGTTGGCATATCCTTGTCATCTGCCGGTGATATGCCTTATACAGGCTTCCAAGTGCATCCTCGTCGCCTTGTCGCCCTCGCTCTATGAGTTGTTCTATGTCCATCGAAATCATTCTGCCTCTATTGACAAAGATACCACTTTCCCCAAAAAGACTGCACGACTTCAATTACTTTTTTACAAGTTAAGCTGTGTGACAATCAAAACTTATAGGTGACGCACGGGGCATTTTGGTTTAGAACAGATCATGCCACGGTTTAGAACATATCACGTCACGGTTTAGAATAGATTGCATGATGATTTAGAATGAATCGCGTGATGATTTAGAATAGATAGTGTGACGATTGGGGCAGTCGGCACACTTGTACTTGCGTTTATCACATAGCGGAGTCCATTCATTTTGGCATACAGGCTGATAGCCGGCTTTCCCACTTTTCTTACTATACCATCTTCTCGCAAACACATCATCACGTCCCTTAAACAAACTACAAAACAAATCCATCTTCTCTTGTAGTGACAGATTCTGCATAGCATTGGAGGCTGAGGGCACAGGGTTAACAGGTTCGCCAAGCCTTTTCCTAAGCTCGGCGTTCTCGGCTTCCAACTCCTTAATGCGTTCAAGCAGTCGTGTCCGTTCCGCTATGAATTCCTGATACCGTTGCGAGGACATACTATCATCAAGCTAATAGCGCCAATACGAGACTTACGCTCCTTGTACTTACAATAAAGGTGTCATGTAAAGCGGAAGATAGGTGATACCATTCTCTACTTTATAGTCAGCTGCATGCAAAACGGTAGGAGTGGTCATATACTCTTCAAACTTATTCATACACTTCTTTAGGGAAGATAAAGTGTAGTTCTTGCCGCTTTTGACTTCTATCGGACGGATATTGTGACGACTGGTCACTTTGTCCTTTTGAAGCAAGAAGTCTATTTCCATTCGTTCCTCGGCTTCCTCTGACGACTTACTGTAGAAAAAGAGTTTGTTACCGCTGGCTGTCAGCATCTGGGCCACGATATTCTCAATGAGCATTCCCTCGTTCACCTCCAGCTTTCCAAAGAGCAGTTTCTGGTAAATCTCAGACGAGACGATGCCCTTTTCATCAAAAGCATGGCTGATTAACAAGCCCGTATCGTTCATATAACACTTCAATGTCGTACGGTCTTCATTCATCTTCAGTCCGATGTTCGGCTCTGTCGAATTGTAGCATATATTGACAACCCTCGCGTCCTTCAGCCAGAAGAATGCATCGTCCCAGTCGCGGTATTTCGCACCTGGTTTCAGGGCTGACAACCGAAACTTCTTTTCATGTTTGGAGAGCTGGGGAGGAATCTGGTCGAAGATAGACACCACCTTGTCTGCTAACTCACCTGCATAGTTGAAGATGTCATTACGATAGATTGTCAGCACATCACGTTTAACAGCATCTACGGCATCAAAGTCTTTAGTCTCAACATACTTTTTGACGGCTTGCGGCATTCCTCCAACTATCATATAGAGACGGAAAGCATCCATTGCCTGACGATGGAAAACCTGTCCCATCGGTTTTCTCTCTGCATACATCTTACGTATCAAGTCCATCAGCATATCATTACCTGTGGCCCAAAGAAACTCTTCAAAGCCCATCGGGTACATCTGAATAGAACGTTCTTCCGATGGGAGTACGATGCCTTGTGGGGACCCTCCGGAGATACTCAATCTCCGGCCTCCTCCCTTTTTCTTGATACTTACCAAAGATCCCGTCTCAATGTAGTCATATCTTCTGTCGGCCACCAGAAACTTGATGGCTGCTCTCGCTCTGGGGCATAACTGTATCTCATCAAGGATAATAAGCGACTTGCGCTCATGGAGCCTTACCTTATAGTGTTGGCTCAGATAGAGGAACAACGTGTCGAGGTCTTCCAGATAGAGGTCAAACCAATCTCTTACCATCTGGGGAGCCTTATTGAAGTCAATGAGGATGTATGACTCATACTCATTCTTGGCGAATTCCTCTACGATATAACTCTTTCCGATACGTCGTGCTCCCTCTACGAGTAGTGCCACCTCACCGTTTCTTTTCTCCTTCCAATCAAGGAGTTGCTGATATATTTTACGCTTCATAATGATGTCATCCGCACCTTTTTGAGATTTCTTGGTTTTCATATTTTACACCTTTTTGAGATTTTACACGGTGCAAATATACACCTTTTTGAGATTTTCTGCAAGAGTTTTGACGGAAAAGCATAAGATATTTGATTATTTTAAGTCATTCTGTTGACCTATTCGTCGTATTTTCCTAATTGTCGAGCAGGGCTTTGTCGTTAAGGATGACATAGAGACTGGCTAAGGCAATATCATCCCTCTTTGGCAGTTTGGACTCACTTATTAAGCTTCCTCGATAAGACTGAGGATGTCGGCGCGGCATGTTGTTCATCTTCGTCTCACGTTTATTGATTCTTTTCTTCTGCTGGGAGAGAGAGAAGGAGGGCGGTGCCGTCCGCCGAAGCGGGGCACCGCTCTCTATCGTTATGCTCAGTTGGATTTGAAATCCGACTGCTGCGAGTATCAGAACTTGCAGTCCGCAAAATCGCATTGCAAATGCTTATATTCAATGCGGTCGGATTGCAAATCCGACCGAGCGGAGCACTATCGTGATGAACTGCATAGCGTAATGGTAAATCGGCCCATTGGTGGAAATTAAATAGATGCCGAACACCAATAGCAAAATGGTGAGCACCACGAAGCTTTTCCATAGCTCCTTGTGCTCCAGGTCGGCAAAGTTGTCGCGTAGCCATTGCCCATACAGTCTCAGTGAGCGTACCATGTATATGGTGAGTGCAATGCACATCAGCAGGAAATAGGCATACATTACCAGTATGATGTCATGGCTACGGATAGCAAAGTAGGCCACTCCTCCCACAACGAGTGGAGCCATGATTGCAGCAATAGGCCACAGCGGTCGTCTGCGGTCTTGCAGCATCACAAATAAAACAACGATTGCCAAAGGGAAAAACGTCAATGTGTCGAGTACCCCACCAATGAGATCGACCGTGATGATGTCCTCGTTTGATGAAAGAAAAAAGATGGGCAAATACCATAGGTGATTCAAGGCGATGGATGCAAAGAGCACTGCAGTCCAGCGGCGCAAGCGCACTGGCGGCGTGACATCACGGTCAAAAGCATTGCCATCCCGAAACAGCAGATAGCAGCAGGCTATTGTGGCCATAGCTATCACTACTCCGTAAAGCATGATAAAGATCGTGTCTTGTCGGATTTCCTCGTACATGATTCTAATGGTTTTCTGGTTGCAAAGATATGAATTATAGTTTAAAAACAGAAATAAATATCTACTTTTTATTTAATTAGATAGACATCTTTTTAGATGTTCTTATATATAAAAGGTATGCTAAACTGAAGCTATTTAGCGGACAGCAATATAAAAAAAGTAAAGAACGGCACAAAAAATCACTAAATACGTCTCAAATAACAATTTTTTTATACCTTTACAACAAAAAGTTTAACAGAGCCGCCATACAACAATGGAGCAAACATGCTCTATGGATTGATAATGCCCGGATTGAACAAGACTTGATTATATGTCGTGCCTTGGTCGCCATCTTCAGTTACAAGTTTCTGGTATCAAGTTGGCGACAAACGTGCAGGGGCGATAAATAGAAAATGAGACTGCATGCGAATCTTGGCATACAGTCTCAGTTAATAATCAGGTGAAAGCTGGCCTCTTATTCGTTGAGTTGGTAATATA
>DFJI01000012.1 GCA_002372235.1 Prevotella sp. UBA3675 | reverse complement strand
CGCATAGCCGAATTAGGCTTCTTCGGGGTCGTTGTATAGACACGTACGCAGACACCACGACGCTGAGGACAGTTGTCCAGCGCGGGTGACTTCGACTTGTCAACGATCACCTTTCTGCCTTTGCGAACCAATTGTGAAATTGTAGGCATAATTTTTTGTTTTTAATTTTTGTTTATTATATATTATTGTATTATAATTCAATATTTTGCATACTACTCCCATAAAAGGGGGTATATTTCGGGCTGCAAAGGTACAAACTTTATATGAAACCACCTAATATACAAAATAATAAAGGCCCTACATTTTGTTGTTTTTAACAAAATATAAGGCTTTTAATATTTATAAACACCGTTATGCTTCTCCTCCGCCTACATTGAAGGGTGCAATGGTGCGCGGCTCTTGCGGTTTGTTGGGCAACTTAATGGGGCCAAACTCGCGCTCGTAGCGCATAATATTTTCTTGCAGAGCGCCCAACAAGCGCTTGGCATGCTCGGGTGCCAGAATCACGCGGCTCTTCACGCTGGCCTTGGGCAGACCGGGCAAGATGCGCGCGAAATCGAGTATGAAATCGCTGCTGGAGTGAGTGATGATGGCAAAGTTGGCATATTCGCCCTGAGCCATTTCGGGTGTCAGTTCTATTTGCAGTCCCTGCTGCTGTTTCTGTTCGTTTTCGTTCATGTGGTTGTTTTCTTATTTAGTGAATCATTTTGCGATACAAAAGTACTACATTTCATCGAATCATGCAAGCCACTGGGCATGTTTTTATCTTAGTTTAGCGTTTTGGCAAACTGCTTTAGCACATCGCAACGCGACACGTAGAAGCTGGTGCGCGCTGAGTTTTCCTTTTCCAGGCGATAAAGTGACAGCAGAGCCTGATACTGCTGGCTTTGGGGGCGTATTTCTCGCACGAAGTCCACCTTCTCGTCGCTCCACTTTTCAACAAACCAAGGGTCGAATGGCAACCAAGCCATTGCATAGTAGGTGCGCTCCTTCCAGTCGAAGCCGCTAAGGGTATTGGCAATGGTGAGCAGTTCTACGGCTTTCTTCACCATATCTACCTCGCCTACGCGCGCACTGTCGCCAATGCTCTTGCCATAGTGGGTGAGATACCAGGCATCGCCTGCATAGGAGGCTTGCGCATAGCGCACGGCCAGCGCGTATGCCCGCTCGGCACGTGCCTCACTCTTCATCATGCCGAACCCGCTCTCCAGATTGGCCATTTCGCGTGCAAACTCCAGTTTCTGATTGCGTGTGACCTTGACCGTTCCGGGATATTGCAGCTCGGCCTTGATGCGCTGGCGCTTGCGCCAAACTTCGATGCGATAGTCGCGACGCGCCATAAAGGGCACGATGTTCATGGTGTTGACGAACTCGATGCTCACTTTCGACAGGTAGCCGATGGCCTCGTCCCATCGGGCCAACCGCAGATACTTGGTGCCGATGAGCTCGCTCAGGAACTCATCGTCATGGCGGAGCCGAGTCAGGAGCCAGCGGTCGAGCTCGGTGGCAGGCTCACCGTCAATGTAGTCTTTGAAGCTGACCAGCTGTTCTACAGGCATCTTGTCGATGCGCCAGAAGTACTCAGACGAGTAGTCGCTGTTCCACGAATCCACCTGATCCGTGCTGCGCCGCTGCATGCGATAGAACAGCTTGGGCTGCTCGTCATAGACAGCGAGGAGAGCCGTAGCCACATGAGGCCGACCGGCTGCCTCGAAGCCGGGGATGAGCACCTGATGAATGAGACGGTCGTAAACGCGCGTGAAATGGTTCTCGTAGTCATTGCCATCGCCGCGCTCCTCGCGCGCCTTGTCTTCAAGCCAGGCCAGCTCTTGTGCGAGGGAGTCGTCTTGAAGGACAACCTTTGCAAGCGCACTCTCAATGTAGAGCCGCAGCACGCGCGCATTGTTCTTCACGCGCTGTGTGCCTTCCATCGTTGCGGCCTGCCGGATTTCGGTCAGTGCCTGTTCCTTTTCGCCAAAAAGATAGTGGAGCCATGCCGCAAGCGACTTCCAAAGTGCCGGATTCTTGGTGCGCCGCTCGCGCAGCACCTGACTGGCAAAATCGCACATCTTCATGGCTTCCTGCTGCTTGATGTCGCGCACGAAAAGCTTGCCGGGCCAGTTCTCCGCCTCGTTCTGAGCATCGATGGACTCCTGCGCATTGTTGGCAAAGTCCTGCAAGAGGAAGGGCAGTGCCGCAGAATTGGCATCCCGCCGATATTCGGCACGGATAGCCTCAAGCGAGCGCTTCTTATAATAATAGGTATATAGGCTCGCCTCGTCGCCCTGTTCCATGAATATCTGCGTGGCCTCATCCACGCGGCCCTCCTTGAGCAGGGCCCCGGCATAGATGTTGCGCATCATGTCGCGATAGACCGAGTTGATGTACTTCACGGCTGTGCGTTCCCAGAACTGCACATTAGTCTTGTGCTGTCCCAACACCATGTTGCAGCGCATGTAGAGCAGTGCGTGCTGAGAGCGCAGCCGCGTGTTGGTCTTCGAGAAAGCATATTTCCTGATGCCCAGAATCTTCTGCCGGCGCTCCAGCAGCTGCTTCTTTGTGGGATATTCCCATCGGTCGCGCATCTGGTCGGACACTTCTATATATTTCTGCAGCTGCGCAATGTAGCTCACCATGAGTGCGTCGCCCTTCTTGCGGGCCACGGCACTCAGTTTCTCGGCATCGAACCAATACATCGTGGGGTCGTCAGCGTAGGCTCGCCAGTTGCCCATCGTGCGGTCATCCACATTTTTCTCCCATTCCATCGAGCCAACGGTGCTAAACAGATAGTAATTATGGCCCACAGGACCTGCGCAAGCTAGCGCGTCGGCCACCAGCGTTGCCAACAGGCTAATGATGATAAATCGTTTCATATTGCTTCGTAGTATATCGTTTCACGTTTTCACTGTCAAGATGATAGGTCAGTATGAGCTGCTTCAAGTCGCTGCGCTCTGCCTCGACCAGCCGTTTCACGCGCACAATATCATCGTAGTCAGCCACGTGGCTAATCAGTGCGCCGCGTATGTTGCGCTCCCAGCGGAACACGGGATAGGCAGCCGCAAGGGGCAGCTCGTAGTCCTTGAGATAGGGCAGGTAGGGCTTCACGTCGCGCAAGTCGAGTATCGGATTGCGCTCGGCAAAGCGCTCGGGCGCTCCCGTGTTGTAGAGCATCAGCACCCCGTAGCTCACCGGCGGTGGCGGCATCGACAGCTGGTGCAGTCGGATGGTGGTGCTCACCGTCAGCCCGTGGGCAGCAGCCTCGCGCTGCACTTCCTGCAGAAAGTCGTAATAGATGTCTCGGTTGCGCGCTGTATAGTCGCAGTCTATCTGTAGCTCGCTCACGCCAGTCACGTCGTTCGTCTCGTTCATCTGCACAATGCGGCCTACGAGCTTTCGGGCCAGCCCCTCGTGCGGTCGCTGCATGCAGTCGTTCATGATGAACACCACCGGCACCAGCTCCACTGAGTCGGGGCGCTTTTGGGCAAACTGCAGGGTGGCATTGGGCATGGGCCCCTGACTTGCGTCCATCACCACGTCGAAGTAGCGACAGTAGATACGCTTCACCCGATAAGTGCTAAAAAACGCCGATTCTATCGAGTCGAGCGAGAATGTCGTCCGCCAATAGTAAACGGCATTGCCGCTATGCGTGAGCGGCTTTTCCACGCGATGGCAGGCTGTCAGCAGGCAAACTGTCACGACAAACAGCCCCACCGTCAGCATCAGCATCAAGGAGCAATGGGTGTTTTTTCGGGTAAAGGCCAACTTGTGTTTTGTCATCGGATAACAATTTTTGTTCCACAAAGGTAGTCACTTTTCGCAGAACGACCAAGAATCTTCGCCTGTTTTTTTCGTGTTTTTCTTAAAAAAGATGGCCTCTCCCGGAAATTGGAAAACGGGAGAGGTTAATCCATCTTGACACCATTCATTCATAACTGCGAGGTGTCCCTGAACAATCTTCTTACCTCAATCAACAACCGTATTGAGTATCATTGGATGCAAAATTAGTACATTTTCCTTATATGTCCAATATCAAACGATTGCCAACCCACAGATTTTGTTAATTTTGAAACGGGTTTTGTAAATCCTGCGATTAAATGCCCCTCATTTGAATTCCCAGACGGCCCAAAATCCCCGTTTCATCGGTTTTTCCTCATCCATTTCTTGCCGTCATAGATTAAGATACCTTTCCCCTGCCGGTCGCGCTGCCGACCGCTGAGGGTCGTAGGCTTTACCATTCGTTCCTTCCACGTCGGGCACGTTGATTCGTGTCACGACATCATCTTCGCCACGCAGATAGAACGACAGGCGGCGCGAGCCCAAAGGGCACACACCTCTGCCCTGGTCATCGGGAATGGTTAGAGGCAAGTTCATCGTATGTTTTGCCTTTCGTGTAACGGAAAACTCGTTTTATTACCGAAAGAGCATCTCTTACTTTTTTGCGGTGTAGAACTGACAGCGCCACTGTCTTGCCAAGACAACACTACGTTCTAGGCTAAATGGCATCACTGTCTAGGCTAGACAGCATCATTGTCTTGGCCGGACAGTGACAGTGTCTTGGTCGGACACTGGGTGTTACATTAGAGAGACTTTATAAGAACATCCGAATTATGAAATTGAAAAGAGATTCAGAGTTAAAAGACACTAAAAAAATGGGGAGGTAATTGAAGATTGATTTTAAATATATAAATTTGCAAAAACAAACAACCAAAGAAAATGATATGAAAAAGACTTGCAGTTTTCTCATTGTGTGCTCAATAGCACTAATGGGGTATTCACAGAACAAAAAAATGGAATTTGAAGGGGTTCAACTTGCCATTCAGCAAGCATCATCTGCCCCAAAGGCGGATGTTCAAGATGGCGAACCCTTGTTAGTAACTACAGAGACTCCCAACGGTACGCTCTGGCTCAACTACTACAAGAGTTCCAATGAGGTAGTAATGAATGTGACATACGACAGCATCCCCTACCCTAACTATCCTACTTATAAAATTAAGGTGAACAGGAACAAAGATCTTCATGGTGACTTGTATCTGCCCGGCATTATTCAGAATGGACAGGCGAAAGGTGCCCGGCTGGTACGCATCGAAGACGGAGCACTGTCCGGATGCGACAAGCTCACATCTGTCACCGTGCCTAAAACTGTTGTAGAGTTAGGGGCATGGGCATTACGACCTGCCACTCAACTGCAAGCTGTAGTCATTCCCGAGACGGTGACGAAGTCTTATCGTAACCATACAGGCCTGCAAGTGACTGCTTACGTAACAAACACGCAGACACTGGTGGTGAATAGCCAAGCTATGCTAAGCGACAGTCTCACTTACTGGAGTAGCGGCATCAAGACCCTGATTGTAGGTGACTCAGTGAAAACAATCAACAGCATGAACTTCATGCAATGCACCGACCTGACAAGTGTCACCTTAGGCAAAAACGTGCAGGAGATTGGCGAACGAGCATTCATGGGCTGCTCAAGCCTGAGAAGCATCCATCTGCCTGCAAGTGTGAAGCAGATAGACAAAATGGCTTTCCACTACGGATCTGGCTACTACTCAAACTTTACGCCTACGCCTTTACAGCGCATAGAAGTTGAAGACTATGACACATACAAGCTGCTTGTTGACAGCGGCGTGTACCTTCAGACCTACACCCGCATCTATCTGGCAGGACAAGATATTACGGGGACATACGCTCCCAAGGATGAAGATGATAAAGAGCCAGAACCGAAGCCAACTCCCGAGTTGCCTGAAGGTGCCACAGAAATTCCTGACTATTTCTTCATAAATGACACAACAATGACCTCATTTGTTGTCCCTGAAACGGTGACTCGCATTGGCTTTTCTGCTTTTTATGGTTGTAAGAACCTTGAGAGCATCGTTATTCCAAACAGTGTAACCTTTATCGGCGGTACTGCATTCTACAGTTGCCAAAAGCTGAAGGAAGTGAAGCTACCTGCCCACCTGAAAACTTTGAACGGTAGTACATTCGCGTATTGCCTTAGCCTTAACCAGATAGAATTGAACGAAGAGTTAGACTCAATCGGCGGTACTGCATTCTACAGTTGCCCAGCGTTAAAGTCACTCATCATACCGGCTGCTGTGCGCTGTGTGCATGAGCAGGCATTTAGTTACTGTAACCAGGAACTACAGGTGACATTCCAGAGCGACAAGGCAGGCATGACCTGGGATGACCACATGCTGTTAAGCTCCGACAAGACCATCCTATACGATGCCAGCAACTGCCCGCCCGAATTATTTGCCATACCAGCCACGGTGAAAGATGTGAGGAGTCTGCCCTATTATGGCTTAGCACAGCTTCACTTGCCTGCATCTGTAGAGAAGGTCGCTTATATCCCGACACCCATCCAGAAAATCACGGTCGATGAAGCCAACCAGTCATTCACCGTGGCCGACAACGTGCTCTACAGTAAGGACATGAAGGTGCTGATGGCCATACCGCAATGCGTCAGCGGCATCTACACAGTGCCAGAGACCGTAGATAGCATCTGTCCATACGCAGTTGAAGCTAATTTTACAGGCTATGATACATCTTATAGACGCAACTTTGCCCTCAGCATGTTCAGGCTGACGCATGTGCTCCCCACTCGTTTAGATCTAAGAATAGAATATAAAGACAACTTAATCTACCTGCTACCACTGAGCTATCGGGACCAATATTTCAGCTATTGGAACAACATTGTGTTCGATGTTGACAATTACGAGCCAAAAGTGAAGTCTCCTATAAAAATTGGCAGCAAGCGGTACGACTACTATTCACTGAAAGTAAAAATGAAAGAATGGCCTGCCGGAAGTCAGCCAGAGCGCCTTGTGATTGACGGTCTGGAATATCCGTTCAATGCAGCCGACAGCACCTTTATGGTGATGCGCGTCGATACCATATTTACTCGTGTATGGAATCGTGACAAAACCTACAATTTACCCTACTACATCTATCCGCAGAAAGGCAGCAACATTCTACCTGCATGCGACTCCGTCAGAATGTCATATTCTTCAAAAGCAGAGTTCTCCATGACTTATTCCTCAGACTATACGACAGTCAACGGCTATATGTACATGTATGATGATCGTCAGGCAAACATCGATGACTTTGTTGTGGAGTGCATCATAAATGACTCCAAGAACTACCCTTATCAGAGAAAGGGTACTCGCACTTTTCAGTTCAGCCGCTCTGACATGAGTCCCCTGCCGACTATGAACAGCCGCTACGGTTATGCTTTCAACATTGACGGTCTGAAGCCGGGCTACTATTTGCAATTCAAGTTCTATGGTATCTATAATGGCGAGCAACTCGAATTCGGAAACAGAGATCTTACTATACAAGACTTCGTGATGGACATGGACCGTTTAAGCTGCGGCACGACGACTGTGAGCGGACGTGTCACATGGAATGCCATGAATCTGCCAATCATACAATCGGGCATCACAGGATATGGCCAAGGCTCAGAGTTCGAGATCACAGGACTGACACCTGGTACGATTGTCCCGATTGAATGCTATGTAACCGCTCTTATTGAGGGGCGTGACACTACGTTCCGTAAGACAGTCTATCTGCCACTGGCACAGTTGGAACTTACCACATTACAAGTATCTAACGTCAATCAGAATAGTGCACGTCTTCATGCCACTACTACCATTGACGAAAGTGAAGAAGCAGTAGGATTCGAATGGAGACGCTATGATGCGCCGGAAGGAATGCAGTCAAATCGCATCGACGGTACTGTATATAATAAGGAGCTGGTTGCTACGCTGACCGGGCTTGATGCTAACACTTACTATCGTTTCCGCCCCTATTTGCAAACAGCTGACAGTACTTATTACGGGGAATGGCTCATTTTCGGAACCAACAGCCAAAGCGGAGCTTTGCAGCCAGAGGTGCATACAACCGATGCCGTAATGACTTCCGACGATGCCTATAGCTATGTCATCACAGGGTATGTCATCCCAGGAAGTGAGCCTTTGGTAGAGCAAGGATTTGAATACTGGCAAGCAGGACAAGCAAACAGGAGCATGCATGTACAAACCAAAGCTGAAGGATCAAATACTGTCTCAGCACAAGGGCTTCGGATGACTGCCACCATAAACGGTCTTCAGCCACTCACAAAATATATGGTTCGCAGCTATGCCAAGACCGCTTCGCAAACCGTATATGGCGAAACGATAACGCTGAACACAACAACTTTGTCCAATATTAAAGGTATAGAATCAGAAAATCATTTCTTCGATGTCTATACAACGACAGGAATATGTATACGCCATCAAACAAACACCCTTAGCGGGTTACCTCATGGCCTATATATCGTCAACGGACAGAAAATAGCAGTCAAATAACAAAAAAAGTTTCGCCCAAATCTCGTTAATCACACAAGATTTGGGCGAAAACTTTAATTTCAGAATCGCAATATTATGGACTATAGAAGTTCAGGCAACTGATAGAGACGGGTGCTGTTGCTGCCCTTGATGAGAATGGTGAAGCCACTGGGCTGTTCGGCTGCAATGGCAGCTTTCACCTCATCTACATCCTTGAACTTACGGTAGGGGCAATCGGTAGGTCCGAACTCTTCGCCCACCAACCACACCTCGTCAATGCCCGACTGTCCGATGAGGTTGGCAATGCGCTGGTGCTCCTCGGCACTGGTCTCACCCAGTTCGCGCATGGCTCCGAGGATGGCCATCTTGCGAGGAGCCTCCATCTGGCGGAAGTTGTCGAGCGCGGCTTCCATGCTCGATGGATTGGCATTATATGCATCGACGACCAGCCGGTTCTTGGCGGTTTCAACGAGCTGCGAACGGCTGTTGGTGGGTCGGTAATTCTCGAGCGCGTGGTCAATCTGCTTGCGATCAACCCCGAAGTTGATGCCTACGGCAATGGCAGCCAAGAGGTTGTCGAGATTGTAGGCTCCGATGAGCTGCGTCTGCACCTTGTGCCACTTCTGCGAGGCTCCCTGCTCCTCAAGCTCCATGAGGGGCTTGCGCCAACGGAACTTCAGGAGCGGGTCGCAGCTCACCACCTCGCCACTGATGCAGCTGTACTGCTTCTCGGGATCGCTGCTATAGGGGGTGACCCAAAGCGTGTCGTCGTCCTGCACCTGGTCAACAAGGAACTCATTGTCGGCATCCAGGAAGATAAGCCCGTCCTTGCGTGTGCGCAGAAAATCGTAGAGCTCGCACTTGGTGCGTATGACCCCTTCGAACGAGCCGAAGCCCTGCAGATGGGCACGCCCCACGTTGGTGATGAGCCCGCAGGTGGGTTCAGCCGTCTCTGCCAGTGTCTTGATGTCGCCCGGATGGCTGGCTCCCATCTCGATGATGGCTATCTCGTGGTCCTTGTTCAGGCGGAAGAGCGTCTTGGGTACGCCTACGTCGTTGTTGAAGTTGCCCTCAGTGGCCAGCACGTTATATTTCTCAGCCAGCACAGCGCGAACCAGTTCCTTGGTCGTGGTCTTGCCGTTGGTGCCGGTGATGGCAATGACAGGGATATTGAACTGACGACGATGCTCGCGTGCCAGATCCTTATAGGTCTGCAGACAGTCATCGACGAGGATATAGCGCGAATCGACAGCCACATCCTTGTCATCGACAATGGCATAGGCGCAGCCTTTCTCCAAAGCCTGTGCGGCAAACTTATTGCCATCGAACGAGCCGCCTTTCAGGGCAAGAAAGATGCTGCCTTGCGGACAGTCGCGGCTGTCGGTCGTGATGCAGGGATGCTGCTGATAGAGCTGATAGAGTTGTTTGATGTCCATACGGAAAAACCTGTCCATGAAAATTACACGAAGCTGATCACGCCCTGCACATCCTGCGGCTGCGAATCGTTCGACTTAGTTGTCTCCTGCACCTGTATGGGCTGTCCGATGCTCTCAAGAATCTCGCGTGTACGCTTATAAGTAGGTGTCTGCTCCACGGCTGAGATGATGTCGTCGTTGTCGAGGTCCTCAGGACGGAAGATGTAGATATTGGGACGACGCTTGTAGCGCTTGTTGGTCTCTGAATCGCCATAGAACTGTCCGCGTCGCTCCTCGCGCTTGGCAGCCTTCTCCTGCTCCTCCGCCAGTTTGTTGGCATCCTCACGCGACAGCTTCGTGATGCGCTCCTGCATGCCATCGACATCGCTCATGCCGAAGCCCGTAGCCAGGATGGTGACCTTCACCTTCTTGCCCAGTTCGGGGTCGTTGGCCACACCCCACTTGATCTCGAAGTCACCGAACTTAGCGAGGAACTCATGCACATAGTTGATCTCGTCCATCATGAAGTTGTCCTTCGAATCCTTCTGGTCGCAGAACGAGATGTTGAGCAGAATCTTCTTCGAGTTGAAGATGTCATTGTTGTTGAGCAGCGGCGAGTTCAGGGCGTCGTCAATGGCTTTCTTCACGCGCTCCTCGCCTTCGCCGTAGCCGGTTGACATGATGGCCACGCCACCATTCTCGAGCACGGTCTTCACGTCGTTGAAGTCGAGGTTGATGATACCGTGAACGGTGATAATCTCGGCAATAGACTTCGCTGCAATCGACAGCGTGTCGTCGGCCTTGCCGAAGGCGGCCATGAACGACAGGTCGGGATAGATGCTGCGCAGGCGCTCGTTGTTGATCACAAGCAGGGCATCTACGTGCTTCGACATTTCCTCTACGCCGTCGAGTGCCTGATCAATCTTGCGGTTGCCCTCAAAGCGGAAGGGAATGGTGATGATGCCGACGGTGAGTATGCCCATCTCCTTGCTGACCTGAGCTATCACAGGAGCAGCGCCAGTGCCAGTGCCACCACCCATGCCGGCAGTGATGAAAGCCATGCGTGTGCCATCGCTCAGCATGCGCTTGATGTCGTCGATGCTCTCCTCGGCTGCGGCCTTTGCCCTTGCCGGACGGTTGCCTGCGCCCAGTCCCTCGTGGCCCAGTTGCAGTTTCACGGGTACGGGCGAGTCGTTGAGTGCCTGATTGTCGGTATTGCAAACTACGAAGGTCACGTCGTGAATGCCTTCGCGATACATGTGGTTCACTGCATTGCCGCCACCGCCGCCAACGCCGATTACTTTAATGATGCTGTGCTTCTCCTCGGGAATTCCGAAATCGAGGATGTCGTTGTTCATATTGTTGTCTGCCATTTTCTTTTTACTGCTTTAATTGTTGTTGGGAATTGGGAGTTATGGGACTTATAGGACTTATAGGACCTATATGAGCCCCATAAGGCTTAGTGCTTACTCGTCGCTGACCATGTCTTCGCCAAACTTCGTAATCTTCTTTCTCAGTCTGTTGAACCAGCTATTCTCCTTACGAAGGCGCTCTTCCTCTTCTTTCTGCTTGCGCTCCTCTTCACGCCTGCGCTCCTCTTCCTCAAGGCGCTTGCGCTCTTCCTCTTCGCGCTTGCGACGAGCCTCTTCCTCAGCCTCGCGCTCCTCTTGCTCGGTTCTGATGGCACCTGAGCGAGATGAGCGACCGCTCTGATTGCTGCCATTGGCAACAGCCTCGTTGGTCTCCTCATCGAAGAGTCCTTGGTTAGGATCAATCTCCTTGCCGGCACAGTTGATGTAGCCCTTGGCCAACAGGCCCAGCACTGTGTTCAGAGTACCATCCTGAACTTTTGCAGCAGCATTCGTGGAATTGATGCTCATCGTGACGAACTTGGCCGTGCGAATCTTCTCAATACGTGTGTGAATGGCAAAGGCACGCTCAATGTTCTTCATGTTCGAGCCGCCACCGGTAAGAACGATGCCGCCCAAGAGCTTGTCGTAGTATTCATTGGGAATCTGCTCACGAACATTGAGCACGATTTCCTCCAGACGGCCCTCAACGATGTCAATGAACTTGCGGCTCTCCACCTGTCGGTCTTGATCAATGCTGTACTTCAGCGTATCGTCAATCTCGTTGTTGTCAGTATAGGCCGAAGCATACTTCAGCTTCATCTTCTCGGCCTCGCTCTCCTCCATCTGGAGAGAGGCAATGTCTTTGGTTATATTGTTGGAGCCAAGGGGTATGACGGCCAGATGACGGAGCACGTTCTTAAAGAACACGCTGACGGTCGTGGTATCGGCACCGATGTCAATCAGTGCGCAGCCCGAACGCTTCTCGGCTTCGGTGAGCACTGAATTGGCCAGCGCAATCGGAGCGAGGTACATCTCAACGACCTTGATACCGGCCACCTCGAAGCAGCGGTTCAGGTTCTGGAAGAACGACTTGCGCTCCAGGATGTTGAGATAGTTGCCCTCCAAGTGAGTGGCGCGAATGCCTACAGGATCGAGCTGCAACTGGTTATCTACCTTATATTCCTGCTCGGCCACGTCGAGAATCTTCTGGTCGGGATAGTCGAGCATGCGGTTGGACTCCATCAGCTCGATGACCATCTCCTGTGTGATAATCGTATCGGCAGGCAGCTCACGTGACACTACATTGCGCACTCCCCGGATGGACTGTCCGCCCACGCCTACAAACACCTGCGTGATACGTGTCTTCAGCTGTCCCTCCAGCTTCTTCACGATGTTTGTCAGGCTTTGTGCCGTCTTGTCAATGTTGTAAACCACGCCTTTCCTGATAAATGAAGAAGACTCCTCTTTTGCCAGCGCCAGGACGCTGATGCTACCGTCGGGCTTTTTCTGTCCGGCGATGCCCGTCACCTTCGATGAACCGAGCTCAATAGCTACGATAAATTCTTTTTCTGCCATACCACATGTATTTTTGTTTTTATTCTTTGCAATATCTTTGTTATGAATGCTTCTTAGAGCGACGCTTGCAGATAATCTGGTTGTCGAACTCAACACTGATGCGCGAGTAGCGATTCCACCCCGTCTGGCTCAGCCCGTAGGTATAGAACTTCTGTAGGCGATTGAGCTTGCGGGCAATGTCCCTGCCCTGCCCCAGATAGATGACATGACTGCCCACACGGGGAATGAGTTCAATGGAATGGTCGTCGAGCACATTGAGCTGCACCACCTGATTCCGCCAGAACGAATCGCTCATGATCTGCCGCACCACCGAAGCCAGCACCTTCGAGGCAAAGGGCTTGCTGATGTTGCCCGTAGCTACCAGCAGGTTGCAGGTGTAGTTGTTGTGCTGCATCACGTCGTTATGATTGTCCACATAGTAGTCGTCTCCATTCTGAGCCATCACATGCACCACAGGCACACGCTGCACAATGTTGATGCAGACCACGCCGTTGACCGACTTAAAGCATTCCACATTATCAATGAGGTCATTGCCTTCGAGTGTCTCCTCAACCTGCCGCGTGTTGATCTGTTGCATGGGCTTTGCCAAGAGCGAAATTCTCGCCTGCTGCAGCATATTGAGCACATCAGCCTCGGTCAGGAAGCCTTCGGTTGACTCTTCCTGAATGTTGACTTTAACGTCTGAACAGACATTGAGCTTCTCGTCAGGATTATTGAAGGCGGTCATGGCCAGCACAACGTATATGCCCAACACGACATCAAGGGCGATAAACAGAATCTTCTTCCAGTCCATAGCGTGAGGATATAATGATAAATGTGATAGATTGAACTTTATTTTTCTTACAAACGGGCTTTCAGCACCTTGGTTATTTGCGGCACCTGATTGTCCAGATCGCCTGCTCCCAGCACGACGAGCACATCGAAGTCGCGACTCTTCACCAGATTGAGCACATCATCCTTCTGCACCATCTGCTTCTCTACGCCCGGCTTCAGATTGTCGTAAATCAATTTCGAGGTGACACCCTCTATGGGCTTCTCACGAGCCGGATAGATCTCGGTGAGAATCACTTCGTCGAGCTGGCTGAGCGCATCGGCAAATTCATGATAGAAATCGCGTGTACGAGTATAGAGGTGGGGCTGGAAGATGGCCGTGATGCGACGGTCTTTGTAAAGCTCGCGTATGCTCTTGGCACTCTGATAGATCTCTTTCGGATGGTGGGCATAGTCGCTCAGAAAGACGAGCTTGTCGGTCTTGATCTTAAAGTCGAAGCGACGGTCAACGCCTCCATAGGTCTTCATACCATAGCGCAGCTCCTCAGCCGTACAGCCAGCCAACTGTGCCAAGGCCATTGCGGCGATGCCATTCTCGATGTTGATGGGAATGGGCTGTCCCAGTTCCACATCATTCACGCACTCAACCGGTGAGACGAAGTCGAACGTGATGCCACCGTCCTTAATACGAATGTTCTCAGCATGGAAGTCGCCTGCTTCACGGCTATAGTCATAGCGATGCACGCCATCGTGCAGGTTCTCTTTCATCTCCAAGTCGCGATGGATGATGAGTGTGCCACTTGGCTGAATGAGCTCAGTATAGTGGCGGAAGCTCTCCAGATAGGCTTCCTTAGTGCCATAGATGTCCAGATGGTCGGGGTCGGTTGAGGTAATTACCGACATCCAGGGCGTGAGCCAATGGAACGAACGGTCGAATTCATCGGCCTCGATTACCACATAGTCAGACTGACTGAGAATGTAGTTGGTGCCGTAGTTCTTCGAGATTCCACCGAGGAAAGCATTGCAGTCCAGATGGCTCTGGTGCATGATGTGGGCACACATGGTGGACGTGGTGGTCTTGCCGTGCGTACCGGCCACGCAGAGTCCCTTCATCTCATGGGTGAGCGCCCCCAACACCTGTGCACGCTTTTGTATCTCGAATCCGTTCTCACGGAAATACTGCAGTTCCTTGTGGTCCTCCGGGATGGCAGGTGTATAGACGACAAGGCACGTATCCTTCTGCTTACAGGCATGAGGCACTTCGGCCAGGTTCTCTTCATAGTGAATGAGCATGCCCTCTTTCTCCAACCGGCGGGTCAGCTCAGTAGGTGTCTTGTCGTAACCGGCAACCACCATTCCGCGACTCAGGAAATAGCGGGCAATGGCACTCATGCCGATGCCTCCGGCTCCGATGAAATAAACAGCTTGTATCTTTTTTGCTTCCATTTTCTTATATTTCGATTTTCTATGATTTATTATTTTCCTTCTGCCAGCTTAATGACTTCTTTCGCAATGATTGCAGCCGAATCTGGCAATGCCATCTTCTTGACGTTCGTGCTGAGCTGGCGCAACTTGTCATCGTCGCGTGCCGACTCTATGGCGAGCTTCACCAATTTCTGCGGAGCCTCCTGATCGCTCACGTACAGAGCGGCATCACGATTCACCAAGGCCATAGCATTCTTCGTCTGATGATCCTCGGCCACATTGGGGCTCGGCACCAAAATCACGGGCTTGCCGATGAGGCAGAACTCAGAGATGCTGCTGGCACCTGCACGACTGACAACGAGATCGGCTGCTTGATAAGCTGCGCCCATGTCGGAGATAAAGTCAACAACCTTCAGATTGGTTGGCTGGCCCTTCGCCTTGAGTTGCTCCGCAATATGATCGCTATAGTACTTACCTGTCTGCCAGATGAACTGCATGCCAGAATTGGCGATTTCATCGAGATGGCCAAGCATGCTCTCGTTAATGGTTCGTGCGCCCAGACTTCCACCTACGAGGAGGATGGTCTTCAAGTTGGGGTCTAATCCAAAGGAGCGCAGTGCTTCTTCTCTCGTCACCTTCGTGTCGAGCAGTGCCTGACGTACAGGATTGCCTGTGAGCATGATTTTCTCAGCGGGGAAGAAGCGCTCCATGCCTTCATAGGCCACGCATATCTTCTCGACGTTCTTGCCAAGCATTTTATTGGCCTTGCCTGCAAAGGAGTTCTGCTCCTGAATGAGGCAAGGAATGTGCATGCTGACAGCGGCAGCCAACGTGGGATAGCTGGCATAGCCGCCAACGCCTACAGCCACCTGAGGCTTGAACTCCCGCAGGATGCGCTTCACCATTCGATCGCTCTTCCACATCTTATAGGGCAGCGTGATGTTCTTCCACAGCTGACTGCGGTTGAAGCCACAGATGGGCAGGCCCTTGATCTCATAGCCTGCGGCTGGCACGCGCTGCATCTCCATGCGTCCCTCAGCGCCTACGAACAGGATCTGGGCATCAGGCACTAACTCGCGAATGGCATTGGCGATAGAGACAGCCGGGAAGATGTGACCGCCCGTACCGCCACCACTCACAACGACTCTCAGTCCTGCTGATGCACTATATGAATTTTCTTGTTTCATTATGTCATTATTTTTTTAGTTTCACTTACGTCAAAGCTCAATCGTCATTTTCATCCGAACCATCAGGGACAGAGGCTTTTGCCTGATCGACCCGCCGGGCAGAACGACTCACGCTGAGAATGACACCGATATAGGCACAATTAATGATGGTCGAGGTGCCACCTTTCGAGATGAGCGGCAACGGCTGTCCGGTAACGGGCATCAATTCCACAGCCACCATCATGTTGATACAGGCCTGAATCACGAGCAGCAGCGCCAGTCCTAACACCAAGAATGCCGGAAAGTTGTTCTCACAACGGCCTGCAATACGTGCTGCCCTATAGAGCAGGATGACATAAAGGAACACCACGGCGATTGCACCCGCTACACCCGTCTCTTCAATGATGATGGCATAGATGAAGTCGCTGAATGCCTGCGGCAGATAGTCGCGCTCGGTAGAGTTGCCCGGTCCCTTGCCTATAATGCCCGACGAGGCAATGGCTATGTTGGCATGTCCCACCTGGAAGTTCTTGTCAATGTCATACTCCTCAGCAGGTACGTCATCACCATTCGAGTGGTTCAGAATACGATTGCGCCATGTAGCAAAACGGTGGAAGACACCGCCGCCCTTGATTTCATTCTTATGGCCGTGAGAAGCTGCCACGGTCGGCGAAGCCTTCTCGTCGTCATCTTTCTCGAAGCTACCCAGCGTGATCACCAATGTCAGGAACACGGCAATCGTCAACACCCCTGCTCCCATCAGCTTTCCCATCTGCATGATGGGTACACGACCGATGAACATCATCAGGAAAATGACGATGAACAGCAGAAAAGCCGTTGACAGGTTCTCAATACCGATAAGAAACACAGCCGGCATCACGATGAACAGCACATATTTCATGGCTTTCTCATCGGCCCCTTTACCATCGGTACGCTGCATGGCACTCAATATCTGTGCCGTGGCAAGTACCATCGTGCCCTTGGCAATCTCTGACGGCTGGAAAGTAAAGCCCGCCAGACGTATCACGCGGTTGGCACCGTTGATACTCTCACCGCCCACAAGCACCCAAAGCAGCGTGCTGAAAGTGATGAAAAGCATGAGCGGCGTGACAATCTTAAAGTATCGGCACGGGATGTTCAAGATCACGATGACCACGAACAAGCCAAAGATGATCATTCCTGAGTGATAGAGCAACGGTCCCAGATAGTTCTGTGACTTATAGGTCAGCGTACTCGAGGCTGAGAACACCTCAATCACACTAATCAGGCAAAGGAACAGGAATACCATCCAGATGCCTTTGTCACCTTTAAAGAGATTGCCTATTTTTCTATTCATTGGCGCTATTTGTCATTTTTTATGGCTCATGAGTCCTATCAGTCCTATAGGACCCTATAAGACTTATAAGACCTATAAGGACCCACAAGTCCCATCCTACAGATTTCTTACCAGTTCCTTAAACTGCTCACCACGGTCTTCCATATTCTTGAACAGGTCGAATGAGGCGCAACAGGGGCTCAACAGCACCGTCTCACCGGGCTGAGCCAGTTCGTAGCAAGCGGCTACACATTCCTTCATAGAGTGAGTGTCGCGCACTGGGATGCCCAGCGCATCGAAATTGTCGTGCAACTTCTGATTGTCGGCACCAAGATATACCAGTGCCGAGCACTTCTCCTTTATCAGCGGCTTGATGGGCTCGTAGTCATTGCCCTTGTCCTTGCCACCGACGATGAGCACCACACGGGTCTTCATCGAATCGAGCGCATACCAGCAAGCATCAACATTGGTAGCCTTTGAGTCGTTCACGTAGTGCACGCCACGCACGGTGGTCACTTTCTCCAACCGATGCTCCACACCGGGGAAGTCGCTCAGCGAGCGGCGAATCACTTCTTTCTTAATGCCTGCAATGTTGCCGGCAATACCGGCAGCCAGCGAGTTGTATATATTGTGGCGGCCCGTGAGGCTCAGCTGTTCCTGCTCCATGTTGAAAGGTTCAGGCTTCTCAATGACATACTGTCCCTCTTCGATATAGCCGATGCTGCCTTTCTCCTTCAGCTCCGAGAAGGGATACTGAATGGCCTTGATGTCATACTTCTCCAATTCGCGCTTGATAATGGGGTCATCGTTCCAGTAGATGAACGCATCGGCGGCGGTCTGGTTCTGCAGAATGCGCATCTTGGCATCAACGTAGTTCTGCATCTCAAAATTATAGCGGTCCAGATGATCGGGCGTGATATTGAGCAGAATAGCGATATTGGCGCGGAAGTCATACATATTGTCAAGCTGGAACGAGCTCAACTCTATAATGTAATAGGCATGCGGATCCTCGGCCACCTGCAGCGCCAGTGAGTTGCCTATGTTTCCGGCCAGTCCGCAATCATAGCCGGCCTCACGAAAAATATGATAGATGAGCGAGGTGGTGGTCGTCTTTCCGTTCGAGCCTGTGATACAAATCATCTTCGACGTGGTATAGCGCCCGGCAAACTCAATCTCACTGATGATGTGAATGCCTTTCTGAATGGCTTTCTTCACCATAGGAGCGGTATCGGGAATGCCAGGACTCTTCACGATCTCGTCAGCGTTCAGGATCAGTTCCTCGGTGTGTTCTCCCTCCTCCCAAACTATCTGGCGCCGGTCAAGCATCTCCTTATAGCGCGGCGCAATGGTCGACATGTCTGATACGAACACGTCGAATCCCTCTTTCTTTGCCAGAACAGCAGCACCTACGCCACTTTCTCCGGCTCCTAATATCACAATTCTCTTCTTCATCTTTTTCCTTCTTTGTTTTTGGAGCATATCTCCTTACAGAAAGGAGCGGCTCTTGTTTCCTATTATCTGATTTTCAATGTAATAAGTGTCAATGCGGCCAGGATGATGGTGGTAATCCAGAACCGAATGGTAATCTTCGACTCATGGAACGGGCGATGGGGCCATCCCTTGAGCACATAGGTAGAAGTCTGGTCGAGCTGCGAGTCGAGCTTGCGGAAGTTGTCATGTATCGGGGTGGCTCTGAACACGCGCACTCTGCGGCCCTTTCTCTTCTGGAATTTGAACCACTGCGTCTGAATGATGACACTCAGGCTCTCCACAAAGAAGATGCCACATAGGATGGGCAACAGCAACTCTTTATGGATGATGACGGCACACACGCCGATGATGCCGCCAATGGTGAGCGACCCCGTATCGCCCATGAAGATCTGAGCGGGGAAGGCATTGTACCACAGGAAGCCGATCATGGCACCTACGAAAGCGCACAGGAAGACTACGAGCTCCTCTGAATGAGGGATATACATAATATCAAAGTAGCTGGCATAGCCGATGTGTGACGACACATAGGCCAATATGCCAAGTGCCACGCCTATGATGGCCGAGTTGCCTGCACACATGCCGTCCATGCCGTCGTTGAGGTTAGCACCGTTCGACACAGCTGTCACCACCAATATGGTCATCAGCACGAAGAGCACCCATCCGGCAGCCACCTTGTAGTCGCCGAAGAAGCTCATCACCTTCGAGTAGTTCAGGTTATGGTTCTTGATGAACGGGATAGTGGTTTGCAGTGACTTCACGGCCTCTTTCTTATGCTTGACCACAATCTCATGATTGGGCTGTTCCACTTTCACGTTCTCACGGACCACGGCATCGGGACTCAGCCAGAGCGTCAGCCCCACGATAAAGCCGATGCTCACCTGTCCCACGATCTTATATTTGCCTTTCAGTCCGTCCTTGTCGCGACGGAATATCTTGATATAGTCGTCCAGGAAGCCAAGAAAGCCCAACCACAGCGTAGTGGCAATCATCAGGATGATGTAAATGTTGCGAATGCGCCCCAAGAGAATCACCGGCACCAAGATAGACACGATGATGATGATGCCGCCCATAGTTGGTACGCCTTTCTTCTCTACTCCGAACGGATCGATTGACGGATCGCGCTCAGTCTCGAAAATCTTACGGCGCTTCATCCATTTGATGAAGTACTCACCGAACCAGGCCGAGATAATCAGCGAGAAGATGAGCGCCAACAACGAACGGAATGAGATGTAGCTCCACAGATGCGAACCCGGGATGTTGAACTGTTCTAAAAATCGGAAGATGTAGTATAGCATTTCTTTTCGTTACTTCGTTACTTCGTTATTATGATATTTCGTTACTCTCTGAAGGCTTCTCTCACCTCTTCGCGATCGTCGAAGTGGTGCTTCACGCCCTTCACGTCCTGATAGTCCTCATGTCCCTTGCCGGCTATGAGGATCACATCGCCCTCATGGGCCATCATGCAGGCGGCACGGATGGCCTCTCTGCGGTCCACGATGGTCAGCACTTTCTTCATCTGCTTCTGGTCCAGACCGGCCAACATGTCATTGATGATGTCCTGCGGCTCCTCGAAACGGGGATTGTCGCTGGTGATAATCACGCGGTCGCTCTGCTTCACGGCTTCCTGTGCCATGAGCGGACGCTTGCCTTTGTCGCGGTTGCCACCGGCACCGCACACCGTGATGACCTGACCGTTGCGCCCCTCCAGCACCTCGTGGATGGCTTTCAGCACGTTGTCGAGTGCATCGGGGGTGTGAGCATAATCCACGACAGCGGTCACGCCCTCTTTCGAGCGGATGGGCTCCAGTCGGCCAGCCACGCTCTTGAGTGTGCTCATCACTACCAGCACCTCCTCGGGCTGTTTTCCCAACATGATGGCAGCGCCATAGACGGCCAGCAGATTGCTCACATTGAACTTGCCAATGAACTGAACGCCCACCTCATGACCGTCAATCTCAAGATACATGCCCTCGAAATGGCACTCCACGATACGAGCCCTGAAGTCGGCCATGCTGCGAATAGAGTATGTCTTCACCGTGGCCTTTGTATTCTGCACCATGAACATGCCATTCTTGTCGTCGGCATTGGTGATGGCGAAAGCGTCTTTAGGCAACTGGTCGAAGAAGGCTTTCTTCGCATTGCGATAGTTCTCCACCGTCTTGTGATAGTCCATGTGGTCGCGTGTGAGATTGGTGAAGATGCCGCCTGCAAACTTCAGTCCGCCGATGCGCTTCTGATGGATGGCATGGCTGGAGCACTCCATGAACACATACTCACAGCCGGCATCGACCATGCGCTTGAGCAAACGGTTCAGCTCGATGGGATCGGGGGTGGTGTGATCGGCAGGAACAGCCTCATCCTCAATGTAGTTGCAGACCGTAGAGAGCAGTCCGCACTTATGTCCCAGTTTGCGGAACATATTATATAATAAGGTGGCGATGGTGGTCTTTCCGTTTGTGCCCGTTACGCCAACCAGCTTCAGGTGCTCAGAGGGATTGCCATAGAAGGTCGTAGCGAGCACGCCCACCACATCGGTGGTTGAAGCCACCTGCACGTAAGTCACTCCCTCGGCCTGATGCTCAGGCATGTCCTCGCACACCACGGCAGCAGCTCCTTGGGCCACGGCCTTGTCGATATATTGATGTCCGTCGGTCACGGTGCCTCTGAGGGCAATGAACATGTGACCGGCAGCGATGGCACGCGAGTCAATGTTGACCTCGGCAATCTCAACACCCGTGTCACCCACCACGTTCGTGGTCTCTATTTTCTTCAGCAGTTCGTTCAGTATCATTTCGCGTACATTATTTATATATATACAGAAAGAATCGAGTCTTATTGCAGTATGAGTTGGCAGATCATGCCATGATGAATGTTGGCACCGTAGGGAATGCTCTGGCTCTTCACCTTGCCTGCGCCATTGAGCTTCACTTTCAGTCCGCACGTTTCCAGCAGGAAGACGGCATCGCTTGCGCCCATTCCCGTGACATCGGGCATAGTGTGGTCGGGCAGTTCCTGCACAGCCAGCTTCACGCCGCCGCGCTCGCTTTGCGCCTTGCCCCAGATGGGATTGCCGCTGCCATAGCTACCGTTCCATCCGCCCTCGGTCTTCACGCCGAGGTTGTGCAACACATAGTCAGCGGCCAGCACGTTGCCGTTCTTCACTTCAGGTACGAGCACCGAGGCCGTGTCGCGTGCATCTTCCACCCTCAACTTCAGATACTGTGCCATCACGCCTTCTGATATTTGGTGGAACACAGCTCCGGCCATACCGCCGCCCGATGCCGGCAGTCCCGGTTTCTTCAGACAGACGATGCAGCTGTACTTGGGATTGTCGGCAGGGAAGAAGCCTGCAAACGAGAGCCAGTACCACATCTGCGCACCGCCCTTATAGCCTTTGGCACCTTGCGACACCTGCGCCGTGCCCGTCTTACCGGCCACTTTGAACGAACGCGAGCCTGCCTTGCGGCCCAGTCCCTGACTCACCACATGCTCCAGTATGGTCTGCATGGTCTTGATGGTCTGCGGCTTGGCTATCTGCTCTTTGATGACCTCGGGCTTCGACTCGTAAACCACTTCACCGTCGTGCAGTATCTGCTTCACGAATCGCGGACGCATCATCTTGCCATTGTTGGCAATGGCGTTGTAGAAAGTCACGGTGTTGATGGGCGCAATATACGTCTCATAGCCTATCGACATCCACGGCAGCGTGGTCTTGCTCCAATATTCTGCCTTGTTTGTGGTCTTCGTGTTCGGCATACGGATCTTCGGGGGCAGATAGCCCACGAGGGGAATTTTCAGGTCTTCGTTGATACCTACGCGATAGAGCCCCTTCACGTATTTCTCAGGATGCTCGTGGTAGAACTTGTCAATGACATAGCTCACACCGATGTTCGAGCTCACCTCTAACGCGCGTGCCACGTTGATGTCGCCATAGCCGCCACGATACCAGTTATGGTCCTTCATGTTGCTGCCGTGCATGGGCATGATGCCGCCACCGGTATGAATCACATAGCTCGTATCCACCACCCCGTCGTCGAGTGCCACGAGGAACGATGCGGTCTTGAACACCGAGCCCGGCTCACAGCGATAGCTGATGGCATTGTTGACGATTTCCCTATAGACTCCATCCTCGCACTTGGTCATGTTCACGATGGCCTTCACGTCGCCGGTCTGCACCTCCATCAGGATGGCCACACCCAGTGAGGCATTGTCTTTCTTCAGTTCCTCAACCAGCGCGCGCTCAGCCAAGTCTTGCATCGACACGTCGATCGTGGTGACGATGTCGGAACCGTTGATAGGAGGGGCGATAGTTGTCTTCACGAACTTACTGCGCACTTTCTGCTTGCGCGATATGCCGTTCTTGCCGCGCAGCACCGAGTCGAACGACAGTTCCAGTCCGCACTTGGCCGAATCGACCGCGCCGAACATGGTGCCCACTGTGCGCTGTGCCAGCGAGCCGAACGGATGGCGACGGGCATTGAACTTCTCGTGATGGAAGCCGCCCTTGTGCGTAGGCAGACAGAAAATGGGAAGCTTGCCCACCTCCTTATACGTGCCATAGTCTATGCGATAGGGCCAGATGGGCCAGTGGCGTGAGCCGCGCGAGCCGTCTCTTGTCACTTTCGCCTTGCCAGCCAGCAAGTGCTGCTTGAACTCCTCAGCCGTGCGACTGGGAAATATCTGGTGCAGCTCGTAGCACACGCTGTCAATATCGGCTTTCCACAAGCTGTCAAGAAACTTGGCAGTCACTGAGTCCATGGGCACATTGCGTTGTTTGCCAGGCTGGAAGTCTATGAATATCTTGTATTCGGGTATGCTCGAGGCCATGAGCTGACCGTCGCAACTGAGAATATTGCCGCGCACGGACTTCTCGCTGATGCTGTCCTGCTTTATCTTTGACGACACCACCATCCAGTAGTCTTTCTTGACTGTCATGATATAGACGGCCTTGACCAGAATGGCCAGGCCCACGAGTGTCAGGACTACCGCAATGCTGAGGTAGCGTGGCATCACTTTCTTCGATTCAAACTTGCTCACCCTTGTATCCGAATAATTACTGTTCTACTTACTGTTTCCAATCTCTACTTCTCAGGTATATATATTTTATAAGGTGGCTGGTTGCTGGCGCTCAGCGTGCTGTCCTGATGCAGGCGCAGCAGCTCAATGACCCTACTCTCACGACAACGCTCGGTGAGCGTGCTCGAGCTGGAGAGCGCCTTGTACTTGGCATCCGTCAGGTCACTCTCCAGATTGGCTATGTCAATAATGTCCTGCTGACACTGGTAGCGGAAAGCCACGTAGAAAGTGACGAAGAAGGCGATGAGCAGACAGAGCCACACCTGTCGGCGCACGACATCGGCTGACAGGATATCGCCACCCAGAATCTTGCGCAGCGTGAGCGCTGCTACAGGCGTGTCGTCATCCTCGGTCACCCGTCGTTTCAGTTCCTCAAACGAGAGATTGCCATCGTCAGTCCGTTTGGGCTTCGGTTGGTTCTCGTTCAGGCTGGCATCAGCAGCCTGCTGTTGTTCCAGATCGTTGTCTTTTTGCTTCTTACTCATACGTTCTTGTCGTCTTTTCTCTCATGAAGATGCGGTTGAGGCATCTCCACAAGCATTGTCACATTTTCTCTGCAATCCGCAGTTTCGCGCTTCGGCTTCGCGGATTGTCTGCCACCTCGTCGTCGGTAGGGGTGATCACCTTGCTGTTGACTACCCGCAGCGGTGCTTGGATTCTGCCGAAGAAGTCTTGCTCCACCTTGCCTTCCACGTTGCCGGCGCGCATCATGTTCTTGACCATCCGGTCTTCCAGCGAGTGATAGGTGATCACGCTGAGTCGTCCGCCCTTGGCCAGCAGTTCCTGTGCACCGGTCAGCATCTCCTTCAGCACCTCCATTTCACGGTTCACCTCTATTCTGAGTGCCTGAAACACCTGAGCCAGCTCTTTCTTCTCACGCTCCTTGGCCACGAACTTGCCCACTGCGTCCATCAGGTGCTGAGTGGTTTGCAGCGGTTGCTGCTGTCGGGCCTTCACGATGGCAGCCGCCATGCGCCGTGCCTGCTTCAGTTCGCCGTAGAGGTAGAACACGTCGGCCAGCTGTTCCTCAGTATAGTTGTTCAGCACGTCGGCTGCGGTCATGCCGGCCCGCTTGTTCATGCGCATGTCGAGCGGTGCATCGAAGCGGAAAGAGAATCCGCGCGTCTCATCGTCGAAATGATGGCTCGACACGCCGAGGTCGGCCAGGATTCCATCCACCTGCTCCACCTCATAGTAGCGCATCCAGTTCTTTATATATCTAAAGTTGCTGCGCACAAAGGTAAATCTATCATCGCTAATGATATTTTTTTCCGCATCGGCATCTTGGTCGAATCCGAACAGGCGGCCTTCAGGCCCAAGGCGACGAAGTATCTCCCTTGAGTGTCCGCCACCACCAAAGGTCACATCAATATAGACTCCATCAGGCTTTACATTCAATCCATCAACGCTTCCTTGCAACAATGCAGGAATATGATATGTCTCGACCGTCATAATTGCTGTATTGTTTTTAGTATTGTTCCTGTTGCCTGCTCATTATGTCTTTCAACCTTGCAGCAAATTCCGCCTGCGGCAGGAACGGCTGTTCAGTCTTCTCGGCGGCCCATATTTCAATGGTGTCGTTCATGCCGATGAACCTCACCGACTGGTTGATGCCGGCAGCCTGCAGAAGGCGCTTCGAAATGAGGAATCGACCATTGCCGTCGAGCACCAGCACCTCAGCCTCGGCCATGAAGGCGCGCAGCACCATCTGCTCTTCCTCATTCCATTCAGACACTTTGGCTGAAATTTCGTCTAACCTGCGATTCCATGCACTTTCAGGATAGAGCACCAGGCACTTGCCGTAGATGTCGGTACGCAGCACGAGCTGCTCTTCGCCGGCAGTCTGGAGCTGCTTGCGAAACACCGCTGGCAGGAACACACGTCCCTTCGCGTCGGTCTTTGCTTCTATATTACCTAAAAATCGCATGCGAACATTAATAAAACCTCCCTTTCGGGATTTGTCCGTTGCAAAAGTAATAATTTCCCCCCACAATCCCCCACAATCCTCCACAAAATTTTATTAAAACCTCAAAAATATTATCCGAGGGCAGAAACCGACCCACCTTTTTTACACAAAAAACGTGTTTTGTGCATCGGCTGAGATGGAGAGGCCTTGCATTTCGCTTGTATTTTACTTGTACTTTTTACACATTTTTATCAAAAAAAGTGAGGCATGTTCGGAAGTTTTATCGTAATTTTGCAGTTTGAGAAGAAAAAAGCAACAAATCAAGATGGAAGAAATAGCGCAAAAGACCCTTGACATCGAAAAGATTCTTAAGGGCAAAATGGGCAGCAAAGCCAAGTGGGTGCCGGGCTTTGCCGTGAACTGGCTGAAGAAAATTGCTCACCAAGACGATATGAACGAATTTCTCTGGACAGTGCGCGACCTGAAAGGAACGCCCTGGCTGGAAGCCGTCTTAAAATACCTGCAATGCAAAATAGAAGTGAAGGGACTGGAGAACCTGCCTTCGAAAGACGATCCCAAACGATACATCTTTGTGTCGAACCACCCTATGGGCGGCATCGACGGCGTGGCGCTCGGAACGGTCATTGGCCGACATTACGACGACAACTTCCGCTATCTGGTCAACGACCTGCTCATGAACCTGCCCGGACTGGCACCACTCTGCATCCCCATCAACACCACGACCAAGAAGAGCCGCTCCTTTCCGCAGATTGTGGAGGAGGGATTCAAAGGCGACTACCACGTGCTCATGTATCCTGCCGGACTGTGCTCTCGCCGACGCAACGGCGAGATACGCGACCTGCCTTGGAAGAAGACCTTCATCAGCAAGAGCGTGGAGTGCCACCGCGACGTGGTGCCCATCCATTTCGAAGGGCGCAACAGCGACTTCTTCTACAGACTCGCCAACATCAGCGACCGCTACATCAAGAAAGTAAACATTGCCATGCTGTTCCTGGTCGATGAAATGTATAAAAACATGGGCAACACATTCCACGTAACCATCGGAAAGCCCATACCCTGGCAGACCTTCGACCGCTCGAAGTCACCGAGGGAATGGGCGCAATTCGTGCAAGACCAAGTCTATCAACTCCCATCTAACCACTAACGCATTAACTCACACTAAGAAAAAGACATGCAACAATCTATCATCCCGCCCGTCGATAAGCAAGTGCTCAAGAGCGAACTCACGCCCGATCGCCAACTGCGCATGACGAACAGAAGCAACAACCAGATTTACATCATTACTGCCCACAATGCGCCCAACGTGATGCGTGAGATAGGCCGTCTGCGCGAGATTGCTTTCCGCGAGGCCGGCGGTGGAACCGGCAAGGATTGCGACATTGACGAGTTCGACACGTGCGAGAACTGCTATAAGCAGCTCATCGTGTGGAACCCCGAGGCCGAGGAGATCATAGGCGCCTACCGCTATCTGGAAGGTACCAACTGGGAACTCGACGAGAATGGTCAACCCAAACTGGCTACCAGCCACATGTTCAAGTTCTCAGAGAAGTTTATCCGCGAATACATGCCCTACACCATCGAGCTCGGACGCTCGTTTGTTGCACTGCCCTATCAGTCGTCGCGCATGGGAGCCAAGAGTCTGTTCGCGCTCGACAACTTGTGGGACGGACTGGGAGCCCTCACCGTCATCATGCCCAACGTCAAATATTTCTTCGGCAAGATGACCATGTACCCCAGCTACATTCGCGAAGGCCGCGACATGATTCTCTACTTCCTCAAGAAGCATTTCGACGACAAAGAGCACCTCGTGATACCGATGAAACCGCTGAAAATTGAAGCTTCAGAGGACGAACTGGCCAAGCTGTTCTGCGAAGACGACTTCCGCGCAGACTACCGCATACTGAACCGGGAGATTCACAAGCTGGGCTACAACATCCCGCCGCTCGTGAATGCCTACATGAACCTCTCACCCACCATGAAACTTTTCGGAACCGCCATCAACTACGGATTCGGCGACGTGGAGGAAACGGGCATTCTCATCGCTATGGACGAGATATTGGAGGACAAGCGTGTGCGACACATCGACTCCTTCATCAACGAGCACCCCGAAGCCTTGAAGATTACGAGCGGTGCCAACCACATCATCTATAAGCCGAAAGTTTAGCACATTTCGTGCTTCATCTCCCCTTCCTGAATCTCAACGCCATCTTGTCAAGATTGCAACGTCATCTTGTCAAGATCGCGAAACCATTTAGCCAAGATCGCGAAATCATCTTGCCAAAATCGCGAAATCATTTATCCTAAATCATTGCGCAGTTTAGGCTAAATGTCACAGCCATCTATCCTAAGCCATGCGGTGACATAGCCAAGAGCTTGGAGCAAACGACGAAAGGTCGGACAACGACCTGCAATCCACTATACCATATAAAATTTGAAAACATCTGCTCCATCTGCTCCCATCTGCAACACACTGTAGATTAGACTGTTACACACGGAACAGATGGAAGCAGATGGAGCAGATAGGACTGCCTTGCGGAAAAATTACGAAAAATCGGTGTTCACAACTTTTTTCAGGCTGATGGAGAGTGTAATTGCACCGGCGAGCAATTGTCTTTTCCTGAATACGGTTGACTCCTTTCAACCCTTGTTTTTTAACATTTGCCTATCCATACGGAATGAGTTGACTCGTTCTACTGGAAAAAGTTGACGACCATTACTGACAGTTTCGCTTTTCCTTTGTCCAAGTGTTAAACCTTTCTTTTACTAACAAAATAATTAGTAAAGCATTTGGCTACTTTCCAAATTATTAGTACTTTTGCAGTGTTCAATTAGTAAAGCGATAAACAATGAAACAGAAAAGAGACATCACGATGAAAGTCACCTCAGACGAAGAGGATCTCATCAAAGCCATCCGCAACTATTGCGACAGTTATCCAAACGGCTATCCCGAACTCCTCGACTACGCTCAGGACATCTTCGACAGGATGACATTCATGCCAAAGTGAAACCAAAAGCTCTCCCTCCGGGGAGGGCTCTTAAAAACAAAACATACAGGATTATGGAAATAGTAGCAAAACAAAAGCAAGAGAGAATCACCGACATGAAGCAGCGCATGCGTGACGTCTATCTGTCAGTGTCGTGGCGCGAGATAGTACGTACCTACTTTGAGGGCAAGTCGGTATCATGGTTCCAGCAGAAAATGTACGGCATCGACGGCAACGGCGGTGTAGGAGGCTTCTCACCCGAAGAGGCAGAACAGTTGCGTGGCGCACTCTGCGACCTGTCAGACCGCCTGCGTCGTGCTGCAGACAACATAAAAGCCCCGGCATCTGTATTTCATGCTTGACTAATTGAACACAAGTCGCCGCTCGGGCTGGCGGCGCAACCTTAAAATGAGGGGGAAATGTAAAATTTCTCCCTTTTTTCTTTGCACATTCCGCTTTTTTATTTAGCGAACGGGAAGTGCGACTGCCTTCTTCGTGCCATACGCGACTCGCTGGCAACTTACGTCTATCGCAAGTACCGCCACTGCTTCCTCTGGTGGCGATGGGAAACGAAGGGGTACCAAGTGAAAATCGAGGAAAAAGACTGGCCACACACACGGATATTTTCATGACTATCACATAAGCGGTATATTAAAACCAAACTTTTTTATCCATCATTCTAAATTTTTAGTGTGACGGAGGGGTGAACTTAGTTGCCATCTGTAGCAGTTGCGTCCGACCCTCGACTGGCG
>DFJI01000039.1 GCA_002372235.1 Prevotella sp. UBA3675 | reverse complement strand
AAGAAATGGTAATCTTCTAAAAAAAACGGAAAAACTATGAAGAAGGTAAGATACTTGTTTGTTTCCCTGTTTATTCAAATGGGAGTAGTGAATGTTTGGTCACAGCCATGTGGTGACGAGTGGCAATATGATTTTTTTGATGACTGGCACCTTCAGGGCGATTCCGTCATTGGGAAGTATGATGAAGGAAATGCTTATTTTTTTCGTTTCTTAGGGGGATCAGTTCGTACTATTAACGGAAAAGAATATAATCTTCTTTATCAGCATCCTTTGCCAATACCGACAGCTACACAGAGGATACAGAGTGAAGTCATCCCTGCAGATCGGTGGAAATATTCCATTGGCATTCGTTTCGAGAATGGGCGAGTGCTTACTGATTACGAAGATTTTAGGTTCTATCAGTCTTGTCATCTAATTTATGATGATTACAGATTCCCACTTTTCTCGCATGGAGATCCCAACTACCTTCCCTACAACCTAACAGCCGACAACACAGAACTGATTCTCTATGACTATACGATGGAGGTGGGCGACAGCTATCGCCACGTGGATGGTCATGAAGACATATTTGTGGTGAAGAAAGATACCATTGAGATTAGTGGGAAGCCAGGTGTTCCACTCCGGCGGCTGACGTTGAACAATGGGTTGGTGTTGATTGAGGGTATTGGATGCATCAATTCTAATGGCATGCTGATTGATTACTTGAATCCGGAATCGCAGTACGCCTCTCGCTATACTTATTTGTCAGCATGCTATCGAAACGTAGATGACTATGTCTATTATAATTATGTGAAGGATTGTGGCATTTCTATCGTTGACCGTGCCACGTTGGGTGTTTCATCGTCCATCTGCGCCACTCATTCGTCTAAGAGCTGCATTTACGACCTTCAGGGTCGTCAGATTCAAGGCACTCCCAAGCGTGGTATCTATATCAAGGACGGAAAGAAGTATGCTGTGACGAAGAGGTGATGATGTCACTTACTTTTCACGTCTGTCCATTTGAATATGATGCTGTGTCCAATAAATTGTACATAAGAACTAATTTGGATCAAATGTGACTTCAAAAGTTAATCAAGGACCAGTTGTAGTTGATAGTGGAAATATTGTTATTAAGTCTCATCAGGAAGCTATAATTAGTCGAGATTTCGAGGTGCGGAAAGGTACTGAATTCTTTATAACAAATGAGTAGGATTAATTTTAACGATTTGAATATATGGTAAGTAGAAAAGTATTTTTTGCAATGGGAATAATTAGTGGGATCATTCTCTTTTTAAGTGTGGTTAGCACAAAGCCTTGTATGGCACAAGACATGCCACACCAATATGTGCCATTTGTCAAAGAAGGGAAAAAGTGGCGCTTTGTTACGGATGATTCTAATGCAGGGCATGTCCAGAAGACACTTGTATTCACTATGAGTGGCGACACATTGATAAATGGGAAAACCTATAAGAAAGTATATTGTCTCGATGAAAAGTTGATGGCGACGGAGGAACAGTACTATTGTGCAGTCCGGGAAGGTTCTGATCTCGTCTATCTCGTAGAGCTTGATGACAACGAGGAAATACTACTCTATGACTTTAGTAGGCAGAATGAAGTGGTAAATGTCACACGGCATAGCTGTACGTTTGCCAGACTTGGTGGACATGGTCTGAACACTTACCAATACGATCCGTCAATAGTATGGGAATATCCTCTTTACGAAGTTTCCGGCGATGAAGTGTTGCAAACACATCCGCTCGGTTTTTGGATAGAAGGGGTAGGCAGTGTGTACGGGAATCCTTTTGCTAAAGAATTGTACAGCGAGTTAAATAACGGCTATGTCGAATCGTGTATGGAAGGTGACAAATACGTCTATCAAATAGAGTGGTTTGCTGAACCCACTTCTATAGGTAGGAGTAAGGTGTCTCCCCGATTCCTTGTCCCTAATTTCTATGACCTTCAGGGACGCCGACTCACAGGTGAACCATCACACGGAATTTATATCAAGGACGGGAAGAAAGTTCTTGTCGGTGACAAGCGGTAAACCGAGCAGTGAAGAAGTAAAAAATGTCGCATGAAAAAGATATTTTTCTTATTATTTTTATTATGTAGCTTTCGAGTTCATTCCCAAGGACCAGCCGAACTAATTATTGATGATGGGTGCATCTATAATGCGGAATTTGAACTGTCGAGTTCTTGTAAGATAATTCTTCGAAACGGTGGACGCATCCTGATGCGTAGAGGAAAAAATCTTGACGTGCCTGTAGGAGCTGAGCTGATTATCGAAAATGGTGAAATAAAACATTTATAACTATGAAAAAATGGATGTTACTTTTCGTGTCGTTCTGCGCAAACCTGTCGGAAATGGTTGCCGACGATTATATCCCCTTGGTGAAAGAAGAGGCTGTATGGGAGTATGACATGCGGTATCAGACTGGTGACACCCAAAGCAACATCACGTTCTGGTTTGAGGGCGACACCATTATAGGGAACGAAAAGTACAAATGTTTATATTTGAAACTGATCTTCACCTATCCTGAATACCACATTACCAGCAGATTTGAAAGTGCATGGCAGGAACAAGACAGGAAAGTGTATGTGTGGAATGAATTCCTAAACCGTAAGGTGCTGTACTATGACTTCAACCTGAAGAAGGGAGATGCAATTTCTAATCTGTACGGTGCACCTGAAGATGCTGTGGGAATAGTAACGGATGAGGATACAATAGAGGTCAACGGTATTAAGCGCAGCCGATTAGAAATTACCTATGAATATGAGAAACATGGAAGTCAGCAACAAATAAAGGCGTATTGGGTAGAGGGTATAGGGAGCAACAGCGCTCTGTTCACTCCAGTTGCATTTACACCTGGCGGATATGATTATATGGAATATTTCGAGAGCGATACCTGTCTTTTCACTCAAGAAAACTTCTATTTGCCGAAGAACGGAACGGGAACTGCTTCTGGGATGTCCTCTCGTTACGGCGCAAATACGGAGGAACCTCATTCGGTGGGCTGTTTTGACCTTCAGGGGCATCAGATTCAAGACACTCCCAAGCATGGCATCTATATCAAGGACGGAAAGAAGTATGCTGTGATGAAGAGGTGATATGTCACTTACCAGAAAAAGTTGCAAAACATCTGCTCCATCTGCTCCGCTTTGTTATCTTATTGACAATCAGAGTGTTGCAGGCGGAGCAGATGTTTTTTTATCTGCTCCCATCTGCTCCTCTTCTAAGTGGCTGATATATAAGATGTTGCGTAGCGGAGCAGATGGAGCAGATGTTTTGCAAACTTTTCCTGTTATAGTAAACAAATGGTTCAGCAGCGCTGTAACAGGGATGTCTCGCTTGCGGCTGTCACATGCAGCGCCGACGGCTGTTTCATACAGTGCCGACGGCTGTTTCATGCAGTGCCGACGGCTGTTTCACGCCGCGTTTTAGGATATATCACGAGGCTATCTATCCAAGATTGGGTCATGATTTAGGATAGATTACGTTACGATTCAGGAAAAATAGCGTTACGATTCAGGCAATTTCGTGATAGAGGCTGAGCAGTTGCTCGGCGGTTCGCTGCCATGAGAAGAGGCGGGCACGCTGCAGTCCCACTTCGCGTTTCTGCTGATAGAAGTCAGGGTCGGTCTCCAGGCGGATGAGCATGTCGGCTATCTCGTCGGCCTGTTCGGGATTGACGAGGATGGCATCGGGGCCGCCAATCTCCGGCATCGACGACGTGTTGCTGGTGATGACGGGCGTGCCGCAGGCCATACCTTCGAGCAGGGGGATGCCGAAGCTCTCGCGCAGCGAGGTGTAGAGGAAACAGAAGGCGTCGTTATAGATGGCAGGCAGGTCGCTGTTGGGAATGTAGCCGGGCATGTGCAGATGCTGGCGTATGTGCCCGATGTGGTTGCGGCTGATGATGCTGTCGAGATAGTGGCGGTCGAGGTCGGCCATGAGCAGCGGTCGCTTCACGGCTGAGCGCTCCAGGTAGCGGGCGTAGGCAATGAGCGTGCGCTCGGTGTTCTTCTTCGGGTCGGTATTGCCGAGGAAGAAGATGTAGCCTTTCTGAGGGATGTATTTCTTGTAAACGTCGTGTGTGTCGTTGAGCACGCGGAACCACTCGTTGTAGCCATTGTAGATCATGGCCATGCGCTCCTCGGGGATGTGGAGCTTGCCGACGATGTTGCGCAGCTCGAACTGCGACACGGTGATGATGCGGCGGCAGCGGGGCAGGATGCGCGGCACTACGAGTCGGCGGTAGAACCACCCCATGTTCTGATAGAGCGACTTGTTGGCCTTGTCGCGCGGTTCAAGGAAGATGATGTCGTGGAGGGTGAGCACGAGCGGTATGCTGCAGCGAATGGGGGCAGTGTTGCTGGTGCAGTGGAGCAGTTGCACGCCGGCCTTCTTGGCGGCCCGGGGCAGTGCCCACTGCTCCCAGAGGGGGTAGCTGGGTGTGGTGAGCTCCACGATGTGCATGTTGGCCGACTCGCTGACGCAACGGTCGGGGCCGGGCTTCACGAACACGAAATACTCGTTCTCATGGTCTATCTGCTGCAATTGCAGAATCTCCTGCAGCACCACGTAGTCCATGCCGTGCTTGTTGGCACGGAAGATACGCTGTGCTTCAATGCCTATCTTCATGACTCCTTCTTCTTCTTGGCCAGGTTGTAGTTGTAGTATTTGGTGCTGCACGTGATGTCCTCCACCACGCGGATGAAGGGTGGGAACTTCACGCTCTTGTGCTCGGTGATGCCTTTGGTCTCCAGGATGACGAGGCCGTCGAGCTGGTCTTTGTAGAAGTCGAGCTCGAAGTACTGCCCTTTCCAGATGAAGCTCTTGCGCAGCTTGTGTATGGGCAGTCGGTCGGGGTCGGCCAGTGCGAGCATCATCTCGTAGAGGTTGTTGTTGATCTGCCGTTCGGTGACAATCTCCTCGGTGGGGGAGATGCGCTTGCGCGTGGTGTGCACGTTGACCACCTTGCCCTGCCACACGCGGCGGCGCAGGCGTACCTCGGCATCAGGATCGCCCGTGAGGTAGCACTGCGTGATCTCGCTCTCGGTACAGTCGTCGGGCAGTGCTCCTGTGAGCTGAACGATGTACTTGCGCTCATCCACGATGGGCTGGGGCAGGCTGAGCACGTCGGAGATTTCCTTCAGCACGCGGTTCATCTTCTTGTCGAAGTCCTCGTCGTTGTTGATGACGCGCAGGTGGGGGTGTCCCGTCCATGCCTTGATGACCTTCTTGTCGAGCCCTCGTGCGATGCGCAGTCCCTCCTCGTCGTTGCTCTCATTACGCGAGGCGTTGTTGGCCGTGGTGTAGTACTGTTCGGCTCCGTCGGCAGCCGACACGAGGTGTAGCACGGCATCGTAGCGCTGTCGCAGTTCGGGCGTGGAGGTGCCTACGGCGCGGGTAATCTCGTCCCACACCTCGGGTGCCATATAGGCCGAGATGTCCATTGTGCCACGGTCGCACACGATGATGCAGTTCTCCTCGAATTCCTGCGCCATGCGTGTGAACTTGTCCTCGAGCGCCATCTGGATTTCGAGTGTGGCCTTCTCGCCCTGATAGAAGAATCCCCGGTTCTTAGTGAGATAGTCCATTCCCGCTTGCGTGAAGAGAGTAGGCACTTCGGGAATGGTGAACACCTTGAACCCAAGGCTTGAGAAATGTTCGATGACGCGAACCAGCGCCGATGTCTTGCCGGCGCAGGGCCCGCCTGTGAGTACGATTTTCTTGATGCTGCCCATCGTGTTTGCTATTCAGTCGTTTTTTATGAGTATTTTGTGCAAAGGTAGTTCTTTCTGTTTAATGTCCATGCCCTTGTAGACATTTTTTTGCACGGTGGTGATAATTTTTTGTCAAAAGGGGAAGAGAATGTAGTTTTTTTTGTACTTTTGCAAAGTTTTTTCTACAGTAGAAGCAAACAAAGTATTGTGTGATATTAAATAAGGAAGAGAAGCATACTTCTCACGGGATGATGTATAAGCAAACCAAAATAGCCTGCGGCCTGTTTGTGCTGATGGCCTGCGTGCTGGCATCCTGTTCCGACAACCGTCGGAGCACATGGCTGCTGACGGGCGAGGAGGCCGATACAACAAGCGTGGATTCGGCTGATGTAGCCCAGGGCGATTCGCTCATGCCCACGGGGGCCGATGAGCTGTTCGACGATTTCTTTTTCAACTATGCTACCAGCCACAGGCAACAGCAGGAGCGCACGGTGTTTCCGTTGCCAGTGATTACTGACGGTAAGAAGCTTACGGTGGAGCGCCGGCAGTGGAAGATGGAGCCGTTCTTCATGAATCAGGACTACTACACGCTCATCTTCGACTCGTCGCCACAGGAAGACCTGGTGCACGACACGACGCTGGTGGAGGCCACGGTGGAGCGCTTCAATCTGGACACCGACCGCGTGGAGCAGTTCGTGTTCAGCCGGCGCAGTGGGCGCTGGATGCTGCACGAGGTGAGGCGGCTGCCCCTGCAGCGCAATGCCAATGCGCAGTTTCTGAAGTTCTATCAGCAGTTTGCTTCCGACTCCGTGTTCCAGCATGCCAGTCTGGCGCAGCAAATCATCTTCTCGGGTCCCGATCCCGACGATGACTTCTCAACCATCGAGGGCATGATCACACCCGACTTCTGGGAAGCTTTCCGTCCGGAACTGCCGCAACACATACTCTATAACATCGTATATGGTCAGCAGAATCCCGCCTCAACGCACAAGATAATGCTGCTGCGCGGCATTGCCAACGGACTGGAGGTGGAGCTCACCTTCCACCTGCGCAAGGGCCACTGGATTCTGACCAAGCTCATCACCTGAAGAGAGACATGAAGGACTACAGCAACTATAGTCTGCTTCGGCACAACACTTTTGGCATCGATGCCCGTTGCCGCCGCTTCGTTGAGTTCGACTCTGAGCAGGAGGCCGCAGCCGTGGCTCGTGGGCTGAGTGAGCCTTTCCTCGTCGTGGGAGGAGGCAGCAACCTGCTGCTTACGCGCGACTATGAGGGAACGGTGGTGCGCTCGGCCATCAAGGGCTGTGAGGTGGTGGAGGAACAAGCCGACCATGTGCTGGTGCGCGTGGGCAGCGGCGAGGAGTGGGATGCAATGGTCGATTGCTTCGTAAGCCACGGGTGGCACGGGGCTGAGAACCTGTCGCTGATTCCTGGCGACGTGGGCGCTTCGGCGGTGCAGAACATCGGTGCCTACGGTGCCGAGGTGGGCGAGCTGATAGCCTGGGTCGAGGCCGTGAACATACCAAGCGGAGAGGTGGAACGGATACCCGCGACGGCCTGCCGATACGGGTATAGAAGTAGCCAGTTCAAGCATGAATGGAAGAACCGCTACCTGATCACCCATGTGACGTATCGCCTCGCGAAGCAGTTTGTGCCACGTCTGGACTACGGCAATATTCGCACCGAACTGGGCAAGCAGGGAATCACACATCCCACGGCGGCACAGTTGCGCGAAGTGATCATTGCCATCAGGCGCGAGAAACTGCCCGACCCGAAGGTGGAAGGCAATGCTGGCAGCTTCTTCATGAACCCCGTGGTGGGGCGTGAGCAGTTTGAGGCGCTACTGGCTGAGCATCCGCAGATGCCGCACTATGCCGTTGACGAGCAGCACGAGAAGATTCCCGCAGGCTGGCTCATCGACCAGTGCGGATGGAAAGGGCGCACGATGGGCCATGCCGGCGTACACGGCAAGCAGGCCCTGGTGCTCGTGAACCGAGGCGGTGCTACAGGGCAGGAGGTCGTGACACTGTGTGAGGCCATTCGAGCTGATGTGCAGGCGCAGTTCGGTATCAGCATCTTCCCTGAAGTGAACATCATCTAAAAACGAATCATTTTCCTCCCTATGCGAATCACTTTTCTTGGAACCGGGACTTCGTGCGGCGTGCCAGTGATAGGCTGCCAGTGCGAAGTGTGCCGCAGTGCCGACAAGCATGACCGCCGGCTGCGCTGCTCCATCCTGGTGGAGACCGAGCGCACGCGCCTGCTGGTCGATATAGGTCCCGACTTCCGCGAACAGATACTGCCCATGCCGTTCCGGCGCATCGACGGCATCCTGATCACCCATTCGCACTACGACCATGTGGGAGGCATGGACGACATCCGGCCCTATTGCCAGTTTGGCGAGATCAATGTATATGCTGACCCCATAGCCCGCAAGGGCATGCTCGAGATGCTGCCTTACTGCTTTGCGGAACATCGCTATCCGGGCGTGCCGGCGATCGGACTGCATGAGATACATGCCGGAGAGCCGATGCAGATAGGCGACATCGGCGTGCTGCCGTTTGAGGTGATGCACGGCAAGCTGCCCATACTGGGCTATCGGTTCGGGCGCTTTGCCTATATCACCGACATGAAGACCATAGACGACCGTCAGGCGGCACTGCTCGACGGGGTGGAGGTGCTGGTGGTGAACGCCCTGCGATACAAGCCTGAGCACCATTCGCATCAGTCGGTCGATGATGCCGTGGCCTTTGCCCGCAGGATGGGGGCAAGGCGCACACTGCTCACCCATGTATGCCACGACATCGGGCTGCATGAGGAGGTGAACCGAAAACTGCCCGAAGGGGTGGAGCTGGCCTACGACGGACAGATATTGGAAATCTGAAAACGACAGAGAAAAGCGACCAAAACCAAGAACCATAAGAATCATCATAAACTTACTAACCAACATTACAACATGGCAAAACACAAACTGAATTTTCTGGCAAGAAGAGGCGTGGCCCTCTTGTGCTGCATGACAATGGCGCTGGGCGCACACGCTCAGAAGAGCAACCGTGGACAACAGACAGGGCAGAACGCCCGAGTGGAGACACAGAATGAGGTGGTGACGGTGGAGTTCTACACCCCCGAGATCGTCAGGGTGGTGAAACAGCCGGCAGGGGCCGCCAAGTTAGAGAAGACGAGCTTCTCGGTGATCCTGCCCCCGCAGGCTGCGGCAAAGCCCTCGTCGCGCGACAAGAAGGCGGCTGAGGCGGCTCCTTATGCTGCGAGCACCAACGGCACAACGCTGACACTCACCTCGGAGCGGATGAAGGTGAGCATTGACCAGCAGAGCGGGCAAGTCACGTTCTGCAATGCGGCAGGCGACGTGCTGCTGAAGGAGAAACATCTGAGCATGGAGCGCCGACAGGGCGATGCCGATGCAGGCAAGCTGAGAGTGGGGCAGACCTGGACACTCGACGGCGACGAGGCCGTGTTCGGACTGGGACAACTGCGCGATACGGCGATGACCTGGCGCGGTCGCGACATGGAGCTGTGGAATCATAACACCTATATTGCCATACCATACATCACCTCGGAGAAAGGCTATGGGCTGTACTGGGACAATGCCGGGCGCAGCCGCTTCACCGACAATAGTGAGGGAATGACGTTCGCGTCGGAGGTGGCTGAGGCCATCGACTACTACTTCATGTATCGCGACGGTTCGCAGGACGGCGTGATTGCCGCCATCCGGGAGCTCACCGGCCAGGCCACGATGTTCCCCCTCTGGACGATGGGCCACTGGCAGTGCCGCGAGCGCTATAAGACCAGCGACGAGCTCTGTGAGGTGCTCGACCGCTATCGCGAGCTGCGCATCCCGCTCGACGGCATCGTGCAGGACTGGCAGTACTGGGGATGCGACAGCAACTGGAACGCCATGCGCTTTGAGAATCCCTATTATATAAATAAGGTGGGCGATCCGCAGTGGGCAAAGTATCTGCCAAAGGACCTGCAGCAGATGGCCGATGACTATGTGAAGACGGGAAAGAGCCCACGTATCAAGAGCCCGGAGGAGATGGCCGACTACGTGCATAAGAACCATGCACACCTGATGATCAGCATCTGGGCCAACTTCGGCCCGTGGACGGAGGGCTATGCCAAGCTGAAGGAGATCGGTGCGCTGCTGCCCTTCGACACATGGCCGAGGAATCACGGCGTGATGCCTTACGATGCCTTCAACCCGAAGGCACGCGACATCTATTGGCAACAGCTCACGAACCTCTATCGCATCGGCTTCGATGCGTGGTGGACCGACTCGACGGAGCCCGACCACTTTGAACAGCCCGGCGACGATGAGTACAAGACCTATGCCGGCACATGGCGCTCGGTGAAGAATGCTTTCCCGCTGTTGACGAACAAGGGCATTTATGAGCACCAGCGTGCTGCGGAGAAGGCGAAGATGAAGAAGCAGAAGAACTATAAGGGCAAGCGCAGTGTGCAGATGACCCGTAGCGGCTCGTTCGGCTTGCAGCACTATGGTGCCTTCTCGTGGAGCGGTGACATTCAGTCGTCGTGGAAGGAAATGAAGTGTCAGGTGCCCAGCGGACTGAACTACACACTCTGCGGCATTCCGTTCTGGAACACCGACTTGGGCGGCTTCTTCTATTGGGACTACAACAACGACCCGAAGAACCCGGCGCTGCAGGAGTTGCGCGTGCGCTGGATGCAGTGGGGAGCCTTCATGCCCCTGATGCGCAACCACTGCTCGTCGCCTATGGTGAGCGAGGTCTATCACATCGGCAAGGAGGGCGACTGGGCCTACGACGTGACCAAGCGCTATATTGAGCTGCGCTACCGATTGCTGCCCTACATCTATGCTACGGCTGGCGATGTGGTGCAGCGCAGCGGTTCGATGATGCGTCCGCTGGTGATGGACTTTGCCCACGACCGCAAGGCCATCCGGCTGAACGATGAGTATATGTTCGGACGACAGCTGCTGGTGAAGCCCGTGACCGACCCTCTCTATACCTGGAAAGACGAGCGGAAGAAAGGCCATCTCGTCTATCCCGACGTGCGCAAGGCTGCTGCCCCGGTGAGTGTCTATCTGCCTGCCGGTACAGACTGGTACGACTTCTGGACCGGGCAGCGCGTGAAGGGCGGTCGCACCCTGCAGCGCCCGTGTCCCATCGACGAGATGCCGGTCTATGTGCGTGCAGGGAGCATCCTGCCCTTAGGCCCGTTCGTGCAGTATAGCAATGAGAAGGCTTGGGACAATCTCGAGCTGCGCGTTTATCCTGGAGCCAACGGCACCTTTACGCTCTATGAGGATGAGGGCGACAACTATAATTACGAGAAGGGCGAGTTCAGCGAGATCATCTTCAGTTGGGATGATGCAAACCGCACACTTACCATCGGTCCGCGTCGCGGCAGTTTCAGCGGCATGCTGAAGCAGCGCCGTTTCAGCATCGTCATCGGTGCCAAGGGCGATGCCGTTCCGCAGGCGTTCACTCAAGTAGTAGATTATGACGGACAGGAGAAGAAGGTGGTGCTGAAATAATGTAAAGCAGCACCCCCGTCATTCAAGATGGCCTAAGCATCTAAAAAAATTACTGGTAAAGAGAACATGAAACTCGTGTTCGTCTTTACCAGTAATTTCGTTTGCAGTTAATTTTCCGGCTTGCCCGTTAGCGCCTCTTCTTCTTCGAACCCAGATTCAGGAAGCTGAACAAGTGACCGTAGTTCTTCATCAGCTTGCGCATCATGAGGAATGCGTCAATGGCTGTGATGCTCTTGGTGACCACTGAGGCGATGAGCTCGCCTTTAGAAGCATCTTCGCGCTTAGTGAGCAGTTCGCCCCACACGGCGGCAATCTTCTCCTTGTCTCGTTCTATTGACTCGCTCAGCTGGTCTCTGCGCAACTGAATCTCCTCAAGCGTGTTGTAGGTCTCTATCTGTGTAGCAGGCATAGGCATTAGCTTAGTAACAGACTGGCCAGGAACTGAACGAGCGGGCGTTCGATCCATGACTTACGGAAAATGAAGAAAAGTAGCAGGAGGACAAGATGGGCTGCCGAGACACAGAGGAAAGCAGCGGTCAGTCCGATGAGATGGGACAGCCAGAAGGCTATGCCTATCCAGAAGAACATGAACACGGCCAGTGCCAGGATGATGAATATGATGGCCAGGGCAATGGCCGTGCCCAACCGCACCACCTTGTCGATGAGCGTGAGCTTGGCATACTCGCCCTCCAGCTCCAGATAGTGCTTCAGCACCTCAATGAGCTGCGCTATGTTCTCAACATTCTTATCGCTCGACAGCATTGCTCCTCGTTTGTTTTTACTCTACAGCGGCATCCTGAATGTCGTCCACCAGGTCGCCAACCTCTTTGCGGTTCAGCTTGATGTTGTGCTTCTTGAGAAAGTCTTCCACGGTGTCCGTGAGCTTTGCGCGTGTGTCACTGCCCTTTTCAGGAGCCATCAGAAGTCCCAGTGCGGCACCGGCGATAGCACCGCCGAGAAATGCGCCAATGTAGCCTAAACTCTTCATAGTTGATAGTTTTTTTAATAAGTTAAACTTTAGTTTCGTTGTAATCGATAGGGCAAATATACGAATAATTCTCGTAAGTGACATAGAAAAGGCTGTCATTTTTTGTTAAAAAAGCTCTAATTCAGCAAATTAACAAAGTTTATGCGCCCACAGTGCCGATTATTGCGCGATATTTTGTAATTTCGCCATCAAATATGCTGATTTGGCACAAAATAGTAATTTTAAACATAAGAAAAGTAAGAGAATTATGAAGAAGTACATGGTATTATGCGCAGGTCTTTGCCTGGCAATGGCGTTGACGGGATGTAAGTCAAAGGAGAGTGCTTATAAGCAGGCTTATGAGAAGGCTAAGGCTGCAGAGAGCGCCCAGCAGGAGACAGAAGAGGCCGAGATTCCTGTTGTGACACCAGTCCAGACACGTCCTGTTACAGAAGCTAAGGTGGTGGACAATGTTGACAATGTGGCTGTGCGCGAGGAGCGCGTGACGATGGTCAACGGTGCCGGTGTCCGTAACTTTAGCGTAGTCGTAGGCTCGTTCTCGGTGATTGCCAATGCCGAGGGACTGCAACAGCGCCTAAAGAACGCAGGCTACTCTGCACAGATTGTGAAGAACACCGATCGCAACATGTACCGTGTGGTGGCTTCAACTTTCGATGATAAGGCATCTGCCGTGCAGAGTCGAGACCAGCTTCGTAGCTCCTATCCCGATGCTTGGTTGCTCTATAATCTAAAATAATATCGCTTTGGCCCGCATCCTATCTATAGACTACGGACGTAAGCGAACAGGACTGGCAGTCACCGATCCGTTGCAAATCATTGCCAGCGGATTGGCGACTGTTTCTACATCGGAGCTATTCGAGTGGCTGAAGGCTTATGTGGGCCGTGAGGCCGTTGAGTTGATTGTCATGGGCGAGCCGCGACAGTTAGACGGTAGCCCGAGTGAGAATCTTGCCCGTGTGCAGCAGTTCGTGAGCCGTTGGCGCAAGGCCGTTCCCTCCATTCCCATTGAGTATTACGACGAGCGATTCACCTCGGCTCTGGCCCATCGCGCCATGCTTGACGGAGGGCTTCGGAAAAAGGACCGCCAGAACAAGGCGCTGGTCGATGAGATTAGCGCAACCATTCTGCTCGAAGACTATATGCAGCGCCGTCGAAACGTAAGAAGTTAACTACCTGATAATGATACTACCTATTTATGTTTATGGTCAGCCCGTATTGAGAAAAGTGGCTGAAGACATTCCAACAGACTATCCAGAGTTGAAACAATTCCTTGCCGACATGTACGAGACACTCGACCAGTCGGAAGGCATCGGCCTGGCCGCTCCGCAGGTGGGCCGTTCGGTGCGTGTGGTCGTCATCGACCTTGACGTGCTTAGCGAAGACATGCCCGAATACAAAGGGTTCCGTCATGCCTTCATCAATCCCCATATCGTAGAATACGACGAAAGCAAGACCGACAGCATGGAGGAAGGCTGCCTGTCGCTGCCTGCCATTCATGAGAAAGTGACACGCCCGACGCGCATTCGGGTGCAGTGGCTCGACGAGGAACTGCAGGCTCACGACGAGTGGATAGAGGGCTATCTGGCCCGAGTCATGCAGCACGAGTTCGACCATCTTGACGGCAAGATGTTTGTCGATCGCGTGTCGCCCTTGCGCCGTCAGCTCATCAAGAGCAAGCTGAAGGCTCTCACCCAGGGCCGCTATCGCTGTGGCTACAAGACTAAGCCCGTGAGAAAATAAGAAATCTGAAAAGCTCATGAGTTTCAGGAATATACTGTTCACAATCCTCTTCCTTGTACAATCGCATGCTGCTTTCTCACAGTACAAGGTCGATCGTCTGATTACCATCGGACGGTCGGCACTCTACTATGAGGACTACGTGCTGTCTATGCAGTACTTCAATCAAGCCATTTCGGCCAAGCCCTATCTCTACGAGCCTTGGTTCTACCGTGGTGTGGCGAAGTACAGCCTTGACGACTTTGCCGGAGCTGAGGCCGATTGTGACGAGGCCCTGAAACGCAATCCATACGTGGTCAATGTCTATGAGTTGCGAGGCATTGCCCGCATTCAGCAGAAGAAGTATAAGGATGCCATCAGCGACTATGACACAGCCCTGAAGTATGACCCCATGAATCGCGGATTGTGGCACAACCGTGTGCTCTGCAACATTCGTGATGAGAACTTCGATGTGGCCTTGGCCCAGATTGACACCATGCTCACACGCTGGAAACAACAGTCCACCCTCTACCTCATGAAAGCCGACATCTACATGCAGAAAAAGGACACGACCGCTGCCGTAGAAGCCCTCGACAAGGGATTGGAGATCGACCCTTACGACGGGCAGGCTTGGAGCGCGCGAAGCATCATCAGCCTGTCGCGATCGGAGTGGAAGGAGGCTGAGGGCATGCTCGAAAAGGCCATCCATCTGCAACCCAAGCAGGCCAACAACTACATTAACCGCGCCCTTGCGCGTTGCAATTTGAACAATCTGCGAGGAGCCATGTCTGATTATGACAAGGCGCTCGAGATTGACCCCAACAACTTTCTGGGGCACTATAACCGTGGTCTGCTTCGATCCGAAGTGGGCGATGACAACCGTGCCATTACCGACTTCGACTTCGTGCTTCGCTTGGAGCCCGACAATCTCATGGCGCTCTTCAACCGCGCCGTGCTGCTCGACAAGACGGGCGACCTGAAAGCGGCCATCCGAGACTATTCGAAGGTCATCAAGGAGTATCCTAACTTCTGGACCGGACTGGAGTATCGTGCTGCGTGCTACCGCAAGCTGGGCATGACCAAGCAGGCCGAGCGCGACGAGTTCACCGTGTTCAAAGCCCGGCTCGACAAGCATCTCTATGGCAAGCAGCCGCGTCTGAGCCGTCAGCAGATGCGAAAGCGAAGCGACGAGGATCCTGAGAAGTACAACCAAATGGTGGTTGAGGACACACAGGAGATGGAGCACGAGTATCAGAGTAACTATCGCGGGCGTGTGCAGAACCGAAAGGTGGATATGGAGCTGCAGCCGCTCTTCTCGCTCTCGTTCGAACCCATGAACGACGAGCTGCGCACCAGCTACATAGCCTTCGACCGACATGTGGAGGCATTCAACCAGCGCTCACATGCGCGTACTATATATATAAATAATAAGCAGACGGCGCTCGATGAAGACGAGTCGGAGAAATACTTCATCTACATTCAGTCGCTGAGTGACAGCATCGGCTCGCTGCGCAATTTCCAGCGCATCATGGATGTGGTGTTCCTGCGTGCAGTGGCCTTCACTGTCATACAGAACTTCGACGAGGCCATCAACGACCTCACCACCTATCTGCAGGAAGATACCGCCAGTGTGCCGGCACTCTGGCTGAGAGCTGTCTCGCAGTCGCGCATGAACAACTTCATGGCTTCCGAGGGCGTGAACGTGGCTTTGAAGAACGTAAATGTGATGGCCGACTTCAACCGTGCCCTTGCACTCGATCCGAACAATGCCTATCTGCTCTACAATCGCGGCACACTCTATGCCCAGCAACAGGAATATCAGAAGGCCATCGAGGACTTCACCCGTGCCATCGCGCTCGATGCCAATCTGGCGGAAGCTTACTACAACCGTGGCCTCTGCGCCATCTATCTCAAACAGACCAAGGCTGCCGTCCGCGACCTGAGCAAGGCAGGCGAGCTGGGACTCTATACGGCATATAGTATCATTAAGAAATTCAGAAACTGAGCTTATGGAAAAAGAGACTTTGATTTGGAACAAAATACTGGCAGCTGTGCTGAAGATGCCAGGCGTGAAGGTAAATCGCGAAGCCTTTCTTCGCAAGTCGCTGAAGAACTATTGCAACGAGCAGAGACTCGATATGCTGGCTAATGTGCGCCCCTATACCATCACTACCGATGACGTGATAGACCAGGTGGCTACACAATGCATCAATTATCACACGGCACTTGCCACTACAGGTTCGACCATTGCCGGACTGCCGGGTGGGCTGGCTATGGCAGCCACACTGCCGGGCGACCTCACGCAGTACTATTATCACGTGGTGGTGCTTTCGCAGAAATTGGCCTACCTCTACGGGTTCCCTGACTTCTGCGATGAGAACGGCGAACTGGGCGAGACGGCCAGCGAACTGCTCACCATCTTCATGGGTTCCATGATGGGTGTAAAAGTGGCCGATCAGGGCATCAATGAGCTGGCCAAGGGACTTGCCACTTCAGCCGTAGGTCGTCTGCCTCGTCTTATGCTCACCAAAGCCGCTATCTATCCTGTGGTCATGCAGGTGGCAAAGCTGGTGGGGGCCAAGCTCACCAAGGAGGGACTGGCCAAGACGGTGGGCCGTTTCATTCCGATTGCCGGTGGTCTCTTCTCTGGCACCGTCACTTTGTTCACGTTCAAGCCGGGTGCACGTCGCTTGCAGAAACGTCTGCGTGCGCAGAAGATACACTTCAACGATGGCGATATCGATGCATTGGAGTTCTCCAACATTCGCGCCTCGTTTGTCAAGGCTGAGCAGAGTCAGGACAATCCGCAGGCCCGACAGCTGGCCATGCTTCAGGCCATGATCAACATGGCCAATATCTCCGATGACCTTTCTGCCGATGTCCAGGACCTCATAGAGGAGAGCATTGCCAAGACCGATCTCTCTGACAAACAGCAGATAGAGCTGCTTGAGAATCTCGGAACAGAATACAGCTTCGATGTTGACTATGATGTGCTGGCCTGTGAGCCTGATGCCGCTCGCGACACGTTGCGTGGCATGATTGCTGTCATGCACGTCACGGGACGCAAGACGATGGCCGAGAAGATGTATCTCAGCATGGCGGCCAAGACGATGGGAGTGTCGAAAGAAGAGCTCGACGAGCTCATGGCTTAGTCAGCATAGGAGGGGGCGACCGGATTTCTGGTGCCTCTTTCAAGCATATTTTAGAACTCATTTCCAATCCAGATTTAGAAAGCGACAAGTATTATATAGAGCAAGATGCGAAAATCGGTTTATAGCGTTAATTCTCGCAAATAACTCTCTTCTTACGACCTTTTTTTGTATCTTTGCAACTTGATATGTAAAAACGTGAAGGAATGGCAGTTGCAAATATCATCAGCAAAGACAATGAACAACGGCAGTTCTCGTTTGAGGTGCTACCCCCACTGAAAGGGACTGGCACCGAACGCTTGTTTGCCGACATTGCGAAACTGTGCGAGCTGAATCCTGCTTTTATCAATATTACTACTCATCATAGTGAGTATGTGTATAAAGAGGTGGACGAAGGTCGGTACGAACGGCAGCGAGTGCGGCGCCGTCCGGGAACAATCGCTGTGGCAGCTGCCATCCAACAGCACTTCGGCGTGACGGTGCAGCCGCACGTGATATGCAGTGGAGCCACGATCGAGGATATAGAATATGAACTGCTTGACCTGCAATTTCTGGGCATAACCGACCTGCTTCTGCTGCGAGGAGACAAAGCAAAGGACGATGCCGTGTTTAAACCTACGCCCGGAGGGCATGCCCACACAACGGATCTCATCCGACAGGTGATGCGCTTCAACGACGGATTCTTTGCCGACGGAACACCGATTAAGTCGCCAGGCCGTAAGTTTGATATTGGCGTGGCATGCTACCCAGAGAAACATGAGGAAGCTCCGAACTTGGAACGCGACATGGACTACCTGTTGCAGAAACAGCAACTGGGCGCACAATATGCAGTGACACAGCTGTTCTACGATAATCAGAAATATTTTGAATTCGTGGAAAAAGCCCGGCAAATGGGCATCACGATTCCCATCATTCCAGGCATTAAGCCATTGGCGAAGTTGAGTCAGCTGACGGTGGTGCCGAAGACGTTCCACTGTGATATCCCTGAATTGCTGGCACGCGAAATCGTGAAATGCAAGACCGATGAAGATGCCCGACAGTTGGGTGTGGAGTGGACTACTGAGCAGTGCAGGGAGCTCTACGAGCATGGCATCAATGACATTCACTTCTACACGATGGGAGCGGTTGACTCCGTTGTGCAAATAGTGCGGAACCTAAGGTGATATGACATTCAACGAAGTAATAGGACAGGAGGAGGTGAAAGAACGCCTCAAGCAGATGGTGAGCGAAGACCGTCTGCCGCATGCCATTATGCTCTGTGGTCCTTCGGGTGTGGGAAAGAAGGCACTGGCAACTGCATTTGCCTGTTATTTACTGTCCAAGACTCCACAGGAAGAGACCATGCTACAGAAATTGGAGCATCCTGACCTGCATTTTACCTTTCCCACAATCAAGTTGCCCTCAATGGGAAGCGACCACATGCCAGTGAGCGACGATTTCATCCGTGAATGGCGCGAGCTGATGCTGAAGAGTCCTTACTTCTCGATGGACAGTTGGATGACTGCTATCGGTGCTGAGAACCAACAGGCCATTATCACGGCAGGCGAGAGCGATGAACTGGTGCGTAAGCTGTCGTTGAAGTCGAGTCAGGGTGGATATAAGGTGTCGGTCATCTGGTTGCCTGAGCGCATGAACATCGCATGTGCCAATAAACTGCTGAAACTGATTGAAGAACCACCACAGCAAACGGTGTTCATCATGGTGTGTGAAGAGCCAGACCGATTGCTGGAAACCATCCGCAGCAGGGTGCAGCGAATCGACGTGAAGCGCGTAGACAATGAGAGCGTGCGTAAGGCTTTAGTGGAACGACGCGGCATTGACGAACAGATGGCCATAAGGATAAGCCGACTGGCCAATGGCTCATGGCTGAAGGCACTGGAGGAATTGCAGGTGGGCTCGGAGAACGAGCAATTCTTGGACCTCTTCATCATGTTGATGCGACTGGCTTATCAGCGTAAGGTGAAGGACCTGCGCAGATGGAGTGACGAGATGGCAACCTTTGGGCGCGAGAAACAGAAGCGCTTTTTGGAATTCTTCCTGCGCATGCTGCGTGAGAACTTTATGTATAATTTCCAACAGCAGGAACTCTGCTACATGACGCAGAAGGAAGAAGACTTTGCCCGCAACTTTGCCCGTTTCATCAATGAGGCGAATGTGCTGGAGATTTATGATATCGTGAACCGTGCGATTCGTGACATAGGGCAGAATGCCAGTGCGAAGATCGTGTTCTTCGACTTGGCGCTGCAAATGATAGTTTTGCTTATACAGAAATAGAAAATATGGAACAGAAACAAAAGGAATATGAAATACGGACTGGGTGCAGCCGAGGATTGTGCCGTGCTGCCATAGGGCGACAGGACCGACAGCTGAATACATACGACTGGCTGGCCGATGTGCCGGGCAATGCCGATTCGACTGATCTGGTGGAGGTGCAGTTCAAACATACACGTAAGGGCTACTATCATAACGTGAACAAACTGCCGCTGAAGAAAGGTGACATTGTGGCCGTGGAGGCCAGTCCCGGTCACGACATTGGAGTGGTGACACTGACAGGACGACTGGTAAAGATGCAACTGAAAAAAGCTAATCTGAAGTCGGCTGACGATATTAAACGTGTGTATCGCCTTGCACGTCAGATTGATATGGAAAAGTATCATGAGGCAAAGGCACGTGAGCATGAGACGATGATTGAGAGTCGTGAAATTGCTAAGGGCTTGGGGCTGCAGATGAAAATAGGCGATGTGGAGTATCAAGGCGACGGTCAGAAAGCCATCTTTTACTATATCGCTGACGAACGTGTGGATTTCCGTCAGCTCATCAAGGATTTGGCTGCTGCGTTCCATGTGCGCATTGAGATGAAACAAATCGGTGCCCGACAAGAGGCTGGCCGTATAGGCGGAACAGGGCCTTGTGGGCGCGAGTTGTGCTGCGCCACATGGATGAAGAACTTCGTCTCGGTATCAACGAGTGCCGCTCGATTTCAGGATATTTCGCTCAATCCTCAGAAGTTGGCAGGTATGTGCGCTAAGCTGAAGTGCTGTCTGAACTATGAGGTGGATGACTATATTGAGGCTGGTCGTCGGCTGCCAGGACGCGATGTGATGTTGCAGACACTGGATTCTGATTATTATATGTTCAAGACCGATATCTTGGCGGGACTCGTGACTTACAGCACTGACAAGCGGATGGCTGCCAATCTTGAAACAATCACGGCTGAACGCGCCAAGGAGATAATCGAGATGAACAAGCGAGGGGAGAAGCCAGAGTCGTTGCAGCCCGATAATAAGCAGAGGGAGCCCGAAGGTCCCGTTGATCTGCTGGCAGGCGACAGCATCACCCGCTTTGATAAGAGTAAGAAGAAAAAGAAGAAAAAGCCACAGCAACCTGGAGCACAACATCAGGAGGGTGGCGGCGAAACAAGAGAAAGAAAGAATAAGAAAAAGCCCAGAAATGAGGAACCTAAGCAATAGCTTCTTTTTTGGCGCAATATGTCTTACGGTTGCACTGGTCATGGGCAGTTGCAACCGTAAGGCCATTTACAGCCATTATGATCATACGGACATCAGGGAAGGGTGGGACCGTGGCGACACGCTGGAATTCCTGATACCCAAAATGGGTAAAGAGGGGATGTATAGTGAAGAAGTGGGTCTCCGCACCACAACTGCCTATCCTTTTACCTCACTGACGATGATTGTGAAACAGCAAGCCTTTCCTTCGGGCTTTTCCCGCAGCGATACGGTGACAATATTGCTAACTGATAGTGTGGGCAATAGGCTGGGTAATGGCATCATGCTTTATCAGAATAATTGTCAATTACCCGATGTTCAGCTCAGTGGAGAGGATTCTCTGAAGATTTTGATTTCCCATTATATGAAACGTGAAAGCCTGCGCGGCATTTCTGATATTGGGGTGACAATCAGGCAGAAATAAGTGATGCAGAGCAGAGAAGTGACGAGGGTTAGCTCTTCGTGCGATTACTCTCTGCGTCAATACGGAGGAAAATGAAAAGCAGGAAAGTGAATCCCCAAAGCGAGGAACCTCCATAGCTAAAGAAGGGCAGTGGAATGCCAATGACGGGAGTTAAGCCTAAGACCATGCCCACGTTGATGAACACGTGGAAGAGAAACACCGACAATACACAATAGCCATAGACTCGACCGAAGGTGCTGATTTGTCGTTCGGCCAGATAGATGAGGCGCAGGATGAGTGCAAGGAAGAGCAGTAATACACTGGCTGCTCCAACAAAGCCCTCCTCTTCGCCTACGGTGCAGAATATGAAATCGGTGTCTTGCTCGGGTACGTATTTCAGTTTGGTCTGCGTGCCGTTCAGGAATCCTTTACCCTCCAGTCCGCCTGACCCTATGGCTATCTCGCTCTGATGGACGTTATAACCGGCACCCTTCAGGTCTTCTTCCAATCCTAACAGTACGTTGATACGTGTGCGCTGATGTGCTTCAAGAATATTGTTGAGCGCATAGTCAGCCATGTTGAAGAAGATCACCGAACCGAAAGTAAATGCTGCTATCCAAAGGTAGTTCTTGATGCGTGAGGCCAACGCCTGCACGATGAGGAAAATGATTAACAAGATGCAGAGTCCCATCTGTATCCAAAACATGTCAAAGGGAATGACGTAGATAGAAAAAGCTGCACAAACTATAGTCACACCGATACAAATACCCGATATTTGGAGCGCCTGCTTTCGTTCCTTACAGAAAATCCACACCATAGCGGCTGTGAATATCTGAATGAGTAGCAGAACGACAAACTTGCCCACTGACGTTGGGGTGTTGAACAACATGACTTCGGAATAGCGGATGCCGATAACAAAATAGATGATCATGGCAACACCCGTGAAAAGTACGCTACCAGTCATACCTTCACGATAGAGCATCAGGAAGAAACTGAAATAGACGAGAGCTGAACCAGTTTCGCGCTGCATGACGATGAAGAGCATAGGCGTGAAGATGATGGCCAGTGTGACGGCAAAGTCTCTCCATTTGTGAATGTCGTAGTCGAACTTACTCATGAACTTTGCCAAAGCCAGTGCGGTGGCAAATTTCGCGAACTCAGCAGGTTGCAGGCGGATAGGTCCCAAGACGAGCCACGATCGGGAACCTTTGATGGTATGGGTGTTGAAAATGGTGACAAAAAGTAGAGCGAGTAGTATGGCAAACAGCGCGTAGGCAAAAGTTTCATAGAAGCGATTGTCGATGAGCAGAAGCGTGAGTCCCAGTAGGAACGAGGTGCCGATCCATACGATCTGCATGCCCGAACGTGTGGAGAGCGAGAGCAAATCGGTATCACCATAGGTGTAACTGGCACCGCACACGCTAATCCATCCGAACGTGAGCAGAGCAACGTAGATGGCAATCGTCCACCAGTCGAGTGAGCGCAGCACTCCTTTGTCTCTGTCGTTTCTTCTGTAGTCTTGCATGAGTCTTTTGTTTTTTGTGCATGTTATCGGACATCGCTGCCGTAGTTGATACGCTTTTCCTGAATGGTTTTCGCTTTCAGTTGAGAAGCCTCTGAGAGCTGACCGTGCAGGTATTGCTCCATGAGCAGACCACCGATAGGTACGCCGTAGGTGGCACCCCATCCGCCATTCTCAACATAGACGGCAATGGCAATCTTAGGATTGTCCATCGGGGCAAAGCCCATGAAAACGGAGTGGTCTTGTCCTCGGTTCTGTGCTGTACCTGTCTTTCCGCAAGCCTCGAAGTCATAGCGGGCAAGTTCATGGCATGTGCCGCCCAAGGCTGATGCACGCATGCCTTTAACCACGTAGTCATAGCTCTCGCGTGTTGCTTTCGTATAGTGTCGGGTAGTGAAGGCCGTGTCGAGTGGCTCGCCTTGAACCTTCTTCACTACGTGTGGAGTGATGTAGTAGCCACGGTTGGCAATGGTGGCTCCAAGATTTGCAATCTGCAAGGGAGTGAGGTTTACCTCGCCTTGTCCGATGCTGATCGAGATGATGGTAAGTCCGTTCCACGAACCCTTATAGGCTTTGTCATAGAACTGTGCGTTCGGGATGAGGCCGCGTTTCTCGCCGGGCAGGTCGATGCCGAGCTGGTAGCCGAATCCCATTGATACCATATAGTCGCGCCATGTATTCATGGCATTCTGCACACTGCCGTATTTGCGGTTACCAATCATGTAATAAAGTCCCCAGCAGAAGAATCCGTTGCATGATGTGCTGAGTGCAGGAACCAATGGGAGAGGTGATGCATGGCCGTGGCAACCTACACGCAATCCTTTATAGACAAATCCATGATAGCAGGGATAAGTGGTCTCGGGCGTGATAATGCCTTCAGAGAGGAAGGTTAATCCTTGCGAGGTCTTGAAAGTAGAACCAGGAGGGTAGCGTCCCATGATGCTGCGATTGAGCAATGGCTTCCATGTGTCTCGACTTAGTTCACGATGGCTCTTCGAACGTTTTCGGCCTACCATGATGCGAGGATCGTAGGAGGGAGAGGAGACCATGCAAAGCACCTCACCTGTCTTAGGCTCAATCGCTACGATGCTGCCAATCTTGCCTTCCATCAGCCGTTCGCCCAGTGCTTGTAAGCGGAAGTCGATGCCCAGCGTGAGGTCTTTGCCCGGTATAGGCTTCCGGTCGAGCGCACCATTCTGATAACTGCCCTTGATTCGGCCATGAGCATCGCGAAGTAGAATCTGAACACCCTTTACGCCACGCAGTTGTTTCTCATAGGAGCGTTCCACACCTTGTTTCCCGATATAGTCGCCTGGCTGATAATAGTCATCTTCCTCAATGTCAGAGGGCGACACTTCAGCCACATCGCCTAACACATGAGCAGCATAGGGGAATTGATATTGTCGGATGCTGCGCCGCTGAATGTAGAAGCCGGGAAAGCGATACATCTTCTCTTGGAACACGCTGAAGTCTTTGTCGGATAGTTGGTTCATGAACATCTGTTCAGTGAAACGCGAATAGCCGGGATTCTTCGAGCGGTCTTTTATGTTCGACATGCGCAGGTCAAATTCTTCGCGAGTGATGCCCAGCGTCTGGCATAGCTCGAGCGTATCCAGATGGTCCTTGGCCTCGTTGATGACCACCATTATGTCGTATGCAGGCTGATTGAAAACAAGCAACTGACCATTGCGGTCGCGTATATTGCCGCGCGATGGGAAATCGACTTTCTTTAGGAATGCATTAGAGTCGGCATTCTTCTTGTAGTCATCACTCATGAGCTGCAGAAAGAACAGGCGCAGAATATAGATGATGACGATGACTACAGCTACACCGCCAATCACATATTTTCTTGTATCCAGCTCGTTATCTTTCATTTGCAAATGTGGTTGCTCTCAAATCGTCTAATTTAATTTCCTATTGTCGAATCGTCTCCAGGCTCAGAATGAGGATGAAGGTGAGAAGCATGCTGCTGAAAATATATTGCAGCCATTGCTGCCAGTTGTAGAAATTGAATGCTTCGACTGTAAAGAAAGTGAAACAGAAAATAAACACTATGAGCAAAGTGAAGGTTGAGAACTTGCCCCATCCCAATGTCTTGGCCGACACGTTGATGTTTTCTTCAGCATCGCGCGGAATGAAGAACTCCAGCAGATATGGTTGCAAGGCTCCTGCTAACGTAAGCGAACTGCTGGCCACACCAGGTGTGTTGGAGAACATGTCAATCGTTACTCCCAGGGCAAAGCTCCATAGCAGAATGCTCCATTTGGGGAGGTTGCGTGGAAACATGATCACGAAATGGATATAAGGGAGCGGTATGGCGCAGTGAAACAGCTGGATGCGGTTACACACCAGTGCCTGTGCCAAACAGAACAGGACAAATACCAAAAGACGTTTCAGCGAGTCTATAGTCATAGCACTTATTCTTTTTTTGGCATTAGCATGAGAGAGTCATTCGCAGCTTCTTTCAGTCGCATACGGTCAACGATCTCCTTGTCGTCAATTACGCAGACGTCACGCAGTTTAGCAAAGTCGGTAGAGAGCTTTATCAGCAGTCGATAGGAAAGACCGTCATTCGAGTTGTATATTTTCTCAATCTTTCCTACAGACACTCCATGAGGAAATATTGAAGAGTAGCCACTCGTCTCAATCCAGTTGCCTTTCTTGAAACGTGCATGACGGGGAACTCCTTCCAGATAGGCCCGTGTGACATCGCCGCCCTTCCATGACAAATAGCCAAAATAGCTGCTGCCACGAATGGCACAACTGATGCGTGAGCGTTCGTTCAGTGCAGAGATAACGATAGAGTAGTGCGGACTCACCAAATACACAACGCCCACGATGCCAGTGCCGCAGATGACTCCCATATCGGTCTGCACACCATCGGCACTTCCTTTGTCGATGGTAATGAGATTGTCGGCATTGCCAATTGAGTTTGATACCACTTTGGCATTGATCAGGCGAACATTTTCCAGCGTGTCACGTTTCAGCTCCTTTGCATAAGCCGATGTGTCTGCTTTCATGTCAAGGAGCTGTTGTGTCATCTTCTCCAACTGTTCTTCCAGCTCAATGTTCTGCCGGGTCAGCTCTTCATTTAGTTGGGTGAGCGAGAAGAAGTGTTCCACGCCAGCCTGCCATTCATATATTTTTCCTGTCACCGAGTTGGCTGATGATATCCAGACACTGGCCTGATAGTTGTTATAACTAAAGAGCATGACAACACTGACTGCTTCCAAAATGATGAAAAGCAGCCAGTGAAAGTGTTGTGTAATGAAAGTCCAGAAATTTTGCATCAGCGCATCAAGAACGAGAAGCGGTCAACATTCTTCAGTGCAATGCCTGCACCCTTTGCAACCGAATGCAAAGGATCCTCGGGTACGTGGAACTGGATGTTGATCTTGTCCTCCAAGCGTTTGTCAAGTCCACGCAGCAGTGCACCGCCGCCACTCAGGTAGATGCCGTTCTTCACGATGTCGGCATAGAGCTCGGGGGGCGTGTTCTCCAATGCAGAGAGTACTGCGTTCTCAATCTTGGCCACGGTCTTGTCCAGACAGTGTGCAATCTCCTGATAGCACACCGGCACCTCCATCGGCAGTGCGGTGATACGGTTAGGACCATGAACGATATAGTCTTCAGGAGCCTCGTCGCCCAAGTCGGTGAGTGCAGAACCTACGTGAATCTTGATGCGTTCGGCCATACGTTCCGAAACCTTCACGTTGTGCTGACGGCTCATGTATTCCTGTATGTCAGCAGTCAGATCGTCGCCAGCAGTACGAATCGAGTTGTTCGAAACAATGCCGCCCAGCGAAATGACGGCAATCTCGGTCGATCCGCCACCGATGTCAACAATCATGTTGCCTTCGGGGGCTTCCACGTCGATACCGATACCAATAGCGGCTGCCATAGGTTCGAATATAAGGTAAACATCGCGACCGTCTGCATGCTCGGCAGAATCTCTCACAGCGCGTAGCTCCACTTCAGTTGAGCCCGACGGAACACCGATGACCATGCGAAGCGACGGAGAGAAGAGGTGACGGCCTGAATGTACCATCTTGATGAAGCCGCGCATCATTTGCTCGCAGGCTGAGAAGTCGGCTATCACGCCATCGCGTAAGGGGCGAATGGTGCGAATGTTCTCGTGGGTCTTCTCATACATCATCTTAGCCTGCGTTCCTACTGCAATCATCTTGTCGGTTCTGCGGTCGAGTGCCACCACCGAAGGCTCATCTACTACGATTTTGTCGTCGCTGATGATAATTGTATTGGCTGTGCCAAGGTCCATGGCCAGCTCTTGTCTGAAACTAAAAAATCCCATATCTGTGTGAGTTCCCTAAATTAGTGATTAAGAAACCAGGAGTGAATAGCCGTGTCGTAGTGAGAGCTTACACCAAAGGCACGCTCGGCAAACATCTTGCGGTCTTCAATATCAGTCTGAGCACCTTTTTTGTTCAGAATGTCGAGCAACACAGGATATTCGGCCTTCGACGGCACAATGACTACGTCCTTGAAATTCTTGGCTCCTGCACGGATGAGCGAAATGCCGCCGATGTCTATTTTCTCAATGATGTCGGCCTCAGAGGCACCGCTGGCAACGGTCTGCTCGAAGGGATACAAGTCAACAATCACCAAGTCGATTTCGGGAATTTCATATTTAGCCATCTGTTCGCGGTCGCCTTCGTTGTCGCGACGTCCCAGAATGCCTCCGAATACTTTCGGGTGGAGCGTCTTTACGCGGCCTCCGAGAATGGATGGATAGGTTGTCAGATCCTCTACCTTCTGACATTCATAGCCCAGCGACTCAATGAATGTCTGAGTGCCGCCCGTAGAGAGGAACTTCACGCCCTCTGCATTGAGCTTTTTCAACAATTCGTCCAGTCCGTCCTTGTGGAAAACGGAAATCAGTGCAGTCTTAATTTTCTTAACTTCTGGCATAAAAATGTATCTTATAACGTTATAAAAAGATAGTGTACAATTACTCGCATGCAAAGGTACAAAAAAAGTAATTATACGATATAAATAAAGTGGAAAATTTTTCTTTTCCACCTTATTTTACATTATATAAGTCAAGTGTCGTCGCCCGTTGTCGGTGTCAAAGTGTCTTCAACTTGACGAAAACTGCCCCCCTTATTTGTGCTTTTTGTAATAGTCGAGTCCCAGTTTCACGTTTTCTTTCACGGCATCCGAAGAGAAGGTGGCGCCTGTAATGCCATCTACTTGCAGCTTCTGTGCATCGTTCACCTTCAGTCCGTTCCATTTGTCGAGCAGTCCTTTCTTTACCTTTATGAAGTATTTCGGCGTTTCCTGATTTTTCAGGGCTTCAATCTTCACCACTTTGTTCTTTTTGACGTAAATCTTCAGAGGCGTTGTGCTCACGTAGCCAGTCACGTTCTTGCCCAGCGTGGTTGTATTGATCACGTACATGCTGTTTTCTTTGGTCATCACTTCATCGCTTTGTGGAGCTGCGCTCAGTAGTGTTGCTGTTGCAGCGATGAGAGCCATACAGCTCAGGGCGGTTACAATCTTTTTCTTCATTTCTGATATTTCTGTTTTGAAAATTCTTTATGTGAATGTTATTTGTTTGATGCTTTTTATGTCGAATGGTTTAATTGAACAGTCCGATACTGAGTCCGGCGCACTTGCTGTCGAGTGAGTTGTTGGTCTTCAGATAGTCACCGTAGGCTCGTATGAACCAGTGTGAGGTCTTCCCCTTGATTTTTAGGGGGATCTCGTAGGTGAGTTGCAAATGGCCGTGCCAGTAGTTGGCTTGATAGTATTCCATATCGGGCAATAGCACGCCTTTTGCATAGTCGGTAGTGGGATCGGATAGGTCGAGTGTGGCATCTTTTGCCCAATGCCTGGTACCCCAAAGATCAATCCACAGATGTCGTATGATGCACAATCCTCCTTCCAGCGTGATGTTATTACTTCCGTAGCAGAGTTTCGAATCGGGCAGAAGCCTTTTGTTTTCCGCCCCGTCCGTTGTGTAGCGCAGTCCGATATAAGCCTGCTGTTGCTGATTTTTCAAGAAACAGGCCCGATAGTGTATGTCAGCATCAAAGATATATGCTTGATAACGCTTTTTGTAAGTCAGCGAGTTTTCATAAAAATAAGACGTGAAGCCCGTTTCAGCATCAGTCTCTTGGTAAAGTTGCTGACGGTATTCGTCGGCATAGCTCTGCTGATAGTTGAAGCTAAGGTCCAACTGATGCAGTACTTTTTTCGTTGTGAGACGATTGCGCAGGCTTACCCCATAGTCATAGTGTACGTATCTCCCTGGCTCATACTTGTATTTCTCGTAGGCATTCTCTTCCCCTCGGGCTATGCTGAGTGACAGGAGTGAGTTCCATTTTTGGTTCTTGAAGCCGTAGCTGAGTTCCCCTCCCAGTATATGGTCCACCCACTCGCGGCTGAAACTGCTATAACCTCCGACGGTGCCCTGGACATTCTCCAATCCCGACATCAAGTAGTACTTCAGTGTGGGATCCTGCTGCACGGTGGTCACCCCGATGATTTTCTCTTTCCGGCGGTGATAGTTACCGCTCAGTCCGATGGTGTGCTGCCCGAAGGAGTAAGTCACGGCAGGTGTCACCTTATAGTCGAGCAGTTGTGAGCGCGAGCGTGGGTCGCGCAGTCGGCTCAAGTCTCCCACGTTATAGTCCAATCGCAGTCCGAATCGCAGTCCGTTGCCATCTTTCCCGTGACCGAAGAAAGGCATTGTGCCCAGCTTTGCTGTGAAGTCGAAGTCTTGAAAGTCGTACTTGCCGATGACGCTACTGCCTGCGAAGTAAGGATTCGCATTGTAGGGGCGCATCACGTCGCACCAAGTGCGATTCTTTGTGCGCCCGTAGTCAAAGTCGAAGCGTCCGTAGCCATAGAGATATTTGCCCACCTTCTGGTAGCGTTCCGTCTGAAAGCGCAGCTGATTGGTCTGCGTGCCTTCTTGCACACGGGCATAGCTGCCGCTCTGATGTTCCACGTTGAAGAGGGCGAAGCCACGGTTGCGCGACGAGTCGATGCCCAGTCCTGCCGGATTGTTTGTCAGTCGCCACAGCTGCGTGGCATCGTCATATCGGTAGGTGCTTTCCTGTGCTTGCATGGGCATCAGGAATACATATAGTAGTAGGAATATAGGGAATGTCCGTCTCATTTTGTCGGTTCTTGTCATCGTTATCTGTTCAGTTCTCATCATCATACTCACGCGGTTTGATGGTTGTCGATACCTTGAAGTCGTTCGAGCTGTTGTTCGTGTCCGTCAGAATCTTCTGTCCGTTAGACATCACTTTGGCGGTGCGGCGATAGACCACCTCGCCTGTCCATCCGTTGTAGGCATTGATATGCGTATAGCCTGCATCAATGTCGCTGTAGAGCCGCTTTGCGCTGAGGTCAATGCCCGTGGGCTTGTTTCTCATGTAATCCACTCCGTCAAGAATCACGCGCTTCGGCACCAGCAGATATAGCTGATTACCCGTCGTTTTTCCGTAGGCGTATGTCTTCTGCCACGACTTGATGTCCTCGTCGGTCCTGAAGATGATGATGCCGCAGGGGCCGCCTTGCACCAGATTCATCGTTGCACCGTTGCCTGTAGAAGAGTAGATGCTGAGCAGGGCCGGCGTGTGTGGATTGTTGATGGTGTTGCCTGTCGGGTCCTTTGCCTCGTAGTCGGCATCGCGCAGGTCCTGCTCCGTTGCGCTCACGTCGCTGTGGTCGGTGGCGCTGTTGGTGAGCACCACGGTCTGTCCGGGCGCTATGGGCTTTGCACCTTCTGGAATTTGGAACACCTGTTTCACCAAGACCACCGAGTCGTTGTAGGCATCGTGCAGGTTGGCCAGTGTGAAAGGTTGGGGATTCGTGCTGTCCAGCAGTCCGATGTAGAGGGCGCTGATGTCCGTCGTGTCGCTTGACTGGTTGTAGAGTTCCATGTACTTGCCTGCCATGTAGTAGCGGTTGTTCTGGTCTTTTGAGCCAGCGCTGGCAATCTTGCTGATCACGATGTCGCGCTTCACGGTCACGTTGGTGGGCAATGTGATCACGCTTCCCTCGTCCTTGATGAACGTAGAGTTGATGCTGCCCGACACCGTGCAACTGTTGCCCTGCGGCTTCTCGCCTGTGAGCGATTCATATTCGGCGTCGCTGATGTCCCATGAGGTAGAGAGGTCGTAAACGTCGGGTATGAGATGGCTGAATTCCACCATGCCGTTGGCATCGGTCGTAGCCGTCTGGGTGGTGGTGCCGTTGAGGCTCAGATGAACGGTGTGACCTTCAAAGTCGCTGCCCTTTGTGAATTCAGCTGGCATCTGCAGTTGTACCTTCACGCTGACGGCGGTCGTTGTGTCCGAATAATCTATGCATCCGTTAAATAAGAGTAACGGGCAGTTAAATAAGAGTAACGAACTGGTAAATGCGATTAGCCTGACAATATGTTTCATAGTCTTTTTTTGTCGATGATGATTCATTCTCTTGTCACAGGTTCAGGTATAGCTCGGCACCGAAGCTGAAGCCTACGTTGCGTTGCGACAGCGTGTTGGTGTTGTTGCCTTTCAGAAAAGGCTCGTAGTAGAGCGCATTGTTCACGTAGAACGACAGTCCGCCTATCTTGCCCAGTTCCTTGGTGAGGCGTGCCTGCAGGTTCCATGTGATGGGCGACTTTGAGGGCTCGTTGTCGCTCACCTTGACCATCATGTCCTTCACGGCCACATAGCTGGCGGGTCTGCCTGCTGCTTCGGCAGCCGATTGGGGTAGGGTGGCATAGTAGGCAGCGTGGTTGGTCATCCGGCCTCCCTCTTCGGTGAAAGTATTGTCGAAGTAGATGTAGCCGTCCATCTGGTCGGGCGTGAGCTCATGTCGGTTCAGCTGATTGTCAATCCAGGCGATGGGGGCTTTGTCGGCGGTATAGCTTTCGTTCCAGTTGTGCCAGATGGCCTGTGCCGTGAGCGAGGCCACCATGCGCAGCTCTGGAATGTGGGTCACCGTGCGCAGGGTGGTCACCAGTCGGCGATACTTTGTATAGTCCTCGCCCGAGGGATAGACCACTTTGAAGGGTGTGAGCCCGTTGCCCGAGTATGAGCTGGGAATCAGGGCCGCCTTCACCGAGCTGCTGTTCATGTCGGTGCTCCACGTCTTAGTCTCCTGCCATGCACCGCTCAGCAGGAACTGTGTGCGCAGTGGCTTCACCGTGCCGAAGTCCATGTCGGCCTCGATGCCTCGGTTCACGGTGGTATTGGTGTTACCAATCTCGCCTGTGGTCATGAACACCACGTCCTGCCGCATGGCACCGGCGCTGGCGGCCTCGGCAATCGTGGGATGGGCGAGGTCGAGCAGGTAGAAGTTCGAGGTGTAGGTCAGAAAGTCGGTCACGGGGCCGAACCCGTTCGGTGTCTTGTCGCGATAGGCCAGCAGCGACAGTTTGCGCCCGTTAGGCAGTTTGAAGTCCAGTCCGGCCTCTATCTTCGTGGTGGTAGCGTTCTTCATGTTCTTCGAGTAGGCCACCTCATACACCTGCGTGTGATAGTTCAGCACCTGTTGACTGCCGTCTTGCGGCATGTAGTTGGCTGCCACGCGGTCGGCATATTTCTTGTCGGGATAGAGGTGGTTCAGTCCGGGTGTCTTCGAGTTCATGCCGATGCCGCCGCGCACGTCGAGCCACTTGGTGAGCGAGAACGACAGATTCAGTCGGGGCGACAGGGCAGTCGTTGCCACGTTCGAGAACGGCTGCATGGCGGTGAAGCGCAGTCCGGCAGTGGCGCGCAGGCGGTTCACCTTGTTCAGGTTCCACGTGAACTGATCCTCGGCGTAGGCTGCAATCTGGTGCAGTCCGGGAATGTCGTTGAACGCACGCGGGCGACCGTCGCTGTTAGGGCGCAGGGGGCGCGTCTCGTCGGCATTGTAGTAGCCGCGTCCGCTGTTCCAGTCGAAGTGATAGTCGGCTCCCACCTTAAAGCTCTGTCGCGTCTTGCCCCATCTGAAGTAGAACTGGTCGCTCACCTTGGCATACACGTTGCCCGGGCGGCCTTCGGTCTTGCCAGTGGCCAGATAGGAACGGGTCTCGAAAGGCACGTCGTAGTAGCCCGTCTCGCGTGCGGTGAGAATGGGCAGCAGGCCCGAACTCACACTTGCAAACGACGACGTGGTCGCGTCGGTGCGCACGAGGCTCACGCCTATAGTATAAGATAATGTACGCGCGAAGAGCTTGTCCAGCTGTATGCGCCCGTTATGAGTCAGCGCGAAGTTCTGGTTCCTGTTTTGCGAGTATGTGCCGTCGGCTTGTGCGTCGGGGTCGTTGCCGGTCCAGTCTTTGGCCTGCATGTAGCGCAGCTTCGTGTTCGTGTGCCACTTGCGGCTGATGTCGAAAGCCCAGCCCACACTGGCCGTATAGCGATGGAACGAGCGTGTCTTCATGCGAGGGTCGCCCCATGCCTGGGCATAGTCCAGACTGGCGTTGATGATGCCAGCCTTGCCCAGCCTTTGTCCCTTGCCTAATGAGAAGTTCATGAGGCCCGGATTGATCTTGGCCTTGAACTGCCACGGAGTGACACCCACTTTCGAGTGTACCACGACCAGTCCGCTACTCAGGTCGCCATATTCGGCTGAGGGAATGCCGCGCACCACTTCCACCTCGTCTATGTCGTCGGCTGCCACCTGTCGCAGGTCGGTACCTGTGAAGGCAGTTGTCGAGAAAGTGCCTTGCGTCACGGCACCGTTGTTCGACATCGGCACGCCATCGACCACGATGCTGGCACCGAAAGCCGATGTGTTGTTGTTCACCAGTTGGCGTAGTTGCAGGTTGGAGGCCGAGGTGAGGTCGCTGTTGCCCATCAGGTGGCCGGGTATGAGCTGCATCACGTCGGCCAGCGACGTGGCTTGCAGGTGGTCTATGGCCTGTCGGCCAATGATGCTGGAGGTCGATGAGCCGCTGGCGTTTTGGCGGGCAGTGACGGTGACGCCCTTCAGGGCCAGCGATGAGGGCACCATCGCAAACTTCAGTTCTTTGTCGCCTTCCACCTTCACGCGGGCATTGATGGTCTCAAAGCCCACATAACTTATCTGTAGCATGTAGTCGCCTGCCGGCACGTTCTGCATGGTGGCTTTTCCGTTCATGTCGGTCACGGTCATGATGCCGGCGGGCTGGAGCTTCAGCGTGGCCATCATCACGGGCTCGTGTCCGTGGCGTTCGTTCACGCTGATGTTGAGTGTGTAGCCGCTCTTCTGTGCTACGGCCAGCAGGGGCAGCAGCAAGAGCGGCAATAACAGTCTGAGTCGGTTGCGCATAGAGTAGTGGTTCTTCTTATTGTTTGTCGCAGTTCTCCTTGCCTGCTTCCTGTTTCTCCTTGCACTGGTGGGCTGGGGGCACTACGGCCTCAATGCCTTCTTCTTTCAGGGCTTCCTGCAGTCGCTCCTCAGAAGTCTCGGTGTTCAAGTAAGTGATGGCCAGCGAGCCTCGGCGGGCATTCACGTTCGCATCATCCACTCCGTCAATGGCCAGGGCTATCTCTGTGGTCTCCTCAGTGGCTTTCTCGGCAGGAATGTTGAAGTAGGCAAAGCTGATGTTCTTGCTGGTGTAGTAGTTCACGGGCGTGAACCCCATGCCCTGCAGAATCTGCCGGATATTGGCTTTCGTGGTCTTGTTGGCATCGTAGCGCACGAACACGTAGTGCTTATCTACATGGGGCGCAATGCTGTCGATGCCCTCAGCCTGCTGCAGTCGCTTCACAATGCGGTTGGCACAGTTCTGGCAGTGCATGTCGGCCATCTGTAGTCCCATGCCGCGCCTGATCACCTCGTTCTTGTCGTAAGGGCTTGACTTGTAACGACCTGTAGCGGCCAGACGGGCCTTGAGCGTGTCGGCGCTCACTTTCTGGGCATCATACTCTATGGCTACGGTGCGCTTCTCCAGGTCGAAGCTCAGGTGGCCCACTGCCTTGTCTTTCTTCAGCAGCGTGCCCACCTTGTGGGCGCACTCCTCGCAGCGCATACCTTTGATGCGCACGGTGAGCGTGTCGGTGACGTTTGTTGCGTGGGCCATGACGATTCCGCTGAGGGCAAAAGCCATGCAAAAGAGGAATATTTTCTTCATAATTATAGACTGTTGTTTGAATTTTGCGCGCAAAGTTACGAATAAAAATTTTTTTATGCAATAGCAAATTGTCGGTATATGTGGAGCAAATGTTGCATAAATATATTAAAATGTTCGGGTTCAATAATAAAAAGACGTGATTTCAAAGCTTTTTATGGTAAAAAAGTATTAACTTTGCAGCCCGAATCCGAAAATATTGTGTTTGATACAATAATTAAACAATTAAAATACAGAATTCGACATGTTTAAAAACTTTCATGGCTACAGCCTTTTGGAGACCTATCACAAGATGCGGCATGCCCAAAAGGAACATCCTACCACGATTCACAAAAAACTTCTTCAGGGTATCTTCGTTGCAGGCGTTACGCTCCTCATCTGGAACCTGCCTATCACAGCGTTTGGCATTGATGGACTGAACATCGTTCAGCAGCGCATCATTGCCATTTTTGCTTTTGCCACGCTCATGTGGATCATGGAGGTGGTGCCCTCGTGGGCAACGAGCGTATCAATTATCGGGCTCATGCTGGTCTTCACCACCGATAGCGGCATTAAGTGGATGTGCAATCCCGACGAGGTGGGCCAGCTCCTCAGCTACAAGGCGGTGATGGCCACGTTTGCCGACCCAGTCATCATGCTTTTCATCGGCGGCTTCATCCTCGCCATTGCGGCCACGAAGACCGGACTCGATGCACAGTTGGCCAAGGTCATGCTCAAGCCCTTTGGCAACAAGAGCGAGAACGTGCTGCTGGGCTTCCTGCTCATCACGGGCCTCTTCTCCATGTTCGTGAGCAACACAGCTACGGCTGCCATGATGCTCACGTTCCTTACGCCGGTGTTCAAGCAGCTACCTCCCGAAGGCAAAGGCCGCATCGCTATGGCACTCTCCATCCCCGTGGCTGCCAACCTGGGCGGCATGGGAACACCCATCGGCACACCTCCCAACACTATCGCCATGAAGTATCTGAACGATCCCGAGGGGCTGAACCTCGGACTGGGCTTCGGACAGTGGATGATGTTCATGCTGCCGCTCGTGGCACTGTTGCTCTTCATCAGCTGGATGCTGCTCAAGACCATCTTCCCCTTCTCGCAGAAGACGGTGGAACTGAAGATTGAAGGCGGCATGAAGAAGGAACCGCGCACTTATATCGTGATCATCACTTTCTTCGTGACGGTGCTGCTCTGGCTGCTCGATACCGTCACAGGCATCAACTCCTACACCGTGGCGCTCATCCCTTTCATGGTGTTCGCGCTCACTGGGGTCATCACCCGTGCCGACTTAGAGGAAATCAACTGGTCTGTCATCTGGATGGTGGCCGGCGGCTTTGCCTTGGGCTACGGCCTGAATGCCTCAGGACTGGCAGCACTCGCCGTGCAGAGCATTCCCTTTGGCCAGTTCTCGCCACTGCTCATCCTGTTGCTCTCAGGACTCATCTGCTACGGGCTGTCCAACTTCATCTCCAACTCAGCCACCGCCGCACTGCTCATGCCTATCCTGGCTGTGGTCTGCGCAGCTATGGGCGACAAGCTCAATGCCATCGGCGGCACGCCCACCGTGCTCATAGGCGTGGCTGTTGCTGCCTCGAGCGCAATGGTGCTGCCCATCTCTACGCCTCCTAACGCGCTGGCTTATGCCACCAATCTGGTGCATCAGAATCAGATGGCCAAGATTGGTCTCATCGTGGGCATCATCTCAATGGTGCTGGGCTACACGTTGCTCTACTTCATGGGAACATTGCATGTGATTTAATTCAGAATCGGGAGAATGACTATTTCCATGATTGCATCCGTGGCCCGCAACAGGGCCATCGGCTTTCAGAACAAGCTCATCTACTGGCTGCCAAACGACCTGAAGCGCTTCAAGCAGCTCACCACTGGCCACACCATCCTCATGGGGCGCCATACATTCGAGAGTCTGCCCAAGGGAGCACTGCCCAACCGCCGCAACTGCGTGCTCACCACGAGCACGGCATCACTGCCCGGCTGCGAGTGCTTCCGCACATGGGATGACTTCATTGCCACCTGTCACCCCGACGAGCATATATATATAATAGGTGGGGCGAGCCTCTACCGCCAGCTCATCGGCAAGGCCGACCGCCTGTGTCTCACTGAGATAGACGACACCCCTGCTGAGGCCGACACCTTCTTCCCCGACTACAGTGACTGGAAAGAAGTAGCCCGCGAGGCGCATCCTTCCGACGAGCGACATGCGCAGCGCTATGCCTTCGTTGATTACGAACGGTGATCACGTCATTTTGCATAGAAATAAAAGATACGTCAATGCCACCACGCATTGACGTATCTTTATGATGAAGAGTATCGACTGGCTATACGCTGACCTCGGCCTTGATGTGCGGCCACGGGTCGTAGTTTTCCAACTGGAAATCCTCGTATTGGAAAGAGAAGAGGTCTTTCACATCGGAATTGATGCGCATTGTGGGGAGGGGACGGGGCTCACGTGTGAGCTGCAATCGGGCCTGCTCCAAGTGGTTCAGGTAGAGATGGGTGTCGCCAGTGGTATGGACAAAGTCGCCTGGCTTCATGTCGCATACCTGCGCCATCATCATGCAGAGCAGGGCATAGCTGGCAATGTTGAACGGAACGCCGAGGAATGTGTCGGCGGAGCGCTGATAGAGCTGTAGGGAGAGTCGGGGCTTGTCGCCCTCTTCCTTTGGCGGAGCCACATAGAACTGGAACATGGTGTGGCAGGGGGGCAGGGCCATCTTGTTTACCTCAGCCACGTTCCAAGCCGAGACGAGCATGCGGCGTGAGTTGGGATTGTTCTTCAGTTGGTCGAGGATGATCTTTATCTGGTCGATGGAGCCTCCGTCGTAGTCGGGCCATGAGCGCCACTGGTGTCCATAGACGGGGCCAAGCTCGCCATTCTCGTCGGCCCATTCGTTCCAGATGCGCACGCCGTGCTCTTGCAAGTAGCGCACGTTCGTGTCGCCCTGCAGGAACCACAACAGTTCGTAGATGATGCTCTTCAGATGGAGTTTCTTCGTGGTGAGCAGCGGAAAGCCTTCTTCCAGATTGAAGCGCATCTGATGGCCAAACACGCTCAGTGTGCCTGTACCTGTGCGATCGCCTTTCTCCACGCCTTCGCGGAGGATGCGGTCAAGTAGGTCTAAGTATTGTTTCATATTCTTGATGCGTTTTAGATGTCAAACGATGGGGAGCACGGGCTGGTATTCATCGGGAACATGTGTGCTCTTGATGCGCCACTCTTTCGGGTAGAGGTTGTTGGCACGGTTGCCGATGTTCTTCACCTGTCCGAGAGGATGGCCTTTGAAGGCAACGGTGACGATGCCGCGTGGGGTGTCAGGAGGAAGAACAATGGCCTCGCCGCGCAGATAGGCGATGGCCTGAGGGTAGGAGAGGGGAGAGGTAAGAGGTGAGAGGGGAGAGGTGAGAGGAGAGATGGGAAATGTGAGAGGTGAGAGGGGAGATGGGAAATGTGAGAGGGGAGAGGTGAGAGGTGAGAGGTGGTTTTTCCACTCTCCTTTCTTCCTCATCACGGCCATGAACAGACCTTCGCCCTTTGTGTAGCCGGGGATGAAACGATAGACGGGGGCGGTGAAGCCTTCGAGCAGGGAGCCGATGATGCCCCATTCGGCTTCGGTGTGAACCGTGAGTGGTTCGGCATCTAACTCCTCGATCATCCAGCGCACATTCTCCTCGTCTTCTCTCGTGTTGTAAGTGCAGGTGCTATAGATGAAAAGTCCGCCTGGCACCAGACATTGCCACGCATTGCTCACGATGTCGCGTTGCAGTTGCTGGCATTGCTGCACGTGCTGCAGACTCCACTCCTTGATACTGTTAGGGTCTTTGCGAAACATGCCTTCGCCAGAGCAGGGGACGTCACATAGTATCACGTCGAACCGTAGCTTCGACTTTTTGTAATCTTTTGGATAACAGTTGGTTACTATATGCTTATCGTACCCCCATTTCGTAACATTCTCCAGCAGGATGCTGGCACGCTTACGGTTAGGCTCATTGCTGTAGAGCACACTGCCGTTGGGCAGTGCCGAGCGCATCAGAGTCGATTTGCCGCCTGGGGCAGCACAGAGGTCCAAACACATTAACGGACAACTGTCTGTAGTCTGTAGTCTTTTATCTGAAGTAAAAGCTGTCAGATGCTGGCGCAGCACCTCGTCGAGAAACATGGATGAGGCTTCCTGCACGTAGTAGCAGCCGGCATGCAGTAACGGATCGAAAGTGAAATTAGGACGTGCTGACAGATAGAAAGCATTGCGGCACCAGGGAATGGGCTCTCCTTTTTCCGCTCTCCACTCTCCACTCTCCACTTTTCTCTCTTCGCTTTCCTCTCTCCGTTCTCCAATCTTCGAAGGATTCATCCTGATGCTGACAGGCGACTCCTCGCTGAGCGCTTGAAGGAAGCGTGCGAAGCGTTCTTCGCCGAACACAGGACGGACGAGCTGTATGAAATCGTCAGGTAATTGCATAATCGTTTGCAAAATTAAAAAAAAATGTGCACCTTTGCAACCGAATCACACAAAAGTTGTGTGATGTGATTTATTAAAAAAATTAAGTAAGAAGAAAAATGAGACTGATACGACTACTTTTCATGATGGCGTGCCTCTTGGGATTTGCTCAAGGCACTGTTGCCCAGCAGCAGGACGAACAGCAACCTGAGATGGGCGAACTCATTGACTCAACCCAGACCGACGGTGTGGAAGCTTTCTCTGACACGACTGCCGTGGATACGGGGACGGTGGAAGTGGTGACTCCGCAGGCACCGATGGATGATGAAGACTTTGTGAAGATTGAGAATCTTTTCAATTCGTCGGGAGGCATCTTTATGATTTTCAGCATGATTCTCACGCTGATGTTCACCATTTTCATCTTCTCCTTGCCCCTGCTGATAGTTATTGTCTTGATTCTTTTAGTGGTGATGCTCTTCAGACGAAGACCCAAGCAGACAGGGCTGAATAATGCTTTAAACAACAATATGGATATGGAACAAGGAAAAAAACTGCGTCGTTCGCAAGATCGCGTGATTGGTGGCGTGTGTGGCGGTCTGGCCGAGTATTTCGGCTTCGATCCCACGGTGGTGCGAGTGGCCTTTGCACTGCTCACGTTCTTTACGGCCTTTAGTGGCATTCCCGTCTATCTGATTCTTTGGCTGGTTATGCCGTCAAGATAACCATTAGACTTAGGGAGAAACTCTTATTAGAACAAGTCGTCCTCTGTGGCGGCTTGTTCTTCTTTTTTGTCGTTCTTTGGCTGCGGCTCCTCCTTGGGCTTTCCGTCGGTATCGAACAGTCCGTAGGTGGTGCGCAGCACGATGAACTCGGTGCGGCGGTTCAGCTGATTGCATATCTCCTGCTTCTCCTCGTCCTTCAGTGCGGTGATGAACTCCTCGGTGAGCACATCGCCTTCTTTCAGCCAGTCATACTTCTCCGTGAGTTTGCGCTTGATGGTCTTAGGCTTCTCTTTGCCATAGCCCATCGGCGACAGGCGGTCGGCTGCAATGCCGTGCTCGGTGAGGTAGTTGACCACGCTCTCGGCACGTCGCTGCGACAGGCGCTTGTTGTAGGCTTCAGAGCCGCGATAGTCGGTATGGGCCGATAGCTCGATGGTGACGTTCGGGTTCTCGTTGAGCAGTTTAATCAGGTTGTCGAGTGCCACCGTGGATTCCGGGCGAAGCGTAGCCTTGTCGAAATCGTAGAAGATATTGTTGATAAGCACGGGAGCCGTGATAGAGGCCAGCGGGAACTGCAGCACATACTCTTCCGATTCTTTCACCGTGTCCACTTTCAGTTGCTCTGTGTGGTTGAGGTAGCCTTTGCAAGTGCCGAGGAAAACGTAGTCAACTCCCGGCTGAATCTCCTCGGTGAAGGAGCCGTCGCCTTTCACGCTGAGTTTCTTGTTCGTACCGTCGTTGCCCACCATATAGACCAGTGCCTGTGGCAGTTCGTAGCCGTCTTGCTCATAGACCCAGCCTTTCACGGTCTGAATCACCTCATGTTTCTCAAACGAATAGATGTGATCCCACCCGCGTCCGTCGCCTCGGTTGGAGCAGAAGAAACCGCGATTGTGCAGTCCTTCGAACGTCATGCCGAAGTCGTCGCCTTGAGAGTTGAGGGGAAAGCCGGGATGTGAGAGGATAAACTGGGAGGAATTGGGGGTGGAGCTTTGGTTTTGTTCGGATATTGGCTCTGCTATAAAGATGTCTAATCCGCCCATGCCCGGATGCCCGTTCGACGAGAAATAGAGGTCGCCATTGGGGCGGAAGGTGGGAAACATCTCGTCGGCTGGTGTGTTGATAGGGTAGCCGAGGTTCTCCAGAGCGCCGATGCCAGAAGTGGTGAGCTGTGCGCGCCAGATGTCGAGTCCGCCCATGCCGCCAGGCATGTCGCTCACGAAGTAGAGCCACATGCCGTCGGGAGAGATGGCCGGATGGGCAAAGAGCGAGAGCGTATCCTTAGTGATTTCCAGTTCCTGCGGTTTGCTCCACGATGCGTCGCTGCGGTTCGAGGTGGCAATCTTGGCATAGCGCGGATAGTTAGGGTCGGTCTTGCAGACGGTGAGGTACATCGTCTTCGAGTCGGGCGTGAAGGCGCATGCCCCCTCGTCCTGTTCGGTGTTCAGTTCGCTCTCAATCGCTTCGGGCTTTTGCCACTTGCCCTTATCGTCCTTCGTGGCCATGAAGATGTCGGAAGGCTTGGTGCCTGTGATGCCGCTCAGCTCGTCGCCGACAGCCTGGTTGCGTGTCGAGGTGATGAAGAGCTGGTCGTAATCGTCGCCTGCCAGCATGGGGGAGAAGTCGGCTCGGCGGGAGTTGAAGAGGTCCTCGCGCTTGACGGTGTAGCCCGACAGGGCTGCATCGGCTTTCCATTTCGGAGCCCTGCGTGCCGACTCTAACCCCACCTTCACCAGCGGGTTGTCGGGCATGGAGTCGAGCAGCGCCTTGAACACGTTCTCGGCCTCTTTGTAGTTGCCGTTCTTCAGCAGTAGCTGTCCCAGGTGAAACAGTGCCGTAGAGTCGGCCTGCTTGTAGCGCACGGCATTGTTGTAGGCGGCAATGGCTTTCTGCGTATAGTTGATGCGTCGATAGCAGTCGGCCATCTTCAGTGCCCGCTGTCCACGGAGCGGACGCTCCTTCGACTTGGTCATTGAGTAGGCTTTCTTATACTGCGCTGATGCGTCGAAGTATTCGCCAAGGGCATAGAATCTGTCGCCCTTCTTCATGGCGGCTTCGGCACCGCATCCTGCCAGAAGCAGAACGATGAGGCTGCCGATGATGAACTGATATATGGATTGACGCATTGACATACCTTTTAATAACGCAGCTTCATGTGATTTATTGCATATATCAGCGAAAGGAAACAGAAACAGCCCCAGGTCCGTCGGCAGGATCTGGAGCTGTAGCGTATGTTTTCTTGCGGTCATTCCGTTGTGTGGCCGCGTCGGGATGGGCGATTATTTGACCACCACCTTGCGGTTGCCCGACACATAGACACCGCGCTTGGGCTGCTGAACGCGACGGCCCTGCAGGTCATAGATGGGCTGAGCGCCGGTAGGATCGGCCTTGACAGATTCCACACCCAGCGGATCGACCACGGTCAGCTTGCCTGCCACGTAGGTGATGGCATAGTTCTGAGCCTCGGCACCGCTGACGGTGATCTCGTATTCGCCTGCCGGACTGTCGATGGTGGCATCGCAGCTGATGACGGGCTGGCTGGTGAGCACGTCTTCCTTCTCGTTGTTGCGGAATGACTTGTAGGTCACTTCGAACTCGGGATTGGGTTCGCCCACGTTGCGCGTGTAGCTCTTGGCGGTGATGGTGAGCGGTGCAGGCTCAATGGTGAACACACCCTCCACCAGCTCGGTGCCAGGCGTCACGATGGTGCCGACTTTCAGCGTGATGGGGTAGTCGCCTACAGGCAGATACCTGTCGCTGATGGCAGCACACTCGGCCTCTGGTTGTCCCTCGACAGGTGCGCCCGATACAATCGTCTCGATGGTGGCGATGGTGCGGCCATAGATGCGGCTGGCCTTGGCGGTCACTACAGGCTGGCCCGTATATTCGGTGAGGCGCTTGGCCTTGGCGCTCCATGTCTCGTCGGCCTCATAGCTGCTCAGCATGTTCTCCGGCAGGAACACCGTGGCCTGTGCGTTCAGGTAGCATGTTCCGTAGGGAATCACCTGTGCGTCGTTCATGATGACGAGGTTGCGCAGCTTACTGCAGGCCATGAACGCATTGCTGCCAATGCTCTGTATGTTTTTCGGCAGATAGAGTGTCACGAGATTCGATGTGTTGCGGAATGCATCGTTCGGAATCGCGGTGAGCGAAGTGAAATACTTCAGCTCCTCAAAATACTTCATTTTGTCATTTCCACGGAACAGCTCACCAATCTCGCTCACCTCGGCAGCCTCCTCGAAGCTGAGCTCACCGTCTTGGTCGGCATCCCAGTTGGTCAGACAGATGGTCTGTGCTGCGTTGTCGGAGAAGGTGATGAAGTGGAGCTTGTCGCGTACTGACTTCAGGGCGACGCGCAGTTCTTCGGTAGTGCTCTCGAAGTTGTCATATACGGCCTGCTCCTCAGTCACGTCTATGCTCTGTGCCTTGGCTTTGGCCAGCATCTCCTTCAGTTGTGCCACGATGGTCTCTTCCTGTTGTGCGGCCTGCATGGCTTCTTCGGTGATGAATGCCCACTGCGAGTTTCGGCTGATGCCCGGAATGTCCCAATAAATGCCGTTGGTGGGACTGGCCACGTCGCTCGTATGGGTCTCGTCGGTACCTAAGTATTCGTTGGCCACATAGTTCTCGTCGTTGGCCGGCACCTGCATGGTGAAGGTGTTGTCGTCGTCCATCTCAACCTGCCAGTAGGCTTTGGTAGATACAGCACCGTCGCCGAAGCATGCCTTCACGCCTTCGCCCACCTTCGAGTCAGTATTGGTGCGGAACACGGCCTTGCCCGTGCTGACATCCTGCAGATAGAAGACGCCTTCGCTCATGCTGTTGGTGCGTACCCACTTATAAAGTCGGCCCTTTGCGCTGACGACCGACTGTGTGCCATAGGCTTCGCCCATTGTGAGCTGCATGCGTGAGCCGAGGTTCATGACGTAGCCCGTCAGTCCGTTCTCTACGGCTGAGTAGGCAGGCTGGACATGACCGCGAATCTCCACAATCTTGCCGAAGTTTTTCCATGTGTCGGCTTCCTCGTAGAGCGCTTTCGAGCCATAGGGGACGTAGAGCGTACACTCCGTCAGGGGCACGCCGCCAAAGATGTTGCTACCCAGTGTAATCGTGGCGGGATCGGGGCTCTCCACCGTCACTTCGCGCAGTGCGGAGCAGCCGTAGAAACAAGCCTGTCCGAGTTGGTTCACGAACTCAGGGATATTGATTTTCGTGAGCTTCTTACAGTTGTAGAAAGCGTAGTAGTAAATGTGCTGCAAGCCCGATGGGAGCACTATCGACTCCAGATTGGTGCATCCCTGGAAGGTGCTGCCATAGATGCTCGGTGCCGACTTGAAGTACTGGAACTCGTCGAAGTTCTTTAGCGAGGTGTTGTTCCTGAAACTGGTGGCGAAGTCGCCCGTCTCCGCAGCCTCGGCGTAGCTCAGCTCGCCGTCGAAGTTCGAGTCGTAGTTGGCAATGCAGATGGAACGCACTTGTGCGTCGGCAAACTCAATCAGGTTCAGTTTCTTGCGGAGTGAGCGCTGTGCTGCCAGCAGTTCTTCGAGCGAGCTGTCCAGGTTGTCGAAGACGGCCTGCTCGTCGGTAGCCTTCACCTGCTTCTTCTTAGCTGAGAGCAGGAGGGCGGCCAGTGTTTCAGCCGCCTCGTAGCGTGCTGTCACTACCTCGTCGTAGAGCACAAACTGCCAGTGACAGTTCTGCTTGTGGGTAGCATAGTCAATGTCGGAATACACACCGTATGTGGGCGAAGCGGCACTGCTCTCGTGGTCGGTCTGCACACCCCAGAAATTGTCTGCTGCATAGTTGGCACCGTCGGTCGGAATCTGTATGGTATAGATATTGTTGCCAATGGGCTGAATGCTCCAGTAGGCATTGGTCGTGAGGTTGGCACCATCTACGAAGGCTGCCTGTACGCCCTGTCCCACATTGTTGTCGGTCGTGGTGCGGAATACATAGGTGTCGCTGGCCTTGCCTGCATCGGGAGTAGTGAGATAATACACGCCTTCGGGCATCGTGGCCGTGTGGTTCACCTTGAAGCGCATGGGCGATGTGCCTACGATGGCCTGTGCCCCCCATGCCTCGCCTTTGGTGAGGTAGCGGCCTGTGCCGATGTTATATAAATAATAGGTGTTGCCGGCTTCCATCGTGGCGAAATTGCCGCCCGACAGTTCGCGCACCTGCTTGATGTTGCCGAAGTCCTTCCACTGGTCTGCCGATGCAAAGTAGTCCTTGGTGCCTTGCATCACGGTGAGCGTGGCATGGCTCAGGTCTATTCCTCCGAACACCGAAGTTCCCATCTCTATGTTCTCGGGGTGGAACGTCTTCACGGTGAAGCTCGACAGCTTGGTGCATCCGGCAAAGGCATCGTCGCCGATTTTCTCAACGCTGACGGGCAGCTCCATTGCCAGGAGCAGGAGGCAGTTGCGGAATGTTCCCTTCTCAATGGCCGAGATCTCGCCCGGCAGCTCGAATCCTGTGAGCACGCTGCATCCGTCGAAGGCTTCTTCGCCGATGGCATTCACCGAAGTGGGCAGAAGCACTTGCTTCAGTTTCTGGCAGTCCTTGAAGGCGCGTGCGCCAACGGTCTTCAGCGCCTTTGGCAGCTTGATGGTCTCCAGCTGCGTGCATCCGTTGAAGGCATCGTCGGATAGGGTAGTGAGGCTCGTGAAATAGTAGAGCTCCTTGAAGCTCTTCAGGCTGGTCTGTCCCTTGAAGGCAGTTCCCAGACTTTCCACCTCGGCAGCCTCGCCGTAGGTCAGCTTGCCGTCGTGGTCGGTGTCCCAGTTGGCCAGACAGATGTTCTTCACCGCAGCATCGGCAAACGACATGGTCTTGGCCTGATAGTTCTCAGGCTCCAGTCCCACCACAATCTGCCGGTAGGCGTTGTAACCGTCGCTACTGCCGCCGATGCCCTGTCCGTCGCCCGGCGTGAGGTTGGTCAGATAGTAGTAGCCGTCGCTCTGTCCGCCCCAGCCCCAGTTGATGTGGTAGCGCAGGTTGCCGTCGTAGCCGTCGCACACGAAGGCATGGCCCACGCTGGCATTTGAGCCGCTGATGTAGATGGGGCGGCCTGCAGCCATCTCGGCATACACCAGGTTGTCCCATTCGGTATCGGTCAGTCCGTCGGAATAGCTCACGAAGCGAGTTGACGAGCCGTAGCCGAAGTAGTTTACAAATGCGTTGTAGGCATCCCATGACTGTGCACCCGACGACGAGCTGGTGTAGTCCATCTTCACCGATGCGCCGCAGTAGAACATCAAGTCGGCCACGGCTTTTTTCTGGATGTCGGTGGCCGAACCGTAGGTGTCTTTCATGTTCTCCCAGTCGATGGGCGAGCCTGCCGGCACGGCGCTCACGTTGATGCCCTTGGTCCAGGTGCTGAAGGCCGGGATGGTGGCTTGCGTCTCAGTGACCGATTTCTCGCGGTTGTAGTAGAGGATCTGTGCCATGGCCGTAGCCACGCAGCCCGTCACCGAGCGGTTGCCTCCGTCGAGTGGGCACGAGTTGTTGTAGGGGGCACCCTGGCTCCATTTGCTGGTCATCAGCTGGTCCACTTTCGGATGGGTGGAGGCCGCCTTGCGAATGACGGGTGCTCCAGCCTGGATGCGGGCCAGCTGGTTGGCATAGTCGTCCAGCCACTCCTTCATGTTCGGTGGCAGCTGCGAGTAGTCGAACGAGCCCTCGTCGCAGTAGCCCAGCACGTCGATGGTCTGGTCGTCGCCCGACACGATGACGAAGCCCTCGCTCTTCCCCTTGTCGAACACGTAGTAGGGGGCTATGCCGTTGTCGGCAGCTACCGAAGCTTTTCCGGGAGCCAGTTTTTTCTGGTTGACCACTGCCGAGAGCTTGCGGGCGTCGCCTTTCTGCTTCATGAACGAAGCGGCTCGCACCTTTGCCTGCTCACGGGAGATAGGCTTGGCATTGACCGTCAGCACCGACAGCGCCAATGCAATCATGCATGTAAAAAGTCTCATTGGATAGTAAAAAATAGTTTTAAGTTCTTTTCATGTTAGTAATCAGATGACAAAGATACGGCAATTTTTCCAAAGTTCCATGTAATTTTAAGAAAATTATAGATAGTTTGCATTTCCGTTTGATGTTCAGTCGCGTTTGGGCTTGCTTTCTTCGCGTTTGAGGTTTAGGAAGTCCCACAGCGAGGCGGTGGCTAAATCGTGCTGAGGTTTAGGACAGATCACATTGCGATTTAGGCGATATCGCTTGATGATCTTGGCTAAATGGTCTCACGGTTTAGGCAGCATGGCGCTGTGATCTTGGCTAAAAGCCATCTGCTCCATCTGCTCCCATCTGCTTTGCACGGAAGTAATTGAAAATCAGTGCGTTGCAGAAAGGGGGCAGATGGAGCAGATGAAATGAAAACTTATATAGTATAAGCGTATTGTGGCTCAGGTGTTATTCCCACTCGATGGTTGCAGGCGGCTTTGAGGAGATGTCGTAGCAGACGCGGTTCACGCCACGCACTTTGTTGATGATCTCGTTAGACACTTTGGCCATGAAGTCGTAGGGCAGGTGAGCCCAGTCGGCTGTCATGGCATCGCTGCTGGTCACTGCACGCAGGGCCACCGGATTCTCGTAAGTGCGCTCGTCGCCCATCACGCCCACTGAGCGGACGGTGCTGAGCAGGATGGCTCCGGCCTGCCACACCTGGTCGTAGAGTGATACTTCGATCTCGCCGTCCTGCATCTCAGCCGGCACGCCGGCAGCCAGCACCTTGCGGGCCTCTTCGCCAGAGAGCTTCACCTTGTATTCGCGCAGTCCACGGATGTAGATGTCGTCGGCCTCTTGCAGCACACGAACCTTTTCGGGAGTGATGTCGCCGAGAATGCGCACAGCCAGTCCGGGGCCGGGGAAGGGGTGACGGGTGATGAGGTGCTCGGGCATGCCCAGTTGTCGGCCCACACGGCGCACCTCGTCCTTGAACAGCCACTTCAGCGGTTCGCACAGCTGCAGGTTCATCTCCTTCGGTAGTCCGCCCACGTTGTGATGGCTCTTGATGACCTTGCCCGTGATGTTCAGGCTCTCAATGCGGTCGGGATAGATGGTGCCCTGTGCCAGCCAGCGGGCATCGGTAATCTTCTTGGCTTCGGCATTGAACACCTCCACGAAGTCGCGGCCAATGATTTTGCGCTTCTGCTCAGGGTCGGAGATGCCTTTGAGGTCGGCAAAGAACTTCTCCGATGCATCTACACCAATCACGTTCAGTCCTAATACCTTATAGTCGTCCATCACCTGTTGGAACTCGTTCTTGCGCAACATGCCGTGATCTACGAAGATGCAGGTGAGACGGTCGCTGATGGCCCTGTTCAGCAGCACGGCTGCCACGCTGGAGTCAACGCCTCCCGAGAGACCGAGAATGACGCGGTCCTGTCCTATCTGCTGCTTCAGCTCGGCTACGGTCGTATCAACGAATGAGGCTGCGCTCCACTCCTGTCGCGAGCCGCAGATGTCAACCACGAAGTTCTTGAGCAGCTGGGTGCCCTGCACGGTGTGGAACACCTCGGGGTGGAACTGAACAGCCCAGATGCCTTTTGAGAATTGAGAGTTGAGAGCGTAGAACGCTGCGTTCTTTACGTCTTTCGTACTGCCAATCACGCTGAAGCCCTCAGGGATGGCGGTGATGGTGTCGCCATGACTCATCCACACCTGCGAACCCTGGTCGAAGCCCTTGAAGAGCGGGTTCTCTGTGTCAACCGTTTTGAGATGAGCGCGACCGTATTCGCGCGAGTCGGCTTTCTCGACCCTACCGCCCAGCGTGTGGCTGATGAACTGTGCTCCGTAGCAGATGCCCAGCACGGGCAACCGGCCAATGAAGTCGTTGAGATCCACCTTGAAAGCTTCCGGGTCATGCACGGAGTAGGGTGAGCCGCTCAGTATGACTCCAATCACCGTCGGGTCATCTTTTGGAAACTTGTTGTAGGGAAGAATCTCGCAGAAGGTGTCCAGTTCGCGCACCCTTCGTCCGATAAGCTGGGTGGTCTGCGAACCGAAGTCAAGAATGATAATCTTCTGTTGCATCACTTCTTTTTTATGGATTATGTAAATAAATAATTGTCAGTCTCTTCTCATAACTCGGTGCAAAGTTACGAAAAAACGAGAGCAATGCAAAAGAAAAGCCTAATTTTCTTTTGCATTGCCGAGTGTCAGGAGTTTCCTTGAGCAAAGCGAAAAACTTCGGCAAAGCCAAAGTTACGGAAAAAGCTTGTAAAAGCGAAGCGATTTTAGAAGATTAACGCATTTCGACCTAAAATAAAGGCAATCAAGGGAAAAACGAGGAACTTCAAATTGAAGGAGAAAGCAAATTAGGGAGGAATGCTGAAGGAGTTAGGTTGCCAAATCGTAACCCGTTCTTATTCCGCAAACTGCTACATTTTGCATAGCGATGGATGCTAAAAGAAATAGTAGTTTTGCGGCCAAAATTAAAAAGAGTAAGAAACATGAGAAGTACTTTTAACATTCTGTTCTATGTGAACATTTAGAGCCCCTTGGTAAGGGGCGGCTATAATGCAGGGTTATCATGGGCAGGGTTCTTGCTTAAGGCAAGCGGCAAAGCCAAGTCCGATTAACGGCACGCAGAGCCAGTTCTTCGACAAGCGAAGCGGCAGAGCCGAGCGCAGTTGTAAGAAGACGATTCCGCTTGACATGTGGGATGTAAAGGGCAATTGTTCCACAGAAAAGTGTGCATTAGAATACACCCTTCTATGGAACCTGTTTGTGGCATTGGGAACAAAAATCTATACGGATTATTCCCATATCAAGAGAAAAGACCACACTTTTTCTTAATTTATGTTCACGAATCATCCTATTCTCGACTTTTTTGATTATATTTGCGCACAGAACGCTCAATGTTGAGCAAGAATAACTAAAAGCAATATGGAGATACAACGCTATAACAGATTAAAGATAGTATTAGCTGAGAAAGAAAGAACTGGTACGTGGCTCTCAGAGCAGATGGGCCACAGCATCAGTACCGTTTCACGATGGATGACCAACAAGGTGCAGCCCTCAGTGGAACAACTCTACGAGATTGCACGCCATCTCGACGTAGATGTGAAGGAATTGTTGGTGTCGTCAAAGTAAAGTGAATAATAAAATCAAAATGAACACCACGCTAAACTCAATCAGATTTTCAACTGGCAAATGTAAGTGTTGGGAATTATTGTAAGATTCTTTAGAAATCAATTTTCTGCAAATACATGTCACATACATTATATATAATCGGTAATGGTTTTGATCTGCATCATGGAATAAAATCCAGTTATTGTGATTTCTATGATTATATGGTTAGTAAATGGCCGAACGGAAATCATTTGTCATCCATATTGGAGTCCTTTTTCCCTGCTTTTGACGAAAAAGGGAAATCTCTTTTATGGTGTCAATTTGAAGAAATATTAGGAGCCATTGATGAGGATTATGTATTTGATCAATGCAAATTAGGTGTTGACCTTGAAAAATATGATAATCTTTCCCGATATGCATATGATATTGAAGATTGTCCAAGTGGTTATTTAGCGTCTGTGCTTTCTGATATGGATAAATGCTTTCATTCTTGGATTGATTCGTTGGATATTTCGTCTCCCAAAGGTTATCATCCGTGTTTGAATAAGGACGCAAAAGATGCGTTGTTTTTTACATTCAATTATACGGAAACATTAGAAGGTGTCTACGGAATAAATTCTAATAATATTTGTCATATTCATGGTAAAAGACATGAAACAAATTACATTTATGGACATGGAAATGAAGCGGGATTAGAGATAGAATGTGATGATATTGTGGAAGAAAATGCATACAAACTGATTAATGATTATTATTTGAATTTGCACAAAAATGTTTCTAATATAATTAGTGACAATGAGTACTTTTTTAAAATAATTAAAGCATATAAAATAGACAAAATCATTGTTAGTGGTTGTTCTTTGAACGATATTGACCTACCTTATTTTATAAGGATATATTCATGTGTTAAACCTTCTGCAAAATGGTATTTTTCTGTATTTACTCCAAAAGACTACGTTATGATAAAGCAAATAGTAAATCGTCTTGGGATTAATCGCTCACTTTGCCATACTTTCAATTCCAAGACAACAAACATTTTAACAGATAAAAATTTCACTTATGAGCTCTATATTGAAAATTTTGGTTGATACGCCATGCGAAGTCTATTGTGACTATGAATTAAAAGGTGATGCTGTTCCACAATCCATTTTCAAAATTGAATTGAGGAAAGGAACTTATATTCTAGAGTTTAAACAAAATGGAAATGTGTTATATTCACAAGAGTATATCATGCAATCTAATGATGAAGAAGATCTTTTGAGAATAGATTTGGCAGAATATTCTCAAAGAATAGACAGAGAGCAGAAATATAAAATAATTGAAAGTTCTGATGTTGCCTTCATGCAATATGGCGAGAACAAATGGATAGAAAACAAGGAAACTGGTCAGGAAATACCTATTGACTATAAAGTGTCTAGTGACTTACATGGGTTTGATAAATGTGGCCTTCTAAATGTAAATATAGGAGGTAAGGAACGTTATGAGTGGGCGTGTGGTCCAGGTTATGATACTTTCTTAATAATAGATGGAGGAAAATGGGGTTGCATCAATAAATTGGGGGAGATTCAAATACCGATAATTTATGATTCACTCGTCTTTTTTAATTGTCCAGATGTTACAGCGGCTGTTTTAGATTCAAAAGTTATTTTTATAAATAAATGGAATGAGATTGTTTTTGAGAACACATACGATGAAACTGAAATCGAAACAGCTTTTGTTGACAAACTGTGTATTGTGTCAACAGATGGAAAAAAAGGAATTATAAACGAAAAGGGGCTTGTTGTACTTCCATTACAATATGCAGATATTGTTCGTTTCAAATCTGTATTTGCCATAGAAAAAGATGAAAAGTGGGGATTAATCAATACTCAATGTTTGGCAATTACACCTGTAATGTATGATTCTTTGCATTATGAATTTTCTGATTGTGATGGTACGGAATCTTTCTTTATTGTTGAAACCAACAATAAGATGGGAGTCATAAACAATTATGGAAAAACAATTGTCCCTATTTACTATGAAGAAGTTACACACAAATGGAAGTCTGTGTATTTTGTAAAAAGTAAGGGGCTGTATGGCTTTTACAATGAAAGTGAATTAAAAACAGATATTATTTATGATTCAATATCACAAATAAATTACAAAGGTAAAATTCTTGTTTCTCAATATAATATGAAGGGTGTCCTTGACGAATGTGGAAATGTTATTATTCCGATAGAATATGATAATATAGAAAGTGACGACGATATATATATAGTTGAGAAGAATGGGGAAAAAGGTGTATTTTGTAACAATAAGCAGATTATTTCTACTGTATATGATACTATAGTTTTTGATTATTGGACTTTACATGGTTTTATCTTGACAAAATGCGACAAAAAAGGTTTTTCAAATTTAGAGGGTTTAATAACTATTCCAGTTGAATACGATGATATAATTGCTGTGGACTCTTTTAAAAATTCAACTTTTATTATTGCTTGCAACAAAAAGTTTGGATTATATGACAATAACGGTAAGGAGATACTTCCAATAGAATATGATTTTATTAAAAACCTGGGATGGAAAACGTCTCGAATACTTGTAAATAAAAATGGATGGTGGCAAATATATAATCTAAATAATAGAGTATTGTTACCCGCCTTATTCAGTGAGTATTTAGAAGGATGGAGATACCAAATTATTGTCAAATGGGGAGGATGGGGCATGTATGATTATATTAAAGAAGAATATCTTATCAGTCCTATTTATGATGCTATTTGTAAATCATCGAACGGCTCCTGTTATGTTGTAATGAAAGGTGGAAAGAAGGGATTGTATAATGATGAGGGAAAAAAGTTATATGATGTTGTTTATGACGATATTAAAGTACACGATGAAGTTATTGTGACAATTTTAAACGGCTACATTGCTTTATATGATTATGATGGCAATATCCTATTGGATACACAATATCAAATAATTCCTGAAATTGCCAAAGAGACAGAATGGCGGGAAGGCATTCTTGTACGCCAAAAAAGAGAATACTTTACGTATCCAATAATCGTTAAACGCGATGGAAAATGGGGTGTTGTTAACAATGACTTACGGGAAATAGGCTTTATACAAGATATTTCTTTGATTAAAGAATACATCCCTTGTGAGTATGACAAAATAGCTTATAGTAATAAGGAAATCCTTACTGACTCTAATTTTGATAAGCATGACATTATACGATATTTTGTTAAGGAAGATGCAAATGGTGACCTCCATTTTTACGAATATCAAATTAAAAATGATATTGCGAGTATTGTAAATGAGTGGATAGAGCCAAATAATAAAACATATTATCTTTTCTTTGATACTGAAACGACTGGAACTCCACTTAATTACAAAGCACCAAGTTCTGACACAAGAAATTGGCCCCGTCTTGTACAATTAGGATGGATTTTAATGACTGAGGACGGCGAAAAGGTATCAAAAGGAAACTATATAATCAAGCCTGATGGTTTCACAATTCCTGATGAGGCGGCAAAAATTCATAAGATAACAACGAAAATGGCCTTAGAATTAGGATACAATTTATCATATGTTATTGACAAATTCTTGCAAGACTTCAATAAGACCAAATATATTGTAGGCCATAACATAGACTTCGACAAGAAGATCGTTGGGGCAGAACTAATTAGGCTGTCAAGACCTGACATTATGGATTCTAAGCAAGCATTTTGCACGATGAAATCAAGTACAGACTTTTGTAAGATACCAGGATACTACGGATATAAATATCCAAAGTTACAAGAATTGTATCACAAATTATTTGGCAACGATTTTGAAGAAGCACATAATGCAGCAAGCGATATTGAGGCTACGCAGCAATGCTTCTGGGAACTGAGAAGAAGGAAATTAATATAAAAGCTGATACATTCAAATGCTCATAACAAAGAATATGAACAAACAAGAAAACATTTCTGTAAATCCAATAGATGAATGGTTCCGACTGCTGTCCAAAAGAGGAAAGCTGATCGTACTTGCTATACATAACGAAGGGTATACAGAAGATTTACGGAATGTCAAGAATGTAGAATTAGTCTTGATGTCGGGCATACCGCCCAAACGGCGATACGAAGAAAACGGAGTTCCATGCGCAGACTATCCATCATTTGACGAAATAAAGGTCTCTGACCTCATTACCATTTGGAATTCCTTTTCCATTCAAGAAAGAAAGATGTTGTTCTCCGCTCGTTGTAAGGGATTCTGCTAATAATAAGACTATAAGAAGTATCACGAAGAGGCTTCCATTGATTATCTTGTAATAAATGATTAACTTTGCAAACGATATTGAAGATATGGAACAGAAACAAATAACAGCAACGTATGCTGAGGCAGTAAAGGCGATCAAGGAAGCGATATTGGAAAGTCGCTATCGTGCAGCACGGTTAGTAAACAAGGAAGTGTTGGCTCTTTACTATGCTATTGGCGGGTATATTTCCGCCCAAAGCAGAGCTGCAAGATGGGGCAGCAATGCTATTGGCACTATATCAGAATTGCTGCAACAGGAGCTGCCTGGACTAAGGGGCTTCTCTGAGACCAGCATCAAACGTATGCGTATCTTCTACGAGGCATGGTGCAGCATGTTCGAGAATCGTCCATTGTCAGCGGACGATTTACAAAACAGCATCATTCCAATAGGCGACAAAGGACATATCGAAATTCGTCCATTGACAACGGACGAATTATCTCCAGAGACATTAGATGCCTTTCTTGCCGTTGGCTTTACGAACCATTATGAGATACTGGCCCAAAAGAAGGATGTAGAGCAACGATTGTTCTATATCGTGAATTGTGCCACTGGATTTTGGAATGGCGACAAGTTGAAATATTATATGAAGGACGATTTGTTTGGAAAGCGTGGCAACATGCCCAATAACTTTGCAAAAACCATTGCTAATGTGGATTTGCGCAGTAAGGCATTACGCTCGTTCAAGGACGAATATCTGCTTGATTTTGTGAACATCGAGGATCCAGACGAGACGGATGAGCGTGTAATAGAGCAGCAGATTGTTCACAATATCAAGAACTTCATCATGGCATTAGGTAGTGATTTCTCGTTTATGGGTAATCAGTATCGTCTTGTTGTATCCGAAAAAGAGTATTTCATAGATTTGCTGTTCTTCAATCGCCGCCTTCAGGCACTAATCGCGATCGAATTGAAACGGGGTGAGTTCAAACCGGAGTATGCGGGGAAGTTGAATTTCTATCTTTCAGCTCTTGACGAGTATGTGAAACTACCTCATGAGAATCCTTCCATCGGAATTATTCTCTGCAAGGATAGAGATTCAAAAACGGTGGAGTTCGCATTCCGAGACATCAACAAGCCAATGGGTGTAGCAATCTATCGCACGTCTTCAGAGTTACCCAAGGAATACCAAGGTATACTTCCTGAACCAGAGGAGTTGAGAAAACTCATGTGAGCGTACCCAATGTGTGCGATTTCAGAAAGAATGATTACCTTTGAGACGATGTCTCGAAGTTCTTGGACAAGCCAAGCGAACGAGTTCGAGTTCTCGCGTTCGAAAATACTCAAATAAATTAGGTGTTTTGCTCACTTATTCGTACCTTTGCACCCGATGATGAGTCATAAAACGGCTGATGGCTCATTATCGGGTGTTCATTGAATGCATTTCATAGCAGAATGCGAAGCCACACTTCTACCTTTAGGTGGAAGAATGTGGATTGAGTACGGTTGCCAATTCGTAACCCCATTTTCTTTCAATTCCCCAGACTGCCTTTATATAAAGAAATCCTGCGATTTCTTCCAAAGTTACGGAAAAAGGAGTGAAATGCAAAAGGAAAGCTTGGTTTTCTTTTCGTTTCCGAGTGGCAGGAGTTTCCTTGAGCAAAGCGAAAAACTTCGGCAAAGCCAGAGTTACGAAAAAATGACTTAGACTAGATATGCTTTCTGCACTATTCCTTGAGGAATTGTTCGGCCTCGCCTATGGTATCGAGCTTGCCTACGTCCATAAGGCGAAGGTCGGATTTTTCTAATCCCATGAAAGCACACTGATTGCAGTACTTCAGATAGAAGTCGATGATGCCAAAGCGATCGGGCATCTCGCGGAACAAAGGAAACACATGAGGCCACAGCACATGAATGCCGCTGAAGGCCAGTCGCTTCATGCCAGACGGGTCGAGACTGGGATAGGGACTTCTCACTTCGCCAGTCTCAATGTTGGTCCATCCGTCGAGAATCATCTCGTCGTCGAACAGCAGATAGCGCTTCGTGTTTCGCTGGCTCACGAGGAGCAGCGCATCGGGATGTCTTTCGGGAAAGAGCGTGTCGAGACTGACGTTGCTCAGTATGTCAACATTGTGTATCAGTATGGGACTGTCGGGATCGAAGAGTGGCAAGGCTTTCTTGATGCCGCCACCTGTCTCAAGCAGCATCTCGGTCTCGTCGCTGATGCGAATGTCTAAATCAAAGTTTCGGTGGGCCTGCAAGTAGTTTACGATTTGGCTGGCAAAGTGGTGAACATTGATGACGATACGTTCGAAGCCGGCGGCCTTCAGCTTCATGATGACGTGCCACAGCAGCGGTTGTCCGGCCACGGGCACCAGCGCTTTCGGCATGGTGTCGGTGAGTGGTTTTAGTCTGGTGCCCAACCCTGCGGCAAAGATCATTGCTTGTTTCATGAAAGGAAAATGACTATTCTTAGAATAAAAAAACGGAAATCACATTGCTATGATGGTAGCGAGCTTTTCATAGATTCGTCGGCCCAGTGTCTCGGCTCCCTCGGCATTGAAGTGGAGACGGTCGCGCAGCAAAGGCAGATCGCTGGCGTCAACCACGTAGAAGTGACGGTCGTCCTTAGCCATGCGGTTCAGCGCATTGGCTATGCGCTCACTGCGCTGACGGCTCTGCACGGAGTAGTTGCCGCAGATGACAGGCAGCTTGCGATACTTCCGCTTGCCCGTAACCTTCACCAGATGTTGGCGGATGTGGGCGATGACGGCCTTCAGATTGTCATAATAGAGACTGTCGGCCTGAAAGTCGCTCTCTCCCTGATGCCACAGCAGACACTGGATGTCGTAATGCTCGGGAAGAGTCTTCAGGCAGTCCTCCACCTGGCGTTCGAAAGCCAGCAGGAGCGACTTGCCGCCATGACTGGCTGAAGTGGTGTGATTGAGGAAGGCCGTGTCGGCACTCCAGAAGAGACCGTGGGTGCTGCTTTTGCAGGACGGGTCGATGGCGGTGCCTCCATCGGTGTGCTTGATGACGTAGAAAGGTCGTTGCCACCGTTGTTCCAGCAGGTAATAGACGATGGCATCGAAGCCCCAGCTCTGCTCTATCTTTGGCTTGGCCACACGCGGCCAAAAGGGCGTGAACTGTCCGGTGGCCGTCTCGAAGTCACCACTGCCGTAGCTCCACTGGCAGTAGTCGTAGTACACGTAGGAGGGCAGGTCTTTCAGTGGCACTCGTCCGTCGGCATTCGATTGTCCTGCGGTCAAAATCACAGGCACAGTTTCTTTTCTGCCTGCTGTTGCTTTCGTTTCAGGGCGCATGCCCTTCTCGGTGCCAGCCTGTAGGCAGACTGCCATCATGAGGAGGAATAGGAACGGGATGATGCGTTTCATGATGCTTGTGAGTTTGTGGCATTCGCTTTCAATACCTGCTGAATGTTCTGTTCGCGATGGCAGACATGCACCTCAATGCCGAACTTGCTGTGGATGTGCTCAGCCAGATGCTGGGCACTATAGACGGAGCGATGCTGACCGCCCGTGCAGCCGAAGCAGAACATCAGTGAGGTGAAGCCGCGCTGAATGTAGCGCTGCACGTGGGCATCGGCCAGTTTATAGACTGAGTCGAGGAACGTAAGGATTTCGCCGTCGTCCTCTAAGAAGCGGATGACGGGCTCGTCGAGACCAGTCAACTTCTTGTAAGGCTCGTAGCGACCGGGGTTGTGGGTGCTGCGGCAGTCGAACACATAGCCACCGCCGTTGCCGCTCTCGTCTTCGGGGATGCCCTTATGATAGCTGAAGCTGAACACCTTGACCACAAGCGGACCCTGTGCATCGTACTTTGAGAAAGTGGCAGGACCGTCTTTGGGGTGGGCGTTGTAGGGGTTCAGGTCGGTGGTCTTGTAACCATCGGAACGCGACTGTGCAACCACCTCAATGTGATGATACTGGGGCAACTGACACAGACGGCGCAGTACATCGCACAGATAGGGATAGGGCAGGTCGGCAGGCGACTGTAGCAGCTCGCGCAGGTTCTGTATGGCGGGAGGAATGCTCTTGATGAAGTGCTGCTTACGCTCGAAGTAGCCTCTGAAGCCGTAGGCTCCCAGCACCTGCAGGGTGCGGAAGAAGACAAACAGGCGCAGACGGCTGTCGAAGAGGTCGCGCTTAGGCATCTCGGTGAACTGCTGGGCTGCCTCATAGTATTCGTCGATGAGCTCGTGGCGCAGTTTGTCGGGATACTGGGCTGATGCCTGCCACAGGAAAGAGGCCAGGTCGTAGTAGAACGGACCGCGTCTGCCTCCCTGGAAATCGATGAAGAATGGTTGGGGGGTGTCTTCTCCTACCAGCATGACGTTGCGCGCCTGGAAGTCGCGATAGAGAAAGCTGTCTGAACTCTCTGTGGTGAGGTCTTTGGCTAGCAGACGGAAGTCGGCCTCGAGCTTCATCTCATGGAAATCAAGCTCACTGGCTTTCAGGAAGCAGTACTTGAAATAGTTCAGGTCGAAGAGTACTCCCTCGACATTGAAATCGGGTTGCGGATAGCAGTGGCTAAAGTCCAGTCCGCGTGCTCCCCGAAACTGTATGTTGGGCAGTTCGCGAATGGTGCGTCTGAGCAACTGTTGTTCGGCTACGGTATAGCGCCCGCCTGCCTCACGACCTCCGCTGATGGCATCGAAGAGCGATGTGCTGCCCAGGTCGGACTGCAGATAGCGCAGCTCGTCGTCGCTCACAGCGAGTACCTTTGGCACTGGCAGCCTACGCAGGGTGAAGTGCTGGGCCAGATAGATGAAGGCGTGGTTCTCGTCGCGACTGGTGCCGACGCATCCTATGACGCTCTGTCCGTCATTGTCGGTCAATCGATAGTAGGCTCGGTTGCTGCCTGCACCTGGCAGTTTCTCAGTTTGGGCTGGTTCTTGTCCTCGCCAGTTTTGATATAGTTTCAACAGTTGTTCCATAGCTTTTTTTATGTATTCATTGTAATGTAATGCCCATCAGTCCTATCACCACGTCGTTGGAGAGCGTGCGTAGAGTGAGGCTTTTCAGTTTCTTCTGCCTGTTGAGGGGCATGTTGAGCATCTGTGCTGCTCCTCCGGGTATTTCTCGTCCGTACACCTCCTTGATGTTGAGGGCTTCACCCAGGTTGCGGCTCACGGTGCCAGTTCCCAGACAGACGCGGTAGGGTCGAGGCTGGGCAGCGCTGAACGCCTTGCCGTCGATGAAGTAGTCCTGCTCAATGGGACACCAGTTGGCGGGGTTCTGCAGACGGAGCGTATCGGTGGTGTGGTCGGTATAGGTCACGACGACGAGCCCATTGTCGATGCGGCTCTGCATGTGGTTGGTGCTGCCAGCCATCAGCAGATAGGCAGCTGAAGCCCTTCCCTTGAGCGGTATCACAATGCTGTCGGGATAGTTGTCCCACAGCGAGGTGTAAGCAATGTTGCGCCCCTCAGTGGGCGTGCGGAAAGGCACACCAGCCACAGTGAACTGATTGTTGCGAATAAGGGTGCGGAACACGGAGTCGTTGATGGTGGGGGTGTACTGTGGATGACACCATTCGCCCACTCCCTGAACGGGAATCTGAAGCGTAGTAACCTGTGGGCGGGGCGAGAGGTACTGATTCTTGTAGATGTCATCCACCTCGGCATTGAAGTAACTGTCTATCTTTTGCACCCGCTTGGCTCCTTCCGTAGGCTCGGCAAGTCCCAGTTCAGGCTTCCCGTGCACAACGGGATGCGACAGACGCATCACGTAATCAGCTTTTTTCACTTCTATCACTTGATGCCGTTCGCTGGTACCCTCGGTGTCATGATACTTTCCCAGTCCGCAGTTCTGGCGGAGCACAATCTTCAGGGGCTGACGGAAGTTCTGTGTGATTTCATAGCGCTCCAGTCCTTCCTTGCGCGTAAACTTATATTCCAGATAAGGTGTCTTGATGCTGACGCTATTCCACGAGTCAGGAAAGCCAGGACGAATCATGCACTTACCGTCAAGCGCCTGAGGAATAATGCCAAAGAGACCTTGAATCAGTGTGCGCGAAGAGATGCCGATGCAATCACCAAAGTCGCGATAACACTCACCACGGGCTGCATCGAAGTGCGATAACTGTCCGAAGTTGGCAGGCGACTGTCCGAAGTACATGTTGTCCATCACATTGCCCATCAGCAGGTCGAAACCCTGTGTGCTGTTGCCTGCCTCGAAGAAAGCCAGTGCCGTGTGCATCACCTCGGCAATGGCCACGTTGTTGATGCTCCACGAATAGGGCATCCAGTTTGATGTGGCGATGGTGCGATAGCCCGTATTCTCAACACGGAAATGAGGGATGTGCGACCTCACCCAGTTGGTAGCCCTATATGCCTGTTCTGGCGAACAAGCGCCACAATCGATGGGTGTATAGATGCTCCATACGGCAGGACTTTCATGGAGTCGTTTCAAGCCCATCGCGTCCTGATACTCTGCCCAGACACCTTTGTCCTTCATCCAGAGACGCTCGTTCATGGCCTTGAGGATGGCTTCTGCCTCTTGCTGGTAGGGCTTGGGATCCTCTCCGATGATTTCGGCAATGCGGGCAGCGAGCTTGTTACCTCTATAGTTATAGGCAGAGGAGTGGGTCACGGCTCCACCACTATAGTATAAGGCATCGCTTGCCCAGATGCAGCAGTAGGCATCGTAGAGGTGATCGCCGTCGGCATCGTAGTTGCGCTTCTCCCATGCCAGATGGCGCTTGATGACAGGCCACATGCGGCGCATATAGATGGTGTCGGCATCATACTGGAAGTGCCACAGCAACTCGTCCATATAGTTGAGGTTCATGTCGTAGTGGTGCATCTGGTCATTGCGTTCGGGGTTGCGACAGATGTAGCCGTTCGAGTACATCTGTGTGCCCCATCGCTTCTCGGCACGTGCCAGGTTCATCTTCGGGTCTTGCGAGGGGTGGGGGATGGTAGCCGGCACGTCGGTCACCTGACTCTTGGCATAGGCATCGAAGTGGCTCAACTGACGGTCGTTCCAGCCCAGCACATCACCCACGTATGCTGCTCGCCATCCTGCCAGCGGCATGCGCCAGCCAATGCAGCCGTGCAGCCACGTCTGACCGTCCCAGTCGCCGTCGGCAGCTACGGCGAGCGCACTGCCTAAGGTGTTGATGTAAGGATCGGGGGTGTGGAATGTCAATCGGCTTGCCAACTGCTCGTTGTACTGCAGTGCTTCGTTGTATAGCTGACTGGCATCTGCGAAACTCAGTGGAGCCACTGAGTCGAGGCGTACCACGATGTGGGCTTTCGTGCGACTGTCATCGCTATAGGAAGCTTGGCTCACTACAAGTCCGCGCTCTTGCGGGTCGGGTTCGAACACACCTGGGGCATCAGCTCCGATGTCACCATTGCGCTTCAACTTCGGCTTGGCTATCTGGCACAACTTGACCTGTACGTCGAGTGCCATTGCCGCATCGTCGGCTTCCAACTGCCATACGGCTCCCTCTTCGGTGGGGAGTGCCACAACAGCCATCCGGAGTGCGCTCTGCCAGCGATGGTCCTTCAGCAGGTAGCTGCGCATGCCGTTCTTATAAGTAGCCTTGCAATAGTCGGTGGAGTCGAGGGCAACACCATTTACAGAAAAACGGATGTTGCGATGGTGACCTTTCTTCACAACTGCGAAGGCAGGTCGGTCGGAGGTCTCTACACGCCAGTCGGTATAGGAGCCGTAGAGCGCACGGGTGAAACGGTTTTTACCATTCTCGCAGACGAAAGCCCCGTTCTCGGGAAAATATTGCTGGGTGCGCAGTTGTCCGCGACTTGCTTCATTATACGATTGTATAACCCCAGCAATGTGGGTCTGTCCACTTGCTGTGAGGTTGGTCATAGCCAGCATAGGAAGGGCTAGGATGAAAAATCGATTCATTGTGAAAAGAGCAGTATTCGTTCTGTTTCATTCTTCGAGTGCTGCAAAGATAGCTATTTTTCCCGAAAAAAGTCATGACGGTTGTCTTTTTTTTCTTACTTTTGCAAACATCTATGAAACAACTGATTACTATTCTTGGACCAACAGCCAGCGGGAAGACACCGTTGGCAGCGGCTTTGGCAAGCGAAACCGACGGTGAGATCCTCTCTGCCGACTCAAGGCAGGTGTACCGACGGATGGACATCGGAACAGGTAAGGACCTGGCCGACTACCGCGTGGAGATTGACGGCACTCCCATTGACATCCCCTACCACTTGATTGACATCTGCGAGCCTGGCACGAAGTATAATCTTTTTCAGTACCAGCAGGATTTCTACGATGCCTATCAGCAGATCCTGGAAAGAAACCGGCAACCCATCCTCTGCGGAGGTACCGGACTCTATATCGAGGCTGTGCTCAAGGGCTATCACCTGTCACCCGTTCCACAGAACCCTGAACTGCGTGCGCAGTTGGAAGGAAAGAGCCTGGAAGAACTGACTGTCATGTTGGAGGAACTGAAGCGCAAGAACGGTTCGGTGATGCATAATGTCACGGACGTGGACTCCTGTCAGCGGGCCATTCGAGCCATCGAGATAGAATCCTACAACTTGGAGCATCCCATGCCCCTTAGGGAACTGCCTGCCATTCAGTCGCTCATTATCGGGGTGAATATCGACCGTGAGCTGCGCCGTGAGAAGATCACTTGTCGTCTGAAAGCCCGTCTCGATGAGGGTATGGTCGATGAGATTCGGACACTGCTCGATAGCGGCATCCCTGCCGAGGACCTCATTTACTATGGGTTGGAATACAAGTATCTCACGGAGTATGTCATTGGTCGCCTTACTTACGATGAAATGTTCCGTCAGTTAGAGATAGCCATCCACCAGTTTGCCAAGCGGCAAATGACCTGGTTCCGGGGCATGGAGCGTCGCGGCTTCACCATCCACTGGATAGATGCCACGTTGCCGATGGAGGAGAAGGTGCAGGCCATCAAGGCATTGATGTAGTGGAAAGGGATTCTAGCTTACTCAATTCATTGATGATATTCTTGCGTTCCTTAAAGACTTCTATGGGTATAGGTTCTTTTCCTTCCTTTTCGGTCTTATGTTGATAGAAAGCGTTGAGTACACGCATGATTTTGTTGGTGTTATGCCCATCTACTTTTCTGTAGCCTCGAATCTCTGGCGGAGCAATCCCCTTGTCAGCAGCATTGAACGTCCAATACGTGCAAAGTGCAATATCAGTACGATGCAGTCCCATAGCACAAGCAATGTAAAAACGGCCGTTGTCTATCAAACGACAAAACTCTGGAAAGAGGCTAATCATCTGCTCAACCTCCTCGTATGACACCGGGTAGTGAAAATATGCTATGCCACTTTCCTTGCACAGTTCACTATAGAAGTCGGAAGTGTAGTCTGCTCGCAAATCAATGATCTGGTTAATGCCAGCCTCCATCATCGTGTTCCATGCGTGCAGTTGTCTTTCAGACGATAGCGTTCTTCCACGAAAGCCTCCATAGACAGGTGCCAAATCTGGAATGTTAGTAGATAAGATTTTCTTCACGTCCAAAGCCGTTGCCTGTGCAATAGGCTTTTTGGCATATTTTTCCAAATTCAGCGCTTCGGTGGATTTTTCCTGAATAGGCAATCCATGCGCATCTTGGCTGACATGCCATCCGTCGCAGAACAAGCACTTATAGACCGTGAATGGCTTTCCATACTTCTTTGCCATATCTACAGCAGCATTCTCTGCCTTGCTCTTTGTCGGGTACGCTATCTTAGGCTTCCCGTTACTCCTCTTGATATGCGAGTAGATAGAGAAGGCTCCCCATGCCGACCTGTTAACTACCAAGTTACGAAACATGTGAGGCCGTTGCAGCTGATCCTTGAGCCATACGCCAATATATCTTAGCTTGATTTCCTTCAGACTAATAATCATCGTCCTCATCATATTGATTAATCAAAAATTCTGTGAACAAATGGTTCATCCGCAATGTCTTCTTTTTTATCGTTGGATACCAATAGAGTTTCAGTCTTCAAACAAGGATGGAATACGGTTCCAGTCTGCTTTCGTGATTTCAAATCTCTCGAAATCGGATCCGATAGGTTGATAGCTGTATTCATACTCTTTCTGTCCAAAATCGAAAGAAAAATCGACGTAGCGCACACCTATTGGATAGTTGTATGAAAACGATATGGAACGCTTCTCTTTGTTTACAGCATATTTTATTTTTCCTTTACTTTTCGAACAGCCTTCCTGATATTCATAGAGACAAGTTCCGTTATTCATGACATATACTTTTACGCCACAGTAAGGTCCGTTGCTTACTATTTTGTCCTCAATGATGATTACTGCTCTGCCAGTCTTTCCAAACAAGTTCAGCACTACGCACCAGACACAAAGTATGCCAATCAGTACAATCCATTTTTTCTTCTTGAGTTTCATGATTTTTCCCATCATGCAATAATTAGGATTATTTTAATCGATTAATGTAAAAGCGTAGAACAATCCCATTCCTCCTATTCCGATCCCGCCAAAGAACCAATACAGATTTGCCCATCTCGAATAGCCTTTTTCTTTAATCAGATAGCGGCATCTACAGACCAAAGCAATGAATGTAAACAATAGTGTCAGTTGCGTAAAAAGGACTTCATCTTCTACAAGATCAAATTCTTTATTTGTTGTTATTAACAAGGAAACAATGACTGGCACACCTATAAAACCAATAAACAATGCTGTTGCAAAATGTATTAAGAAAGTCTTCATGATTCTAATCGCTTTTTTAGTAATAAGTGATGGATCGTTCTTCGATATATGTATTCCTACCGTCACTTGATACATGCCTTCGCTTCGTCCAGTTGCCATGACTGTCGCGTTCAGTTACGTGCACGGTTAATTCGTCAAGAACATCTCCTATGTCAGAAGGATCACCATAATGAATTCTATACTTGCCCACTTCGCCTTTTGTCGTATAGAAAGGATAAATAATTTTAGGCGTGAATTCGTAATCGCCTCTACGATTATAGAACACCCAAATGACCCTTCCCAATCGGTCATAATGCCAATGGTATGCATCGGTGGGATCCATGCCTTCTCGCTTCATCCGCCCTTTTCGGTCTCGTTCGGCATAATAACGTTGTTCGAACCCTATCAAGCGCCCACTACGAGTGAACTTTTGCGTGTCTTGAAAGTAAGGAATGGGATAGGGGCGATTCAACATACTCTTCCACTTGATTTGCTTTACTGGGCCTTTCGCCTCATACACAGCCAAGTCCTGTGCCGAAACGCTGATTATGGGGAACCATAACAGCAGTATAGATAGTACTTTCTTTATCATCCTATTTCTCTTGTGCTACGTTTCGTTATTCCTTGATTCCTTTTTCAGCAACGTATTGTTTCAGACTGTCAATATTGCCGTTGAACAGGTTCATATCTACTTCATTTTCTGTTATTCCAGTAGCATGGCCTTTATGTGTGAATTGCCAAAACCTCCAGTTCTCTGGCAACTCATTATAGGCGCCTCTTGGTTTTGCAATCCAAATGTCATGATCGCGCAGCACCTGATCATCCTTTACCCAATCATTATATCCGTTCAGGTTGGTGTAGATAATGGCTTTCACCCCATAATGTTTCTCCACCACGTCTAACCATTCTTTGGCTATCTTGCGCCATTGGTCAACCGATACTTTCAGCTCTATAGTATTTCCGTTCTTAGTGTCCTTCTCAATGTCGAGCACAGGAGGAAGGTCACCTTTCTCTAAGTTAGCTACAGAAAGGAAATGCTCAGCTTGCTTCGTTCCCGAAACAGAGTCTATCAGGAAGTGATATGCACCTCGCAGGATATTGTTGTTCTTTGCCTCTTCAAAGTTTGTGTAGAAGTTGGCATCTGTCACGCAGTTACTTTTTGTCGCTCTAACAAAGACAAACTGTACTGGCACATCTTCTTTTAGATTCTTATCCTTGAAATATTCTGCACTGCCAACTATACAATTGCGATTCAGAGACAGTTGTTTCCATTCTATATGTCCCTGATACTGAGATACATCGAGTCCCGCCACAACAGAGTCATTTGATGTTTCCACTTCTTTCACACCATTCTTGCCTGCGCAAGCTCCCGTCATCACGGCAAACAAGCATCCCACTGTCACCGTCATCCAAAGTTCTTTGAATAAATGCTTCTTCATATTTTTTCTTTTTTATAGTTTGATATGAATATAGACTCCCTTCCGCTTTTGATTCTATCATTGATGAACAAAAAATGTGGTTAAAGCCCATCTTGTATAAGCCCTATAGATAGTTGATAACTGCTATTGATAGTCGCATACAACTGTACGAATAGTTTGGGAGCCTTCCAAACTTTCAGGGAGAATTCTTTTGGGGGCATGAAAAGAGAATGTGCCAATTTTTATTCCAAATAGTACTTCTGCCGCTCCTCTGGTGTAAGTGGGCGGTTCTTGAACCGTTCGCGAGTCTGGTCAATAAGGTCTTCAAGTGGTGGGAAGTCCCAAATCCTAATGGTGCGGTCCCATGATGCTGAGACGACGCGGTTGCCATCGGGGCTGAAGGAAGCAGAATTGACACATTTTGTATGCCCCTCCAGCTTTTGCAGTTCCTTTCCTGTCTGTGCATCCCAAATTCTAATGGTTTTATCGTATGATGCTGAGACGATGTACTTGCCGTCGGGGCTGAAGGAAGCGGAATTGACACCGTTTGTATGTCCCTCCAGCTTTTGCAGTTCCTTTCCTGTCTGCGCGTCCCAAATCCTAACGGTGTTATCGTAAGATGCTGAGACGATGTGTTTGCCGTCAGGGCTGAAAGTAGCAGAATAGACTTCGCCTGTATGCCCCACCAATTTATTCAGTTCCTTTCCAGTCTGCGCATCCCAAATTCTAACGGTTTTATCGAAAGATGCTGAGACGATGAACTTGCCGTCGGGGCTGAAGGAAGCAGAATTGACACTTCCTGTATGCCCCTCCAGCTTTTTCAGTTCTTTTCCTGTTTGTACATCCCAAATTCTAACGGTTTTAGCCCTTGATGCTGAAACGATGTGCTTGCCGTCAGGACTGAAGGAAGCATCCCGGAATCCCTCCAGTTTTTTCAGTTCCTTTCCTGTCTGTGCATCCCATATCCTAACGGTATAATCACTTGAAACTGAGACAATGCGCTTGCCATCGGGGCTGAAGGAAGCAGACTTGACACCGCCTGTATGTCCCTCCAGTTTTTTCAGTTCCTTTCCTGTCTGCGCATCCCAAATCCTAACGGTTTTATCACTTGATGCTGAGACAATGCACTTGCCGTCATGGCTGAAGGAAGCAGAACTGACATTATCTGTATGCCCCTCCATTTTTTTCGGCTCCTTTCCTATCTGTGCATCCCAAATCCTAACGGTTTTATCGTATGATGCTGAGACGATGCGCTTGCCGTCAGGGCTGAAGGAAACAGACTTGGCAAGGCTTGTATGTCCTTCCAGCTTTTTCAGCTCTTTTCCTGTTTGTGCATCCCAAATCCTAACGGTATTATCCATTGATGCTGAGACGATGCGTTTGCCGTCGGGGCTGAAGGTAGCAGAGTGGACAACGTATGTATGTCCCTCCAGCTTCTGTAGTTCCTTTCCCGTCTGTGCATCCCAAATCCTAACGGTTCCATCATGTGATGCTGAGACGATACGTTTGCCATTAGGGCTGAAGGAAGCATATTCAACCCATTCTGTATGTCCCTCCAGTATTTTCAGTTCCTTCCCTGTTTGTACATCCCAAATCCTAATGGCTTTATCCCATGATGCTGAGACGATGCGTTTGCCGTCAGGGCTGAAGGAAGCAGACTCGACGACGTATCTATGCCCCTCCAGCTTTTTCAGTTCCTTTCCTGTCTGTGCGTCCCAAATTCTAACGGTTTTATCACCTGATGCTGAGACGATGCGCTTGCCGTCTGGGCTGAACGAAGCAGAATTGACTCTTATTGTATGCCCCTCCAGCTTTTTTAGTTCTTTTCCTGTCTGTGCATCCCAAATTCTAATGGTTTTATCCCATGATGCTGAGACAATGCGCTTGCCATCAGGGCTGAATGAAGCAGACCTGACAACGTCTGTATGCTCCCTTAATACTGCATCATCACGTATGCAGGCTGAACGCAATGCTGCTTCAGCTTCTGCAGTATAAGGTCGATGGGGAGGCAAGGCTTGCAATGCGATGAGTCGGGCCAGATAAGAATCGTGGTCGTCTGTCAGCTGTTTGGCTTTTTCTGCTAACACGCGAGATAGATTCGTTTGATAGCCTTGATTGGCTACCGACAGCTGCTGCTCTCTTTCTGAAAGCTGTTGGTAGGACTGAGAGAGTTGTTCATTTGCACTATCCTTCTGCTCATTCGCAAGTTGTAAATGGTTGAGTACTTGTTTCAGTCTGTCATTGGTCCGTTGGATGGAATCACGCTCATGACGTAGTTGCTCTTCCTGATTTGCAATGGTGTCTCCCTGACTTTGGTTCTCATTGAAAAGATATAGGATATAGGCCATCACCCCCAAGCAGATCAAAGCAATAGCAGCGACACCTGCCATCCACTTTAATCGCTTCCTGCGCTCCCGCTTCTCCTTTAGCCCAGCTAACGGCTCGCAGAACGAGTCGTGTATCAGCTCTATGCGGTAGTTACTGCCATCCGACGAGGTAGAGGTGCGCTGCAAAATGCGGGTGTCGCCCTCCAAGAGGTCTTTGCCTTTAGGCACATGCAGCAGAAAGTCGCTCTCGGGAATGGAGTTGCGACGGCCTGTGCTATCCACAAGGTGCTCTTCAATGTAGGATTTCTCATGGTCGGAGAAGCCACGGGTAGCCTCGTTATAGAACCGCTCGAAGGGGTTGCCCTTGATGAAGTTATCGACAAGCGCAGGGGTGATGTGATCAGCATCTGACTTCTTCTGGAAATCCGTGAAGATGCGGCTGCACAGCAGGGAAATGATGTTGGTGCTGATGCTATCGTCCTCGTTGCGCGACTTTGAGATGATGGCATCGGCAATAGCCGTCTGCTCCTCTGTCTTAAAAAGGTCTCCTCCTGGGATAAGAATGACATCTTTCGCCCCCTGCTCCGTGAGACTACGCAGGCGATAGCGGCAGCGTTTCAGCTCTGAAAGGTAGTTGTTGTCTATGCTGTCTTCCAGCCGGTAGAGGTCGTCCTCACGGATGGAGGCGACGAAGCGGAAGTTGAAGTCGTATTTATAGGGCTGCCCCTCCACCATGCGAGCGGTGAGGGCATGGCTTTCATCCGTCAAATAGGCAATCTGTCGGAGCAGGACTTCTGCTTCCGGGCGACGGTTGCGGAAAATCTCTTCAAACTGGTCGAGCACAATGACGGGGAAGAGCGTGCGGCCCTCGCCATCCACGAATCGGGTTCGGGCAAAGTGGCTCCACAGATAGTCAGGAGCTTCTTCGTCGGCTGGCATGGGGACAACCTCTACGGTCTGCAGCTGGCCCAGATGTTCACTGACCGCTTGTGACAGGCGATGAACGATGCATTGCTGAAAACTGATGTCGCGGGCATCCATCGAAAGACGGATGCTGACGGGCAGATAGCGCTTTTGGCGTAGACGGGGGAACACGCCGGCATTGAGCAGCGAGGTCTTGCCAGTGCCGCTCTTGCCGTAAAGGGTGACGAAGATGTTGCTGCAGATGAGCTGGGTGACCTGATGCGACTCATCGTCACGACCACAGAACAGTTTGGGCTTGCGGCCCTCACGTCTGGCTTTCTCAGGGTCTTCGTAGGAAGACAGACCAGCCCAGGGATTGTTGTCTATATAATTACTCATGCCCGTTCAAATGTTTGTCGATAGCTTTTTGGAGATTGCCGAGCGCATTAGGCTCTGAAAGACTGATGCCGGAAATACTGTCTCCGATGATCTGTTCAAAGACTGTGTGATACGATTCACGCATGGAATAGCCTTCGACAGCCAATGGGATGACGGCCAACTCGCCTTTGCGGTTGGCTGCCTGCCGCCACTCGTCATGATAATAGTGGTCGGTCTGTCCGTTCTTCAAGTCTTCGGCTACCGTTGATGTCAGCAAGGGGATGAAGACCTTGGCATGGCTAATGCCATACTGAATTTCAGTGTCGTAGTTGTCGCCCCCACGTATGTTTTCCTGATCGAACCAGAGGTTTGGGTAAATCTGACGGAGCTGTTGGAACAGTTGTTGTGCCAGCTCCTTGTCCTTATTGCAGTAGGAGAAGAAAATCTTGCCCTGTCGGCGGTACTGGGTGACAAGATTGCGATAGGGGTTGTCCGCGTCGGTGGAGGTCAGCACTTTCGTCATCTGGCGCATGAACTCACGGGCTGTCAGCTCAGTCTGGGTAATGGCACGCACGTTTTTCAGGTAATTTTCCAATTTCAGATCCGAACGGTCGTTCCTGTTGAAGGCAATGGCGATATCACCATCTCGTTGCTTCATCTCCTCGCGACGTAGGATGTACCAGAAGAAACGGAAATACCAGTCGTCGAACTTGCAGCCCAGGGAGAGCAGACGCTTACTGAGAATAAACAGCATCATCAGGTTTTTGCGTTTGTCGAACTCAAGCCATCGCTCTATGGTCTGAATATACTCAAAATCCTTGCGGGCATAGAAACAGCCCTCTTTCTCCTCACATTTGCCGAAAGCATAGATGAGCGTGGGCTCATAATAATCCCTGACCTCTTTGTATTCAGCCAGCCGGTCGTAGAAGCTGGAAAGCGAGGACGTATCCCACACGTTGACCACCCGGAGCCTGCTGCCCCAGATGTCGCGCATCAGGATTTCGAGATAGCTGTCGAAAGTCGTGGTAATGACCACCTTGAAAAGCTTTGTGCGCAGTAGTCCCTGCAACTCTTCTGAAATGTCATCGACCACCATGCTCCGTTTGAACCTGTCCCATGAAAGCAGGTTGCGTATAGGGTCAATCTCTGTGCCGGAGTGCCGCATCAGATCGTCGAAGTTCCTGTAGCTTGAATTCAACTTGCGGTTGATGTGTCGCAGCAGATAGTCGTTGATGTCGCCCGACGGCTCCACCGTTGGCTTGAGCATCACTTCGCTGCCAATAATCAGGATGTATTCATTGTTGAACACACGCCCGATGGACTCTTCCATGTTGAACTTCAGGTCCTGCAAATTGTTAAGAGCGTAATCTATATCTTCTTCGTCTGGTGTGAATGCCATTGCAGTCAAGTGTTTTAGGGGTACGATTTTGGGGTACAAAGATAGTGTTTTTTCTGAAATTGGCCTGCTATTTTGGATAAAAATCTTGAACGGGAGGCTACTTTTCGATATTCTTCTGATAGACAACGGGTAAGGCGGTTTGGTTCGTCTAAATAAGGCGTGAGAAAAATGACGGGGAAAATGAGCAAAGTAGGGAAAATTAACACGTTTTTGACGGGGAAAAGGAGTGTGAGTGGTGTTCTATAACAGAACTTTGGTGTTCTGTTTCTCTGATTTTGCTCGTTTTTCAGCACCTGTTTGGGCTTTTTTCTGTAAAATGATGCTTAGATGAAAGCCCTTTGGCGGTTCAATAGCAATGGGTTTTAGCCAAAATCAAGCGATGATTTTGAATATATCACGTTGCGATTTAGGTTAGATCGGTTCACGATTTAACCTAAACGGTGCGACCAACTATGCTAAACGGTGACGTGAAATGGCCTAAACAGCTGAAACTGCCTGTGTATAAGCGGTTTAGAAAAGGGGTGTTTTGTAAGCCGCTGATTGTCAGGTGGTTGTAAAACGGCGAAAACTCGCAAATTTGAGAGCGACTGACCGCGTGCTGAATTTTTTGCGAGTTTTGAAGGGGCGATTGTCTAAATAAGGATGGAGAAAAAATGGGTGTATCAAAGAGACTGAATATGTTAAAATAATTATAAAAAAGAGACATAAATCTCACAATCACGGCATTAATTACTATCTTTGCGTGATAAATATGAAATAAACAGCAATGGCAGTAGAAACGACACGATGGGGCATTCTGTATTGTCCGAAATCAAGCAAGACCACGAAGCACAAGCGGTGGGAGAGGATCAGACAGTTGTTGGACGAGCGACATGTGGCTTACGACATGGTACAGAGCGAGAACAGCGACAGTGTGGCGCGCTTGATCACTATGCTCATCAACAATGGCTATAAGACGATTGTGGTGGTGGGCGGAGACTCGGCACTGAACGATGCCGTGAACTGCCTGATGCTGGAGGAAAAACGTGTGAGAGACGAGATTGTGCTGGGCGTGATTCCGAATGGCGTGATGAATGACTTTGCCCGTTTCTGGAACTTTGACGAGGAGAACGACGAGCAGACGATAGAGTGGCTGATGAAACGACACGTGAGGAAGGTGGACCTGGGCTGCATTCGCTACACCAGCAAGGAGGGCGAGCGCTGCCATCGCTACTTCCTGAACTGCGTGAACATTGGTATGACGGCTGACATCATGAACCTGCGCCGACAGACGCGACGGCTCTTCGGCTCGCGCACGCTCTCGTTCCTGTCATCGCTCCTGGTGATGTTCTTCCACCGCATGGACTACAAGATGCGGCTGCGCATCAACACCGACGTGATAGACCGCAAGGTGATGACGGTGTGTGTGGGCAATGGGCCGGGCTACGGACAGACGCCGAGCGCCGTGCCGTACAGCGGACAGCTCGATGTGTCGGTGGTCTATAATGCTGAGGCTACGCAGCTGATCACGGGGCTGTGGCTGCTGATCACGGGGCGCTTCCTGAACCATCACTCGGTTCACGCTTTCCGCACTCGCGAAGTGTTTGTAGATGAGGCGAAGAAGGCACTGGTGGGCATTGACGGAAGACTAATGAAAACACCTGTAGGCGAATATCGCATACAGGTGGAACAGGAAGTGATTAATTTTTTGATTCCGAATTAGAATCGTTCAACGTTCAATGTTCAATGTTCAATGTCGAACGTCGCTACCCTCTGTCGGAGATGACTTGCAGCTCGTCAACATTGACGAACTTGATTTTGCGGCCTTCGATGGCGATGAGGCCTTCCTGGGCAAACGAGGAGAGGGTGCGGATGGCATTGCTCGTGGTCATGTTCGACATTTGGGCGAGGTCTTCGCGACTCAGATAGACGGCCAGGGTCTGTCCGTCGTCTTCAACGCCGTATTTCTTCTTCATCTGTAGCAATGCATCGGCCAGTCGGCCCCGGATGTGCTTCTGCGTGAGGCTCATGGTGCGCTCCACGGAGATGCCGAGCAGCGACGACAGCTCCTTGAGGAACAGCATGGCAAAGTCGCTGTTCTCCCAGATGAAATGGAACATGAGGCTGATGGGTATCTGCAGCACTGTGGTGTCGTTGCCGGCGATGGCCGTTGAGCGATAGTCAACGCCCTCGATGGCAGCGGCATAGCCGAAGATGGATCTGGGCTCTACCATGCGCACGATTTGTTGTCCGGCAACGCCCTCGCGGTGCATGGTGATTTTTCCGCGTATTAAATAATAAAGGTGGGTTGGGGTGGAGCTTGCCTTGAATAATACTTCGCCGCGCGAAAGGTCTCTGACGGAAATGTTCTCTGCAAAGAGTTCACGTTGTTCGTCGGTAAGCGGATCCCATAGCATGCTTACCGATTTTGCAAGTTCAACTTTATCAAATTCTTTTTCCACTGTGCTTTCTTTTTTATATATGTGTTCGCAAAGATAAGAAAATGCTGTCATATTGCCAAAATTTTGATTAAAATTGTGCATTTTCGTAGAAAAAACAAAAAAATGTTGTCTTTTTTTTTGTTGTGAAATATAAAATGCGTACTTTTGGAAAAGAAATCTAAAAGCTATACCAATATTATTAAAACCTTAAAATAGGAACTATGAGTTATTTGCGATTTGAGAAAGCCGTGATGACAAACCTTGAGGAGTCACTGCGCCGCGAATTGCTCCGTACCAACCGCTCTGGCGCCTATAGCTCTTCGACGCTTGTCGATTGCAACACGCGCAAGTACCACGGTCTGCTGGTAGTGCCAGTGCCTGAGATTGACGACGATAACCATGTGTTGTTGTCGTCGCTTGATTGTACGGTAGTGCAGCACGGAGCTGAATTCAACCTGGGCCTCCACAAGTATCAGGGCAACAACTTCAGTCCTAAGGGACACAAGTACATTCGTGAGTTTGACGCAAGCCTCGTGCCCACCACCGTCTATCGCGTGGGCGGTGTGGTGCTGAGGAAAGAGACCATCTTCCAGGCATACGAGGACCGCATCCTCATTCGCTACACGCTGGACGAGGCCCACTCGGCAACGCTGTTGCGCTTCCGTCCGTTCCTGGCCTTCCGCTCCGTGCGTTCGCTCACTCACGAGAACTCAGTGGCCAGCCGTGAGTATCAGACCGTTGACAACGGCATTAAGACCTGCATGTATAAGGGCTATCCCGACCTGTTCATGCAGTTCTCGAAGAAGAACGAGTTCGTGTTCCAGCCCGACTGGTATCGCGGCATTGAGTATCCGAAGGAGCAGGAGCGCGGCTACTCCTCGAACGAGGACCTCTACGTGCCTGGCTACTTCGAGCTGCCCATCAAGAAGGGCGAGAGCGTGGTGTTTGCGGCTTCAACGTCGCAGATCAAGTCCAGCTCGCTGAAGTCGCTGTTCCAGAAGGAGATAGACGTGCGCGTGCCGCGCGACAATTTCTATCACTGCCTGGTGACTGCCGCCCATCAGTTCCACAACCGCAAGGCCGACGACACCCGCTATCTGCTGGCCGGCTATCCGTGGTACAAGTGCCGCGCACGCGATACGTTTATCGCACTGCCGGGCCTGACCCTCGCCATCGACGAGCAGGACTACTTTGAACTGGTGATGGAGACCGCCGAGCGCGGACTGCGCGAGTTCATGGAGGAAAAGCCGCTCTCGGTTCAGATATATGAGATGGAACAGCCCGACGTGCCCCTCTGGGCCATTTGGAGCATTCAGCAATATGCCAAGTATGCAGGCCGCGACGAGGCTTTCAAGAAATACGGAAAGCTGATTCAGGATGTGATCAGCTACGTGCTGAGCAACAAGCATCCTAACCTGCGTCTTGACGACAACGGACTGGTGTACTCTAACGGACGCGACAAAGCCGTGACGTGGATGAACTCTACGGCCAATGGCCGCCCCGTCATTCCGCGTTCGGGCTATATCGTTGAGTTCAACGCACTGTGGTACAATGCCGTCAAGTTCGGTGCCGCACTGGCCAGCGAGAATGGCGACGCGAAGGGTGCTGAGAAGTTGGAGGAACTGGCAGCCAAGACCAAGCAGTCGTTTGTCGATACATTCGTCAACGAATATGGCTATCTGCTCGACTATGTTGACGGCAACATGATGGACTGGAGCGTTCGCCCGAACATGATCTTTGCCGTGGCACTCGACTACTCGCCGCTGTCACAGCAGCAGATGAAGAGCGTAGTAGATATATGTACGCGCGAGCTGCTCACCCCGAAGGGCCTGCGCTCACTGTCGCCAAAGAGCGGCGGCTACAACCCCATGTATGTGGGCCCGCAGGTGCAGCGCGACTATGCCTACCATCAGGGCACGGCATGGCCTTGGCTGGGCGGCTTCTACATGGAGGCCTGCCTGAAGCTGTATAAGCGCACACGCCTCTCGTTTGTAGAGCGCCAGATGGTGGGCTACGAAGACGAGATAGACTATCATGCCATCGGCACCATCTCGGAGCTGTTCGACGGTAACCCGCCCTTCCACGGACGCGGAGCCATGTCGTTTGCCATGAACGTGGCCGAGATTCTGCGCTCGATGAAGTTGCTGGAAAAATATTCATATCAAAAATAAGGAGGAACGACGATGAAAGTATTAATGTTTGGATGGGAGTATCCTCCTCATGTATTCGGTGGACTCGCCACCGCTAACTACGGAATTTCGGAAGGACTGAAGGCTCAGGGCGACATGGACATTGCGCTCTGCCTGCCTCATCCCTTCGGCGACGAGAGTCAGCATGCCGCACGCATTATTGCCATGAACGCAGTGCCCATCGCATGGCGCGACGTGAATCGCGACTATGTGCAGCAGCGTGTGGGCAACATCATGGATCCCGATGCCTACTTCAAGTATCGCGACCATATCTATGCCGACTTCAACTATATGAACGTGAACGACCTGGGCTGCATGGAGTTTGCCGGCGGCTATCCAGGCAACCTGCACGAAGAGATTAACAACTACTCCATCATTGCAGGCGTAGTGGCCCGCACCGAGGAGTTCGACATCATTCACGCTCACGACTGGCTGACCTTCCCCGCTGGCATACATGCCAAGCAGGTGAGCGGAAAGCCCCTGTGCATACACGTGCATGCTACCGACTTCGACCGCTCGCGCGGCAAGGTGAACCCCACGGTCTATTCGATTGAGAAGAACGGAATGGACAATGCCGACTGCATCATGTGCGTGTCGGAGCTCACCCGTCAGACGGTCATCAACCAGTATCATCAGGATCCGCGCAAGTGCTTCACCGTGCACAACGCCGTTTATCCGCTGCCTCAGGAGTATCAGGACATTCCACGTCCGGACCACACGGGCAAGGAGAAGGTGGTGACGTTCCTCGGTCGTATCACCATGCAGAAGGGACCTGAGTATTTCGTGGAGGCTGCCAACATGGTGCTGCACCGCACACGCAACGTGCGTTTCTGCATGGCTGGTTCGGGCGACATGATGGATGCCATGATCTATCTGGCTGCCGAGCGCGGCATTGCCGACCGCTTCCACTTCCCCGGATTCATGCGTGGCAAGCAGGTGTATGAGTGCCTGAAAGACTCTGACGTGTATGTCATGCCGTCGGTATCGGAACCCTTCGGCATATCGCCCCTTGAGGCAATGCAGTGCGGAACGCCTTCGATCATCTCGAAACAGTCGGGCTGCGCCGAGATCCTGGAAAACTGTATCAAGGTGGATTACTGGGACATTCACGCACTGGCCGATGCCATCTACAGTATCTGCGCTAACGAGTCGCTCTTCCACTACCTGAAGGATGAGGGCAAGAAGGAGGTCGATCAGATCACTTGGGAGAAAGTGGGCCGCTGGATTCGCACGCTCTACAGAAGGACATTAGGGTGGGAGTAGCCCCCCTCAATCCCCCCTGGGGGGGATTATAGAATGTATAACAAAAAAGACCAAAGCCTCCGTTTAGGTCTTCCCCCCCAGGGGGGATAAGAGGGGGGCTCCATTTATGAAAACAATTTGCTTATATTTTGAAATACATCAGATTATTCATCTGAAGCGCTACCGTTTCTTCGACATCGGTACCGATCATTATTACTACGATGACTACGAGAATGAGCGTAGTATCAGCGACATTGCCGAGCGCTCCTACATGCCTGCACTGAACACGCTGCAGCAGATGATCAAGGAGAACGGCCAGTACTTCAAGGTGGCTTTCTCGCTCTCAGGCGTGGGTATTGAGCAACTGGAGATGCATGCTCCACAGGTGCTCGAGAAACTGCAGGAGCTGAACGAGACGGGCTGCGTGGAGTTTCTTGCCGAGCCTTACAGCCACGGACTGTCGTCGCTGGCCAATGAGGAAAGCTTCGCACGCGACATTAAGAAGCAGTGCCAGAAGATGGAGGAATACTTCGGAAAGAAACCGACAGTGGCCCGTAACTCTTCGCTCATCTATAGCGACGACATCGGTGCTCAGATTGCCGCTTTGGGCTTCAAGGGCATGCTCACCGAGGGTGCCAAGCATGTGCTGGGCTGGAAGTCGCCTCACTATGTCTATAACTGCAACATCGCTCCTAACCTGAAGCTGCTGCTGCGCGACGTGGAACTGAGTGACGACATCTCGCTGCGCTTCAACAACCGCGAGTGGGACGGTTATCCTCTCTTTGCTGATGCCTATATCGATCGCATCGCTCGTCTGCCCGAGGAAGAGCAGGTCATCAATATCTTCATGGAGCTCTCTGCACTGGGCATCGCTCAGCCGCTCAGCTCCAATATCCTCGACTTCCTCAAGGCACTGCCTGCCTGCGCAAGAGAGAAGGGCATCACCTTCGCTACTCCGACTGAGATCTGCCTGAAGACCAAGAGCGTGGGTGCGCTCGACGTGCCCGACACGCTGTCATGGGTCGATGAGGAGCGCGACGTGAGCTGCTGGCTGGGTAATGCAATGCAGCGCGAGGCTTTCAACAAGCTTTACTCTGTAGCCGACCGTCTGCTCATCGCCAATGACCCGCGCATCAATCAGGACTGGGACTATCTGCAGGCTAGCAACAACTTCCGCTTCATGACCACAAAGCCCTCAAACGTAGGTCTCGATCGTGGCATATACAGCGGTCCGTTCGATGCCTTCACCAACTACATGAACATTCTGGGTGACTTCATCAACAGAGTGAACGCCCTCTATCCTGAGGAGATAGACAATGAGCAGCTGAACTCACTGCTCACCACCATTCGCAATCAGGGTGATGAGATTGAGCTGAAGGATAAGGAGATTACTCGCCTGAAGGCAAAGTTGGAGAAACTGGAGGCAACAGACGAGAAGAAACCTGCCAAGAAAGCTGCAGCCAAGAAAACTCCAGGCAGAAAGCCAGCAAAGAAAAAGGAGAATGATGCTCCGAATGCAGGTGAATAGTTCTAAAGTGCAGAACGATTGAAAGAAACTGGCGGCTATTTCCGAATAGCTTCCAGTAAAACGAAGAGTCGCAGGCCATACATGGCCTGCGACTCTTCGTTTTACCAGTTACGTCCATTCAGTAATCGTTGTACGATTACTTCGGTGAGTTATTTCGCCTTAATCGTCAACCTTTGCTTCTTGAGCCCTTTGCCCTCAACGGTGATGGTGGTAGTGCCGCGTTTCCCGTTGCTTCTCACAACCAGCAATGCCCGACCGTGCCATGCATGATGGGCATTGTCGAAGTAAGCATCTTCGTCCTTGATGTCGGCATTGCCGAAAGCTTGAAGCGTAGCAGCACCTTTCACGGTGGCAGTCAGCAGATTGTTGGCAGTGGGATTCACCCGGCCATCCTTGTCTATCAGCTCAATCGTGATGAAGCAAAGGTCTTGCTTGTCGGCTGCCAGCATGGTGCGGTCGGCAGTCAGTCGTAGGGCAATGGGCTCGCCGGCTGTGTGAAGCTCCACTTGCTGACCTCCAGCTTCAGCACGCAACGTGCCTGTGGCGTAGGGAAGGGTGAACACGGCTTTCATTTCGCTGGTAGCTTGTTCGCCCACCAGCTGATTGTTCAGGAAAAGTTTTGCGGAAGGATGCTTCGTATAGACCTCTACTTCGATAGGCTTCCCTTCATGGCCGGGCCAGTTCCAACTCTCAAACGTGGGCCAAGTGCCCCATAGTGTCTCTTTGATTTTGCCATGATAGCCGTCAGGTTCGCGAACGGCCATGAAGAGTTGTTCTTCGGGCTGGTCAGTCTTCGGAAGCTCATTGGCGCTCAGTGCTGAGTGCCACAACATGCTGCGATAGTGGGAGATGGGCTTGCGCAGGCCAGTGAGGTCAACGTCGCCGCAATAGGCAGCGTGCCATGGATAGAGAGGGCGCTCATAGTGCTCGCCCGGCACATCTCCTTTTCCCGACATATCATTGCCCATCCGTCGCTTCTCGTAATACCACCGACCGATGCCCGATTCACCGATATAGTCGAGTCCGGTCCACACGAAGTCGCCAATCACGTATGGTTCGTTTATCACTTTCTGAAAGTTCTTCCATGCATCGCGGGGATAGCTCTCCGTCTGCATCATCACGCGGTTCGGGATGCGTTGGTGATCGCTCTCCGACTTGTGTATCATGTAGTTGTAGCCCACGATGTCATGTTCGGCAGCCAGTGGGTCGTAAATGTCCCAGTCATTGTCCCATGCGGCCAAGGCTGAAGTAACAGGACGGCATTGCGGATCGAGCTCGTGGCAGAGTGCGGCCATCTGGTGGGCGGTCTTCACCACTTCAATCTTCTTGCGCTCAATCACCTCATTGCCGATGCTCCAGCAGAAGATGCTGGGATGATTGCGGTCGCGTCGGATCATTGCCCCTAAGTCGCGCTGCCACCATTGGTCTATCAGCTCATGATAGTCATGGGCGTTCTTCTGCTCGCGCCATCCGTCGAAGGCTTCATCAATGACCAGCAAGCCTAATTCGTCGCAAGCACGCAGGAAAGCTTCAGAAGGAGGATTGTGAGAAGTGCGCACGGCATTGAAGCCGGCAGCTTTCATCAACTCGGCTTTGCGGCGCTCGGCAGCATCGAATGCGGCTGCGCCGAGAATGCCGTTGTCGTGGTGGAGACAGGCTCCGTTCAGGCGAAGCGGCTGACCGTTGAGCAGCAGACCTCGCTGATCATTATAGCTGATGGTGCGCAGTCCGTAGCTGATGCTTAGACGGTCGTCGCCTGCTGACAATTCGGCTTCATAAAGATAAGGGTGGGCGGGCGACCAAAGTTGCGGATTCTCTATATGGATGGTGCGCTCAATGGGCGTGCGATCGCCCTGTTCTCCCACTACGTCGGCTTTAATATTGACGGTATGTGGATCGGGATTCGTCACGCAAACACTCCATTCGTCAATGTAGCTCATGGGCGTGGTGTAAAGCCACACGTTGCGATAGATGCCTGAGCCCGAATACCAGCGGCAGTTCTTCTGCTGGCTGTTATCTACACTGACTATTACTTCGTTTTGTCCTTGGTGCACAAACTTTGTCACATCAACCCAAAACGATGTGTAGCCATAGGGCCATCCGCCTGCCAGTTGGCCGTTCACATAGACGTGGGCATTCATATAGATGCCTTCAAAATAGAGCCGCAGGCGTTTGCCTTGGTGCTCAGCACCTAAGGTGAATGTCTTTTTATACCATCCTCGCCCGGTAGGCAGGTAGCCGCCGTCGTTGCCGGCTGGTGCCTTTCGGTCGAAAGCTTGTCTGATGCTCCAGTCATGCGGGAGCGTTACGGCTTGTGAATGTGTGAAATCACTGTCGTTCAGGCAGAAGAGCCAGTTGTCATTGAACAATAGCTTGCGTGGGATGGGGTGGGCGCTTACCGTCAGCACGAGGCCGAACAGCAAACTTGTTAGCATGGAAAATCGTCTCATAGTCTTATGTCTTTTTTTATTTGGTCTGGCAAAGATACGAAATAATACTGAGTATTGTGGAACATCGGGAGAAAAAGTGTAATGAAAATAATCATGTCTTTATACAAAATGAAGTTCTGTTTGGCAAAAAAATGATCATGACTTTGCACAAAATGAAGTTCTGTTTGGCAAAAAACGATCATGTCTTTGCACAAAATGAAGTTCTGTTTGGCAAAAATGGAACAGCGTTTGGTTGTATCACGGTTTTTTCGTTTCTTTGCAGCCGAAATGAAACAAACAGAAACTATACTGACGATAACAGGTTCTGACGGCACTGGGGGAAGCGGGGTGCAGGCAGATATTCGCACCATTAGTGCGATGGGCGCTCAGGCCGTTTCAGCTGTCACTTGCATCACGGTGCAGAATTCATTGGGTATTCAGGAGTTCTTCGAATTGCCAGTGGATGTAGTCAAAGGCCAGATTGAAGCTGTGGTGAACGATGTGCAACCGCAGATTATAAAGGTGGGCATGTTGCGATCGGTAGATATGGTCGATGCCGTAGTGGATATGCTGTTGAAGTATCGGGCCCGTTATGTGATCTGTGACCCAACTGTACGTTCCTCAAAGGGCGAAGAATTGATGTCTGCCGAAGTGATTGCCGCAGTGAAAGAGAAGTTGGAGCCGCTTTGCTCTTATGTCGTGAAGCATGAAGAGAAGTCTGCTCATGGTCGCGGAAATCTTTTTACCTCGGCCATCTGTGTGGGACTCAGCAAAGGCGAAGAACTGGCCGAAGCAGTGGAGCATGCTCGCGACTACCTGCGTAGCATGCCGTTGCCTGAAGGTGATGGGGCAGGGCGTAGTGGTGAGCTCTATGCAGCTTTCATGGAGAATGTGGAACGCTTCTTCCGTCGTTACAGCGATGTGGCTTTCTATTCAGAGCAGCTCAATGTGAGCACTCGTTATTTGGCGCAGGTGACACGGCGCATAGCCCATCGCTCACCAAAGTCTATCATTGAGGAACGCATTGTGGAAGAAGTGACGCGCGAACTGATGCTCACGAACAAGTCGCTCAAAGTGATTGCAGCAGAACTGGGCTTTTCTTCGCAGGCGCATCTCACTCGTTTCTTTCGGAAACAGAAGAATACGAGCCCGAGTGAGTACAGAAAAGAGAATCAAGTGACTATACAATCTTTGTAAAAAAGAAATCATTGTGCAAGATAATTTTGTATGGTTACTTAATATAAATGGATTTAGAACAGGAAAATTAATCAATCAACACAAAAACGATGATGAATAAGAACAATGAACGACAGAATTTGAACCGTCAGTTAGCTCAAATGCTGAAAGGCGGCGTGATTATGGATGTGACCACTCCTGAGCAAGCTCGGATTGCTGAGGAGGCTGGGGCTTGTGCCGTGATGGCCTTGGAACGCATACCAGCTGACATTCGTGCAGCTGGAGGCGTGAGCCGTATGAGCGATCCGAAGATGATTCGCGGCATTCAAGATGCAGTCAGCATTCCCGTGATGGCAAAGTGCCGTATAGGCCATATTGCCGAGGCGCAGATTTTGCAAGCCATTGAGATCGACTACATTGACGAGAGTGAGGTGCTTTCTCCTGCCGACGATGTCTATCACATTGACAAGACTCGCTTCGATGTTCCTTTCGTCTGTGGGGCGAAAGACTTGGGCGAGGCACTTCGCCGTATCAGCGAAGGTGCGACGATGATACGCACGAAGGGCGAACCTGGCACTGGCGATGTGGTGCAGGCAGTCCGCCATATTCGGCTGATGCAATCGGAAATCAGACGATTGACCAACATGAGCGAGGATGAACTCTATGAAGCAGCTAAACATTTGAGGGCTCCTTACGAGCTGGTGCGCTATGTGCATGACAATGGACGACTGCCAGTAGTGAACTTTGCTGCAGGGGGCGTCGCAACGCCAGCCGATGCGGCGCTGATGATGCAGTTGGGTGCAGAAGGCGTGTTCGTGGGCAGTGGCATTTTCAAGAGTGGCAATCCGAGCAAGCGTGCTGCTGCCATCGTGCAGGCCGTGACCAACTATCAGGATGCAAAACTGTTGGCAGCTTTGTCAGAAGACCTGGGAGAGGCCATGGTGGGCATCAACGAACAGGAGATAGAACTGCTCATGGCCGAACGAGGCAAGTGAAACGCTCAAAAAGAAGATAAACAGCATGAGAATTGGAGTATTGGCTCTTCAGGGGGCATTCGTAGAGCATCGGCAGATGCTGCGGCAACTGGGGGTGGAGACGTTCGAAGTCAGACAGTTGCGCGACTGGATGCTGATGGAACCTCAATATGGTGGCAGCGGCGACGGAATGGGACTCATCTTGCCTGGCGGTGAGAGTACGGTGCAGTTGCGATTGTTGCGTGACCTTCAACTCTTTGATCCCTTGCGACAGGCCATTCTCAACGGTCTGCCAATGTTCGGAACATGCGCAGGTATGATTCTGCTTTCTGAAGGACGGCTCGGCACGATGAAGATTCGTGTACGGCGCAATGCCTACGGGCGGCAATTAGGAAGTTTCCATGCCGAGGCACCTGTTGAAGGAGTGGGTGAAGACATTCCCATGACATTCATTCGTGCACCTTACATTGAGGAGATTCTGCAAGATAGTGACAAAGAAAACTGTCATCCCTTGGCTACGCTTCACGGTCGTATCGTGGCAGCGGAGCAGGGACGACAGTTGGTCACATCTTTTCATCCTGAACTAGATGGCGACACGCGCATGCATGCCCACTTCATTCAGGACTTAGTCTTGTTGCGATAGATGATGATGCCGGCAATCACAAGAATGATGACAGCCGTGATTTCAAGCCATTGATTCTGCATGATATTCTTTGTTTTATTGTGTGAATAGTCTCTTTGTTGGATGGAATCCGTCTTTTAATATGTGAATAGCCTCTTTGTCGGGCGGAATCCGTCTTTTAATATGTGAATAGCCTCTTTGTCGGGCGGAATCCGTCGGTTCACTCTTTCAGGAATTTGCGATGATTCTGAATATACACTCCCTTACGTGGCTGCGTCTTTAGCAGCTGACCGTTAAGGGAGTGTATCGTAGGGTGGGGAGCAGACGGATTCGGTGTGACAGGTGAGATGCCACTGGTTGTGTATTCCTGCTGTCCGTCGAGCATGATGCCGCCAGCATTTTGCGAAGCGGTGATGTCGGCTACGAGAGAGTTCATATAAACTTCGAGATTGGTATAGCCATTGCCTGAGTCGCATGCTCCGTCGGCCTTGTCGTTCGGGTTCAGTCCGTTGGCGTTCTCCCATTCGTCGGGCATGCCGTCCTGGTCGGTGTCAGTAGGGCAGGGGTCACTGTTCAACACAGGCCAGGGCTGCCAGTCGGCAGGAGCATCGGCAGGTCGGTTGTCCTCCTGCGAGTCTATGATGCCAGGATTGTCGCCATTGGCTTTGCCCGTGAACGAAGCCACTCCTTGCCGTGTGTCGCTCACCATCAGTTGGTCCACCCAGTCGCGGTGGAGCGAGGCACCGGCATAGTTGAGCACTCGTTCGTATGCCTGTTCGGCTGAATGGGTGGTCACTTGATGGAACACAACGGGCTGACTGAGTCGCATCGTGTCCTTTGTCAGCTGCGTGTAGGTGCCGTCGTTGCCGTTGGCATCAATCTGATTGTATATGCCATAGGTCCAGTTGTCGAGTGTCACGTTGCTGTGTTTTGAGTTCACGTTGCCGTTGACGTAGAACTTTCCCCACACGTGCCACATCACGTCCCATTGGTTGGGCGATGCGGTTCCGTGCTTGGTATATTCCGTTGTGCGGATATTGATGCTGGCTATGCGCTGCTGAATGGTAGTACTACGTTTGGCCGTGCCAGGTCCTGGCTTATAGTAATTGTTCACGATGTTCACGTTCATGCCCTCGCCGCCATAGCACCCGTTGCCACACCAGTTGTAGAACACGTTGTTGCGCAGGTCCATCTGTTCTCGGGTCTGTGTGCTTGGGCGCGGTCCCAGTCGTGGCACACGCGAGTCGTGGTGAGCCATCAGATTGTGATGATAGCTGGCTCCGGCTCCGCCCCAGTTGCCCCCGTAGCCGTGATTGCCTTTCGAGTGGCCTGAGGCTCGCAGGCTTTGTGAGGCGATGCACCACTGAACGGTGAGATTCTCCATGCCATAGACCGACAGGCATTCGTCGATGCTCCAGCTCACGGAGCAGTGGTCTATGATGATGTTCTTCTTGTCCATGCCGCCCAGTCCGTCGCCTTCGTGGGCAGTGTTGTTGGTCTTGAGTGCTTCGTTGCCCAATCTGAATCGCAGATAGCGGATGACGACGTTGTTGGCTGCCACTATGAAGGGGTAGTCAGCAATGCAGATGCCGTCGCCAGGAGCCGTCTGGCCAGCAATGGTGACGTTGTCTTTGTTCAGTCTCAGTTCCGATTTCAGGCGGATGGTGCCGCTCACATCGAATACGATGGTTCTCACCTTGCTCTGTGTGCAGGCATAGCGGAAGGTTCCCTTCTGAGTTCCGTCTTCCAGCGTGGTGACGTGAATCACCTCGCCGCCGCGTCCGCCAGTGGCGTACATGCCGAAGCCTTCAGCACCGGGGAAGGCAGGTAGCTGATCGTTAGCATGGAGGGTGAGCGCCAGTGCTAATAGGGGGAGTAGTAGTGGTTTCATTGCTTGTTATTTGTGGGTGGTGTGGGTGGTGTGGGCGGTGTGGGTGGTGTGGGCGGTGTGGGTGGTGTGGGTGATGTGGGTGGAGTGGGTATTTGCCCACTACGCCCACTATACCCACTATACCCACTATACCCACCATTCCCACTATTCCTTTTTTGCCATTCTTTCCTGGCTTGATACATTTGTTCCTTGATGCCGCCTTTCTGCTTGAAGTCACGTTTCAGCCATTCGATGAGACCTACTATCAGGACATCACACTGGTGAATCAGCGTGATGGCGATATTCGCAATCGTCTCATCACTGCGCTGCTGAATCTTCTCCCTGTAGATAGCAGAGTCAAGATGATTCCTGCAGAATGCAGCCGTCTGTATATATCGGGAGTCCTTCGGCCCCCAGTGCTCAAGGTTCCTTACACGTAAGTAGTCTTCATAGTCAAGCAAAAGCTCATGGAGGGAAGCACGATTGACATTCGTCAGTTTCAACTCCATTTCTTTCGATGTGACACCGTCGATGTTGCCTTCTGCAAGGTTTTGCTTTCCAGAACGTGCCGCTTGTATCATCTGGTCAATCGTTCTGTCGCCAATGTTTAGAAATTTGTGTGCAAAGTAGAATGTTATGTCATAAATGCATTCTGCTTTCTGAAAGCATTTCAGCGTGCGGTAGGTGCGCTCTTGATTGATGAAAGAAGAATCTTTCTCATTCATGTTTTCACATCTTTGGTTATTTATTCATATCTGAATTGCAAAGATAAAGGATTTTTCCGAGATGGACAAGTACTTATATGGGTTTTACTTGAAAAAGGCACATAACCCGAAGATTATGTGCCTCTGAATAGAACTATTTAGTTCTTAGCCAGTAAGTTTATTTGTTCCAGCGTGGATCACCTGCACCGTAATACTTGATGTCTTCATTAGTAACAGTAAAGTTGCCATTGGTTGCATCAGCAAATCCGGGATCAGCAATCTTGCCATCGGTGTCGAACCATTTTACTGTCTGTGTGTTTTCAGCTGCCAGTGAAAGAAGGTTTTCTGTCTGCCAATAATAGTTGCCAGAGAGAGTTGGAGCCTGGTCTGTTGCACTGTTGTTTGTAAAGCCTCGGTTGTTATTGAATCCAACAACCAGGTTGTTGGTAAATGTAATAGTGTTGCTGACAAAACGGATATAGAATATCATGCGGTTGGCTGCAGCATTTCCAATATTGTAGAATGTGTTGTGGTCCACAATAATATTAGTTGTCAGACCTTTTTCTGCAAAGGTGTTGCTTTGTCCAGCACCATCGAATCGGAAGACATCACGGTCGGCACAGCTATTATAGAGCGTGCTATTAGTAAGACTGAATGTTCCGATGTAGCCAAGTCGGTTGTCAATGAAGTCGCCACCTGTGCAGACAATGTCGTGGATAAGGCAATTGTTGAAAGAAACAGTAGAAATCTTAGCAGCCACATTCAAATAGAACAAGCCCTTAACACTTCCGAAGATTTCACAATCCTTGATATTTACATGGTCGTATTCACCTTCTCCAACTACATTGATAGCTTGTCCGCCGTCAGTCTTAGAACAATCGATGATAACCTGGTTGAGTTCGAGTGATGCTTCGTTCTCGATAGTGATACGTCCCTTGATGGTAGCACGATCCTTTGACCTCGCGCTACGGATTGTAAGGCTCTTGGTAATCTTGAGTGAGCCGTTCTCGTATGCAGCTTCCTCGCTAGCAGCAATAGCATAGGTGCCAGGCATCAGAGCCAGTACGTCACCATCATTGGCAGCAGCAATCACATCGGCAAGAGTCTGGTCGGCTTCAACTTTCGTTGCACCACCCAAATCAAGCGGAGTAGTGAAAGTGATGGTTCCGCGTGTTTTTGTTCCGCGAGTCATCACAGCCTTATACTCAGTGTCATTGGTCAGTCCGGTAATGGTAACTGCACCATCTGCAATCTCGCTGGCTGTCAGATCGTGACGAATGTTACCGGGAGTGACTGTGATGTAGTCGGCTTCCTCGCCAGCAGGCCAGCGTAGGGTAACACTTGTGTAGTTAAGATCTGTCTCTGCGACTTCTTTGAATATCTGCTCACGACCGGTTTCAACCGAAATGTTAGACCATTTTGAAGCGCGGCTATCGTCGCCAGCTGTAATAGCTTGAATACGAATGCTGTACCACTCCTCACCTTCAAGGCCAGTCAAGAGATAGGGAAGTTGGTCGTTCGTGATTTGAACTGTCTTTATAGGTGTTCCTTCAAACTGCATGTTGCCTTTGAAGACCTCTATATTGTAGGCCGTAGCACCTTCAACCTTAGCCCAGTTCATGCGAATCTGAGTTTGGTTGACCACACGAGCCTCTATGTTGACGGGCGAGAAATTGCGACTGTATGTATTGCTCTTTATCTCGTCGGCGGGTTCGCTACATGCTGCAAATGACAGGGTTAACAGTCCTGCAAGCATGCCTTTTATAAATATTCTCTTATTCATAGCGTAAATTACTACTTTTTTGTTGATGATTAAAGCTGACCTAAATTGCCATTGTTGTTCAGCATGTTGTTGCTCTTGTCAATGAATGTCTGCCAAATAGGCCAGATGCAGTGAGAACTGGGTCTCTCTACAGTATAGAGACCGTTAATGTACTTGTCTTCAAGGTTGAAAGTCTCTACTCCTTCTTTGGTGCTGACAAACCAGTTCTTTGACTCCCATCCATCCAGAGTACTGATGTAAGTTGCATCGTCTTCACCCATGTTGAATCCATACATCTGAATTTGAGTTGCATCTTCAGTGCCGTTAATGTACACCTTGTTAGGCAGGCCAGAATATGCACCAGTACGTTGTTGCAGGGCAGTAAGCTTTGTCTTTGCTTCTGCCATCTTCTGGTCGATGATACCCCAGCGGACAAGGTCAAATTTGCGAAGCGACTCACCAGCAAACTCAAATGCACGCTGGTCGTAGATGCCCTCACGGAAGGTCTGCTGGCTGGCTGTGTATTTAGCTTGGAGAGCTGCAACTTTGTCGGCAGGAAGGACACGGTCGAGCACAGGCTTCATGAGATCCCATGCTTTGGCGGTGTTGCCGAGCTCGTTCTCAGCCTCTGCAGCCATCAGATAGACATCAGCCAGACGCATGTATTGGAAGTTGATACCATCATCGTTGGTAGAAGTTACAATACGGTTCATCCATTCGTAGCGCAGTTTGCCGAAGCACCATTTGTTAATGGCACGGAAGGTGACATGAGAATTGCCATTTTTCAGATCCGAACTCCATTCGTAGGGTATGCAGGTGATGTCGCGCCGAATGTCTTGCTGGTCATAGTCGTAGAACAGGTAAGCAATAGGACCGTTGACACCGCCCTGTGCTTGTTGTGTGTACTGATCCTTGGCATTGTGCTTGATGCCCCAAGTGTAGAGTACACGTCCACGACCTGCAGAGAAAGGAATTTCCCAAATACTCTCGCCGCCGGCAGTTACGTTGTCCTGACAGAGCTTGCGGAAATTCTCTTCGAATGTACCGAGCTTATTGTAGCCGGCATTGATGATATCTTCGCATTCCTCCTTGGCTATCTGGAACATTTTCTCAGGAGCCAGTTCAGGATCGTTTGAACGGCGGTAACCGTCACCGCGAAGAGCATAACCTCCAGCATAGAGAGCAAGACGTGCACGCAGTGCTTTTACAAATGTCTTGCTGACACGCTCGGTTGTCTTGGTGATGCTATTTTCATTAGGCCAGTAGCAGTAGTTTTCAGCTTCCAAGAGGTCAGCCAATAACTGTTTGTAAATAACGTCCTTATTGGTGCGTGGCAGATAGGTGTTATCGCTGTTGTTTGGAACAAAGCGAGCAGGAACGTCACCCCAAGCTTTAATCAAGTCATTATAAAGGACGGCACGAAGTGTTAGTGCTTCACCAAGCAGTTGAGCCATATCCTTATTCACCTCAATGTTTCCGTACTTGCGAATGCCTTGAATGGCGAGATTAGCACGCTCAATGCCTTGATAGAACATGGCATAGGCATTGTTGTCGGTGTTCATCTGTGAGTTGGTTGATCTTGTGTTGAAGTTCCACAAGTCATTCTTACCATCGTCGCCGGCCTTGGTTAAGTCGGGCGAGTTGCCTACTTCTACGTCATTGTTCAGTCCGTAATAGGGCAGGTATCGTCCACGATAAGAGTTTGTCTCACCGAATGAAACGTTGATTGACATTACCTCTGCTTCTGCCAGCGCATAAGTAGAGAACATTGTTGACTCATCAAGTGTTGATAGTGTGGGTGCATCCATATCGCAAGATGCCAATCCGAGAATGGTCAACGAAAAAAGTGACAATTTTATTTTATTCTTCATGTTTGTTTCCTCCGATTTTTTAGAAGTTCAAGTTAAGACCAATGACGAACTGGCGGCTCTTGGGGTAACCCGAATAGTCAACATTGGGAGTAAGTGAAGTCTTGCGAATACAGTCGGCTTCAGGATCGAAACCTGTGTATTTGGTAATGGTAAACACGTTGTATGCAGTAGCGTAGAATCGCAGGCTGTTGATACCAACTCGCTTGGTGAGCTTCTCAGGCAATGTGTAGCCAAGCGTAAGTGTGTTCAGACGCAGGAAGTCAGCATTCTCTACTGCCCAATCGGTCAGAATCATTCTGTTGGTATAAGGCGACCACATTGTCGTTCCAGCGTTCAATTCTGCAAGACGAGCGGGATCGTTTGATAGCAGACCTGTTGCAGGATCGAGGTTAGTCCAGCGCTTACCGTCGGCCATCTCGGTGATCATGTTTCTATACTGGTATTTGCCAGTCTGAGTGTACTCTATACGGTTGGCATTATAGACCTGATTGCCGATGCTGTAGTTGAAATTAGCAGCAAGGTCGAATCCGAATGCGCGAGCGCTGATATTGAATCCACCGAAAGCTGTCGGATTCACATTACCGATAGTTGTAATATCATTAAGGTCAATAATTCCATTGCCATCAATATCCTCAAACTTCATAGAACCGGGGCGGAGTTTAAGAAGAGAAGAAGCATCAGCCACACCTTCCTTCAATTTCCATGTATCCGAAGCTGCATCGTAGCTTTCGAAGTCGCTCACTTCATAGCGGCCTGCGCTCTTGTAGCCTATGATTTCGCCTACAGCACTACCTACGGCAATCTTGTAGTCGTTGCCGATTTCAGTTGATGCCCACTGCGTAGGCCATCCAAAATCTTCCATGTCGCCCAAGGACTTAATCTCGGTCTTGTTGAAACCAATGTTTGCGCTGACATCGATACCCCAATCTTTCTTATTGATAATATGGTATGTAAGGCTGACTTCAAAACCCTTATTCTGTGTCTTACCCATGTTTCTGTACTGGTACTCGTAGCCTGTGCCTTGTACTGGGAATGCAATGAGCAGGTCCTTTGTGGTGTTGATATAACCTTCAATGCTACCGTTGAGTTTGCCTCCAAGAAGAGTGAAGTCGATACCTGCGTTACGAGTAATCGTGGTTTCCCACTTCAGCTCAGGATTAGCCATGTAGGTTGATGGCCGAAGTGGATTGGAGAATCCATTTACCCATGTGCGCTGATTTGCTGTGGCTGTGTATGGTTCATACTCCTGAATGAGTTGTCCAGAGGGAATATTGTTATTACCCGCAGTACCATAGCTGAGTCGAATCTTCATGTCGTCGAGCCAGTTCTCTGCACCCCTCATGAACGGTTCGGCAGAAATACGCCATGCAATAGCAGCCGATGGGAAGTACCCCCAACGATTGCCCTTTGCGAACTTAGAGGAAGCATCAGCACGGAAAGTTGCACTTACCAGATATCTGTCCATAAAGTTATAGTTAGCTCTTCCGAAGAATGACAGAAGCTTGTCTTTGGGGCTATAGACATCGCTGGTAGCTGAAGCATGACCTTGTGAAGAAAGTCTCCATGCTTTGTCGGAGTCATAATCAGTGGGGAAGCCAACTACCTGATTGGTGTTGACGTGTTGGTTGGTGATGACCCATTCATGACCTGCCAGAACGTTGAGCGAATGCTTACTGTCTTTACCAAATATTTTCTTGAAATCGTAGTTGATAGTATTGGTGTTACGGAAGCGCTCACGAGTGGTGTTTGCAAGCGAAATGAGCGGATGGTCAGCGTATTCTTGGTCAGCATAGTTACGAACGATATAAGAAGTAAGTCCGTAGTAACGCTTGTCGTAATTGTTGTAGTCGTCATAACCGAACTCAGTCTTCACCTTGAAGTTCTTGAAGATTTCCCAACCGAAGCTACCTGCCATGTTCAAGTTCTTGCGGTCTTGCTCACGGTCATTGTCAGCCTGCGAAATAATAGGATTGTAGAGGTTGCCGAGGTCGTCGTCTTCAGTTCCTGCACTGGGATCCAGATTCTTCAAAGGCATGGGGTAGTAGATAACGGCAAATTTCAGTCGTTTGTCAGTGTCATAAGCACCTGTAGCATCGTTGGAACCAGCACCTTTCACATGTGTCTTGGCATAGCGCACTTGGAAATCGAGTGTTGTGGTCTTAGTTGGCTTCGTGTTCAGTTTCAGAGAGAGGTTGTCACGCTTGAAGTTCGAACCAATCATGATAGCCTTGTCATCTATGTGAGCATAGCTGAATGCATACTTAATGCTTTCAGAACCACCGTTAATATTGATGTTGTGGTTGAAGGTGTGACCAGTGCGACCGTAAATCAGATCCTGCCAATCATTGCTTGCTGCATTTTGGTATAGGTCGATGTCCTCATAGTTGCCGAAGTAATCAGTGTAAGAAGAGATTTTCTCAGGATTGTTGCTGTTCTTCAGCAGAGCCAGCTCATACTGCCATTTTGCATAGTCGTAGGGGCTGAGCACATCCATCTTCTTTGCAATCTTCTTCCAGCTGTAGTAGGCATTGTAGCTCACCTTGACCTTACCTTCCTTACCGCTTTTGGTGGTAACGAGGATAACACCATTGGCACCGCGGCTACCGTAGATAGCAGTAGAAGAAGCATCCTTCAGCACGGTGATGTCCTCGATGTCGCTGGCAGGAATGTCGCTGATACCGTCAACGGGGAATCCATCTACGATGTAGAGAGGGTCGTTTGACTGTGTAATAGAACCGCCGCCGCGTACGCGAATTTTTACTTCTGCGTCAGGAGAACCTTCGGTTGTAGTGATTTGCACACCAGGCATCTTGCCTGTGAGGGCCTCTGATGCATTGGCTACAGGCACAGCCACCAGGGCTTCGCTGTTTACTGTTGCGACCGAACCGGTGATGTCCTTCTTACGGACTGATCCGTAACCGATGACCACCACGTCGTTTAGGGTCGTGTTGTCGTCTTCCAGTACAACGCTCACCGAGGTCTTGCCCTTCACATCGACCGTCTTGGTCTTCATGCCAATGTAGGAGATGGTGATGGAATTCTTGCCAGTGAGCTTGATAGAGAAGTTACCATCGAGGTCGGTGATGCCACCGTTGCGCGTGCCTTTTTCCAGCACACTGGCACCAATGACGGGCTCACCGCTCGAGTCTTTCACGTTGACCTTTACGGTCTGCGCTGCGATGCTGCCCACAAACATGAGGAAGGCCAGCGTCAGCGCCGTTCTAATACTCTTTAGTTTAAATGACATAAATCAAATTGTTTAAAATTAATATTAATATTCTTTTCTTAGGGTGTGGTGTTAGGTATTAGCTGTTGTTACAGCTGCATCATGATTCATGAAATAGTTGTTAGGTTAGTATGCGCATGCAAATGTACGAAAAAGAATTTTAAAAAAAGTAAGTTTATTGAAAAAAAAGTACTGACACTTAAAATTAACACTTATAATTAACGTGAGTTCAACGAATTTCAGAAATGGCAAAGACGATGACCTGATATGCCATCAGTTCTTTTGTCATCTACACCGCATAAAATTAAATTATAGCTATAATTGAGAGAATAATAGCTATAATTCCGTCAATTATAGCTATAATTTTTCATGATGATGCCTGTCATCTGTGACCAAGTACCTTCAAACCGACACCAAACTGTATTCATCGGGTTCGCGTTATATTATAAAAAACGAGGAGGAAAGCCATGCACGGCCTTCCTCCTCGTTGGGGAATGTGAATGTTCTTATGTGAGCTCTTACTTCACCACGACCTTCTTGCCGTTGATGATGTAGAGACCCTTGTCGGCTTTCTGCACGCGCACACCTTGCAGGTTGTAGATTACGTCGCTCTGTGTAGTGGTCTTGACGGCGGTGCTGATGGCAGTAGGATCGTCGTTGAGACCTACACGATCCTGGAACTCATCGGGAGCATCGGCAAAGACGATAGCCTTGGCATAGCCTGCGGCCTGCTCGGCAGTGAGAATGGTCTCGTACTCCTTGTTGCCAGAAGAGTGGGTGAACTTGATGATGTTGGAAGCCGGCGAGATGGTGTTGCCAGCCTCGTCGAGCGTGTTGTACTCATAGAAGGCATCGGCAGCGCAGTTCATGCCGGCGGCGGTGAAGCGGCTTGGCGCGATCTTTGAAGGCTGCTTCAGGGTGGTGTTCAGCCATACCAGGCCAGAGAAGGCTCCCCATGAGCGGCCCCAGTTGAAGGTCTTAGAGTGGCAGTCAACTACGCACTTGTTCATCACATAGCCATACTGCTTGGCCCCGTTGGGAGCGGCAATCGTTACGTCGCCTACGTCCTCTGTAGCCTCACGGCTCTCCAGATAGAAGGTGGTGTTCTCAAAGAACACGTCGCCGCCACCGCAAACGAAGTCAACCAGACCGTGAATCTCGCAGTCCTTGAAGTAGAACTGGCCGTTCGTGTTGTTGCTGTAGTAAGTGTCCTGATAAGAGAGCATCGTCACGTTGCGGCACACGGTGTAGTTGCCCTTGTCCTGCAGACAGACGGCACGTCCGGCGCTGGCAGCAGCCTTGCCCGTGTTGGGATCGTAGTAGGGATAGGCATTCTTCAGCGTGAGCTTCTCCAGTGTGAGATAGTTGCTGGTATTGAGCAGCGTGGCGGTCACGCCGATGCCCTCGGCCTTAGGCAGGTTCTGAATGATGACACCTTCCTGGCTCTCACCCTTGATGGTGATGTTCTCGCCCGAGATAGTGGTCAGACACTCGTTGCCCAGATCGTAGGTGCCATTGGGCAGATAGATGGTGGCATTGCCAGAGCCGTTGGCCATGTCGAGTGCGCCCAGCAGGCCGGCAGTCTTTCCGGCTACAACGCTGTAGGTCTTTGTGTCAGCATCGTAGGTGTAGAGCGGTTCTGCCTGGTTGGCAATGACGAGCTTGTGAACGTAGCATGTGCCGCTGAAATGGAGTGTCACGATGCCTGCCTCACCCGTATAGTTCAGAGTCTGGACGGCTCCGTCGGTGGTCACCTTTGCGTTCTCAATCTTGGCTACCTCTGTCTCAGCGGCATTGGTCAGTGTGATGGCCGTCTCGCTGCTGTAGGTGCACAGGTAGAGCACGATGTTGGCATTGCCGCCCACAAGGAGGTTCACCTTGTCGCCATTGGCAAACGCCCATCCGTGGGTGGCATCGTGGAACTTGCCGCTGCCCACAGGCTCGAAGGCTTCGTGGTCCTCGGCATAGAAGTACTGGTCGTTCAGGGCGAATGTGTAGCGCTCGTTGGGGCTCTGCACCTCAATCGGAGTCTGAACGGCATAGAGGGCTGTGTTGGCCGTAATCACGTCGGCAGTAGTGAACTTGCGACCGCCGTCGGCTGCTGCGAACCAGCCGCGTACTTTCTTCCCCTCAGATGCCGTGGCGGTACTGAAGTCGTAGGCGAAGGCTCCGATGGCTGCATCTTTCTCCACCTCCTGCGTACCCATTGTGGTTCCGTCAGTATTATAATAGGTGAGAGTGAAGTCGGGCTTCTGCACGAACGTAGCGATGTAGTTGAGCGTGGTAGCACCCAGCGTGACGGGGATGGTCACGGTGCAGCTGGTCTCATTGCCGCTGTAGGATACTTCACCAATCTGGCCGTTGTCGGCAACGAGGTCGGTCAGCGGATTGGTAGCCGATACCATAGGAGCGCTCTTCGACAGTTCGATGGTGGCAGCCATTGAGCCGTCGTTCTGCTCAGCGAAGATGTCGCCGGCAACGTAGGTATCGCCATTGACCTTGAAGGTTCCCAGTGCAGGCGTTTTGCTCATGTCAACATTGCCATAGATGTCGAGCTCGAACATGTAGGCATTCTGGTTGTTGGTGAGGTTGGTCCAGCGCAGCTCAACATTCGTGCGGTTCACCTCGGCAGTGACCTCACACCATGATGCAGGATTGGCTGGTGTATCGCTCAATACCACCCAGTCGGCATCGCCGTCGCCCTTGGCTTCGAGCTTCCAGCCACGGTTGCTGCCAGTGGCACCGTGAATGAAGCGCACCTTGGTGACAGAAGCCAGCTTTGAGGTCTTCACGTATGGGTCGGCAGCCTTGGCGGCCTGCAGGCTCATGTGAGGCAGTTCGGTGTAGCTGGAGAACTTGGCGTCAGAACAGCTGAAAATGGCAGTGTTGTAGATCATGAAGTCGAGCTGTTCCTTGCTGTACTTGGTGGTCCATGTTACTTTCGATTCGCTGGTTGCGGCCTTGGCAGCAGTCCACTCGGAAAAGTCGGTAGAGTAGAGCAGCTTCTCCTGAATCTGAGCTTTCTGTAGCACCTTGATGCTATAGATGTAAGCCGTCTTCGATGCAATGATTTCTACATAGCCTTGAGCCTTTTCGCTGGCATTGGCCATGTGGGTGAATTCATTCTGTCCTGTTGCATCTTCACCACCTACAGTGTAGTTCGACTGGCCGGGATAGCTCACTACGGTCACTTCGTCGCCGCTGTTGCGTACAGGCACCTGAATAGTGGTGTTTACATTGAACTGAGCGTAGCCGCTGGCATTGTACTGCAACTTGCCGCCTTCTGAAATCACAGTCAGTTCAACACCTTCCACGTCGGATGCAACTTTTGCGGTATTGTTGCCCTGAATGTTCACATCAGCGATTGAGGCAGGAATCAGATTCTGGAAGTCCCAAGTGGCTGTGAGAGGCAGGGCGGGCTGGTCGGTTGGCTCGTCGCCTGCAGCTTCGGCAATGATGATGGGGAAAATCTGCTGGGTAGTATTGTAGCATCCTCCAAAGCCAGTGATGTTGTAAGCCTTACCTACAATAGTGTCGGTTTCAGAAAGCTTGATGTTAAACTGGTTATATACCACTAAGTCCTCTTCACCTACCTTGAAGTAGAGATTCTTTTTATTTGCAGAGACATAGGTGGCATTCTTAATGGTGATGTAGTTGTTGTAGTTTACACTCAGTTGGGCAACCTCAACCACAGTGGGCAACACCTCGTTATTGCTTGAAGCAACCGTGATCTGAATGTCGGATGCGTTGAGGGCTATCTCAGGCAGGCCGTTGTAGGTGTAGAGCTGTCCTTTGACGGAGCCGCTCACTTTGTCGCCAGCTGTCAGCCCTAAGTCAGAACCATAGAAGAGCATGTTGCTCACACCGTCGTTCACGTAGGTGTATTTGCCAATGACATAAGTCACGAGCAGATTCTCAAAGTTATACTGAATGTCCGTTTTTGTAGCTGTGACATCTTCGAGCATGGCTGCAATAGAGGTGTAAGGTGCTGCCGTTACGGTCAGCGTGAAGCTGGCAGAGCTTGCCTTATAGTTTGTCTCATCGCCAGCGTAGGAAGCTGTGATGGTCGTAGTGCCTGCGGCAAGTGCCTTGATTTGGCCTTCTTCAATTTTGGCAACAGTCTCGTTGGTGCTGCTCCATGTCACAGTGGCTCCCTCAATAGCTGTGTCACCAGCCTTTACTGTGAAAGTGGGCAGTGCAACCGTTGCGCCAACCTCAGCAGAAGTCGTGGCTTCGCCCAGTTCGATGGCCGTTGCAGCGCGAGTGTCGGTCTGACCACCTGCGGAAGTATAGTTTATGACTATACTTTTGATACGTACTTGTGTGTTAGAGGTATTTGCATTTCCTAACACAAAAGAGCTGCTGTTAATATCCCACGCTCCGTCTTGACCAGTAACATCTGTTCCATCGACAGTCACGGAGACATTGCTATAGCTATTGGCTGTGAAAGTAATGGAAATAGAATTGATGGTAGCACCAGTAAGTGACGACACCGTGATCGTATTACTTCCGTTGGCATTATAATAGAGCCTAAAGTCGCCAGCCGCGTTAAGTCCTGGGGCATTGTTGGATGAACCTTTATTTCCTGTAACCGACCATTCGTCGGCATTAAGTCCAAAGGTAGCGGCTTCATTCCCGTCGCAAGTCATGTTCGTTGTCGTCCCCCCAGTATATTCCATCGTAACCTGGTCGGCAAACGCAGTTCCCCATAGCATCGCAACGAATGCTATGAGCGAGAATCTCAGTAATTTGTACTTCATGATGTTTTTAGTTTTTAGTTAATAATAATGAGATGATTCTGTAAGTATTTTGCTGCAAATATACATCTTTTATTTTAACCGAGAATGTTTTTTATATTAAATTTGTTTATAATTCATATTAAATCATTACCTTTGCATCGAATTATTTTACTTTATTCTGTTTAATAACATAAAAAACAAAATGCTTATGAAAAAAATTTTTACTTTAATTGCAATGGCTGTCATGACCATTGGAGTCAATGCACAGACGTTAATTAATTATCCTACCAGTAAAACGGGTGTCACTGTGAGTGGCACTACGGTTGAGGGAACAGTGAAAATCCATACGAACGTGGATGCTGTAGCATGCCTTGTGCTAAAGAATGGATTCCTGACGGAGGATAAAATGAACGGCAATCACATTCTCCTTGAGGTTGAAGGTGGCTTCAAGAGTGGTGACGTGGTGACGATTGCCGGTGCAATCAATAATAGTGATGAGACTAAGCGAGGTACTGCCAATCTGTTCGTTTCGGCGGATGGAGAGACTGCAACTTCTCTGAACATTTTTACAGATTTCATCAACGGTCGTCTTGTAGCTGATGAACCTGTTGAGGAGACCTTTACATTGACTGCTGATGCTGATAAATTGTATATTGGCCGTGATGGCAATACAGGTACAAATCTGACACTGATTAAGGTGGTTCGTCCCGGTGGCGAAGATCCCGAACCAGAACCCGAACCCGAGCCACAGCCTACTTCAGGCATTGACTATCCTACCAGCGAAAATGGCATTACACTGAGTGGTACGACCGCGAAAGGTACTGTCAAAATTCATGAAAATGCGGATGCCGTTGCCTGCATCTCTCTGAAGAATGGTTATACAACAGATAATGTGATGAATGGTAACCATATCCTGTTGGAGATTGAGGGCGGCTTCAAGACTGGTGATGTGGTGACCGTGGGTGGAGCCATCAACAATTCTGATGAGACTAAACGCGGAACTGCCGATCTGTTTGTTTCTGAAGATGGAGTGTCAGCAACTTCGCTGAAGGTATTCGACGATTTCATCAACGGTCGTCTGGTAGCTGACGATATTGTTCCTCAGACATATACGCTGGAGGCAGATGCAGCCAAGCTCTACATTGGCCGTAACGGTAATACTGGTACCAACCTTACCATTATCAAGGTGACTCGTGGCAGTTCAGACAACATCCTGAATGTCAGGACTTCAATCGTTGAGAACGGCGTTGTTTACAACCTTGCTGGTCAGAAGGTTAATGCCGGCTTCAAAGGCATCGCCATTAAGAACGGAAAGAAAGTGGTGCTGAAGTAAGCCTACCGATTTCGAAATACGAAAAAAAAGAGAGCTGGAATTCGTTGTCGGACTCCAGCTCTCTTTCTTTGTTTTGTGGTCTATGACCTTACATTATTTCACAATCACCTTGCGAACCATTCGCTTGCCATCAGCTCCATAGCTCACGCGAATGTATGCGCCATTGGTGGGTGACTCAACACGCTGGCCTTTCAGGTTGTAATAGACAGGAGCGACGTTCGTAATGTCACTTATGGTGCTGATGCCTGATGTCGAGG
>DFJI01000004.1 GCA_002372235.1 Prevotella sp. UBA3675 | reverse complement strand
GGCTGCCCATCCTGGACGAGCACTATTACGAGAAGCACGACTACTTCCTGAACAGCCGCCAGTACGACAAGTATCCGCGCAAGCGCAAGACGAAGGTCTATCTGGGTGAGTATGCCGCCAAGGACAAGAAACTCATTGATGCACTGGCCGAAGCACTCTATCTGCTCCATGTGGAGCGCAACGGCGACGTGGTGTGCATGACCAGCTATGCACCGCTCTTCGCCCGCAGCAACCGCACCAACTGGAATCCGGACCTCATCTATTTCGACAATGAAAAGCCCTATCTCACCTGCAGCTACTATGTGCAGCAGATGTTCGGCCTCTCGTCGGGCAACTACTACTATGGCAACTGCGTCAGCTTCAAGGGCGATAAGAAAGGCGTGTGCCAGCCAGTTGAGAAGAGCCGCTACGGACAGTCGGTAGTGCTGAACACCAAGACACGTCAGCTGTTTGTGAAGCTCTGCAATGCAGGCTCGGAGGAGAAAACGGCGCTCATTGACTTGTCGCGCTTCAAGGGACTGCCTGACACTGCTGAACAGACCGTGCTCACGGGACAACCCGATGACGAGAACCCGCCCATCCTGAATCACGACAAAGGAAAAGGACATGACAAAGAAAAGAGCCACGAAGCTAAGTCCGTGACTCCTACTAAAGAGACCATTCAGGTGAATAAGCGAATGGAGCTTGCCGTTGCCCCCTATTCATTTGTGATGCTGCAGCTCACGCTGAAGTGATGAGCACCCGCTTGTTCTGGTGTTCCAGTGTCAGCCCTTTTCGCCAAAAGCGATAAGTGATGTCCTCAGAAGAGCCGTCGGGCAGTATGCGGTACAGGCGCTGATTGGTGGTAGGACTGTTGAGCGGACCCAGATGACGAATGTAAGGACCGATTTTGATGAAGTCGAAATCGGTCTTTTTTATGCCTGTAGGGATGCGCAGGCGACCGCTGTACCAAGCCACCTTGAAGTGGGGATGCTCCTCGTGCATGTACTGGGCCAGCTGGCTGACGGCACGCGGGTCGGCATCGCCACCCATGAATGCCAGACAGGTGATGTTGCGCCCATACTTCTCAATGAAGGCATCGACGGCATTGGTGTCCAAGGGCAGTCCTGTGTCGTCCCACAGATAGCGGCTATGACAGCCCGGACAGCGACACGGGCAGTTCGAGATGTTCACTGCCAGTGTCACTTCGTCGGGTATCTCCTGGAAAACGATTCCTGTATTTACGTATTTCAACATTTTTTTGCCTCTTAATTCCGTGAACCATTTGCATAGTACCGGCGTGCAGCCTCCTCCTGACGGGCTTGCGAGAAGTTGCTGACGCGCTTCAGGTAGCCGATGATGCGAGTCATGTAGTCCACATTCTTCGAGTGGCAGTGCGGACATTCGTGCAGGTAGCGCTTGTCGATGGTTCCGCAGTCGTTGCACACGGTGTTGGGAATGTTGAACGTGAAATAGTTGCAACCTTCCTGTGCGGCCACCTTCAGCAGTTGCTTGTACTGCTCCTTTGAAAGATGCTCCTCTAGGTTCATGTGCAGGGCCGATCCGCCGGTGAGGTGCTCAATGTAGGGCGCACCGTGCAGTTTGAACTTGTCGATGATGGAGAGCGAGTCGTCTTCCACCACATAGAAGTAGGAGTTGTAGCAGTCGCGCGGCACGAAGTAGCCGTCTTCGCGGTCCCACTTGGCGTGCTTCACGCCCACGTTCTCGGCAGGAATCATCTCGCAGTTGAACATCACGTCCTTCGTGCGATACTGCTTGTTGTATTTCTCAATCAGGCCGAGAATGCCCTGCACGAACTTCTTGTAGTCATCGTTCGGTGTAATCTTCAGGCCCATGAACTCGGCAGCCTCCACCAGTCCGTTGATGCCGATGGTGAGATACTGTCGGCTGATGTTGATGTAGCCGGCATCGAAGAGCGGCAGCATGCCGTGGGCCTGCAGGTCCTTCAGGTTCTCGTTGTAGGCCATCTGCACCTTGTGGCAGAGGTCGATGATTCCGCTCAGATACTCCAGATAGTCCATCTTGTGGTTGACGGCATACTGTATGCAGCGGTTCAGATTGATGGTGAGCACGCTCTTCGAGCCAGTCGAGACGCCACCGGCTCCCAGTGTATAGGAGAAGCCGTTGTCGGTGATTTCGTTGCGCAGGCGGCAGCACGACGAGAGTGAGTCGGCGTTGTCGCTCATGTAGGTGAAGAACGAGTGGCCTTCGGCATACATCTCTGCGGTGAAGTCGCCCCATTCCTTGTCCTTGCACTCGCCGTTCTCATCGACGAGCAGGGCCATCGTCTCTACGGGGAAGGTGAGCAGCGTCTTGGTGCGCTCCTTGTTGAACCACTTCATGAATCGCTTCTGCAGCCAGGACAGGCCGTCCCAGTCGGGCTTTGAGCCGTCGGGGAAGTAGAACTCGCCGAAGATGCTCTCAAAGTAGTAGCGGTCATAGTAGGCCACATTCCAGAACACAGCCTGATAGTTGCGTGCGCCGGTGGGCTGGTTGAGCGTATAGACAATCTGCTCGAAGTAGTCGGTGATGACCTTGTCGAGCGTGCGGCGCTTCAGCGAGAGATCCACCACATCGTCGGCATGCTGCCAGTAGTCCTTGCCATACTCCAGTCCAATGAAGTAGTTCATATACATGAGAAACTCGGGCGTGGCGCAGGCACCTGAGAGCATTGAGCTCACCATGAACACCATGTTGACGAATCCGCCGCAGTACGACTTCAGGTTCGTGGGGGCCGTTGAGTTGCCGCCGATCGACACCGTTCCGCCGATGAGCCAGGGATACATGGTGATGGAGGCGCAGTAGTTGGCCAGCGAGGTCTCGTCGTTCTTATATATAAAGTGGTGGGTGAGCTTGTCAATATATTCGTCGGCCAGTTGCTTGCCGTACATCTTTTTGATGCGCTCGGTGAGCAGTCGGCGGTTCAGGCGGATGAAGTTCGACTTGGGCAGCTCGCCAATCAGCGTGGCAATGTTCTTGTGCTCCACGTTGGCATTGGCATCATACTTCGAGCCCGTGGCGGCGTTCTTGCTCTCCATGTATTCTGAGAGGAACATCATCTTCTCCAGCGTCTCGCGGTCCTCGGTGTGCTCCTGTCGGTAGAGGATGAATGACTTAGCCACCTTGTAGAAGCCTTCGCGCATCAGTGCCTCTTCCACTTGGTTCTGAATGTCCTCAACCTTGATGTCGTCGTGAATGTCGAGATGGCTCAGGATCTTCGAAATCTTTGACAGGTCTGAGGGCTCATCTACACTCTCGAATGCCTTGATGATGGCGTTCATAATCTTGTCAAGCGAGAAGCGGTCTTTCGATCCGTCGCGCTTGGTAATGGTGAAATTCTTTATTTCCATTGCAGGTCTTTTATGGTTCTTTTGTAGGTTGTTGTCGGCTTCGAAGTTATCCGTTTTGGAAAACTTTTTCGTTTTGGCTTTCCGAAAAGTTGTCCGTTTTGGAAAACTTTTTCTGAATGCAAAGGTAGCGTTTTTTTTAGATTTGTATATAAATCAGATTGTAAAAAATATATAAAAGACAAGTTTCGGTTGACGAAAAATAGTATTGTGAATAAGTTTGCAAAAGTTATAGGGAAATATTTGCATATTTAGCCGTTTTATCGTAATTTTGCAGCCATGAACACAAAAACAAGGAGAAAAGCTTCGGCATTTGTTTTGTTGGCTCTATATGTGTCAATACTCCTTTTTTCGTGTTTGCACATCCATTCCGAAAGTTTTTTTGCAGCCAATGAGTGTGAGCAGTGTGTGCATCATCTGCCCCATTCTGGCCATCTGACGGCAGGCGACGGGCTTCAGCACGTTTGTCTGCTTTGTCAGTTTCTGAGCCTTCATTATGTGGCTGCTGCCGTGACTGCCCTTATATTATATAATAAGGTGTGCGCGCGGCATTATGATGCTCCATTGGCTCGTATGGGATTGGCAAAGTGGGGCATCGTCGGATTGCGGGCTCCTCCCTTTGGCTTCGTTTGAGGAGAGACGCGGTTTTTAAAAAAGAACAGCGCTGCCTGAATAGAGGCGGCGCACATCACAACGAAGCAAAACATGATATCCATATTGTGTACTGCTGTGCTGTTGTGCATGCAGGAACCTGCCGACACGACGATAACCATTCAGAATGTCGAGGTGACGGGCATGTCGCGCCAGCGTCAGCAGATGAAGAGCTCGCAGAACAGCGTGCAGGTGGGCAAAGACTATCTGGAGGAACACCTTTCTGGCAGCTTGATGCAGACCCTGCAGGGCATTCCCGGTGTGAAAGCCATGTCGATAGGTTCCGGCCTTTCCAAGCCCACCATTCGTGGCCTGGGCTTCAACCGTATGGCCGTGACTGAAGACGGCGTGAAGCATGAGGGCCAGCAGTGGGGCGACGATCACGGCCTGGAGATAGACCAGTTTGCCGTTGACCGCGCCGAAGTGGTCAAGGGACCGGCGGCCCTGCTCTATGGCTCCGATGCCATAGGCGGTGTGCTCAACCTGTTTACTACCCACATCCCTGAGCGCCCTGTTGAGGGAACCGTGCAGCTGGTGGGGCGATCCAACAACGAGTCGCTGGGCGGATCGGCCAAGATAGGCGGACGGTTGGGCAAGTTCATCTACCGGGCCCATGCCACTTACGTGGACTATGCCGACTACAAGGTGCCCACCGACAGCATACAGTATTATTCTTACTGGATTCGCCTGAAGAACGGACGACTGCGCAACACAGCCGGACGCGAGCGCAGCGGCAGTCTGATGCTGGGCTATGCCGGCTACAACTTCCACACCGACGTGCGCATCTCCGACACCTATTCCAAGAGCGGCTTCTTTGCCAATGCTCACGGACTGGAGGTGAGGCTCTCCAACATCGACTACGACCGCTCGCGCCGCGACATCGACCTGCCCTATCAGTGGGTGAACCACCTGAAGGTGCTCAGTCACACTTCGTGGACCGACGAACATACGTCGCTGGAGCTGAACCTGGCCTATCAAAACAACGTGCGCGAGGAGTTGTCGGAACCCGTCTCGCATGGCTATATGCCCACGCCCGACGGATCGTTGGAGCGCCGTTTCGTGAAGAACACCTTCACCGGGCAGCTGACTCTGCACCGCCAGCTCTCTGAGCGCCACGAGCTGAATGCCGGGCTGAACGGAGAGTATCAGCACAACCGCCGTGCCGGATGGGGATTCATCATTCCTGACTTCGAGACCCTCTCGATGGGCGCCTATGCATTCGACCGTTTCACCATCACGGAACAGCTCATCCTGAATGCCGGTCTGCGCTACGACCACGCCCGTACCAGCATTCATGCCTATCACGACTGGTACAAGACACCAAGCCTCACCCCCAACCCTTCTCCGACTGGAGAGGGGAGTGAAGAGCCCTACATGGTGGCCAAGCAGCGTTCAGCCGATATGGTGCGCCATTTCAACAGCCTTACGTGGTCGGCAGGCGTCAACTGGCGCACAGGCGAGTGGGTGCTCAAGGCCAATGTGGGCAAGAGCTTTCGCGTGCCCATCCCGAAGGAACTGGGAGCCGACGGCGTGAACTACCACATCTTCCGCTACGAGCGCGGCAATGCCAACCTGTCGCCCGAGGAGAGCTATCAGTTCGATGCCGGCATCAGCTGGAACCACGACCGCCTGTCCGTGCAGTTGGATCCCTACGTGAACTATTTTCCCAACTACATCTATCTGAATCCCACCTCCAGCTATGTCGAGGGCTTGCAGATGTATCACTACATGCAAGCCCGTGTGCTGCGTTGCGGCTTCGAGGCTGAGGTTGACTATCAGATTCACCGCCAGTGGCAGGCTTCGCTCAAGGGCGAGTATCTCTATGCCGAACAGCTGTCGGGGCCGAAACGGGGCTACACGCTGCCGTTCTCAACGCCTTGGTCGGTCGATGCCGATGTGCGCTACACGTTCCGTAGGCTGTTCGAGCGTCGTCCTGGCGGAATGGGATTCGTGGCGCTCAATGTCCACGTGGTGGGTCGCCAGGCCCGCGTTGTGCCGCCCGAGCGCCCCACCGACGGCTACTTCACTCTGAATGCCTCGGCTGGCAAGCACTTCACGCTCGGCAAGCTGCTCACCCTCAAGGTGGCGCTCCGTGCCGACAACTTGCTCAACCGTCGCTACTACGATCACACCAGCTACTACCGCTTGATCGACGTGCCCGAGCCAGGACGCAACTTCTCGCTCACTGCGGGGCTGGATTTTTAATTCAATTTCATGCGCAGCGCGCACAAAGAAGATATGAAAAAGAACCTTACCATGAGCCTGCTGACGGCTCTCACGTTAACAATCCTATTCGTTTCATGCGGCAAGACCGACAAGGACGAGAGTCAACCCATCATCACCAATCAGGGCATCACGGCCAATCCCGTGAACTGCCAGGTCTATCATCCCGGCGACACCATCCCCTTCTGCTATCAGTTCGAGGACGACGTGGAACTGGGCAGCTTCAATATTGAGGTCCACTCCAACAGCGACCACCATAGCCACAGCACCGAGAGCGACGACCACGGCCATGAGGGCGGTGAGTGTACGCACGACCACGAAGAGCACGCACACGAGCATGCCGCCACTGAGCAGCCGTGGGTGTTCAACCAGGACTACGACATACCCTTCGGGCAGCGCAGCTATCTGGCCCGAGTCAACATTCCCATTCCCAGGGACATTGCCGAGGGCGACTATCACTTCATGATTCGCCTCACCGACCGAGCCGGATGGCAACAGCTGAAAGCGATTGCCATCATCATAGAAGAGGAACACGAAAAATGAAGATTGGCCATGCGCTATGGAATTGATTATGAGTGCATCTGTAGGAGTTCAAAAAGTAAGTAAATCAAGAATTTTGCTGTCAAATTGTAAAATAGAATACCTAAAAATTTGTTCTTTGGTAAATAATTGCTACCTTTGCACGCAAATTTTGTAATCAACAGGGATCTTATGAGTAAACTGATTAAGCCGACACACTACCACCAACTGCTCGACACCAAGCAGACCGAGCAGGGCATCAAGCTCATCAAGGAGTTCTTCCAGCAGAACCTCTCCACCGAGTTGCGCCTGCGTCGTGTCACGGCGCCGCTCTTCGTACTGCAGGGACTGGGCATCAACGACGACCTGAACGGAGTGGAGCGCGCGGTGACCTTCCCCATCAAGGACTTGGGCGATGCCCGTGCCGAGGTGGTACACTCGCTGGCCAAGTGGAAGCGCTTGTCGCTGGCCGAGTACAGCATTGAGCCGGGCTACGGCATCTATACCGACATGAACGCCATCCGTGCCGACGAGGAGCTCGACAACCTCCACTCGCTCTATGTCGACCAGTGGGACTGGGAGGCCGTCA
>DFJI01000034.1 GCA_002372235.1 Prevotella sp. UBA3675 | reverse complement strand
TCAATCTCCGTGCCGTGGATGAATACAGGGTCGAACAGCAGCGCCCAACCGTGATACTGCCGCCTGCTGCCGTCATCGCGCTTGCCCCCAATTTGTCCCGGAGCAAAAGCAATTAGCGAGCCGTCGCCCTCGTGGTAGATGCCTATGCCGTAGGTCAGGTTCTCAGGGAACTCGCGCTGCAGGAAGATGCCGTAGCAGTCGATGCGGTTCAGCGAATGGCGTATCTCGCCCACCTCGTCGTAATGGATAATGGCGACGTGGGGATGTAGGATTGGCACACGAATGTCACGTGCATAGTCGTTAGCCTCGTTGATATACAGATCCAACTTCATTGCGGGTACAAAGTTACTAATTTTCTTCGAATTAACTGCAGAATAACATAAATGAGTCTTACAAATCAAGCTTTGGTTGCAGACTCAGACGGTATTCGCTGGGCGACTGGCCGAGGTGCTTGGTACAATAGCGACTGAAGTACGAAAGCGTAGTGAAAGAAAAGACGCCTCACATCAAAGTGAGGCGCCCCATAATTGTTGAATAAAAGTGTTTACATTCTTACTTCAGACCACGGTTGATCAGAGTTGAGTTGAGCAGCAACTGATACTTCTTGTACTGCTTCTGGTCAAGCACGTAGCGCATGTATCGAAGATCCTTCTTCACAGCCAGGTCAACGAGCTTCTGGCGCTCGTCCTTGCTGGCATAGGCAGCCTGAATCATCTCATTGCAGAACATGCGGTGAATCTCCTCCACACTTTCCATCTGATCACCCGTCATGTCGAGCGCAACGGCCAACTTACGGAAGTTCACAGACATGTCGTAGCTCTCTACGCTCAGTGTGTTCTCTGCATTCTCGTTCTCAGCGTATGACGTCATTGTCATGCTGAGCATGGCTACTACCATCAGAATCATCTTTTTCATTTCTTTTACCCTTTCTTTTTTTACTCAGAGCCTTCGATTACTGTTTGTGTTAATTGTTATCCTTTTTGTTAATCTTTTACCTGTTTTTTATCTCAGGCTCCTACTTTTATTAATGTGTTTTGTTATCCTTGTCGCCAGGCTTTTGTTCCTTTTGACGATGCAAAGGTAAGGCGTTTTTGGGAACCGCAAAGACTTTTTATGTGTTGTGTGCGCAAACAGCCCTCTTTTTTGACGCAAATCAAAGACTTGACTTGGCTCAAGCTATTCCTATACCTATATATATAAATAAGCACAAAGAATCCTAAAACTGAGGCAATATTTCATGCTTCCACCAAATTTTCAGTACCTTTGCCGCCAAAAAGATCAATCATTTGAGTTTCGCATGTCTAAGGAGTTTAGGAGTTTAGGAGTTTTCGCGGCTTTCAGCCGCTGGAGTTTAGAGGTTAGTCTTGCTGTCGGTACTGTCATTGGTCAGGTGCCATCAGTCTATCGTCCAAACTCCTATACTCCTAAACTCCCAAACTCCAATAGGCAAGTGAAACTTTGCTAAAGTCAAATCAATTATTTAATTCAATAACAGAAGATTATGGACAATCAGCAGAACAAGTACATTTCAGTGAGCTACCAGCTCCACTCTATCGATGCCGACGGCTCAAAGCACTTGGAGGAACAGACCCAGCAGGGCAATCCCTTCCAGTTCATCAGCGGTTTCGGCGTAACGCTCGATGCTTTCGAGCAGCAGATCGTGGGTCTCACCCCTGGCGAAAAGTTTGATTTCACGCTTCAGCCCACCGAGGCATTCGGCGAATATGACAGCGAGGGCGTTCACAAGCTGAACCGCGAAATGTTCTCCATCAATGGCCACTTCGACCATGAGAACATCTACGAAGGAGCCGTAATCACGCTCATGGATGCCGACGAGAAGCGCTTCATGGCTCGCGTGACCAAGGTGGAGGAAGACGGGGTGACCGTTGACACGAACCATCCTCTGGCAGGCAGCACACTGCAGTTCACGGGAGTGGTACTGGAGAATCGCGATGCCACCAACGAGGAGATTCAGCACATGCTGAACCATCTGAGCGGTGAAGGTTGCGGATGTGGGTGCGACGACTGCGAAGGCGGCTGCGGACACGACCACAAGGACGGTTGCTGCGGACACGAGCATCACCACCACGAGGGCGGATGCGGTCACTGCCATCACTAAAACGGCCCTTTACCTTTCCCAAAAGCTAACACGACTAAAAAGAATAACGACATGCGCAATACTTTCGGAACCCTCTTCACGCTCACCACGTTTGGCGAGAGCCACGGTCCCGCCGTGGGCGGCGTAATCGACGGCATGCCTGCCGGCATTGAGATAGACATGGACTTCATTCAGCATGAGCTGGACCGCCGCCGGCCCGGACAGAGCCACATCACCACCTCGCGCCAGGAGGCCGACCGTGTAGAACTGCTGAGCGGCGTGTTCGAAGGGCGCTCTACCGGAGCCCCCATCGGCTTCGTTGTACACAACGAGAACCAGCACTCCAAGGATTACGACAACCTGCGCACATTGTTCCGCCCGTCGCATGCCGACTACACCTATTATAATAAATATGGTGTGCGCGACCATCGAGGGGGCGGACGCACCTCAGCGCGCATCACCATCAGCCGCTGTGTGGGCGGAGCCCTGGCCAAGCTTGTGCTCCGCCAACTGGGCATCAGCGTTCAGGCTTACACCTCGCAGGTGGGTACCATTGCACTCGACCGCGACTATCAGCGCTACGATCTCTCGCTCATTGAGCAGAATGCCGTGCGCTGCCCTGATGCTGAGAAGGCCCGACAGATGGAAGAGCTCATTGCACAAGTGAAAGCTGAGGGCGACACGATAGGCGGTGTCATTACCTGCGTGGTGAAAGGCTGCCCGGTAGGACTGGGCGAGCCGGAGTTCGACAAGCTGCATGCGCGGTTGGGAGCAGCCATGCTCAGCATCAATGCTGTGAAAGGGTTTGAGTATGGCGAAGGATTTCTGGGTGTCGCCAGTCGCGGATCGGAGCAGAACGACATCTTTGTGGCTCCTGAGCAGTCGGCAGCTGAAAACGACTCACCTACCCCACTTGCCACACGGTCTAATCACAGTGGAGGCATTCAGGGCGGCGTTTCCAACGGACAGGACATTTACTTCCGCGTAGCCTTCAAACCGGTAGCCACACTACTGCGTCCGCAGGAGACGGTCGATGCCGAAGGCCATGCGCTCACCTACACCGCACAGGGCCGCCACGACCCTTGCGTTCTGCCGCGTGCAGTACCTGTTGTAGAAGCGATGGCTGCTATGGTTATTCTCGACTCTTTTTTGGTAAACAGGACCGTAAAGGTGTAAAAAATGAATTAATATCGAAAAAAGTATATAAAAAATTTGTGCATCTGCAAATTTATGCTTAACTTTGCAATCGCTGTAAGGGGTTTGTGATAAATCCCGAAAAGCTTTAGTTAAGTCTAGTTTAGTTTTTGTGTTGGTTGGGGGCTGCCATTGCAGCCCCCAAATTTTTATGCACTATTAGAGAGGAACTACCCCTGCCGGTAGGCTTGCGGAGTAAGCCCGGTGAGCCGCTTGAAATATTTGCAGAAGAAACTGGGATTGGGGAAATTCATCTCGTCGGAAATCTGGGCAACGGTCTTGTCGGAATGGCGCAACTCCACTTTCACCCGAATGATGATAGCATCGTCTATCCATTCCTTGGCTGCCTTTCCGCTCACCCGCTTCACCAGTGTGCTCATGTAGCGAGGCGAGAGACAAAGCTGGCCGGCATAGAAATCAATGTTGTGATGTTGCGGACCATACTTGCTCACTAACTGCACAAAATCGGTGAACAGCCTATGCTCACGCGACTGTACCGAACGATGCTGCGCAGCCGACGACTCATAGAGATGATGAACCTGCCAAAGGAAAGCACTCACCATGTGGAGCACCGACTTAGAGGAATAGCTGCCCGACCGCAGTATATTATATAATAAGGTGTGTATCTGCTCAATCTGCTGCATCTGATTGGGCGTGAGCTGGAAGTGAACGTCGCGCACATGTCCATCGAACAGTCCCGGCACATCACCCGAGAAGGCCAGACTGAGCAGCTCGTCGGTCATAGAGACACCGATACCCTGCATTTCGTCGGCATAGTCGCCTATCTGAACGATGCTGTTATGACTCAAGAACACCAACTCGCCAGCCTCGAATCGTTGCGGCAACAAGTTTACCGTAGGACACGCATACCCCTTCTTCAGCACCATGACACGCATCTCGGGCAGCAGATACGGTTCGCTAGACAAGCGTGACAGCAAGCGGTGAATAGGCGGATTGCTCACCACGAGCAGATGCTCGGAAATGAAGTTGCTGGCCATCTGCTCATGACGACCATCAAGCATCTCCTTCAATTCGGAGAGTGTAAACTTTTGTAGTTGACTCATAGAAATATCCTTTTTGTTCTGTTTTATACTGCAAAGATAATAAAAATCGGCATATAACAATACAAAATTATTGATATTTGTACGAAAAGAGCATACAATCTATTGAATAGATAACAATCGGCATGAAATAATCGCTTACCTTTGCAGCAGAAAACAGAAATACTATTTTTTTAAGACCAGCATCATGAAAAGAATTCTTAACGTAGCAGTATTGGCCATCTGCTCACTGGGGCTCACTCAAGCCCAGACACTGGAGGAGTGTCAGCAGGCGGCTGAGCGCAACTATCCGCTCATACGGCAGTACGGCCTCATAGAGAAGAGTGCCGCCCTCACCGTGAGCAACATTCAGAAGGGATGGCTGCCACAGATTACGGCCTCGGCACAGGCCACGCTGCAAAGCGACGTGACCGCCTTTCCCGACCAGTTGCAGACCCTCTATCAGCAGATGGGCATCGACATGAAGGGACTGCGCAAAGACCAGTACCGAGTAGGCATTGACGTGCAACAAACGGTGTTCGACGGCGGTGCCATCAGCAGTCAGAAAGCCATTGCCCGAGAGCAGGCCAATGTGCAGGCTGCTCAGACGGAAGTGACACTGTATAATGTTCGCAAGCGCGTGAACGAGATGTACTTCGCCCTACTCCTGATTGACAATCAGATTCTTCTGAACAACGACCTGCAACAGCTGTTGGCACAGAACGAGAAGAAACTGGCCTCGATGACGAAGAGCGGAACGGCGGCTGAGAGCGACTACAACAACGTGAAAGCTGAACGGCTGAACGCCATTCAGCAACACGCCAGTCTTGAGGCACAGCGCAGCACACTCGTGCGCATGCTGTCGGCCTTTTGCGGACTGGAAGTGACGAAGCCCGTGATGCCTGCCGCACAGGCTGCCACCGCCATGCAGCAGCAGTCGAGCGTTCTGCGCCCCGAACTGAAAGCCATTGATGCGCAGCTTCGGCTCACCCATGCTCAGGAGAAAGCCGTCAATGCGGCACTGCTGCCCAAGCTGGGCGTGTTTGCACAGGGCTTCTACGGCTATCCCGGCTACAATCTGTTCGAAGACATGATGAACCGCCGATGGACACTGAACGGCATGGTGGGCGCAAGGCTGACGTGGAACATAGGTGCCTTCTACACCCACAAGAACGAAAAGGCCAAACTGCGCGTGCAACGCGAGATGGCCGAGTCGAACCGCGACGTGTTCCTCTTCAACAACCATCTGGAGCAGATTCAGCAAAGCGAGAACATCAGCCGTTATAAAAAACTGATGGACGACGACAGCGAGATCATCACGCTGAGAGCCTCGGTGCGCAAGGCGGCTGAGTCGAAGTTGCAACACGGCATCATCGACGTGAACGACCTGGTGAAGGAAATCAATCAGGAGAATGCCGCACGGGTGCAGCAATCCGTCCACAAGATTGAGATGCTGAAGGAGATGTACGACTTGAAGTACACTACCAACAACTAATCACCGTTTTTTTTCTTCAAAAAAGTAACCATCATCACGAACAATAATAAAAAAGAACCATACCATCATGAAAGCAACAGGAAACATACTGACAGCCATGACCGTGCTGCTTACGCTCACGGCCTGCGGAAACAATGAAAAAGAGTTTGATGCCACCGGCACGTTTGAAGCCACCGAGACGACGGTGTCAGCCGAACAGAGCGGCACGCTGATGCGCTTTGCCGTGGACGAGGGCGACGAAGTGGCTCCAGGCAAGGAAGTGGGCCTCATTGACACTACTCAGCTATGGCTGAAGATTCGCCAGTTAGAAGCCACGAAGGAGGCTTACCAGAGCCAGAAGCCTGACTTAGAGAAGCAGATGGCTGCCACACGACAGCAACTGGCCAAGGCTCGTCAGGACGAACAGCGATACAGAGAACTCGTAGCCGACGGTGCTGCCCCCAGCAAGATGCTCGACGATGCCGCCAATCAGGTGCAGGTGCTGCAGCGACAGCTCGATGCACTGCAGTCGTCGCTGAGCAACAACGCCAACACACTGAGCAAGCAGATGAATGCCACCGACGCACAGGTGAGCCAACTGCGCGACCAGCTCGGCAAGTGCCACATCGCATCGCCCGTAGCCGGAACGATACTGGAGAAATATGCCGAACAGGGCGAGTTCGTCACCACCGGCAAGCCGCTCTTCAAGGTGGCCGACATGCGGCAGATGTACTTGCGCGCATACGTCACCTCGGCACAGCTGCAAAACGTGAAACTGGGGCAGAAGGTGAAGGTGATGGCCGACTTCGGCAACAGCCAGCGCAGGGAATATGAAGGCACCGTGAGCTGGATAAGCAGTCGCTCAGAGTTCACCCCTAAGACCATTCTCACCGATGACGAGCGTGCCGACCTGGTCTATGCCATGAAAGTGGCCATCAAGAACGACGGCTACGTGAAGACTGGCATGTACGGAGAGGTGAAGTTCTAATAAGCATTCCCCATAAAGATGAACACAAAAGACATAGCCATAGAAGTCAGGAACGTCGGCAAGAGCTACGGCAAGGTGAAAGCGCTCGACGACGTGTCGTTCTCAGTGGGCAAGGGCGAGGTGTTCGGACTGATAGGCCCCGACGGTGCCGGCAAGACCACGATGTTCCGCATTCTCTGCACCCTGCTCCTGCCTGAACAGGGAAGGGCTGCGGTCGATGGCTTCGACACCGTGAGCCAGATGAAGGACATTCGCAAGCGCGTGGGCTACATGCCGGGCAAGTTCTCGCTCTATCAGGACCTGACCGTAGAGGAGAACCTGCAGTTCTTTGCCACCCTCTTCGGCACCACCGTAGAAGAGGGCTACGACAGCATACGCGCCATCTACTCGCAGATAGAACGCTTTCGCGACCGAAAGGCCGGAGCTCTCTCAGGAGGCATGAAACAGAAGCTTGCCCTGTCGTGTGCGCTGGTTCACAGCCCGAGCGTGCTGCTGCTCGACGAGCCTACGACAGGTGTTGACCCCGTGAGCCGCAAGGAGTTCTGGGAGATGCTCACCATGCTGAAGGAGCGCAACATCACCATCGTGGCCTCTACCCCCTATCTCGACGAGGTGAGACAGTGCGAACGAGTGGCTTTTCTCGACCACGGACAAGTGCGCGGCATTGACACGCCCGAAGTCATACTCGACCGCTTCGCCGATATTTTCAACCCGCCGGGCATCAAGCGGAGCAACGAGAACAAAGCCAGACAGGAGGCAGCACAAAACGTGATTGAGGTGAACCATCTGGTGAAAGCCTTCGGTAGTTTCCATGCGGTCGATGACATCAGCTTCAGCGTAAGGAAAGGTGAGATATTCGGCTTTCTGGGGGCCAACGGTGCCGGCAAGACAACGGCCATGCACATGCTCACCGGACTGAACCAGCCCACCAGTGGAACAGGCACCGTGGCCGGATTCGACATACGCACCGAACACGAACAGATCAAAAAGCACATCGGCTATATGAGTCAGCGATTCTCACTCTACGATGACCTGACCGTGGCTGAGAACATCAGGCTCTTCGGAGGTATCTACGGCATGAAAGACGAGGAGATAAGCCGCAAGACAACCGAGCTGCTGAAGGAACTGAACTTTGAGAGCCATGCCAACGATTTGGTGAGGAGCCTGCCACTCGGATGGAAACAGAAACTGGCTTTCTCGGTGTCTATCTTCCACCAGCCTGAAATCGTGTTCCTCGACGAGCCGACAGGCGGCGTTGACCCTGCCACGCGACGACAGTTCTGGGAGCTCATCTACCATGCCGCCGAACAGGGCATCACCGTCTTCGTCACCACACACTACATGGACGAGGCAGAATATTGCGACCGCATCTCTATCATGGTTGACGGAAAAATCAGCGCACTGGGCACACCCGACGAACTGAAACGGCAACTGAACCAGCCCGACATGGACCATGTGTTCACCTATCTGGCCCGACAGGCCACACGGTCATCGGACTAATGAATCATGAGTAATCAAAGAAAAAGAATATGAAACAATTCATATCATTCGTCATAAAAGAGGCACGACACATCCTACGCGACAGCCGCACGATGCTCATTCTCTTCGGCATGCCCGTGGCGCTGATGTTGCTCTTCGGATTTGCCATCAGCACCGACGTGAAGAATGTGCGCACGGTGGTGGTCACCTCGCAGACCGACCACCTCACGCAACAGGTCATCGACCGACTGGCTGCCTCAGAATACTTCACCATCACGGCATGCGTGGCCTCACCACAAGAAGCCGAGCGACTGATAAGGAATCAGAAAGCCGACATGGCCGTTGTCTTCGCACAGGATTTTGCCTCGAAACATTCAGGCATACAGTTCATCGTTGACGGAGCCGACCCCAACATGGCACAGCAATGGACGAACTATGCCACCAGCGTCATCATGAACATGGAAGGGGGATTGGTCAACTCTAAAATGCTCTACAATCCACAAATGAAGTCGGCCTATAACTTCGTTCCGGCCATCATGGGCATGCTGCTCATGCTGGTATGTGCCATGATGACATCTATCTCCATCGTTCGCGAGAAGGAGAAAGGCACGATGGAAGTGCTACTCGTGTCGCCCATCAAGCCCCTGATGATTATCGTGGCAAAGGCCATCCCTTATCTGGTGCTCGCCTTCGGCATTCTCTGCTCCATACTGCTCATGTCGCGCTTCGTGCTCGACGTGCCTTTGCAGGGTTCGCTCTTCTGGATATTCGCTGTCAGCGGTGTCTATATTCTGCTGGCCTTGTCGTTGGGACTGCTCATCTCCAATATAGCCGACAGTCAGCTGGTGGCGCTACTACTCTCGGCGATGGTGCTGCTGATGCCCATCGTCATGCTCTCAGGAATGCTCTTCCCCGTAGAGTCGATGCCTGAGATCCTGCAATATGTGGCAGCCGTCATTCCACCTCGCTACTACATCGAAGCCATGCGTAAACTGATGATCATGGGCGTGGGCATCGGAGAGGTGCTGCGCGAGGTGGCCATCCTCACAGGCATGACACTCTTCCTGCTCACCGTAGCACTGGCAAAATTCAAAGTGAGACTGGAATAGAAGGGAAGAACACTGCCACAAGACAACAAAAGAAAACAAAAAAGAACGCAACCATGATAAAGTTTCTCCTACAGAAAGAGTTCCTCCAGATACGACGCAATGTATTTCTGCCGCGCCTGATTCTGGCTTTCCCCATCGTCATGATGTGTGTCATGCCCTGGGTGATGAACATGGAGGTGAAGAACATTCGTGTAGATGTGGTGGACAACGACCATTCTACCCTCTCGCAGCAACTGCTGCACAGCATTGAGGCCAGCAACTACTTCATTTTCAACGGTGTGCAACCTTCCTACAAGGCTGCCCTCCAGAAGATAGAAACATCGAAGACCGACATCGTACTGATCATTCCCCAAGACTATAGCCGCGACATGATGCGCGGTAGGCAACCTCAGGTGCTCATTGCTGCCAATGCCGTGAACGGCACTAAAGGAGGGATGGGCTCTGCCTATATGGCGCAAATTGTCACTGCTCATGCAGCTCCCTCAGCTGCAGCTATACAATCGCGCATTTCCACATTGTTTCTATATAACAAGAATTTGAACTACAAGGTGTTCATGATTCCTGCACTCTTTGCCATTCTGATGATGCTCATGACCGGCTTCCTACCGGCACTGAACATTGTGGGCGAAAAGGAAAGCGGAACCATCGAACAAATCAATGTCACACCCGTTTCGAAGTGGGCTTTCATCTTTGCCAAGCTGGTGCCCTACTGGCTCATTGCTTTGTTCCTGATCACGGTGTGCCTGTTTCTGTCATGGCTTGTCTATGGCATCTCGTGTCAGGGGTCCCTCTGGCTGGTCTATCTCATCGCCATGTTGCTGGCACTGTTTTTCAGCAGTCTGGGACTGATCATTTCCAACTATTCCGACACCATGCAACAGGCCATTCTGGTGATGTGGTTCTTCGTGGTGTGCATGCTGTTGCTCAGCGGTCTCTTCACCCCCACCCGCTCCATGCCATCATGGGCTTATGCCACCACCTACGTGAATCCCATGCACTATTTCATTGATGCCATCCGCACTGTGTTTGTGCGCGGCGGCACTTTCCAGAGCATTGCTCACCAAGTGGGAGCCCTCTTCGCCATCTCCTCGCTCATGGCAGTTTGGGCCGTGAAAAGCTATAAGAAGAATAGCTGAGAACTCAGAGAGCTCGGAGGACTCGGAGCTCTCCGAGCTCTCAAAAAAGAAAGCGCGCTCTCCCTTTATCGGGACAGCGCGCTTCATTTCTTTTCCCTCGCAGGGAACTCAAAAATCACTTGAAAGCGACCTTGCGGGTCTCTGTCTTACCGTCGGGCATCGTCATGCGAACCAGATACATGCCCTTGCCAGGAGCTGCCACGCGAGCACCGTTGAGTGTGTAGTACTCGGTGCGCAGCGGCTGACTGAGATTCACGCTCTCAATACCATTGGAACCACCGAAGTGATACTCGATGTAGAGAATGACACACTGCTGCTCACCCGTATTGGTGAAAGTGAACTTATCAGGCACATTCTGCAACGTATAAGTGATGGCATTGGGGTTGTCGCGTGGGGCATAGAGATCGATAGTGGCAGGAGCTGTCTCCTCGGTGTAAGCCACGCCAGCCACTTCCTTCCACCAGCTGGTGCGGTCAGAAGAGTTTGTACCCGTGACGCTGTAGAATGTCACCTTCGTAGCCTTGGCGCCTTCGGGCATGAACACCGTGTTCTGAGCTCCGTTAGAGAGTTTGATTGCTGTACGATCCAGCACCTCATCCTTATAGGGAATCTTCAGCTTGGGAGTGCCGGCAGAGCTGTATGCCTTGGCCAGATTACCCGTGCAGACCAGTGAGAAGCCCTGAGCCTCATCGTTGGCTGCACCTTCCATCATGTTGTTCACGCCACTGTTGTCATAGCTCTTTGCCACCATGTTGCCCCATGCCAGCAAAGCCGTCTTCGTATCGCCCACGGGCTCAGGTGTGGGGGTATCGCCACCGGGCTTCTCTTCACCGCCTACAACCTTCAGCACGCCCTTGCTATAGAGCTCAGTAGTGTCCCACGTCTGACCCTCGCCAGGAGTAGCAGGCTGAATCTCGGCAAACGAGCCAACAATAGAGCCGCCTGAGAGATTGAATATCTTATACTCGGTATCCTTATAGGGAGCCTCTTCGAATGCCTCACCCTCATTCAGCTGTAGCACAGCACTGTTGCTGATAGTGGTAATGCCTTTCAGCGTGATAGTGTTACATGTTGTACGGTTGGCCAGCACGTTCAGTGTGGCTGTTCCGTTGAGCTTCAACGTGCTGTTGAAGGTCAGTCCGCGACCATTGACGAGTGTATCGCCAGCCTGCAGATTAGCACCTGTATTAATGGTCGTTGCCGCTGCCAGCGTGCCTGAACCGGCAAGTGTTGCACCAGTACGCACCGTGACGGCTCCGGTTCCGGTGTGGGAGCCGTTGACAATGAGCCGACCTTTAGAGACAATCGTCGTGCCGCTATACACGTTGTTGCCCGTCAAGCGCCAGTCGCCCGAACCCTGTTTCTCAATAGAGGTGGTACCGGGATGCGAGCCAGCCTGATCGTTGTTGTTGATCACGCCACGGAAAGTCTCATCGGTGTTGGCACCGCCAACGATCCATGTGCCGCTACCCTTCGCCTTCACGTTGAAGCCAGCCAGATAAGAACCGGCATCACCCGACAGACCACCCAGATAATAGGTCGATTCGTTCTTGGCACCGTTGATGGCTGCTCCACTCTTCAGTTCGATGGTAGCATTCTTGATGCCAACTCCGTTGCGGATGGCAAACTGACGGTTGCTGCCGTTGTTGCCGAAGGGCTTAATAATCAGTTTGCCAGTGAAGCCGTCCCAGTTGCCCTCAATATACTCACGCAGATAGGTTACACCCCACTGGAGCGTGCCATGACCCGTGACAGTACATTTGTTCGTGTTCCAGAGATCGAACTGCACGGTACCTGTTGCATCCTCGGGCACCTCGATGGGGAAGTTATAGGTAACGCTCGACTCGTTCTTGCCGACGGTCGTAAACGTACCGCCCTGCA
>DFJI01000046.1 GCA_002372235.1 Prevotella sp. UBA3675 | reverse complement strand
TGAACCGCACATTGGCCTCGCCATAGTAGTAGTTGCCGATGATGGAGGAATAAGCGAAGAGGAAGATGGCAACGGCTATGAACACAGGCCCCCAAGCGCCCACCTGCGTCTCGAGTGCAGTCTGGGTGAGCACAATGCCGTTGAGCTGCGGATTGTCATAGATGCCGCTGATAAGGATGATGAAGGCGGTGCAGGAGCAGACCACCAGCGTGTCGGTGAACACGCCGAGTGCCTGGATGAAGCCCTGCTTCACGGGATGGCTGACGGTGGCGGTAGCGGCCACGTTGGGCGCACTGCCCTCGCCTGCCTCGTTTGAGAACAGACCGCGCTTCACTCCGTTCATGATGGCCGCGCCCACCGTGCCGCCCACAGCCTGAGGCAGGCCGAAGGCGCTGTCGATGATGACGCGGAACACATGGGGTATGTGCTGAATGTTCATGATGATGATGGCCACCGCCAAGAGGAAATAGCCCACGGCCATGACGGGCACGAGCACCGAGCTGACCCGCGCAATGCGCTGTATGCCGCCAAAGACGATGGCGAGGGTGAGCACGGCCAGCACCACGCCCACCGTCACGGGGCTCCACCCGAAGGCTCCCTCCATAGCTCCGCAGATGGTGTTGGTCTGCACGGAGTTGTTGGCCAGTCCGAAGGTCATGGTGATGAGCACGGCAAAGAGCACGGCCATCCAGCGGCAGTGCAGTCCGCGCTCAATGTAGTAGGCAGGTCCGCCTATGAATGATTCGGCATGACGGCGCTTGAACAACTGGCCAAGCGTGGATTCAACAAAGGCCGTGGCTGAGCCGAAGAGGGCCATGACCCACATCCAGAACACTGCCCCCGGACCGCCCACGGCAATGGCGGTGGCCACACCGGCCAGATTGCCCGTGCCTACGCGCGAGGCGAGCGACACGGCAAAAGCCTGAAACGAGGAGATGTGCTTCATGTCCGAATCGGCACTGGCCGACGGCGATGATTCATGGCCACCGGGGCGGGCGGTCGATTCGGTGAGCAGGCGCAGCATTTCGCCCAGCATGCGGAACTGAACAAAGCCCATGCGCACGGTGAACCACAGACCGCAGCCCACGAGTGCGAGAATCAGTACGTAGCCCCAAAGGGCATCGTTCAGTTGGTTGATAAAGTCAATGATTGTCATAATGCGCTGCAAAAGTACTTATTTTCTGCGAAATAGACAACATAAAAAGCCGTTCTATACCATTTCGCCCAGAAACAACTGACCATAGAAAAGCGAAAAAGCCCCTTTTTGCTTAACCGATTAAATAAAAAGTGAGGAAAACCTACTAATTCATTAAATAATGAATAACTTTGCTGCCGGTATTGCGAACAATAGAAGTTAAAGTCCTTCGCTATTCTTCATGGCAACAATAAAGCGGACGATGTGCAGTTCTTTATTGTCATACCAATAAAAAAGCGAACTCTTAGGATGCGTCTGGGCTATGCGATAAGTTTTCTGCCCTACTGACTTATAGAAATGTCCAATCGTTGGTGTCTGCTGTATTCGCTTAATGGTGTCGGCTACATTTTTACGCATGGTTTCCGCAGCTTGCAGTCCGACATTATCACCTCCCAGCGCCACTGCCTTACAAATATGCGGAAAGCACGCTTTCCCCAACTGACTTTAAGCATACAACTCCGGGAACATTTTCTCCAACCATTCTTGAGGGGCATCTCCATCGTTAGCATCCTCTTCGACCAATCGATCAAAGTCTATGCGAGAGTCTTCATACGGATAGGGCTTATTAATCATATAGCCTTCTGTCTCCAAGTCTCGGGCCAGTTCTGGCACACAATATTTCTCCGTCTGCTCCTTCGCTTGCAGATACTTAGCTTGAAAAGACTGATCTGAAGGATAGAGAAGCGCATACACCTGTTCCAATACGGACACATCGCTCTCTTCCTCAACTTTATCAACGATAAAGCTGCGCAAATGGGGAACAATCATGTTGCCTCCATAGGCTCCAACAGGTTCTTTTGCTTTCATCTTCTGTCTATGTCAATCACGATGCAAAAATAATCATTTATACTGAAACGAAGAAACTTTTTGCCGAAAAACAGCAAAAAGTTTCTTCGAATGGGGAATAGTTATTTCGCCACTACCCTCCCCCTCTTGATGTAGAGACCGTGCACAGGTTCCTGTTGACGACGACCGCCAAGGGTATAGATTTCAGAGGAGGAAGAGCCTGCCGCTCTCTGTAGCTGCACGCCTGTGGTACCGCTATCCATGAGTCGTTCGTACTCTACAGCTGCCAGGATGAACCCTCCGAGCACCTTGCCCTCGGTGTAGAAGTCGGAACCTGAGGTGCTGGTGGGCTTGGTGTCCTTGCCCATGAGGTAGTACTCGGCTGAGCCGTCGCGATAGTTGCTGCCTCCCAGTCCGGCTGACTTGCAGCTCCTCACTAAATGGACACCGCCCTCACCATCAGACACCATGAAATGTTCTACAAAGCCTTGATACGCCTTACGTGCCAGCGCGGTATAGCCGTCAGGGAGCAAACCGAGGCGCACCGCCTTGAGATAGGCAGCAATGAAAATGGCTGTACACGACGACTCCAGATAGTTGGCCACTGGCTCAGAAGTGTAGCGGTAACTGCTGTTATAGCTCTGCGCTACGAACGAGGCATCGTGGTTGATGAGCTGATACCAGCACCCCGATGCAGCATCCTGCTTCGAGGCAACGCCAGCTGCCAGCTTCTGCAAACAAGTATGAAGGGTGGCATAGCCGTCAGATGAGGAAAGACCAGCTTTCTCCATCTGTTCCAGCACATCGACCAATGCAAGGAAATACCAGGCAATGGCTCGTCCCCAGTATTCGGCAGAATGATAGACCTCGGCCCCCTTCTGCGCCGAAACGCCTGCCCACTTCGATGCCGCACTACCCCCGGGATCGGCCGTAAAGGCATGATAGAGCAGACCCACCTCTTCATTCCAAAGGAAACGCCATGAGATAGTGAACTGACTCACCAACAGCGCCCAGTCGTCGGTAGTGATGGGTGCATAGTCCTTGTATTCATTGATGAGCTGAGAGAGCAGGGCTGGCCCCATATACTGACCGTCGCACCACATCTGATTGGTATATATCGCCTTGTGCCACCAGCCTCCTGCGGCAGCAGGTAAGGTGCTCGCCTTGATTACATAATTCTTATTCGCATCGGAGATGCCCTTAAGTGCATCGGAGAAGCGGTTGGATGCGTTTAAGAGAGTGGTACTTCTGGTGTAGGAGGGACCTTCGGCAAAACGTTCGCTCGCCGTCAGTTCCGACAGTTTGAAATAGAGCTTCACCGCATTGAGGTCGTCGAAACTCTTGCCGATCTTGCCATTCGAGGTGATGTCGCAACGATTGGCATAGTCTTCTATGGCATAGTACCACGGAGCCACGTCAACGTTGTCACGGTCCTGATAGTAGTCCACCGCTTCAAGGATGGCCTTAGCTACCAGCCCCGGTACATAGTCGAGCGTACTGCTTGCCGACTGAGGGTTCTCCACTGTGTTGCCCTTGTTGTCGAATCGTCCGAAACCAGCCGCTGTGGTGTTGGCCTTGAAGTCGTTGATGCGCGACTCTATCACCAACTGGGAGTAGCGCACTGAGGGTGAGAACACGCAAGGCTCCCCTTTCGTCTCTGGTAGCCCCATGTTTTCTTTCTGACTGCCAGCCATAACTGATACTGAGCACAGAAGCATCAGTACATACACAATTATACTCTTCATTCTTCCTGATTGTTATATCTGGTGCAAAATTAGAAAAAACTACTGAAAAATCACAGATGAATGCCACTAAAACACCAAAAAGGGCCCTCGACTGACAGAATCGAGAGCCCTTTTATTATAAATGAGGCACGTGCGATTAACGCTTTGAGGTCACGTCCTTCTCGTACTGCTGTATGCAGGCGATGAACTCCTCACCAACAGGCACGTTGTTCTTCATGTTGAAGTAGTCGAACACGGCACCGAACGGCATTGACTTGGCCTCTTCCATGAGGGCGAGACGTTCGAAGTTCTGACCATTGTCCTCATACTCGCGAAGCTTAGCCTTCGGCTCAAGCAGAGCCTGCAGAATGCACTTCTGAGTGGCACGTGTACCGATGATGTAGGCACCGATGCGGTTGATGGATGCATCGAAGTAGTCGAGGCCCACATGGGCACGATCGAGAGCATCGCTGCGCACGAGTTCCTTGAAGAGGTCGAGCGTCTGGTCGTTCATGATGGTCACGTGGTCGGAATCCCAGCGCACGGGGCGAGAGACGTGGAGCATCAGTTCAGGCACGTACATGAGCAGCGTAGATACGAAGTCGGACACGTTCTCTGTCTGCTCGTAGTGACCGGTGTCGAGTGTATACATCTGCTTGCGTGTGGCGCAGTAAGCGGTGTAGAAGTCGTGTGAGCCAACGGTGTAGCTCTCAAGTCCGATGCCGAACAACTTGGCCTCGAAGCAGTTCTTCACGCCGTCGAGTTTCTCCTGCATGATCTCGTCGAGCGAGGCAGCGAGAATCTCACGATACTTCTTGCGCTGTACGGGCATGTCCTTTGAACCATCGTGCACCCATATATTCATGATGCAGGGATCGTTCTGTGCCTTTCCCATGGCATCAGCAATACGGCGGCAGCGCTTTGTGTGCTCAATCCAGAAGTCGCGGATGGCTTTGTCAGGGTTGGAAAGGGTGAGGTTGCCGCTCTTGGGGTGGGAGAAAGATGTGCTGTTGAAGTCGAGCTTCATGTTGTTCTCCTTGGCCCAGTCAATCCAGCTCTGGAAGTGCTTCACCTCTACCTGGTCGCGGTCAACGAACTGGCCTCCAAAGTCACCGTAGATTTCGTGGAGGTTCAAGCGATGGTTACCGGCAATGAGGGTCTTCACGAACTCGATGTCCTGACGCACCTCATCGATAGTGCGGGCACGACCGGGATAGTTACCTGTAGTCTGGATGCCGCCTGAGAGGGCTTCGTTGCGCTCGAATCCTACCACGTCGTCGGTCTGCCAGCAGTGCAGTGAAATCTGCTGCTTCTGGAGCTGGTCAAGTACTGCGTCGGTATCGACGCCAATGGCTGCGTAGCGCTCTTTCGCTACGGCATAAGCTTTTTCAATCAGTTCTGCTTTCATTGTTAGTAATTTGTTTTTTTATGTGAATAAGATAAAATATAGCTATCACTTCTTGCTCACGATGCTGAGATACTTATCGTAAGCCTCATCCCATACGGCTTTATCCTGCGGCTCGTACTTCACAAGGTCGATGGAGTTGGCGATGATGGCGCGCATGTCCCAGATGTCCTTCACCATACCGGCGGCCTTGGCCTGCAGCATGATGTTGCCAATGGCCGTGCCTTCCTGCGGACCGGCCAGCACGGTGGCTCCTGTAGAATTGGCCGTGAACTGATTCAGATACTTGTTGAGCGAACCGCCACCGATGATATGGAGCACTTCGAGCTTGAACGGCGCGAACTCCTGCATCCACTGGAACACCTGACGATAGCGCAGTGCCAACGAGTCGAAGATGCAACGGCATATCTCGGCTGGGGTCTGAGGCACCGCCTGATTCGTCTCACGGCAATACTTCTGAATGGCTCCGATCATGGAAGCCGGAGCTGCAAACGCGGGATCGTCGGGGTTGATGAGTGAGCGGAAGGGCTCTACCGTCATGGCCTGTCCCTGCAGTTCTGGATGCGACAACTTGCGCACCTTCTCGGGCCACTCCAGTCGGCAGCGCTCATAGAGCCACATGCCGCAGATGTTCTTCAGGAAACGGGTGGTTCCCTCAATGCCGCCCTCGTTGGTAAAGTTACGCTCATACGACAAATCGTTGATGATGGCATCCTTCGTCTCAATGCCCATGAGCGACCACGTGCCGCTCGACAGATAAGCGAACTGCTCATCCTTAGCCGGTACGGCTGCTACAGCCGAGCCTGTGTCGTGGCCTGCCACTGCTATCACCGGCACGGGGCCGAGGCCCGTCAGCTTCTGCACCTCATCGGTGAGCACGCCTATCACGGTGCCGGGGTTCACCATTTTGCCAAACTTAGAGCGCGTGAGCCCTAACGATGCCAACAGGCGCTCGTCGAGTTGTTTCGTCCTTGGGTCGAGCAGCTGTGAAGTAGAGGCGATGGTATATTCGCACACCTCATTGCCCGTGAGCATCCACGACAGTGCATCAGGAACGAACAGAATCTTCTGTGCCTGACGGAAGGCGGAGTTTCCTTCGCGCTTCATGGCATAGAGCTGGAAGATGGA
>DFJI01000024.1:1877-12006 GCA_002372235.1 Prevotella sp. UBA3675 | reverse complement strand
CACACGCTGCGATAAGGATTATGCGAAAGTTTGCCGAAGCGCAGATTGGGCTCCTTTGGCATGGTCTGAATCTCCAGGCTCAGGATGCGCAACTCGTTCATCACCCAAGGCACGCACTCAGGCACCATGCCCAAATCCTCAGCACAGGCCAGCATGCGCGTGGCCTGGGTCAGTCGGGGCAACTTCTTCATGGCCTCCTGACACCAGAACTGATTGTTGCGACGATAGAAATAGTCGTTATAGAGATTCCAGAAACGATGTTGCTCGTCTTCAGACAGCTGAGCGAATGCCTCCATCCGAACAGCATTGATGCGCGGATGCCACAGTCCCTTCCGCTTATGGTCTTCCAGGAAGAACTCCTCACGGAAAGGCAGCCCATAGGCACCTACCTCCTCGCGCGTCATGCCCAGCGAGGGCTGGAACTGTCCGTAGAGACCACTCTTATGCGGCATGGGAATCTCCCAGATTCGGAAGAAGCCCAGCACATGGTCGATGCGGTAGGCATCGAAGTACTCCTGCATCTTGCGGAAGCGGCGCACCCACCAGGCACAGTCATCTTTGAGCATCTCGTCCCAGTTATAGGTGGGGAATCCCCAGTTCTGGCCGTCCTCAGCAAAGGCATCGGGCGGTGCTCCTGCCTGGCCGTTCAGGTTGAAGTAGCGTGGTTCCACCCAAGCCTCTACACCGTCGCGCGAGATACCAATAGGAATGTCGCCCTTCAGAATCACCCGCTTCTCGCGTGCATACTCATGGGCAGCCCGCATCTGAGCATCCAGATGATACTGCACGAAGCACCAGAAATCCACTACCTTCTGTTCAGCCTTGGGCAACTTGGCAGGCCACTCTGTGAAGGTTGCCGTCCCGAAGCGGTCACGATAGTAGCAGAAGCGGGCATACGGCTCCAGCCAATCGCCGTTGCGTTCTACGAACTGCTTGTAGTCCTTGCTACGCTTCACCCGTGGACCCTCCTGCTGGAACAATGCCTGCAGATAGTCCATCTTGGCAGCAAACATGCGCTCATAATCTATTTGCGGCAGGTCGTTCAGTTCCTGACGGAGTGCTTCGAAATGCTGTCGCTGCTCCTCGTCCTTCAGTTCCGGCATCTGTCGGAAATCAATGTACTGGGGGTGAAGGGCATAGATGCTGATGGAGTTGTAAGGATAAGAGTCCTTCCACGTATGGCTGATGTTAGTATCATTGATGGGCAGCACTTGCAACACGCGCTGACGGGTCTTCGCGCACCAGTCTATCATGAGCTTCAGGTCGCCGAAGTCGCCCACGCCGAAACTGCCCTTGCTGCGAAGCGAGAACACAGGAATCACCGTGCCAGCTCCCTTCCAGGGGTGTACGGCAAACTTCGCGTTCGGCAGTTCGAATACCGTCACGCTGCAACGCTCCATCTCAGGCAGTTGCATGAAGCGGTTCTCACCTTCCTCCCACAAGGGCACAGCCTGTCCGTTATCCGACAAGGCCACGAACTTGAATTCCATATTGCCCGGCAGATGATCGGCATCCAGACTGACCACCCACTCATGGCTCTCATGCTCGGTCATGGGCAATGCCCTACGCGGATCCCATGCGCCCAGGTATTCGGCTGCACCGACCACCCCCAGTCGCTCGCTGGCTCTCAGCTGCGGGGCACGCACCTTCAGGCGGACTGTGCGCAAGAACTCCGTTCCGGCACTCAGTGAGCGCTTGCGGGCCAGCACACACTCTGTAAAAGCTGAAGAATAGAGATAGGCATCTTCAGGTATGTCCAACCAGTGATCATACACCACGTAGCTCATGCCATGAAGAGCAGCAAACTCCAGACGATGCGGTTCCATGACCCACTCCTGACGGCGCTCTTCATTGTCCACGCACACACGATAGTAGTAGTCCACGTAGGATCCCTCGTGCAACACCTTACCGCAAAGTGCCTCGTCAGTGATTTCCAGGAACCAGTTGCGCCCGTTGAGCGAGGTCATTGGGTGATACTTGTTTTTCTTCGTACCATTCACAACGCAGAGCTCCAGCTGTTCGCCGAAGCTTGCCACATACTCCAAATTGAATCGTAATCTCATGACCTTTGTTTTTTTAATAATGTCAGCAAATATTCTATTCAAGCTCTCTGTTTCTACTTTTTCACGATGACCTTCTTGCCATTCTTGATGTAGATGCCTCGCTGCGGGCGAGCCACTCTCACGCCTTGCAGCGTATAGTAGCAGGCAGCAGGAACGACAGAAGCCCTGACGGCACCGACCGACTCAGTCACTGAGCGCGGACGGAAGTGCTGCAGTCCGCGATAGACGTAGTAGGCAGAGCGGCTCGTCAGTGGCACCGTCAGCCCGCCGGTCGCGTCTTCACACGGCAGCAGTGTCACGAGCGAATCGGCTGCATGATAGTCCGACTTTCCTGCCGACCCTACCAGATAGGACAGCAGACAGACGTCGCCTGCCTGCACATCGCTGACGACCAGCTGGCAGTCGTTGGTAGGAGCCATGCCATAGCCCGGATAGTAGAAGTAGTAAGTGTTCTTCTCGCTCTGCGCCGTTATGCCGCTGTAGAGTTCCACCGATGTGGTGCTGTTCTTCTCAGGAGCGCGCCGCCATGCATAGTTGCCGGTGAATCCGGTCATCGTAGTATTGTTGCCCATCACCTGCCAGCCGCAGTCGGGAGCGGCATCTTGCGTGAAGTCAAGCAGCCGCTGCTGATCGTACGGACCATAGGCGTGCAGATAGGTTGTGCTCGTGCCTCCGCCAGCATCGGTGGCCGAGAATTCCACGTAGCCCGCTGCCGCACCGGTCACGGTGAGGAGTGCCTGTCCGGCATCGAAGCTATAGCCCGTGAAGGCGGCACCTGCGGCATCGGTGGCAGTCAGGGCGGTCACCTGCTGTCCCGAGGGTGTCGCCAGCCGGTAAACGGGATAGTAGTCTGCAGCCTGCTGGGTGAAGCCCGTGAGCTCAGCCGTCAGCTCCGTAGCCTGCCGACGCAACGGCACGAGCTGCACCTTACTGTTCAGTCCCGACGGAACGAGCGCCCACTGTTCGTAGGTCACACCTGCCTGACTGGTATTTCCGTTGACCACAGCGAGAATGTTCACATCCTTGAAAATGCGCCAGTCCGTGCCGTCAATGTCCATCTTGCGTATGCGGTTGGCAGGCAGATTGGTCACCTCTATGCGCAGGGCATTGTCGCCCTCGTGCAGCAGTCCCGTGACATCGAGCTCGAAGGGGGCGCTCCATGCGCAGCCGACATACACATTATTTATATACACGCGCGCACTCTCGCGCACATCGCCCAGCCTGATTCGCATGCCTCCGTTGGCCATTGCCAGCAGTTTGGCATCCACGCTGAAGCTTGTCTCATAGATGCCCGTACCCATAGCTTCGGCTGTAGCGGCATCCAGCTGTTCCCAGGTTGAGAGCTTGTCCAGGTTGTAGTGGCCCAGACGGTCGGCAGGATAGCTGTCGTCGGTGAAGCTCAGTGTCCAGTTGCCCGCCACGTCGATGCCTTGCATCTCCACCACCGGCACGTCGGTCTTATCTAAAGCAAGAGCCGTGTTCGTGGCCTGCAGAATGACCGATTCGCCCGATTTCAATGCAATCCACACCTTCCCGTTCTCCGTGTAAGCCTTGCTCACATGGCCTGTCATGGGATTGAAGAGGGCAACATCTACGAACGGTACGGCCAGCGACACCATGCCTGCCACGTCGTTCGGCGAGAGATTGGCCACGAAGTAGTGGTGTCCGGCATCGCTCTTCCTGCGAATGACGCGCAGTCCGAGTTGCGTGCGCAGCTCCTCGCCCGGCACGCCAAACGAGGCCACTGAGGCTGCATCGTTCTTATACACGATGACCGCCCCCTGCTCCTTCAGTTGGTCGAGATGCGCCTGCACGTTGGCAGGGATATTCGTCGAGACAGGTACAATCAGTCCGCGATAGCGCGTACCGGCAGCCGTCTGCAGCATGCCGTCGGTAAACGTCGTCGTGAGCAGCAGCTGATCGCTGATGAAGTCGCAGTCCAGTCCGGCGGCCTCCACGTTCTTCACACACGTCACCATCGAGGGAATCTTGTCTGACAGCGTGTTGATGTCGAAGAGCTGCAGTCGTGCGGCATTCACTCCCGTGTTCTTGTGCATGGCATCCTGGAAGGGAGCATAGACCAGCAGGTCGTTGTCGGGCTCGCCCATTTGCAGGAAGCTCTGGCAGCGCGTGGCATACTCCATGAACGAAGGCGCATCGCGCCAGATGCTGTTCGTGGGGCTCATGTCGATGGAAGCATAGAACTTCCAGCCGGGCCACGCTGCATGCTGCGGCGTATAGGTGGTGCCATGAAAGAAGATGTGGTTCACGCCTGCCACGAACATGAGGTCCACCTCTGGCTTCATTTGCGACAGAGAAGTGCGGAAATGCTCGGTCAGCCAGGTGAAGGTCTCACTCGATGTCATCTTCTTGCCCGTGACGTGAGCGGCACTCGAGGCATACTTCAGTGTGGCCAGGTCGCTCAGGTTCTTGCTGGTGAAGCCGGGATCGGTGCGCAGTCCCTTAATCTTGAAGTCGGTGATGCCGAACCCCTCAATCTCAGGTATATCCACGGCAGCATAGAAGTCGATGAGATTGCCGGGCGAGCCGTGTCCCTGATTGCGCGTGGTCACTCCATGTCCGTGGGCCCAGGCAGTCCACTGACGGGTGAAGTTGTTGAGCAGCATGTCGGAGAGGGTCTGTCGGTAGTCGGCCAGCACCTGATTGCCCGTATCCTTGCGCTTGCCCAAGCCTAAAAGTTGGTCCATGTGCTCCTCCAGCTTATAGCCGCGATACTTCTCGAACTCGCTGAACATCTGCGGTGTCCAGTCGGCACCATAGACCTCATAGCTGTCATTGAAGAAAGAGTGGGGCCAACGGGCATTGGCGGCTGAGAAATGCGAATCGAAATAAGCCAGATAGCGCGCCACGGCATCGGCATTGTAATGGTCGAGCACATAGCCCTCACCGCCAGGTGCGGCCCGCTTCACCTGCTGCAGCGTGTGACCGTTGTAGATGGCCAGCAGGAGCCACTGCCCTGCAGGAGCCGTCCACCGGAGCGTGTTGCCACTCACGTAGGATGTCACATCCACCACCCCTTCGGCATCCTGCCTGTAGGCCATCACCCTGTTCAGCGGAGCGCTGCCTTCGGGCGACTGCACGTTGAAGGTCAGTTCCGTAGTGCCGTCAGCGGTCATTGTCTCATTCTTAGTCACCAGTTTTCCGGCAGCATCGTTCACGGTAATCATCGGTCCGCCGAAGGGCCATCCCGTACCACCGTTCATGTCGATGTCAACGCCCTGAGCATCGCCTGTTTCCTGACACACCTTGAGTGCGTTCATCCACTCAGCCGACAGGTAGTTCAGCTCATGGCTCTCGTTGCCCTTCACGCCGTAGATGGGTGTAATCTCCAGCGTGCCGATGCCCGTCTGGGCATACTGTCCGATGTTCCATTGCAGGCTGGCGGCATCTACAGCCGAGCCCATCCACCACCAGCGAGCGCCGGGTTTCATTTCCCTTGTCACCTCAGGCCACTGCAATGTCTGTTGGGCCACCGCAGCTCCTACGCTCAGCAGGAGGGCTGCCACCGTCAATATTATTCGTCTCATATTTTTTAGATTAGTTAGCTTCGTTTTAGCGATTGAAAAGTGCACACACCTTTCATGCGACAAAGATACGAAATAAACATGAGAAATGCAAAGGTACGAAAAGAAAACTTTAAGGGTCTTTAAGTAAATCTGTTAAAAGGCAGGTCCGAAAAAACTACCACGAAAATCTGCATTCTGGAGAAAAAATCGCCTTTCGAGCCTCCGCAGCTCCCGAGGAACGGTGTTCAATTTCAGAATTCTTTGTTCTATATCTCGCATTTTCGCCAATTATCAGCCGCTATTTTGCTCATTTTCCTGTTCAGCGAAAGCCGTTTCCTACCCTTCTCGCGGCTAAACGATGCCGAGTTTCATCCAAAATCGCGACATGTTCTTGGGAACATCACGTCACGATTTAGGTTAGATTGTTCAGCGATATAGCCTAAATCGCGTGACCATCTATCCTCAACCGCATCGTGACACAGCCTAAATCGCAGAAACCTTCTGATTATGAGCGACTTAAATCTTTAGTATTTTATAACCTCCTGACAATCAACCTGTTGCAGAACAGCCCAATACTCTCATATTTCCGACCCAATGAACATTTCCTGACTTCCGCGCCATTCTCGCGCGAGTAACTGTTAAAATCATAAACAAATCTTCACACAAAAGAACCTTTGTTAGGTTTTTCGGCGGAAATTGAGTACCTTTGCACACGAATTATGGCAAAGAGACTCTATACATATATAATAATAGTAGCGGCCATTGTGCTATCCATAACTGGATGTACAGATGGGAAACAGGGCATGGTACAGTCACGGCTGCCTCATGATACACTCTATACCGAGCAGAAAGCGATTGCGGTTTACGGCTACGATCCCGTGCGGGCATTACAGATTGTCGATTCGGCGGTTATAGTCGGAAACATGAGCTCTTGGCGAGCCGACAAGAACCGTGCGCGTATCTACAGCCAGACACAAGCGGGCGAAAGGCTCGACTCACTGATGCATTGGACACCCGGCGCACGGCTCGACACCGCCCGTATTATTGGCGAACAGCTCATCAGGCACGACTCCATAAAGAATAGTCTCGAAAGACAGCAAGATGTACTGGAGATATTGGCTTACGTGGCGCGTTGTCAGAAGGACACTACACTCTGGCTTCGGCGTTCACGCCAGCTGGTGGAAGTATGCCGCAGGCAGGGGGCCGAGACCGAGGCCCTTCGAGGCGAAGCGGAGATTGGAGCCGCGCTGTGCTATATGGGACAGGAGAGCGAGGGCATGGCGATGATGGATAGGACAATCGTTGCACTCTCCGATGGGGAGCTGAAGTTCAACGAACTCGATGCCCTCGTCATTGCCCTGAAGCGCAAAGCCGGGGTAATGATTTCCAAGGGGCAGGCGGCAGAGGTGTTGCCACTGGCCCGGCGCATCGTCACCTTGCTCAACGATTACGAGCATCACCCCGACAAGTACCATGACGGCACCTACCGCGAACCACCAGCATCGAGGCGCGAGGAATATATCCGTTTCTACCGCTCACAGGGCGAGAACTTCATTGCTACTGCCTACGCCGCATTGGGACAGTCTGACGACATGTACGTCACTTTCGAGCGGTTGGAGAACATCGTGCGCGATGCCGAGACGCGCGAGCACCGCGCCCGCTACGATGCCCTTGAGCAGCAGTTAAAACGACAAGAGTCCGAGGTACACAGCCGTCAGATGACGATAGTCGCCATTGCTGCTGTCTGCTCACTGCTCTTTGCATTGCTGTTTGCCGCGTATGTATTCGCCAAGAACAGGATTATCAACATGAAGAACCGTGGCTTGGTTAAATTGATTGACGAAGCCATCAGATATAAGGAACGCTACGAGCAGATGCACCAGTCCATGCTGGCACACTTCGTGGAAAGTGAAGGAGAGACAGTGCCGCATCCTGTTGATTTGAAAAGCTTTTCTGCGGATGCTCTATTCCAGTACCTCTATGATGACATCCGGGAGAAGCGGCTTTACCTCGACCCGAAGTTCGACCGGCAAGCGGTCTGCAGCCGCTATGGTCTTACTGCCGTACAGGTGGGCAACGCCTTTGCACAGGGCAGCGACTATGATTCTGTAGCTGATTTCGTGCGCGACTGCCGCTTGGAGTATGCCTGTCACCTTCTCACAACTACAGACATGAAGGTGGCCGACGCGGCCAGTGCCTCCGGTTTCAGCCGCGCTACCACTTTCAACCACGACTTCAAGGCTCGTTACAACCTTACCCCTTCCGAGTATCGCCGGAGATAACTTTCCGTACGGCGGCAGAACCTCATTTCTGATAGCCCTGATACCTCCTCTTGCCCTGCCTTTCGGCGGGGCTTTTGTTTTGCTTATGCGATTGCTGATTTGCTATGAGGGAGGTAAAAGCCAATTTTATTTTTGCTTATTTATTTCAACAGACTTGCTCATTCGTTTCTGCTATTGTGTGCGCAGGGGATTTACAGTAACTTTGCACCTATAAAAATACATGCGATATGGAGAAAATGCTGACAGCCCATCTGGCAGAATATGACATTCCTGTATGCTGCGGCTTCCCCGTGGGGGCAACAGTTGCATTCCTATGATGGTCGGTGCTCCTTGTGTGTTTGAGGTCAGCCCCGAGAAGTCTGTCCTGACATTCAATGTCGAGGGAGAGAGAAAGACATACTCCTTAGAAGGAGCAAGTGAGCAGTTATTCAAGAAGTAAATAATTTAAAATTAAGATTAGTAATGTTTCATCAAACACAACGACGATGAGAAAGTTACATGAATTAACATGGATGCTCGCCGCCACCCTCGTTTGCGGCGCAAGTGTATTCACATCGTGTTCGTCGGACAGCGACGACAACCCAGTAATTAACCCCGACGAGCCGCAGCAGCAACTGGCCGACTACACCATCATCTTCTACGGTCACGGCGGCAGCAACCTCGACGCTTTCCTGATGGATAACATCGCCCAGTTCTTCAAAGCCGACGCCGACCACCGGCGCAACGTGAGCATCTGCGCACAATACAAGTTCTCGACCCTCGAGAACTTGCAGAACAGCTACAGGGACTTGAAAACCGAAATCGACCCCAACGACCCGGCCCAGGTGGCCTTAGTCGAAAGGATTAAGGACTTCTACCCCTATGGCGGGAAGACCAGCCGCTTCACCGTCGACCCCACAGTCGCCGAGACCGACATGATGGCCACCATCACCGCCCATTTCATTGGCCCCGACAATGCCGACATCTCGCGAACCGACTCACTCACCCGCTTCATCGACTGGGCAGCGCGGGTGCGCCCCGCCCGCAGGTATATCCTCGTACTGTCCGACCACGGCGATGGCTATCTGCCCACCGAGGAAATCCCTGTCGCTGCTGCCGCCGCCCGCCAGACCCGCAGCGTCATCAAGGACGACGGCCACAACCGGGCCCACTTCACCGCCAAGAGCCTCACCGAGGCCATCCGGCAGGCCTCGGTGCACGTCAGCGCCGTCTATTGCGACGCCTGCCTGATGAACGCGGCCGAATATCAGTTCGAACTGGCCCCGGTGACCGACTACCTCGTGCTCTCCACCTTCCTCGTGCCTAGCGCGGGCGGCAACTACACTGAGCTGGTCGACGCCCTCTCGGACAACCCCGACGATCCCGAGCAGGCCCTGACGCGCTTCGCACGATTCTGCGTCGATGCCTGGGACAAGGATGCCGAAAAGGAAGACAATGGCGAGGACGTGCCCCACTATCACGACATGAGCGTCTATCGCTCGGCCGAGGCCGACGCCTTCGGCGCTGAGCTCAAGAAGTTCATCGACCGTCTGGTCGACGTCTATCAGAACGGCACCGACTACGCCCGGACCCGCATCGACTCGATCACCGCCAACGCCTATCGCGTCGACGACGAGCAGCCCACCTACGACCTCATGAACTACATCATCGGCCTCACTGCCGCACTGCCCGACGACTTTGGGCCTGTGATTGAGGGTCTGGCCGACCAGGCCTACAACCACTACTTCGCCCTCCAGCAGTCGAGCAAGTGGCTCGAAGAGAACGGCCACACCGTCTCGCTCAGCGTGATGCTCGGCTGCCAGGGCCACTTCACCACCGTGGAGAATGGCCTGCACTTCCGTTATGATGCCGACGGATTAGTCTATCTGTTTGCCGACGGCCAGCCGACCAGCGACGGTCTGCCATGGGGTTCCACCCTCGACGCCACCTACGGCCAGTTGCGCTTCGACCGGCTCACCGGCTGGAGCCGCTGGCTCAAACTGAATAGACAGGAACCCAACACAAAATGTTACACCGAATATTACGAATATTAATGAACGGCTGCGCCGACGTCAGCAGCAAGTGACGTAGAACCATTTAGGAATTTATATCAAATAAAGCATTATGAGAAGAATCATGCAATGGGTGCTCGCCGCCATCCTCATCAGCGGCGCAAGTGTATTCACATCGTGTTCGTCGGACAACGACGACAATCCTTCTCCTGAATCAGGAGCGAACAGCGAACTTGTTGGTCAATGGTATTCCGACGTGTCGGGGG
>DFJI01000024.1:0-1763 GCA_002372235.1 Prevotella sp. UBA3675 | reverse complement strand
CCGACGGCACAGGCGTCACCAACATCTATTACCTCAACAACGACGATGCCGTGGCCCGTGAGCACTATTCGTTCACCTATACCGCCACGGACGGACTGCTGACGATGGACATCGCGGAGAGAAACACCAAGACCACTGCCAGATATACCGTGAGCGACGGCAAGCTGACGTTGACGGAGGGCGAAGGCCAGACGGTCATGCAGAAGATGGACGAAGCGAAGGCCAAGGACTTTGATGCGTGGAACAGGAAGGACAGTCTGGTCAATGTGCCGCAGCCTGCCCGCTACACCGTCTTTGTCTATGGCAATGCGGGAGGCACCATGGACGCAATTATTGAGTACGGCTTCTGGGAGAAGATACAGCCGCTGCTCAAGGACCACAACAACGTCCGGGTAGTCTGCTTCTACAAATATGGAATGAAACCGACTGATGAGAAAAATTCCTATCCAGGTAAGTATGCCGAACCGGGCGACATCGTATGGTTCGAGCTGAACGACACGACCAACCTGGAGAATATTCGTAACGGAGGACTTCAGGCATATGGGTATGAAAAGGAAGCCAAGGCAATGAAACTGTGCGACCCCAAGACCGTCAGCGCGTTCATCCAGATCAGCAGTCTGGTGTGTCCTGCCGAGCAGTATGTGTTCAGCATCTGGGGGCATGGCAATGGACTAAGCCCCATGGCCGATGTCCCCGGCAAATATGAAGACCCCGCCGCTGCACCTGCCACCCGAGGGGTCATTGCCGATGAGTGGAATGAACGTGAAGAGCTGGATATGTATGAACTGAGTACCGCCATCCGTTCCGCAGGCTTGAACCGGCTGAACACCATCTTCTTCCACAACTGTCTGATGGGCAACATGGAGACGCTGACCGAACTGCGCGGCCTGTCCGACTACATCGTAGCCTCGGCACACCTGCTTGTGAGCGAGGGCGAACTGCTCACGGAATACGTCCGCGGACTGCTGGAGAAGGGGAATACCGAGGATGCCGTTGCACAGATGTTTGAGCGCGTGCATCCGAAATGGGAACAGTCCTATCACGGTTTTAATGACGATGGGAAGACAGAGTACTGGTACAACGGCGACTACAAACTCATCCGTACTGCCAAGCTCGATGCCATCATCGGTGCCGCCAAGCGCCTCGCCGACAGGCTCCTCGCTCTCTACCCCACGCAGAAGGAGGCCATCGACAAGGCCACCACAGGGGTGTATCGGTTCTTCCTACCCTATAACTCTCCCGTGTTAACATTCGTGAATCCCTTCTTCGATCTGGCCGACTATGCCCATTTGTTGACAAAGGAGACTGGCGACGCAGAAATGGCTGCCATCTCTGCCGATTTGGACAAAGCCTTCAGCGAGGCCTTCGTCCACTATGCCGATGTCAACACGAACGAACAGCATCTGGACCACTACACGCTGAGCGTCTGTCTGGTCAACAATGAGATCTATGAGGGAAATAACATAAACCCGGAACTGATTAAGACTTTTATCCCTAATGCCCTGTGCAATTTCAAACAAGGCTACGAGCAGACCACATTCCACAAACTGACGGGATGGGGCAACTGGCTGCGCACCAACCAGCAAGTGCTTGGGGACAATCCCCGCAGCAACGGCGGTGGTCCGCTCAAGTGAATAAAGAACAAGTATTAAATTTTCTCATATTTTATGCTTACCTTTGCCATGCCATTGATGATTTTGCTTGACTTGATGTGCAGCACTAAGGTAAGTATAAAATATGACATGGCAAAATCCTGGGCCGCT
>DFJI01000030.1 GCA_002372235.1 Prevotella sp. UBA3675 | reverse complement strand
ATGTGGACAAGTATTATATTCCCCTATATCCTTGCTGACGATGCAACCACAAAAGAGGCGTTGACCTTTGTCTCGATTATCACCGTGAGTGGCATATGTGTTGTTTGGAAGAATGATAGCATCATCTGGTAGGGACTCTGATTCTCCAAATAGGTTAGGGACAGGGATTGGGAATATTTTGACTTTAAGAAAGTCCATCAAAGCCTTGTCTTCGTATGCAAAACGGATGATGAGCGCATCGTCAACACAGTGGTTGTGTTCAATGCCAAACTGCTGTAAATCTACTTTCTCTCCACAAGTGGCCAAGGTAAATCCCCATTTCTTGTTGAGTGCAGACAAGCCCTTTGCAAATTCAAGCATCTGCGGCTCCGTCCATTCATGATATGGAATATGACTCTTTTCGAGATTGGCTTTCACCTTCCGATAGCTCAGAATATCTGCATAACTGAAAACGAGTTTCTCTGTATATCCTTGTAATTGGTCTCCTATAAGCTCTATCTTCGCCAGCAAAGAATCAATGGAAATTTCGTCTGTTAGTATCAGCGGGTCAAAGCGCCACACGACACGACCTTTTCCTAATTTGTCAACAAGTTGTTTAAAGGTATCAATACGCTGCTGAAGAGCTGGAACACCTTGTTCCAATTTCTCTTTTTCATAGTCATTCAGCGTATATTGGATATAACAACCGACATTTATTTCTTTCAGATAATCAAGATAATCGAGCAAAGGACGAGGATTCTTTGACCAGAACACAATGAAACGAGTGTTTTGATATGACACATAACTCTTAACGCCATTAAACGGATTCGTCCATGCAGAATAGCCCACCTTCAGTCGATGGAAGAACCAGTCAGCATAGAAGGCTGGAATATCCGTACTCCTGCTTGCAGAGACTATGATTGGAGCCTGAGCATCAACAGTCTCACCATTCTCTCGTTGTATTTTTATCTTATGCCATTGTGCCATAAATTTTATGTTTTAGGTATCCTCGTTCCGTGTTGTCAATTTTTGACCACAAAAATACGAATATTTTTCTAATGAGATGCAAGATAAAGTGAAAAAATTGCTTTTACAAACCTTCTTTTCTTGGAAAAGCGTCCAAAGGCCGAGCGGTGAAAATTATTCAACACACAATAACCCTTGGTTACTTTGAAATCTAAGAGAACCGTATCTTCTTCATAAACTTTCTTAATAAGTGGTGCGAAATCAGCTGTCATTCAGTGATTATTGCTATTTTTGCACATATTCTTTAACATATTTTTTTTGAGATGATACTTACAACTACCCAACAGATTGAGGGTCGCAACATCCGCGAGTACAAGGGTGTGGTGACAGGTGAAACGATTATCGGAGCAAACTTCGTGAAAGACTTTTTCGCAGGCATCCGCGACATCGTTGGCGGACGCTCCAGTAGTTATGAAAAGGTGCTGCGCGAGGCAAAGGACACATCGATGAAGGAGATGATGGAACGCGCCCAGGCTATGGGAGCCAATGCCATCGTGGGCATCGACATCGACTACGAGACCATCGGCGAGACCAACTCCATGCTGATGGTTGCCACCAGTGGAACGGCTGTTGTTATATAGACCCCATGAACATAGAAGACTATCGTGAGTATTGCCTGTCGCTGGGCGCAGACGTTGAAGAGAAACTGCCTTTCCAGAAATTCAAAAGCGGAGAGGGGGTATTAGTGTTCTATGTCATGGGACACATGTTTTCATTCTTCGACTGCAATGATTTCTCGGTGATCTCGCTGAAATGTCAGCCAGAGCGCATTGAGGACTTGAAGGAACAGTATGATTGTATCGGTAATCCCTATAACGAGTCGCCCAAACACTGGATTGGCATCAATCCCGATGCGGCTCCCGATGACTTACTGAAGGAACTGACCCGAAACTCCTACGAGATAGTCAAGGCAAAATATCAGAAACATGATTCGCGACCTCATTGCCATTGACTTCATGGAAATGCAGCTGAATCGTGGGATGCATCATTGTGTTTTGCGGTGCAAAATGTAACGGAACTTGGGGAGATTCTGGTTGAATGAGTATAAGCAGCTGCAGCGGATTATATAATCGGCTATAGCGGACTATGTAATCCGCTGCAGCTGCTTATACTGAAATGGCCTAAATCATCCCGAGAAATAAGGCAGGCCCTCCCCTGAAATAGAGGCGGTTCTCCCGTGAAATGGGATAGTTTCTGTTATGAATACCTATTATGAATTGCACTAAATAAGAATCACGCAAATGTTTGTATATTAAAAAAATGTATTATCTTTGCAGCACTAACAGCCCTAATTAACGAGAACGGCAGATAATGGATGTACTATGGACAAGAGGGAAATAGGGCATCGGCCAGTTTCGCTATAATTATAATAAAGAACTAACATGAAGAACCGAAGAATTTTTATCTTGACACTGGCTGCCATCAGCGTGATGAGCGCCAGCGCACAGCTGTTGCCGTATCAGAATGCCAGCCTCACTGCCGACGAGCGGGCCGATGACCTGCTGAGTAGGCTCACGCTGGAGGAAAAAGTGAAACTCATGCGCAATGGATCGCCTGCCATCGACCGACTGGGCATCCCGGCCTGGGACTGGTGGAGCGAGGCACTGCATGGGGTGGGGCGAAATGGGCTTTCCACCACATTCCCCTCGTGCATCGGCATGGCTGCGTCGTTCGACGATGCACTGCTCGACCGCATCTACACTGCCGTGAGCGATGAGGCCCGTGCCAAGAACACGCAGATGCGACGAGAGGGTAAGAAGATAGGGCGCTATCAGGGACTGTCGTTCTGGACACCTACCATCAACATCTTCCGTGACCCTCGCTGGGGGCGCGGACAGGAAAGCTATGGTGAAGACCCCTACCTGAACGGGCGCATGGGTAGCATCGTGGTGCGTGCGTTGCAGGGACAGAACCTGCCCGAGGCCGCTGCTACACCTTACTATAAATTATATGCGTGCGCGAAGCACTTCGCCGTGCATAGCGGACCGGAGAAGCTGCGCCATGCCATGAATGTTGAGAACCTGCCGGCACGCGACCTTTGGGAGAGCTATCTGCCAGCCTTCAAGATGCTGGTGAAACAGGCTGGCGTGAAGGAGGTGATGTGCGCCTATCAGCGCTTTGAGGGCGATCCATGCTGCGGTTCCAACCGACTGTTGCAGCACATCCTGCGCGATGAGTGGGGCTATGAGGGCCTGGTGGTGAGTGACTGTGGAGCCGTGGGCGACTTTTGGCAACCGGGTCGTCACGGGGTGTCGGCTGACAAGCCCGCCGCTGCAGCCAAGGCCGTGCTCAGCGGCACCGACGTGGAGTGTGGCGCTCACTATGGTGCGCTGCCCGATGCTGTGCGTCGGGGCGACGTGTCGGAGGAACAGCTCAACGTCAGTGTGCGCCGCCTGCTGAAAGGACGCTTCGAGATGGGCAACCTCGATGCCGACTCGCTCGTGCCTTGGACGCGCATACCCACATCGGTCATCGGTTGCAAGGCGCATAAGGAACTGGCCCGGCAGATGGCCCGCGAGCAGATGGTGCTCCTGAAGAACGACGGCGTGCTGCCCCTCTCGGCAGACAAGAAAGGACGTTCAGGCATCATGGTCATGGGACCCAATGCAGCCGACTCTACCATGCTCTGGGGCATATACTTCGGGCAGCCCTCCCATACGGTCACCCCGCTTGAGGGACTGCGTGCCCGTCTGGGTGACGTGCCGTATCTCACGGCCTGCGACATTACCAGCATGACGGCCAAGGAGCGTGCCATCGGAGCCACTACAGAGACAGCCGACGGCAGTACTACGCTGCAGATGGTGGACAAGGGTGAGCATACGTTCACAATCAAAGAAATCCTGAAGGCTGCCAAGAGAGCGAAGACCGTCATATTCGTGGGCGGCATATCGCCCAATCTGGAGCGTGAGGAGGCCCGCACCGATGCGAAAGGATTCGACGGAGGCGACCGCACCTCGATAGAGTTGCCGCAGGTGCAGCGCGACATCTTGCAGACATTGCACAAGGCTGGCAAGAAGGTGGTGTTCGTGTGCTGCAGCGGTTCAGCCGTGGCGCTGGTGCCCGAGATGGAGAGTTGCAACGCCATCGTCGAGGCATGGTATGCTGGTGAGCAGGGCGGTCATGCACTGGCCGACGTGCTCTTGGGCGACTACAACCCGTCGGGCAAGCTGCCCGTCACGTTCTATCGCGATGACAGTCAGCTGCCGCCGTTCGACGACTATCGCATGTCGGGGCGCACCTATCGCTTCTTCCGGGGCGAGCTCCTTTTCCCCTTTGGCTACGGCCTGTCTTACACCACGTTTGAGCTGGCCAACGAGCAGTGCCGTCTGAACCAAAAGGGAGCCTACGATGTGACGATTGACGTGACGAACACCGGGCAGCGCGAAGGTAACGAGGTGGTGCAGCTCTATCTGCATCGTCAGGGCGACACAGCCGACGGTCCTGTGAAGACCCTTCGCGGTTATGCCCGTACTCGCCTGCTGAAACCGGGTGAGAAGCAGACCGTCACTATCCAGTTGTCGCGTGCTGATTTCGAGTGGTGGGATGCCGCCCATTCCGTCATGCGCATCCTCCCCGGTCGCTACGACGTGATGGTGGGCACCTCGAGTGCTGACAAGGACCTCAGGAAACTCAGCATCACACTGCCGTGATAGTAGGTCATTTTTTTTAAAAACTACACGGGCTACAGCAATGCAGCCCGTGTAGTTTTTTTAAATGCGTTAATTACTAATAATCAGTCGTTGATTACTAAGAATGAACGTTAAAGAACGAGGCTTTCTGTTCTTTTTGTCTCTACTAATCTTTTAGTTTTCTAAGAAGTTAGTAATTTTGTCGTAGAAAACTAAAAATCGTGAGACATGATGCAGCAGAAAACACTGACCAAAGGAGAAATGCAGGTGATGAACATCCTGTGGGACATGCAGCACGGAGCCTGCGTGGCCGACATACAGAAGAAGTTTCCTGAACCGCAGCCTGCCTACACCACCATTGCCACATTCCTGAAAATCATGGAGCAGAAAGGCTTCGTAGAGAAACGAAAAGGCAGCACGGGAAAGACATTCGTCTATTCGCCCCTCATGACTCGTGAGCGCTATCGCCGACTGGTGATGAACGATGTGAAGGACACATTCTTTGGCGGATCGGTGAAATCACTCGTGTCGTTCTTTGCCGAAGAGGACGAGCTGACGCCGGAAGACATCAACGAAATACTAACCATCATACAAAACCGTAATCATGCTGACTGACTTGATATACTATGACCTGAAAGTGGCGGCGCTGATAGCTGTGTTCTATCTTTTCTATATGCTGCTGCTGGCCCGGGAAACCACACATGCACTGAATCGTTTTGTGCTGCTTGCTGGCATCGTGCTATCGGTGGTGTTGCCGCTGTGCATCATTACTATACATGAAAAGCCTCACCCCCAACCCCTCTCCGATTGGAGAGGGGAGTATATAGTACTTCCGATAGAGAACGAAACAACAAAAGATACTACTCCCCTCTCCAATCGGAGAGGGGCTGGGGGTGAGGCTGTGTCCGTCATTCTCCTTTCTGGCATCTTCCTGCGGCTGCTGTTTCTGGCGAGAAGTTACGGAAAGCTTGCCAAACTGATTTGTAGCGGCGAAAGGCACACGTTGCCATCGGGAACCCGGGTCAGCGTGGTCGATGTTCCAATAGCTCCGTTCTCATGGATGCAGACCATCGTGCTGTCGCGTGCCGACTGGCTCATGCAATCCGAATCTATCCTTGCTCATGAAGAGGCGCATGTGCGTCATCACCATAGCTACGACGTTGTGGTCGTAGAAGTGCTCACGGCTCTGCAATGGTTCAACCCCGTGGTGTGGTTCCTGCGTCAGGAACTGCGCATTCTCCACGAGTATCAGGCCGATGCATCCGTTCTCTCAAGCGGCTTCGATGAAAGCCAGTACATTCACTTACTGATGCAGAAAGCGACGGGCATTCAGGCCTGTGCCCTCGCCAACGGCATCCACACACCCAAAACTAAAAAACGAATTTTTATGATGCTTAAAACAAAATCAGACCGGAGTGCATGGCTCAAAGCACTCTATATCGTACCCGTTGTGCTGGTATCGCTGGCTCTGTCGGCAGAGACTGTCGTTGATCATGAAGAAGCGGCAACCAACGATGCCTTCGCTGTGCGCCTGTTCAGTGAAAACACCAATGGCCGGGGCGAGAGCTATCAGATTCGCCATCAGCCCGGTGTCAAGTTCTTCCGCAACGGCAAGGAAGAGCAGATACCCGAAGGGCGCAACATTGCTCTCGAAGTAGAGAAGACCACGATGCAGCTCAACGGCAAGCCCATTGACCAGCTCAGCTTGCTTGACCTGCCAGCAGGAGCGCTCAAAGAGGTTCACCTCACAGAGACAGGATCCGACCGCTATGTATGTAATCTGTTGACAGAAGTGCCAGGCAAGAAGACTGCCTATATCGTGAATGGTAAGCAGGTATCGGAAGAAGCGGTAGGGAAAATTCCTCAGAAGGATGTGGTCAGCGTGACGACAATAGGCAGTCGCGAGACCGTGAAAAATGCGCTCCACGTAGAGGCCGATGATGCGGTCGTCGTTGAAACCGAACCAGTCTTCGAAATCTGCGAGCAGCTGCCTCAGTTCCCCGGTGGCGAAGTGGGGCTGATGAAGTGGCTTGCCCAAAACATCAAGTATCCGACAAAGGCAATGGAATACGGTGTGCAGGGACGTGTGCTCGTGCAGTTCATCGTTGAGAAGGATGGCAGTCTGAGCAACTTCACGATTGTGGATAGTCCCAAATCGTCGGGGGCCAACATGGTGGTGGTCAATGCCCAAATGACCGACAAGCAGCGTAAGGATGCTGAAACGCATAATGCTGGAGTGAAACTGTTGCGTGAGGAGGCTATCCGCGTGGTCAAGGCCATGCCGAAGTGGACTCCCGGCAAGCAGAAGGGAAAGGTGGTTCGCTGCAAGTTCCTTATTCCCGTGAGTTACCGTCTGCAGTAAAAACAAACTAAAGTTAGTAAAAAGGAAAAGAGAAGTACCCGGGACAACTCTGGAGGCCGCAGCGATGCGCCCTCCAGAGTTATTACTGGTTTTTAATAGTGTTTATCAGTTGCAATAGTACTTGGTCAGGAAATAGGTGTTCTCCCAGTCCACAATCTTCACCTCTGACTCCTTGGCCGGATGGATGTTCTGCTCATCGAGCACCATCACCTGCTTGTCGCTCTGGTTGTAGAGCGGCCATACCTTTGCCTGACCGTCGGGCGACTGTTCGGCACTGAGTGACGGGTTGCCAGTCTTGGCAAACTGAATCCACATCTTGCGCATGGTCTTCGAGAAGGTCTCGTCAATGACTCTTCCTGTAAAGCCGGTCATCTCTGGATGGTTGAATACTACCGACAGCTCTGAGGCATGGCCGCTCTTCACCATTGGCAAGGCAGACTCGGGCGTGTAGAGGTAGGTGTAAATTTTACCGCCTGACTTGCTTTGATTCTCTGACATACGGATGGCTGGTGCGTTAAAATAGCTCTGGCTGAACATGCTGCAAGTCTTCTGCCACTCTTCTCCTGGTGCGCTGCTGATGTAGCTCTCCACCTTTGCTATTTCTTCGGGCGTCATCAGTTTGTTTCTCTTCGCTATACGGTCGGCGGCCCACTTGTTCCAACCTTCTACTCCGAGGGCAGCCGCAAAGGTGTTGTACTCATCCTTGGTGCAGCCGGCGAGTATGTCAATATCCTTTGCCATGCCGTCTTCGTAAGCTTTCCATCCGTCCTTGGGCAGGAGCTTACCGTCTCTTTCCGGCCAGATGCTCCATCCGAGTACCTGATAGATGCCGAACAATTCTCCCACCTTGTCGGCAAGTGTTCGGGGGGCAATCTTCTGCAGGTCGGCAACGGTCTTGCATTCGAGAGCCTCCATAATCTTGTTGGTGACGGCGATGGCCTCCTCGGTCGATCGGGTCATGATGGGCGAACCGCTCATTGCGATGGCACGTTTGAAATACTTATGTCCTTCGTCAGTGAGTGAGAGCAGAGCGCAGCTTGATCCGCCAGCCGACTCACCCCAGATGGTGACGTTGTCGGGATCGCCTCCGAAGTTCTCGATGTTCTCATGCACCCACTTCAGAGCCATCAGCTGGTCCATGATTCCCAGATTCTGGGCATCGGGATAGGCAGCTCCGTCTGGCAGGTGTGACAAATGCATGAAGCCGTAGGCAGCAAGTCTGTAGGTGATGGTGACGAATATGACATCGGGGTTCTCTTTCACGAGGTTGTGGCAGTCATATTGTGGATCAGTCGTTCCGCCAACTTCGAATCCGCCGCCGTAGATCCACACCATGACGGGCTTCTTCGCTGCAGTATTCTCATCGGCCTTCCATACGTTCAGGTACAGACAGTCTTCGCTTTCCCCGTATTCAGCGGCAGGGTCGCCGGGTGCCTGATAGGGAGCTTTACCATATTCATAAGCCTCGTACACGCCATTGTCTTCAGTATATTGTACGGGAGCTTTCCAACGCAGGTCGCCTACGGGCTGCTGGCCTACGAAAGGTATGCCCTTAAATGAGATGATGTTCTCTGTCTTTTTGCCGATGAAGGTACCGTTAATACATTTCACGGCCAGCGACTTGTCATAGTAGCCGTTGATTTCTCTATAGGTTGCGATGCGCTTGGCCACGTTCTCCTTGATGTTGTTGTAGAAGAGTCCGTAGTCGTTGTCGTGATAGCTGGCAGTTCCGAAAAGCCAGGTGATCGGGTTGAAGGGGCATGTGGCGTTAGTCACTACCACACCGCGTTCGACGTTCAGTTTTGCATCGGCATTGACATCCTTGAATTCTCGCTCCAAGGTGTTCAGGTTCAGCACGTATGAGCCGAGGTTCTCGCTCGCTGGGGCATAGGTGTCGTCAAGTTTCCAGTTCAGTGGGTTAATGCTGATTGCTCCGGGCATCCACACCATGTTCTTTGCGTTGGAGTTGGCGGGTCCCTCGGTGTTCCAGCTGACGACGACACCAGCGTCGCTCTCGCCTGTGGCGAACTTTAGGTGTGGATTGGCCGAGAGGTCATCCTTGGTGACGGCATAGCCAATGACATAGGCAGCCACCATTCGTTTGTAGTAGTCGGGATGGGCCTTGAAGTAGTTCATCAGCACGAGTTTTGTCATGGCCGAGCCCTGGCTGTGGCCGGCGATGATGAACGGTCGGCCCTGGTTGTAGTGTGCGAAGTAGTAGTCGAGGGCTGCGGTGATGTCAGTATAAGGGGTGCCGGTCAGTGCCGTCAGCATGCTGCCGCTCTTCTTCCAGCATTCCTCCTCATGTTTCAGGCTGCTCTGGCGGTAGTAGGGTACGAAGACATTGGTAGAGGCTGCGTAGGCGCTGGCGTGTGCCTTGAATTCATCGGTTACTCCTGCAACGAATTCGGCGTTGTCAACAGGCGCGAAAGTCGGGTCGCCGTCTTCGTAGCCGTCATAGTTGGTTGCGGGAATATAAAAGGTGTCGAATTCCTTGGTGATGTCCGGTATATGGTGCCAGTTGCTTTTCTGCGAATAGTCGGTTGCCGTGGGCACACTGGAACTGCCGTCTGTAGCCGGCTCCTCCTTTTCTTTTTCTTTGCACGAGGTGAGTACCGTCGTTGCGCCGCATATCAGGATGGCGGCGAGCATCCACATTTTCATTTTTCTCATTTTCATTTTTCTCATTTTATATTAATAAATTAGCGTAAAAACACTTTTTGGGGGGCCTGATTCCGATTTTTAGTCACTGCAAAGTTAGGCAAATTACCCCAAAAAAACTATCTCCTAATTGCCAGTGGAATTAGGTTTTGCTGATTTTACAACGATTTTTGTTGATTTTCGAAAAAATGCTTCTGGCTACTGCTTGGCATTGTCGCGCATCCAGGCTGTCACGGTCTGGCCCATGCGCTGTTTGAAGGCGATGCCAAAGGTGCTGTAGCTGCGGTAGCCGCTCTCGTGGGCCAACTGCTGGGCGGTGAAGGGACGCTGATTGGCGACGGCCTGACGGTAGAGCTGCATGAAGTGTCGGATGCGCAGATTGTTGATGTAGGCGTTGTAGTTGATGCCTTGACTGGAGAAATACTGGCTGAGATAAAACCTGTTAGTGCCCAGGGCTTTGGCAAGCTGTACTATGGTGAGGTCGTGCTGCAGATAGAGCTGTGTGTCTATGCAGTGCTGCTGTAGCATCATATTGAGGTTTTGGGGCTTCGAGGTATCAGGTGATGCCACCTCAGAATCAAAAAGCGGGTCGGCCTCAGAACCTGAAGTTTTCTGGTCGCTCAGGTCGCTGAGGTCGCTCAGCGTTTCCACTCGCCACAGGAGATAGCCTACGACTATGATGCATATCATCTGCATGGCATATTGATAGACAGGACCATTGCCGACAAGGGCATAGACGACGAATACCATCAGCGTGATGCCGAGCACCGTGAAGCTCTGCCACACCTCTTTGTGCTCCAGGTCGGCATAGTTGTCGTGCAACCAGCGTTCGTACTGCCTCAGTGCTCTTATTATATATATGGTGATGCCCATGCCCAGTAGCAGGGCAAAACCATAGAATACGGGTGGTGGGGTATAGTTGCCACTGACTATGCACCAAACCGATCCTGCGGTCAGTGGAGCTGTTATGATGAAGGCGGTCCAAAGTGGGCGGCGGCGGTCCTGCAGCATGATGAGCAGCACGTTGATGGCTAAGGGCAGAAATGTGATGCTGTCGAGCAGTCCGCCCACGAGATCGACTGTCTTGATGTCGCGGCTTGAGTCGAGATAGAACATCGGCATATACCACAGATGGTTCAGGGCCAGCGAGGCGAAGAAGGCTGCAGCCCAGCGGCGTAAACGCTTTGGCGGTGTGATGTCGGAGGCAAAAGCGTTGCCGTCACGAAACAGCAAATAGCAACTGGCCACCATGGCCAGCGCTATTACTGTTGCGTAGAGCATGATATAAAGGATGTCTTCCCTGACTTGATTGTACATGATTTTGGGATTATCGGATGCTGTTCTGAATAATTGTTTACTACCCGAAGACCTTCTCTCCCTCGAAATAGGTGGCTACCGGCCTGGCCTCGTGAATCTCAGTCACCGGACACGACAACACGTCTTTGTTGACCAGAAGGAAGTCGGCATACTTGCCTACGCTGATGCTACCCCGTTCGTTCTCGACAAACATCTGTTTGGCAACATTGATGGTCATGGCGGTAATGGCCTGCTCGCGGGTCAGGAGCTCCTCGGGCCACCAGGGGGTGCCGTCTTCACCGTGAAGAACCCCGGTGACGGCAATCTCCATGATGCCAAACGGATCATCGGGACTGCCGCTTGTTGCGGGAAAGTCGGTGTGCGAGGTCATGGTGATGCCTCGGTCGAAGTATGTCTTCATCGGATAAGACTTGTCCTCAATGCCCTTAGGAGCCAGACCATTCTCGCGGATATAGCCGGCTGCCCATGACGGACAATGATGCCAAAGCATGCCTGAGACAACATGCACGTTATGGTCTGCCATACGCTGATAGTCAGATGCAATGACGTTACGTACATGCACCACCGTATTGCGCATATCATCCTTTCCGCCATTCACGTAGGCACTGACAACGTAGTTGACGGCTTTGTTGCCCATCGTATGTACGTGCATGGTCATGCCCTTTTCGTTCGTCTTGCGCGTGATGTCGGTCAGTTCCTCTTCCGTCCAGTTGGCAATACCCTGATGGCCGTCCGGATAGAGCGGCTCCACAAACCCGGTCCCGCCTTCTACCGTTCCGTCCATAAAGAGCTTGAGCCAGTTTGTCTTTACACGTGTGGTGGCATATTTCTGTACGGCTGCGGCCTTCTCCAATGCCTCGTCCACATCCATCCAGCTTTCAATCTCGTAGTTCATGCCCAACACGAATTTCATGTCGCCAGCCTTGTCCATCTGCTGGGCGGCCTTATAGAAATTGTTGTTATAGAAATAGTTACACCAGCCATCAATATACATCGTATAGCCTTCTGACAACAAATGCTCCTGGATTTTTGCCATGTTTATCTTTGCTACGTCAACGGTATAGAGGCGTTCATTGTCCAAGAAGGAGCGTGTGTAGGTTCCAGCCTGCTCCTTCAGAAGACCTGTAGGCGTGCCGTCAGGCCCCATTACGATCTCTCCGCCGCGTATGTCCTTCCCCTTTTTGAGCACTGTTCCGTCTGCCTTCATGATGCCGGCATTGATCAGGCAGAGGGTGTTTGCCAGTCCCTTGTGGCCTTCATCATCAGCAAAGTAGATAGGAATGTCACTGCAGATGGCATCTAACTGCTGACGGGTAGGCATGTTCTCCATGAACCCTAAATAATTCCAGCCGAAGCCAAAGACGGTCGTTGCCTTGGTGTCTCTGGCTTTCTGGACGGCAGCGGGCAAGATTTCCTTGAGGAATTTCTCCGGATCGTTTTCCCCACTGACTATCGTTCCTACCAACGGCAAGGCGAATCCCATGGAGTAATGTGCGTGGCCATTGCCGCAACTGGGCATCACAAGCCCCTTTCCAGTATAGTCCAGCACCTCTGTCTTGCCAGCTTCAATGAAAGCTTTGGCTCCTTCCTTGTCGCCTACATACACATATTTGCCGTCTTTCACTGCAAAGGCTTCTACTGTCTGATAGTTCATTCCCGGCGTTCCGTCGCCTACCCGTAGTCTTTCACAAGTGAAAATCTTGCCATATACCACGAGGTCTGCATGAGTGATTGCCGGATTCTGCTGCCCGTTGGCCTTTGGGGAATAATCAATAGCTGTCATCATGTTTTTTTTATTAATAATTAATAATAATAAAGATGTGAAGGAAGTCAGTTCATCTTCTTACCGCTGAAATACACGTCACGCGGCTTGTTGCGACCGAAGCCTGAGTGTTCTGCTGTGAGCAGGTCGGTGTCGAACACCAGGAAGTCGGCATCCTTGCCCACCGTGATGGAGCCCTTGATTGCCTCGATGCCGAGTTGCTTGGCTCCGTTGATGGTGTATCCCAGCAGCATCTGTTCTATGCTCATCTTCTCACTCGGAGAGGGGAACTCCTTGGCGACCTTGGCTATCTCAGGGCCGGGGGTGTTTTCGTTGATGTAGCGCGTCATCCCAATCTCCATGCCCAGATAGGGGTTCCATGTGATGAAGTCTCCAAAGACGATGTTGTCGCTGGACCAGGTGACGTTGGCACCGGTGTTCCACATCGTCTTGCTGCGGTACATCTTGTTGGCGCGCTCCTCGCCCAGCAGGCTGCACCACAGCTCGTAGGGGTTGCCGCCCGTGCAGCCGGAGTGCCACCAAGGGGTGTAGTTGGCATTGATGCCTAAACGGGCGAAGCGGTCCATGTCTGCGTCATCCTGTATCTCCAGATGTGCACAGGTCACCTTCACTCGGAAGTCGTCTCCCAGTTCCTTTTTAGCCAGTTCCACGCCGTCGAGGACTGTGCGTGATGCCTGCTCGCCCACGGTATGTGCGTGGAAGTCCAGTCCTTCCTTGTTGAGCATCTTCATGACCTCTGCCACCTCCTCCTTATTGTAGGTGGTCGCACCTTTCTTGTGAGTGTCCGCGTAAGGCGTCACTTGAGCGGCAGTCTCGATGCGCAGCGTGCCGTCCATGAAGACCTTGAATGTATGAACCTTCAGATGTGCTGTGTCGAACTTGCTGCGGAACCGCTTCACATGCTCCATGGCCTCTTTCGTTTTCCTCGGGTCGGTGAGCGCAAAGCTACCGTCTATATACACTGGGAGCTTGCCCTGACGGTCCAGCTCGCGCAGGCGCTCATAGACGCGCTCGTGGAGTGCTTCGCCCTCGGGATAGCCGGCATCGAAGACGGCACACACGCCTGTTTTCACGGAATAGTCTATCCAGCGCTGGAGCTCAGCGTCGATTTGTTCGTCGGAAAGGTTCGTCAGACCATCGAAGAGCATGTTCCAGCCCGAAGACTCGAACGCATTGCCTGTCACGTGGCCGTCCTTGCGCACATAATAGCTGAGTTCGGGCACCATGTCGGGCGTGGCATCTGTGATGCCGTGCATGTCGAGAATTCTGGAGTTCACCCAGACACTATGCCCCTCGCCCTCCAGAATCAGAAGTTCGGCATCGGGGCAAATGGCATCAAGATCTTCCTTGGTGAGGTCGTCGCCCTTCAAATACTTACGTTCGAGAATAAACCTGTAGCGCTGCAAGCCCGGATTACTATTGATGTTGGCGGCCATGAAGTCTAATGCCTCCTTTTTGTTGGAGCATATAACGTACTCCCCGGGATCCATGTATGCAAAGCCTATGCCCGTGGTCACATGCACATGGCTGTCTATAATGGCAGGCATGATGAACTTGCCACCCAGGTCGGTCACTTCGCCCTCATAGTCCGAGAGACCTGCCTCGTTGCCCACATAGACAAACTTGCCATCTTTCACCACCAAAGCGGTTGCCAGAGGATTGGCACTGTCTGCTGTGAAGACTTTAGCGTTCTTGATGATCTGATCTGCTTTCATATATGTTTCTTGTTAGTTAGTAAGTATATGCAATTATTTGTCCAAATTCTATTTGTGCTTCAAAGATAGTAAAAATAATTCACTTGGCCAAATTTTTTGACAAATAATCAGTCAAAATCAGCCAAAATCACTCGCGTCTTGGCAAGAACGTGTTGTTGTCTTGGCGAGAACGTAGTGTTGTCTTGGCGAGACCGCATTGTTGTCATTACGTTAGCATTACTTTTTCTTGATGATTCCCACGATGATGAGCAGATAGCCGGCAAGGCAGAGCGCAGGGGCGACGACAATCCTGCGGGTGGAGAAGATGCCGGGATTGAACTGTTGGTCGGTGCTGCCCGGGCCTGCCATCAGCAGATAGCCGACGACGATGAGCACGACGGCGACACTAAGGATTTTGGTACTGGTTGAGATATTGTTCATATTGATGATGGTATTGTTGGTAAAGTTCTTTTCGTTCGTATGCTGCGCTGACGGCAAGCGCATTGCGCATGGTCTTCAGCCAAGTGTACTGGGAATAGAGAGAGCCTGAGCGGCGCTTGGGATGGAGGGTGCCAATCCACGTGAGCCATTCGTCGGCACGGTGCAGGAGACTCTTCACGATGGCATCACCCTGCTCCTCCTGTTCGGTCTGATAGTAACAACGGGCCATAGCGAGGGCCGCTTCCGTGTAAGGCACGTTGGCCTCAGGCATCTCCTGCTGCCATTTCTGGCAAACGGAAAGCGCACGACGGGTGTCGCCCTGTCGGAGCAGCGAGTCAATGAGAATGCTCATCACAAACTGATGGGTGTAGGCCAAGTGCTTCACGTCTTCATCGACATAGATGCCTTTCGTGTTGAGACCGCCGAACCGGAAGCGGTGCATGACGTTGTGGTAGAGCCGCTCCACGTCAACCTCCTGGCCGCTGGCGGTCGGCGAGACGCGATAGAGTAGTCCTTCCAGCACCAGATGATTGCTGAGAAAGGGCAGCAAGTCAGCGCCTAAGCCGATGGACAGATAGACAGGGCGGCTCCAGTCGGCTTTCGACAGCATTTCCAGCACCATGAGCTCATTCTTGTATAAGGCTTGCTTGCCCTTCAGCGAAATCACCATTGTCTGAGCTTCGCCACCGCTTGATGCAGGGGTGGTGATGGTGACACTGTCCGTAGGCACGCACTGCATATCTTCCCGTTCGCTGAGCACCCATTTCTGGAGAATGTCCTTCAGTTCGAAGAGATGTTCTCCCAATAGCTCCTTTGCCTCTGTGGGATGCTGTTCGGCAAAAGTCGTCAGCTCGGTCTTCAGTTCCGGGCGAATGGGGATGTACTCCCGTCGGCCCTCCTGATACTGTGCGTGCTGCCAACCGATGGGAAGGGCGGGAGAGTCGTAGGCAGGCCGCTTCATCTGGTCGATGTACCAGTCGGTGTTCAGATACTCCAGATTGCACACGCGCGTATCAGTGCGCACATCCTCTACTTCGTGGTTATACCATAGTGGGAACGTGTCGTTGTCGCCGTTGCTCAGGATGATGGGATGTCCCTCAGCCGTTGTGCTGTTCAGGTAGTTGGCTCCGAAGTCGCGACAAGTGTAGCGGTCCGAACGGTCGTGGTCGTCCCAGGTCTGAGAGACCATTTGCAGAGGGATGATGAGGCTGAGGGGGGCTATAAGGCTTATGGGGCCTATAGGTGCTTTTATCACCCGGGACAACCAGTCGCACAGTGCTGCCACACCCATGCCGCACCAGATGGTGAAGGCATAGAATGAGCCGGCGTAGGCATAGTCGCGCTCGCGTGGCTGCATGGGTGTCTGGTTCAGGTAGATGACGATGGCCAGGCCGGTCATGACGAACAGCAGTGTGATGACTAAGAATTGCTGTCGGCCCTGCCGCCCCTTGCACCACTGCCATGCGATGCCTAACAGCCCTAAGAGCAGCGGCAGACCGTAGAAGACGTTGCGCCCCTTGTTCTCTCTCAGGTCTGATGGCAGCTGCGATGTGTCGCAGCCCAGCAGCCAGTCGTCTATCCAGCTGAAGCCTGTTATCCAGTTGCCGTGTTCTGCTTCGCCGTGTCCCTGAATGTTGTTTTGGCGACCCACGAAGTTCCATAGGAAATAGCGCCAGTACATGAAGTTCACCTGATAGGTGAGGAAGAACCGCAGGTTCTCAGCAGTCGTAGGCAGATTTCCCTCTTTCTTCACACCGCCCATCCAGTCTTCGTAGGCTTGGGCATGCCGCACTGAGTGCATGCGGGGGAAGAACATTTGCTCCTTATATACATATTTTATATCATGTCGGATTACTTCGTATTCCTGTTTTGCACTGTCGGCTGACGGTCTGTAGATGGCGCGTCCCTCTTGCTGTTTGGGTACCAAGTAGTCGCCCCTCGTCTCGCGCTCCACTTCACTGCAGTAGGCAGGGCCGTATAGAAGTGGTGTGTCGCCATACTGTTCCCGGTTCAGATAGCTGCCCAGTGCAAAGATGTTGCTGGGATTGTTCTCGTTCATCGGTATCTGGGCATTGGCGCGAATGAAGATGACCCCGTAGCTGCTATAGCCTGCCAGTATCATGAGCAGGTAAGCCAGCGAGAGCCTGACGATGCGTCGGCGTACCTTGCAGTAAGCCGTGACGAGACCTCCTGCCAATAGAATGATGTAGCAGGCGAGTCCTGTGTTGTAGGGACATCCCAGGGTGTTGGTGAACAGCAGTTCGAACCAACCGCCCATCTTCACCACGCCTGGTATGATGCCATACAGGATGATGCCCACCAACAGTCCGCCAGCCGAAAGCGCCATGAGTGCGCCCCGCCACGTGGCATGCTTTGCCTTGTGGAAATAGACCACCAGCGACATGGCTGGCAGACAGAGCAGGCAGAGCAAATGCACACCGACGGAAAGCCCCGTGATGTAGGCTATCAGGACGAGCCATCGGGCGCTCTGCCGACCGTCGTCTTCCCATTTCAGAATGAGCCAGAACAACAGGGCCGTCAAGAAACTGGAAAAGGCATAGACCTCGGCCTCGACCGCCGAGAACCAAAAAGTGTCGCTGAAGGCATAGATCAGTGAGCCCACCCAGCCGCAGCTCTCGATGACGATGACCTGTTGGAGCGTGAGCGTATCGGCGTTTCCGGCAGTCAGCCGTCGGGCAAAATGGGTGATGGTAAGGAAAAGGAAGAAGATGCAGCCAGCACTGAGCAGTGCCGACAACAGGTTGACCATCATGGCAACCTGCGACGGGGTGGAGGCCAGCTGAGAGAAGAGATTGGCCAACAGCATGAAGACAGGCGCACCGGGTGGGTGACCAATCTCCAGCTTGTAGCCACACGCAATGAATTCAGGACAGTCCCAAAGGCTGGCCGTGGGCTCAATGGTCAGCCCATAGACGATGGCGGCAATGCCGAAAGCTGTTGCCGCCATGAGAAGGTCGATTCGTTTGAAAGTTGTTTGTTGCATCATGCTTTGCTCGTTTTTTCGGGCAAAGGTAAACAGAAGGATGCAACGGTGGGTGAAAAACTGTCTGACATTTGTCTGACATTTGCTGTCAGCCTCTGTGTCAGTTTCCTATCTGCTTGATTTTCAGTCGGTAGGCTTTGCTGCGGTCCGATTCTATTTCCAGGCTTGAGTGCTGCTCTATGATGGGCTTCAGCCGTCGGATGAGCGTGTAGAGTGTCTCGCTGGCATCAGGTTTCTTCGGCCAGAGGGTCGCGCATATCTCAGCTTTCGAGAGCGAGTGGGAGGGTGAACGGAAGAACATCTCCATGAGTTGCTGTTGCATGGGCGTGAACCTCACCTCCTCGTGCCGACTGTTCAGGAACCGTCCTTCCGCATAAGTCAGACCACCGAACGTGCTGGCGGCGGCTACGTCCTTTCGCCTGTACAGGCTGCATCCAGCCGCCCAGATCAATGCCATCGACGCCAGTGCCATCGAGGGGCGTTGGTCGCTCATTTGCCAGACGGTGAAGGCTGGGCAGTCGGCCTGTAGCTGCAGTTCTTCCTCCTGGGTGGAAAGGGAGAGCACAGCCTTGCCGCGCAGCTCCGACAGCTGCAGATGATTGTTGAATGTGCGGATGGTGTCAGCCGTGATTACATCCCTCTGCTTCTCCTGCAGGGTCTGTGCCAGTGCCTGTTTCAGGTCCTGTTCTATGCTCTGCTGCGTCTGTCTGTAGTCGTGAATGCCTACCACGACCGACGGAGCAATCAGTAGCAGAAAGACGATGAGTGTGTGATAATGCTTCATAGAGGCGAGATTTCAGTTTTTCTATTCAATCTTCATGAACTCCTGCATGAATTCACCAAGGCGCAGCAGTCCGTAGCCGCCCGATGTGCACGACAGCTCGTCGTAGTGTTCCACTTCGTCGGGCTCTATTCCTTTATAATAGATAAGGAAGGGTACAGGCTCATTCACATGGATGCGTAGCTCCACGGGAGTGGGGTGGTCGGGCAGTACGGCGATGCAGACGGGCTCTGCCATCTGCTCGGCGGCTTCGACGATGGGCTTGATGAGGCGCTGGTCTAGATAGTTAATGGCGCGCAGCTTCAGGTCTAGGTCGCCGTCGTGGCCAGCCTCGTCGGTGGCCTCTACATGCACGAACACGAAGTCGTCGTGCTTCAGGGCTTCGATGGCGGCCTGAGCCTTGCCCTCGTAATTGGTGTCGGCCAGGCCAGTGGCTCCGGGCACCTTGATGATGCGCAGTCCGGCATAGCGGCCTATGCCCTGAATGAGGTCAACAGCCGAGATCACGGCTCCCGTCTTGATTTGCGGATATTGCTCCATCAGCGTCTGCATCGACGGGCGATAGCCGCCGCTCCACGGCCAGATGCTGTTGGCCTGGCGCTCGCCACGGGCGGCTTTTGCCAGATTGTAGGGGTGGCGGGCAAGGAGCTCCTGAGACTTGAGGATGAGGTCGTTGATGAGGTCGGAGGTTTGTTGGGGGGACAAAGCCTCACCCCCAGCCCCTCTCCGATTGGAGAGGGGAGTATATAGACTCACCTGCTGAGTGTAATCCCCAGTACCTGTTCCATTGGAGAGGGGAGTAGATAGATTTGCCTCCTGAGTGTAATCACTCCCCTCTCCAACCGGAGAGGGGTTGGGGGTGAGGCTTTTCCACTCTTCTCCTGGATGGTCGTGAGGGGGATTGCAAACGATGTGCTTTGAGCCGCCCTTGATGACGAGGAGGTGACGGTACTGAATGCCGCAGATGAACTTCACTCGCTCGCAGCCTTCGCGCTCATTGATGGGCTTGGCCAGATGCTCGTTCAGGTAGTCGATGAGCACACGGGCATCCTCTGTCTGCAGGTTGCCTCCGTTATGGGTGATGATTTTGCCGTCCTCCAGGGTGATGATGTTGCAACGTATGGCTAAGTCGTCGGGCTGCATGTCGTAGCCTATCGAGGCGGCCTCGAGCGGTCCACGCCCTTCATACACCTTGTTCAAGTCATAGCCTAAGATGGCTGTGTTGGCTACCTCGCTGCCTGGCGGAAAGCCCTCGGGCACGGTGATGAGCCGTCCTGTTCTTCCTTTCTTTGCCAGCAAGTCCATCGTGGGTTTGTCGGCATATTGCAGCAGCGTCTTTCCGCCCAGTCTGTCAACGGCATGATCGGCCATGCCGTCGCCTAATATGATGATGTGTTTCATTTTTGTTTTATGGGGCATATAGGTCATATAGGTCTTATAAGTCATATAGGTCTTATGAGTCTTATATGACCTGTGGTTTCTATATATTAGCGATTGACATGATGTTGGCAAACACGCCGGCGGCAGTGACACTGGCTCCGGCTCCGTAGCCCTGAATGAGCATGGGGTACTCCTTGTAGCGCTCGGTGGTAAGTAGCACGATGTTGTTGGAACCCTCCAGACCGTAGAACGGATGGTGCTGATTGACGGCCTCGAGCGACACGGCGGTCTTGAACCCTATGCCGTCGGCCTGCCGCTCCATCTTGGCCACGAAGCGCCAGCGCTTGCCTTCGGCTTCAAGCACCTTGCGGCGGGCTTCGAAGTCGGCATCGAGCTGTGGCAGGTTCTTCCAGAAATCGTCGAGCGAACCCTCAAAGAAGCTGTCGGGCATGAACAGATGCTTCTCCACATCGTCTTGCTCCACCTTGTAGCCTGCTTCGCGGGTCAGGATGACCAGCTTGCGAATCACGTCCTTGCCACAGAGGTCGATGCGCGGGTCGGGCTCGGCATAGCCTTTCTCCTTAGCCAGCCGGACTGTCTCGGAGAAGGGCACCTCAGAAGAGAGCGTGTTGAAGATGAAGTTGAGCGTGCCGGAGAGCACAGCCTCGATGCGCAGAATCTTATCGCCCGAGTTCAGCAGGTCGTTGATGGTGCCGATGATGGGCAGTCCGGCGCCCACGTTGGTCTCGAAGAGGAACTTGATGCCGCGTTGCAGTGCCGTCTTCTTCAGTTTGTGATAGGCATCGTAGGGCCCCGAGGCCGCAATTTTGTTGGCAGTGACCACCGAGATGTTATGGTCGAGGAAGTCCTGATAGAGCGCAGCCACATCAGCCGAAGCCGTGCAGTCCACGAACACCGAGTTGAAGATGTTCATGCTGATAAACTCTTCTGCAGCAGCCTTGGCAACCCCTCCCACGGCCCCCGAGGGGGCTTCTATAGTTTTGATGTTCGGGAAACTATCTGTCGTAGCCCCCTTGGGGGCTGAAAGGGGTGTCTTATAGGTGCGCAGGTCGATGCCGTCGCGATTGAAGATAGCCTTCTTCGACGAGGCGATGCCCACCACCTTCAGCTTCAGCTGTCGGGTCTCCTTCAGCTGTTTGTATTGCGAGTTGATTTGCTCAATGAGGTTGCCGCCCACGGTGCCTATGCCGCAGATGAAGAGGTTGAGCACCTTGTATTCAGACAGGAAGAACGAGTCGTGGAGCACGTTGAGCGACTT
>DFJI01000010.1:112015-113218 GCA_002372235.1 Prevotella sp. UBA3675 | reverse complement strand
TTCAAGGCTCAGATACTTAATGAGAGTATAGGTGCAACTGATTTTTGGAATCATTGGAATGGAAGAATAACGAAAACAAATAACGGGGTAAAGATAAACAATATGCATTTCTCTGGCTGGACTTTTAACACTTCTAAAAGTCAGAAAGGCTCATATTTTTCTATTTCAAAAAGGATTCCCAATTGGTATTCTAAATCTGCAAATGAGATTGTTTCTGATTGGGATGCTATGTACAACGAATGTATAAAAGTATTGAGTGAATTAGGAAAGGTGATATAACAAATATGAACAAAAAAACTATTAGCAAATATGCCCAGTTTTGAGGTAGATCAGGGGACGGAACCGTCCCCTGATTTATGGAATTAAGAAAATAATAAGCAATGAATAGACAAGAAGCAAACAGGCAGATTCTTGATATGTACAATGACAGTACGTACCAGGAACTAAAGGCGTATTACGAAAAGACCACCATTTTCAATGTGCTGGGCGTTGAGCGGAGCGAGACGCGTCATAGCGCGTTCTTGTGCTGGCTGCTCAATGCCAATGCCAGTCATGGACTCGGCGAGGAACCTATGAAGAAGTTTCCCTATATTCCGTAACTTTGCACTTCCAGTGCGAAGTTACTTGCACTCGGAAGAAAAAACAAACACGTTTGTTTTGTTCTTCTCTCGTTTTTCCGTAACTTTGTCCCCGAAAAATATGTAACTGTTATGATGCTGGAACTGAACGAAGTACTGATAGAGGGCATGAACCGCACGCTCTCGCTGATGGCTAAGGCAGGCGAACTGACCTGTCTGACCGGGGGAACAGCCGCACAGCACACTCGGTGGCTGTTGGCTATGCAGGGCTTCGAGACCGTTACAAACGGCTATATCAGTATCGATGGCGAACCCTTGACATCCCGATCAGCACCAACCTTCAGAAAACTGATGGCATACGCGCCTGACAGACTGTGTGAGTTGGGCGAGGTGACGACTTACGAACCACCCTCGGTGCAGGATGTGTTCAGCCTGAAAGCGAATCGGGAGCTGCCCATCTCGAATGGCATTCTGGGCGAGGAGATGCGTCGCGTGGGCGGCAGTCAGACGGATTCGCGCGTGCAACTGATAGCCGTAGCCGTGCTGCTCAACAAGCCAATCCTGATTGTGAACGATCCTCCTGTGCAGGCTGTTGCTTACCTGAAAGAGTGGGCCAGACAGGGAA
>DFJI01000010.1:6976-111898 GCA_002372235.1 Prevotella sp. UBA3675 | reverse complement strand
GAATTGTAATAATAACGGATATGCTGATTTCTGATATTTCGCTTTGGGGAATTGTGGCAACCGTGGTACTGTTGCTGACGGTTGTCGCGCTGTTCTCTGTTATTGATCGCAGGCTCATGACGCGCGTGTGGCGTGTGTCGGTATATTTCCTTCTGAGTGTTGCTTTCGTAGCAGCGCTGATGTGGGGGGTGCTGAAGTTGAACCTCTGGTGGGTTGACGTGATATGGGCGGTTCTTCTGGTGCTGTCGGTCTCATATTTCTCGATTCGCAAGGGCCACCTCTCCCTTCGTCCGTTCTTCCTTCCGCTTTCTCTCTCGCTGTTGGCAGGAATGGGCATAGGACTGGGCATGATGTCGCTGCTTGTCAATATTTCGCATAGTGTCTTAATACTCACGGTCTTGTCGAGCATCGCGGCCCAAGTCATACCATCCGTGTCCTCAGCATTGCGGACCTATGTATCAAGTCTCCGACATACACAGGAGCATTGCCAATATCTGCTGGCCAACGGGGCCACTCACGTTGAGGCCACCCTGCCCAGCGTGCGTCGCTCGCTGAGGGCTGCGGTGATGGGAGGAATCCGTCCTTTGACGGGACCGCTGGTACTGGCTCCGCCCTTGTTCTTCGTAGGATTGCTGATGGGGGGCGCTTCGCCTTTGGCGGCTGCTGTAGTGGTGGCGGCATTGTCGTTGGTGGGGCTGTGGGTGAGCGTGATGGCCACTTTGCTCACCATCGTTCTGGTGGACCGCTCTTTGTTTGATGCTTCAGGACGTTTCCTTTATTGAACATACAGATTGAACCGATAGCCTGTTTCCTCTATTGAAATGCAGATTGAACCGATAGCTCGCTTCCACTCACCGCTTACGTCGAAATTCGGTGTTCCCCGTCAGGGGGGCTTAGCCACATCTTTGCTGGGACAAATCGTTTTTGAGCCAGCTTATCGGCAAGCCGAGGCTGTGAGAGGGCTGGAGTCGTTCAGTCATCTGTGGCTGATATGGGGCTTCTCTGCCAATCGGCACGATGCCGCAGGACTGACGGTTCGTCCGCCTCGGTTGGGAGGCAACGAGCGGGTAGGGGTGTTTGCCTCGCGTTCGCCCTTTCGTCCGAATGGTCTCGGCCTTACGTGCGTACATATAATAAATATAGAGATGCATCCACACTTAGGGCCGGTCATTTATGTGCAGGGTGCCGACCTGATGGACGGAACACCCATCTATGACGTGAAGCCCTACGTGCGCTATGCCGACAGTCATCCTGAGGCACAGAGTGGCTTCGTAGATGAGAAAGAATGGAAAAGTCTGGAAGTTGACATTCCGCAGGAAGTGGCTGCCAACTTCACGGCAGAAGAGTTGCAGGGACTGCGCGAGGTGCTTTCGCTCGATCCGCGTCCACAGTATCATCATGATGCAGAGCGCATCTACGGAATGCCCTATGCAGGCAGGGATGTGCGTTTCAAGGTGGCCGACGGCAAGGTGCAGGTCATTGGGCAGACGCCTCTTCGAAAGTGATGACCACATGAGAGAATCCCATGTTGTTCATGAGGTCGGTGATTTGTGATTCCCCGTAGTCTTTGGCATTCTGATAGTTTTCTGAGGTGAGTGCGCGTTGTTTCATCATCAGCTGTGCCTTCTGATACATGCGTTCGCGGTCGGCAGGCTTCCACTTGCCCGTCTCATGGAAGGAACGTGTGTTGGCTTCGTCAATGAAATGTTCGTCTAAAAGCTTGATGGGCGGCAAAGTCATGAACAACGTGTCGTTCTGAATGAAGACATTCTGCTCGCTGAGCTCTTTCAGGTCGATGCCCAAGCGGAGCGTACCTTTATAGATCCTGACGAGATGGTCGTCGGAGAAGATGCCCTTCCGGGTGGTATCGACGAGTTCTTCTTCACTGATGGAGAGAAATTCCCATTGCCCGATCTCCTTGATGGAGGTAATCTGTTGGGGCGTGATGTCAATCTTGTTTTCTTCGATGTGGGCACTAAAGAGCGTGGTACTCCTCAGGTGCTGCCACAAGACGAAGAGCACGATGATGAGCAGCAGGGCGCAGAGGGCATAGAACTTGATGGTACGTTTGATCGTCATTGTCCTGAAGTGTTGAGTTTGACAAGTTTGGTAAGTGATTCGGGCTTGAAGTCGTCAGAGAAAACAATTGTCACGTTTTCCTCCTGGAACCCCAACTGCGTAGCCAGTGGTATGAGCAGTCGAGCCGCGTTTATGCGTGCTTGTTCGGCAATGCCGTAGTCGGGTATCTGCCGGATGATGGCTTCGCGTCCCTGATGCTCCAGTTCGCTGAGTTCGTGGTCGCTGAAATGCGCTCTGGTGAGCGAGACGTATTCTCTCACACCGGCTTGGTCAATCTTCGTAGCGGTCATCATCACCTGTGGATTGGGCAGCGTGATGGTGAGTCGCTCTCCGTCGCGGGTAAAGTTCTCTGGAGTCAGTTGTTCCATATCAATATAGCCCTTCAGCGTGGCATCCATCGGGAAGGCCACCTTCCGATGGCCTACGGGCAGACGGAGGTTGTAGTCTTGATTGAACAGCTTGCCGCTTACGCTGATCAAGTCGTCGTAAGTCACTATCTTGTGGATATGAAATTCGGTGGTATAGAGTCGTGAACACTGTTGAGCCTTCAGCAGAATCGTTTGCAAGGTGTCGATAGGCTGCTCTTCGGCAGGAGGAGGGGCAACTTCCTTGTCCCCACACCCTGTCAGCAACAAGGCGCAAAACAAAAATGGAATGATGAAACAAGTCCTGTTCATGTCGGAAAATGGATAATAACTATGCAAAAATATAAAAAAATACGCGATTGTCAATAAAATCGTAATTTTTTTTGTTCCTCGAATTAAACTTTTGAACTTTTGACACATCAATTATACAGTTGCAACTTAAAAAGAGTGACAAAACGGAAGTATAACGAATTAAAAGTTTACAATTATGAAAAAGATGATAATGGCCCTGGCCGCAGTCTTCATGATTTCGACCAGCGCAATGGCACAAGACGAGAACAAAGCAGAGCGCAAACAGATGACGACGGAGCAGATGGCCCAGCGACGCACTGATGACATGGTGAAGAGATACAGCCTGAACGAGGAGCAGTCAGCCAAGCTGTTGGAACTGAACAAGAAATATGCCGACATGCGGCCAATGGGGCCTCGCGGAGGCAGACGGCATCAGGGCATGCGTTCAGCTGAGGATAGGGTGAAGCCACAAGCCGCCGACAGCCTGAAGCGCAAAGAAGTAAAAGGAATGCAGGCCAGAGGCGATTTTGAGGCGATGAAGAAAAAGATGGAAGAATATGATGCCCAGCTGAAGACCATCCTTACAGAACAGCAGTATGCTGCCTATCAGGCCGATAAGGAAAAGATGATGAAGCGCGGGCCGCAGCGTAGAGGAAACCAACATAGGAATTTCGATAATAAATGAATTGTATTCTACTGAAAGAGAATAAGCCAGACACTCCGGGTGAATGGCTTATTCTCTTTTTATGACTGACGTTCCTACTCTTTGTGACTGACGTTTTCACCAAGAGCGTTTTTTTTAAAAGATTTGGAAAAAAGTGATAATTATGTGAAGAGTTTGCATTTATTTTTGTACCTTTGCACGCATTCTGACAACCCCGTGAGGAGTTGGCATCAGAAAAAAGCATGCAAACAATATTGTTATAACAACTTTTTATAAACTTTATGAATTTCACATTGTTAATTACCGTCTTGCTGACGGCTATTACACTGGTGGTAGCGGCTTACGTGATTGCGAAGCTGATAGGACCTCGGTCTTATGCGAAGCAAAAAGGTGAGCCTTATGAGAGTGGCATCCCCACACGCGGCACTTCGTGGCTGCCCGTGTCGATAGGCTTCTACCTCTTCGCCATCCTGTTCCTCATGTTCGATGTGGAAACGGTGTTTCTGTATCCATGGGCTGTAGTAGTGAAGGAGTTCGGGACGATGGCTCTGCTGTCTATCGGCTTCTTCTTGGTAGTGTTAGTGCTGGGTCTCGCTTACGCCTGGCGGAAAGGAGACTTGGAATGGAAGTAAGAAAACCGCACATCAAGAGTATTCCCTACGAGGAGTGGAAAGACAACGAATCGTTGGAGAAGATTGTTGACGAGCTCCATGAGGGGGGCGTCAACGTGGTGACTGGCACACTCGACCAGCTCATTAACTGGGGACGCAGCAACTCGCTTTGGTCACTCACCTTTGCTACTTCCTGCTGTGGTATCGAGTTCATGGCCTGTGGCTGCTCGCGCTACGACTTTGCCCGGTTCGGCTTCGAGGTGACACGTAACTCTCCCCGTCAGGCCGACCTTATCATGTGTGCCGGAACCATCACCCACAAAATGGCTCCTGCCTTGAAGCGACTCTACGACCAGATGGCAGAACCTAAGTATGTTGTGGCTGTAGGTGGCTGCGCCATCAGCGGCGGTCCTTTCAAGTCGAGCTATCACGTGGTGCAGGGCATCGAGGAAATCGTGCCTGTCGATGTGTTCATCCCTGGCTGTCCTCCCCGTCCGGAGGCCATCATGTATGGCATGATGCAGCTGCAGCGTAAGGTGAAGGTAGAGAAATTCTTCGGTGGTGCCAACCACAAGCAGACGGCTGACGAGAAGGCACTCGGCGTGTCGAACGAGGAGCTGACGTTCCGGGAGAAACTGAACGATCACAGGCGCGAGGCTATCGTAGTCACTGATGTGCCTGAGGAGTTTGTAAAAGAAATGAAATCTGCTCAGGCAGAAGCTAAAGTAGAGGAGGCTGCAAAATGAAATTAGAGTTCTTATCATTCGATTTTGACAAGTTCGCTAAGGAAATGCAGAACTTGAAGGAGAAGAAAGGCTTCGACTATCTCGTTACGATCGTAGGCGAGGACTTCGGTGCCGAAGAAGGTCTCGGTTGTATCTACATTCTGGAGAACACCACGACCCACGAGCGCTGCTCGGTGAAGATGCTGGCCAAATGTCAGGCATGTGGCGATGGCATTGCATCGAACGGCACGGGCGAGACCGACGGGCAGATGATGGCCTATATTCCTACTGTGTCTCACATCTGGCGAGTAGCCGACCTGCTGGAACGCGAGGTCTATGACTTCTTCGGAATCGTGTTCCTTGGCCATCCCGACATGCGCCGCCTGTTCCTGCGCAACGACTTCAAGGGACATCCCTTCCGCAAAGATTGGAAAGGCGACAATAAGTATTCGCTGGAGGAAGACGTGGAGCCCGACTACGGTCTGGAGTACTATTTAGACAAGGACGGTAACCTGCAGTCTAAGCAGAACCGCTTGTTTACCGATGACGACTACGTGATCAACGTGGGACCGCAGCACCCTGCCACTCACGGTGTGCTCCGTCTGCAGACGGTGCTCGACGGCGAGAAAGTGAAGCGCATCTACCCCCATCTCGGCTACATCCATCGTGCCATCGAGAAGATGTGGGAAGGTATGACCTATCCTCAAACGCTTGCTTTGACCGATCGTCTTAACTATCTGGGAGCCATGCAGCATCGTCATGCCCTCGTTGGCGTGATAGAGGAGGGCATGGGCGTAGAACTGACCGACCGCATCAAGTATATCCGTACCATTATGGATGAGCTGCAGCGTCTCGACTCGCACCTGCTCTACGTGTCGTGCGTGGCTCAGGACCTGGGCGCTCTCACCGCTTTCCTCTATGGCATGCGCGATCGTGAGCACGTGCTCAACATCCTGGAGGAGACCACTGGCGGTCGCCTGATTCAGAACTATTATAGAATAGGTGGACTGCAGGACGATATCGATCCCAACTTCGTGAAGAACGTGAAGGCCCTCATCAAGTACCTGCGCCCCATGATTCAGGAGTATATGGATGTGTTTGGCGACAATGTCATCACCCATAACCGATTGGAGAACTGCGGACCGATGAGCCTTGAGGACTGCATCAACTATGCTGTGACAGGTCCTGCCGGACGTGCCGCTGGCTGGAAGAACGACGTGCGCAAGAACCATCCCTACGACATGTACGACAAGGTGAACTGGGAACAGTGCACGCTTACGGGATGCGACTCTATGGACCGCTACCTCGTTCACATCAACGAGATGTATCAGAGCCTGAACATCATCGAACAGCTCATTGACAACATCCCAGAAGGCGACTTCTACGTGAAGCAGAAACCTATCATCAAGGTGCCCGAGGGACAGTGGTTCTACTCTGTCGAGGGACCGGCCGGTGAGTTTGGCGTTTATCTTGATTCGCGTGGCGACAAGAGTCCTTACCGCATGAAGATGCGCCCGATGGGCCTCTCGCTCGTAGGTGCCTTCGACAAGATGCTGAAAGGCCAGAAGTTTGCCGACCTCATCGCTACCTGTGCCGCCATTGACGTGGTGATTCCTGATATTGACCGTTAATAATAACACGTTAGACTACAAAGAATTATGTTCGATTTTTCAATATTTACAAGATGGTTTGACGAGTTGCTTCAGGTCACACTCGGATGCCCTGAATGGTTAGCCATATTGATTGAATGCGTGCTGGTGGGTGTGGTCGTCCTGACTGCCTATGCCGTTATCGCAATGATTCTGATTTTCATGGAACGTAAGGTATGTGCCTACTTCCAGTGCCGCCTGGGCCCGATGCGTGTGGGCTACTGGGGACTGATGCAGGTGCTGGCCGACGTGCTGAAGATGCTCATCAAGGAGATCTTCTTCGTCGATAAAGCCGATAAGCTCCTCTATGCTATCGCCCCGCTGCTGGTCATCATCGGTTCGGTGGGTGCCTTCTGCTTCCTGCCTTGGAACAATGGCGCTACCATTCTCGACTTCAACGTGGGTGTGTTCCTCCTGACTGCCGTCTCTTCTATCGGCGTAGTGGGTATCTTCCTCGCTGGTTGGAGCTCTAACAACAAGTATTCGGTGGTCTCGGCCATGCGTGGTGCCGTGCAGATAATTTCCTACGAAATGTCGCTCTGCCTGTGTCTGATCGCAGCCGTTATCCTGACGGGTACGATGCAGATGTCGGGTATCGTTGAGGCTCAGACCGGGCCTTTCAAGTGGCTTATCTGCCAAGGCCACATTCCTGCCATCATCGCTTTCATCATCTTCCTCATTGCCGGTAATGCCGAGGCCAACCGTGGCCCCTTCGATATGGCTGAGGCTGAGAGCGAGCTGACGGCTGGTCACCACACAGAGTATTCGGGCATGGGCTTCGGCTTCTTCTATCTGGCTGAGTTCCTGAACCTTTTCATTATCTCGGGCATCGCCGCTACGGTGTTCCTTGGCGGATGGGCTCCGCTGAACATCGGTATCGAAGCCTTCGATGCGGTAATGAACCTCATTCCTGGTATCGTATGGTTCATGGCCAAGGCATTCGGCATCGTCTGGCTGCTGATGTGGGTGAAGTGGACCTTCCCCCGTCTGCGTATTGACCAGATTCTGAAACTGGAGTGGAAATACCTCATGCCGATGGGACTCATCAACCTGGTTCTGATGACCGTATGTGTGGCCTTAGGCCTGTATATTAAGTAAGTCTCATAAGTTCCATAAGACCTATAGGACTCATAAGACCCATAAGACTTATATTAAAAAATGGAAAAAGAACAAACATATTTCGGAGAACTCGGGCACGGCATCAAGACCTTGGCTGTGGGCATGAAGACTACTTGGAAAGAATACTTCAAGGACTTCTTTACCAACAAGTCAACAGAGCAGTATCCCGAGAACCGCAAGACCACACTGCACGTGGCTAAGCGCCACCGTGGCCGTCTCGTCTTCACTCGCGACGAGAATGGCGCCTACAAGTGTACGGCTTGCACATTGTGCGAAAAGGCATGTCCGAACGGCACCATCAAGATTACCAGTCACATGGCCGAAGACCCTGAGACAGGTAAGAAGAAAAAGGTGCTCGACGACTATCAGTACGATTTGGGCGACTGCATGTTCTGCCAGCTCTGTACCAATGCCTGCAACTTCGGCGCAATTGAGTTTACCAACGATTTCGAGAATGCGGTGTTCGACCGCTCGAAGCTCGTGCTTCACCTCGACAAAGAGCAGTATAAGGGTGGCTCGCTGCCCAATCTGCTGGATGGCGGAGCCGAGTGGGAAGTCGGAAAGTTCAACACCAAAACGAAGTAAACGACTATGGCAAATATAATCATGTTTTGCATCCTCGCCGTCGTCATTCTGGGCTCTGCCTTACTGTGCGTGACGACTACGCGAATCATGCGAGCCGCAACATTCATGTTGTTCGTGCTCTTTGGCGTGGCAGGCATTTATTTCCTGCTCGACTATACGTTCCTGGGCGCAGCTCAGATCAGCGTCTATGCCGGTGGCGTGACGATGATCTATGTCTTCGCCATCCAGCTCGTTTCGAAGCGAACGCTACAAGGATTGGTAGAGAAAATCAAGACCAGCCGTATGATTGGCTATGGCTTGGTGGTGCTTGTCGCCCTTGTGACGGTCTGCCTCATTCTGGTGAAGGCTGGCTTCGTGTCTAATTTCGATGCCGTGGCCGATGCCGAGCTCTCCATGAAGGAGATTGGCTTCGCCCTGGTCGGCTCAGAGAAGTATCAGTATGTGTTGCCCTTCGAGTTCATCTCGGTGTTCTTGTTGGCTTGCATCATTGGTGGATTAGTAGTTGCAAGAAAGGATCAAGAATTAGAGAATTAAAGAATTATGGTACCTGTAGAATGTTATTTCGTGCTGAGTGCACTCTTGTTCTTCATCGGAGTCTATGGCTTCGTGACCCGTCGCAACCTGATTGCCATGCTCATCTCTGTTGAGCTGGTGCTCAATGCTGTTGATATCAACTTTGCTGCTATCAACCGCCTGCTCTATCCCAATGGCATGGAAGGCATGTTCATGACCCTCTTCGTTATTGGTGTGGCAGCTGCTGAGAGTGCCGTGGCTATCGCGATTATCATCAATGTATATCGCAACTTCAAGAGCGATAATGTAGATAGTATCACTAACATGAAAGGATAAAAAACGCTATGATCTACGAATTATCTTATTTGATTCTCCTTCTGCCGCTTCTTTCCTTCCTCGTGTTAGGACTGGCTGGCATGAAGATGCAGCATAAGACTGCCGGACTTATCGGCACATGCTCGCTTGCACTCGTTACCATTCTGTCATACTGGACGGCTTTCGAATATTTCACAGCCGACCGCGTGAACGGAATCTTCCAGACGATCGTGCCTTACAACTTCACTTGGTTGCCTTTAGGTAACTTGCACTTCGACATGGGTATCTTGCTCGACCCCATCTCGGTGATGATGCTGATTGTCATCTCTACGGTGTCGCTCATGGTACACATCTACTCATTCGGCTATATGCACGGTGAGAAGGGCTTCCAGCGCTACTACGCTTTCTTGAGCCTCTTCACCATGTCAATGCTGGGACTGGTGCTGGCCACCAACATCTTCCAGATGTATATGTTCTGGGAGCTTGTGGGTGTTTCTTCTTATCTGCTCATTGGCTTCTACTATCCCTTGAAGCCTGCTATTGCAGCATCTAAGAAGGCTTTCATCGTGACTCGCTTTGCCGATATGTTCTTCCTGATTGGTATTCTGACCTTCGGCTACTTCACCGATTCGTTCAGCTTCTCTTTTGCTGGCGACATCGTGATGGGACAGGGAACGACTCCTTTCATTGAGGGCAATGCCGCTAAGGCAGTGGCTGCAGGCGCTTGCATCCTGCCCACGGCTCTTGTGCTGATGTTCATTGGCGGTGCCGGTAAGTCGGCCATGTTCCCCCTGCACATCTGGCTGCCCGATGCTATGGAAGGTCCTACGCCTGTGTCGGCTCTGATTCATGCTGCTACGATGGTGGTTGCAGGTGTGTTCCAGATTGCACGCATGTTCCCTTTGTGGATTCAGTATGCTCCCGAGGCCCTGTCGATTGTCGTATGGGTGGGCGTGTTCACCGCTTTCTATGCCGCTGCCGTGGCTTGTGCTCAGAGCGACATCAAGCGTGTGCTGGCCTTCTCTACCATTTCGCAGATTGCCTTCATGATGGTGGCACTTGGCGTGAGCCTGCCCGGTCATCACGGTGCGCTGCTCGACAATCATGCTCAGCTGGGCTACATGGCAGGTATGTTCCATCTGTTCACCCATGCCATGTTCAAGGCTTGCCTGTTCCTCGGAGCCGGTTGCATCATCCATGCTGTTCACTCTAATGAGATAGCTGTGATGGGTGGCCTGCGCAAGTACATGCCTATCACGAACATTACGTTTCTGATCAGCTGTCTGGCCATTTCGGGTATTCCCTTCTTCTCGGGCTTCAGCTCGAAGGATGAGATTATTACCGCCTGCTTTGCCTACAGTCCTGTAGTGGGTTGGATTATGACGGGTATTGCCGCTATGACCGCCTTCTACATGTTCCGTCTGTACTACGGCATTTTCTGGGGAACTGAGAACGTGGAGGCTCATGAGCATCATACGCCTCACGAGGCTCCTGCCACGATGACCTTCCCCCTCATTTTCCTGTCGGTGGTCACTCTTGGCGTGGGTATTTATACTACGCTGGCTGGCTTCTTGGATTGGGGCGGCTCGTTCGGTTCGTTCGTTTCGGCCAGTGGTCAGGACTATACCATCCACTTCGACCTCAAGATTGCAGCCACCTCAACGGTTATTGCCATTCTGAGCATCTGCCTCGCCACCTATATTTATAAAGGTGAGAGCCAGCCCATCGCCGATCGTCTCTACAAGACGTTCCCGAAGCTGCATCGTGCTGCCTACAAGCGCTTCTATCAGGATGAGATATGGCAGTTCGTGACGCACAAGATCATCTTCCGCTGCGTCTCTACGCCTATTGCCTGGTTCGACCGTCATGTGGTTGATGGCACGTTCAACTTCCTGGCTTGGGGAGCCAATGAGGCTGGTGAGAGCCTGCGTCCCTGGCAGAGCGGCGATGTGCGCCAGTATGCCGTGTGGTTCCTCACGGGCAGTGTTGCATTAACATTAATCCTATTAGCCCTATAGGTCCTATAGGTCCTATAAGACATATAAGACTTATAAGAAAGGATAAAAACTATGAATATATTAAGTTTATTCGTTGTAATTCCCGCCCTGATGCTTTTGGGATTGTGGGGAGCCCGCAACCTCAATCAGGTGCGTGGCGTGATGGTGGCAGGTAGCAGCTGTTTGCTGGCCCTGTCCATCTGGCTGACGATTTATTTCATTCAGCAGCGCAGTGGTGGCAACACCGACGATATGCTGCTGGTAGCTTCAACACCTTGGTTCAAGACACTTAACATCAATTATGCTGTGGGTGTAGATGGTATCTCGGTCGTGATGCTGCTCCTGTCAAGCATCATCGTGTTCACGGGCACGTTTGCCTCATGGCAACTGAAGCCTCTCACCAAGGAATACTTCCTCTGGTTCACGCTGCTTTCGACGGGTGTGTTCGGCTTCTTCATCTGCACCGACATGTTCACTATGTTCATGTTCTATGAGGTGGCTCTGATTCCGATGTACCTGCTGATCGGCGTATGGGGCTCGGGCAAGAAAGAGTATGCAGCCATGAAGCTGACCCTGATGCTGATGGGAGGCTCGGCACTGCTGATTCTCGGCATCCTCGGCATCTACTACTTCAATGGCGAGTATAGTGGCGTGTTCACGATGAACGTCAACGAGATTGCGAAGACCTCGCATCTCATCCCGACCGACATCCAGTGCGCCTTTTTCCCCTTCATCTTCATCGGCTTTGGCGTGCTGGGCGCTCTGTTCCCTTTCCACACATGGTCGCCCGACGGTCACGCTTCTGCGCCTACCGCTGTGTCGATGCTTCATGCCGGTGTGCTGATGAAGCTTGGTGGCTATGGCTGCTTCCGCGTGGCTATGTTCTTGCTGCCTGAGGCTGCCCAGCAACTCTCTTGGGTGTTCCTCATCCTCACCACGATCTCGGTGGTCTATGGTGCTCTGTCAGCTTGCGTGCAGACCGACCTGAAGTACATCAATGCCTATTCGTCGGTGTCTCACTGCGGACTCGTGCTCTTCGCGCTCTTGATGATGAGCCAGACGGCTGTGACGGGTGCCATCCTGCAGATGCTCTCTCACGGTCTGATGACGGCCCTGTTCTTCGCCTTGATTGGTATGATTTACGGTCGTACCCACACTCGTGACATTCGCGAGCTGGCCGGTTTGATGAAGATTATGCCCTTCCTTGCCGTGGGCTACGTGATTGCCGGTCTGGCCAACCTTGGTCTGCCGGGCTTTTCGGGCTTCATTGCTGAGATGACCATCTTCGTAGGTTCATTTGGCGCTGCTCCCTTGGCTGGCGATCCCAACACTTCGTTCCGCATGGTGGCTACCATCATCGCCTGTATGTCGATTGTCGTAACGGCAGTCTATATCCTGCGTGTGGTAGGCAAGATCCTCTATGGCGAGGTTGAGAACAAGCACTTCCTCGAACTGACTGATGCCACTTGGGACGAGCGCGTGGCTGTCATCTGCCTCATCTTCTGTGTGGCAGGACTGGGCACGTTCCCCTTCTGGGTGAGCAATGTCATCTCGCCGAGCGCTGGAACCATCCTTCAGTCAATTGGCGTAATGTAAGTAGAGTCGTAATAACGTAATGTCGTAACAACGAAATATATTATGAATTATTCTCAATTCTTAAATATGATGCCTGAGGCATTCCTTGTTCTCTGGCTTGTAGTGGTCTTTGTGGCTGACTTCTGTCTGATGAAGGATGAGCAGAAGACCAAGAAACTGGGATTGATCACTATGGGGGCTCTCATCTGCCAGACCTGCCTGCTGTTCGGCTGGCAGGAGCCGCAGACGGCTTTCGGTGGCATCTATGTCACTTCGCAGATGGTGAATGTGATGAAGATCATCCTTACCGCAGGAACGCTCATTGTAGTGATTATGTCGCACACGTGGCTCTCCGGCGCTCAGCGTAACTCCGGCGAGTTCTTCATGCTGGTGCTCTCTACGCTCCTCGGCATGTATATGATGATGTCGGCAGGCTCGTTCCTCATGTTCTTCCTCGGTCTCGAAATGGCCTCAGTGCCGATGGCTTGCCTCGTGGCTTTCGACAAGAACCGCAAGAACTCGGCTGAGGGTGCTGCCAAGTACATTCTCGTGGCTACGTTCTCAAGTGGCGTGATGCTCTTCGGCATCTCGTTCATCTATGCAGCTACAGGCTCGCTCTATTTTGACAATGTGGCAGAGGCATTAGCTAATCTCTCACCTCTCGCCTCTCACCTCACACCTCTCACCATCATGGGACTTGTGTTCTTCTTCAGCGGACTGGGCTTCAAGATTTCGCTGGTGCCTTTCCACTTCTGGACGGCTGACACCTATCAGGGTGCGCCCACTCCTGTCACAGGTTATCTGAGCGTGGTGTCTAAAGGTGCTGCAGCCCTCACGCTGTGCATCATCCTCACGAAGGTGTTCGGGCCGATGGTCGATGTGTGGAATCCGATGCTTTGGATTGTCATTGTGCTCTCCATCACTGTGGCCAACCTCTTCGCCATCCGTCAGACGGAGCTGAAGCGCTTCATGGCTTTCTCGTCAATCTCTCAGGCCGGCTACATCATGCTGGCTGTGATTGGTGGCAACCCACAAGCCGGAGCTGCCGCCCTGACGTTCTACGTACTTGTCTATGTAGTGGCCAATATGGCTGTGTTCACCGTAATCTCAGCTGTTGAGCACAATGGCGGTACCACGCAGATGAGCTCATTCAACGGTCTTTATCAGACCAACCCGAAGTTGGCCTTCCTCATGACCTTGGCCCTCTTCTCCTTGGGTGGCATTCCTCCCTTCGCCGGCATGTTCTCGAAATTCTTCGTATTCCTTGCCGCCGTTGAGGGTCATGAGGTAGCACCGTTCTGGCCCTACTTCGTGGTGTTCATTGCCTTGGTTAATACGGTCATCAGCCTTTACTACTATCTGCTGATTGTGAAGGCTATGTATATCACCAAGGAAGAGCATCCGCTGGCTACCTTCCGTATGGACGGCACCACTAAGCTCTCCCTCGCCATCTGCACCCTCGGCATCTGCCTCTTCGGTGTTGCCTCGTGCCTCTACGAGTGGATAGCTGCCGCAGCGCTGTAAGTTCTACAATTAGATACTCAATTCAAATAATCCCCGGAGTGTTTGGCGCTTCGGGGATTATTTTATCGTTTTTGACAAATTCCAATGTCTCATGAGCACATGAGTTAATTGTTCTTAATACGTGAAGTTTTGAAAACTATTTGAGCAGAAAATGGAATCGGTTATGAACAAAATAATTACTTTTGCAGAAACTTTATAATGTTGATAAATTTATGCAAAAGACATTCCGCAACCGATACAAGAAATATGAGAGCGTAGTGATGTTCATGCTTTTGGCGCTATTGTCCGTTAGTTGTGCTACTCAGCAGCAACGGGCAGAGGCGACCGCTAAGACACAGAGAGCTGTGGCAGAACTGGTAGCGCAGAAAAAATGGCGCATTGATGTTTCGTCGATGAGCACATTGCGCTATGGATCGCGAACGGTGGCTTCCGACTTCTTCCTGGAGTTGCGAGGCGACACATTGTGCAGCTATCTGCCTTATATGGGGCAGGCATTCCAAGGACCTCTGGCTTCGCCCTCGCAAGGGCTTAACTTTGAAGTGCCAATTCGCCGCTATAGCCAAAGCACTCCCAAGCCCTTTGTCTCGCGCATAGAGATGACAGTCAAGACACAGGAAGACTTATACGACTATCAAGTCGATATCTACGACACAGGTACGGCTTACATCCATGTGCGCTCTCAGTATCGCGATCCTATCAGTTTCGATGGCTATGTAGTATTGCCATAAAGTTCCCTTTTTGCCCGTTTTCGTGACAAAAAAACACTAAAAAACTGCGAATACTGATTATTTGTATCTTATATTAGCCCATTCTTCTTGATATTCTCACAAATAATTCTTAACTTTGCAGCACCTAATTGTGGACTTAATAAATAAGGATGACTAACAGACGTCTTTTACATCTGATAATAGCAGCATTTGTTGCTGTATTGGCTTTCACGTCATGTGATGAGCAGCAACAGGTGAAGGGAGAAAGCCAGGCTGCCGACAGCCTGCTGAATGTTGCCTACGAGTCGCGCGACTATCAACGTCTGTTGGCATTGGTAGATGAAATGGATTCGTTAGGGACTGTCTCTAAGATGAAATCTTCTTACTGGAAAGGCTATGCTTACTCCCGTCTTCGCCAGTTTCGATTAGCTGAAGTGGCTTGGAAAGAGGCTGTTTCATTACCAGTTCAGACCGATGAAGATTTGACCTATTATGCCAAGTCGGCAAACAGATTGGCAGGTCTTCTTTATGTGAAGATTGACTATGAGGGCACAATGCAAGTAGCCATTCCTGCCATCGAACTGCTGAACAAAGAAGGCTTCAGCCCTAATTCAGATTATGTCAACCTACAGGCATTTATAGGTAACTGCCAGTTGAAGATGGGCCATCCCGAGGAGGCCGCAGCCAGTTATGATGAGGCTTATCAACACTTTCAGAAAATAACTGAAGCCAGCAACGAGCTTTCCGATTACACCAGTTCGGTGATTTGCGCCATCACGATTACGGATACTTATCTCACATCGGGCTATTATCGTGAGGCTTATGACTGGACTGAGCGTCTGGACAACGTGTTATCCCAATACAAGAGCCATCCGCATGCCTTAGCCAGTTTTGTTGACAAGCAATATGCCCGTCTGAACTTCTACAGGGCTTGTAGTCTGGAGGGGCTGGGAAAGAAGAAAGAGGCTAAGCATGCCTATAACGAGGCACTCACCACCGACTATGCGAAGACCGACGACGGCAAGATGGAGGCAACGAACTATCTGCTGGTGGCTAAGCGATGGAATGAGGCAGCCGACAAGCTTGCAGTACTCGACCGGCAGATGGAGCATTATGACGTGAAGTTCACGCTGGATAATATTCAGACGTATATGTTGCCTAAGTTCAGGGCCAATGTCGAGGCGAACCGTACCGACACCGTCATGGCCTTGGCCCTGAAGCTGTGTGATGCGCTCGACTCGGCCATTCTCCTGGAAAAGCAGGATGCTTCGCTGGAGTTGGCAACCATCTACAACATCAAGCAGAAGGAGACTCAGATCATGGAGCAGCGCGAAGCCTTGTCGCGCCAGCGCTTCATTGCCACCGTCATAGCTTTCTTCATCGTGGTCGTGGGCTTCTCGCTCATCATCTATTTCCGTCACCAGTCGTCCTTACGTCTGGAGCGGGCTTTCAGTCAGTTGGAGGTGGCCAATGCCAAGGCCGAGGAGTCGTCGCGCATGAAGACCAACTTCATTAAGCAAATTTCACATGAGATACGCACACCGCTCAATATCCTCTCAGGCTTTACACAGGTGATTACCACGCCCGGCATGAAGCTGGACGAGGAGACGGGTAAGGACATCAATCAGAAGATCATAGAAAATACCAACCGGATCACAGGACTCGTGAACAAGATGCTGGAGCTCTCAGACGTGAACAGCCGGGCTGTCATAGAGCGCAACGATACGGTTCTGGCCCTGCAGATAGCTGCTCAGGCAGCTGAGGACAGTGGCATTTCAGTTGCCAATCACCTGCACTTCGACATCAGCTATTCAGCCGAGGCAGAGACCCTGATGCTCACCACCAATCTGCAGCAGGCCACGCGCGCGCTGTCGCTCCTACTCGACAATGCCAAGAAGTTCACCGAGAAGGGTGGGGCGCTGCTCCACGTAGATAGTCGTGATGGACAGGTGGCGTTCAGCGTGTCGGACACGGGCATCGGAGTTCCTGAGGGTGAGGCCGAACACATTTTTGAAGAGTTCGTTCAGCTGGACGACTATTACGAAGGTACGGGCATCGGACTGACCGTAGCCCGCTCCATTGCCAACCGTCTGGGCGGCAATATCGTGCTCGACAAAGACTACACCTCAGCCGCTGAACCTTCCTTCGCTGAAATGGAGAAAGGCGGCTGTGGCGCACGCTTCGTGATGATGCTTCCGCTCTCCGACGTGTCGGGCGGTTAACTTATTTACCATGACTAAATCGCTTATTCACAACATGTAAACAGCTTGTTCTTGCAAGCAAATAATAAAAGATTCAGTATATATGAGACGTTTTTTCAAATATCTATTGTGTATAGTCGTCCTGACGTGCTTTTCCGCACAGACCGAAGCCAAGGGCCATCAAGATAATGACGACGTGAGGAACCGGGCCATCAGGCTTGGCGTGATGCTGCCGCTTCATGACGAGAACGGCGACGGCAGACGCATGCTGGAATACTACCGAGGCGTGCTCATGGCCTGCGACAGTCTGAAGCAGCTGGGCATCTCAACCGATGTGTATGCATGGAATCTGGCTGAGGACGGCAATCTGAGTGACATTCTTGCCGACCCGAATGCAGCCCGCTGCGACCTCATTATCGGTCCGCTCTATTCCAAGCAAGTGCCTGAGCTCTCGCAATTCGTTGAGCGACACGGCATATTGATGCTGATTCCGTTCTCCATCAACGCTCCCGATCTCTACACTAATCGCAACCTCTTTCAGGTCTATCAGAGCCCTAATGCGCTGAATGATGCTACAGCCCGCCGCTTCAGCGACTGGTTCAAGGACTATCATCCCGTGATCATAGACTGTGGCGATACCACCAGCACCAAGGGTGCGTTCACATCCGTCCTGCGCCGCACGCTCGAACAGAAGGGCATGAAGTACAGCATCACCAACCTGAAGCATTCGTCGAATGCCGCCTTTATGCGGTCGTTTGATGTGAACAAGAAGAACGTGGTGGTGCTCAACACAGGCCGCTCGCCAGAGTTGAATGCCACTTTCGGCAGGCTGAGTGCCGTTTCGTCGGCCAATCCCGATATTCATATTGCCGTGTTCGGTTATACGGAGTGGATGATGTATGCCGCTTCTCAGATAGAGAACTTCCATAAGTATAATGTGTATCTGCCTGCTCCGTTCTTTACGAATACGCTCTCGTCGGCCACCATGCGCCTGCAGCAGAAGTATCGTTGGAATTTCCATCAGGACATGATGAACTCGTTGCCGCGTTTCGCGCTTACCGGCTTCGACCACGCTTACTTCTTCCTCAGAGGACTGCACCAGTATGGCAAGACGTTTGACGGAGCAGCAGGCCGGCTCAGCATTTCGCCCGTTCAGACTCCGTTGAAGTTTGAGCGCGTGGGCAATGGCGGTCTGCAGAATCGCGCCTATATGTTCATACACTACATGCCCGAGCAGCAGATTGAGGCCCTGAACTACTGATTCTGAATGTAAGACAAGCATGAAACGAATACTTCTCATTCTGACCCTCATCACGCTCTCGCTGGCAGGAAGAGCCCAGATAGGCGAATACCGCAGTGAGCTGGCTATTGGTGGCGGTGCAGGTTATGTGCTCAGCAAAATCGGGTTCCTGCCCGAGGTTCCGCAAAGCCAGCATCAGGGACTGTTGGGAGGACTGTCTGTGAGATACACCTGCGAGAAGTATTTCAGCAGCATTTGTGCGCTCTCGGCTGAGGTCAACTTTGCCCAGTTGGGCTGGAAGGAGAACATCCTTGACCGCGACGACCAACCAGTCATAAACGCACTCACCAATGAGCCCGAGCAGTATGAGCGCACCATCAACTATGTGCAGGTACCCTTCTTCGCCCGATTGGGTTGGGGACGAGAGCGCAAGGGCTTCCAGTTCTTCGTTCAGGCCGGTCCTCAGTTCGGAATCTGTCTGGGCGAGCAGACCAAGACGAACTTCAATCTGGCGTACAGGAATGCCTCCAAGCGTGTGTCGCAGGTGATTGCTCAGGACACGATGTCGGTGGAGCGCAAGTTCGACTACGGCATTGCCGCAGGCTTAGGGCTTGAGTTCTCACATCCTAAGGTGGGACACTTCCTGTTGGAGGGGCGCTACTACTATGGCTTGGGCGACATCTATCGCAACTCAAAGCGCGACTACTTCGGGCGCTCCAACTATGCCAATATCGTTGTCAAGCTAACCTATCTTTTTGATATTATTAAAACAGATAATCCTAAAATTAAATAAATAGTAATTATGTTTGAAGGTCAACCGAAAGGTCTTTATGCGTTGGCACTGGCCAACACCGGTGAGCGATTCGGCTACTACACAATGCTGGCTGTTTTCGCCTTGTTTTTAAGAGCAAACTATGGACTTGCCCCCGGTACGGCAGGCATCATCTATAGCTCGTTCTTGATGTTTGTCTATTTCTTCCCCTTGTTTGGTGGTATGCTGGCCGACAAGTTCGGCTTTGGCAAGATGGTGACCACGGGCATCATCATCATGTTTGCAGGCTATCTGCTTCTCTCCGTACCTCTTGGCGGCGACTCGTTCGCTCTGATTGTGATGTTGGGTGCCCTGCTGGCCATCGGCTTTGGTACGGGCCTGTTCAAAGGCAACCTGCAGGTGATGGTGGGCGATCTGTATAATGATCCGCAGTTTGCCGACAAACGCGATTCGGGCTTCTCCATCTTCTACATGGCCATCAACATTGGCGCACTCTTTGCCCCCACGGCAGCCATCACTATTATGGACTGGGCTCAGAAGAGTCTGGGTGTGAGCGAGAATGACAGCTATCACTTTGCCTTTGCCGTAGCCTGTGCATCGCTCATCCTCTCTATCGCCATCTATTATGCTTTCCGTAGCACCTTCCGCCATGTTGAGGGTGGAAAGAAGAAAGGAAGCGAGGCTGCTGCTGTTGAAGAACTGTCGAAGGAGGAGACGCGCGAACGCATGACTGCCCTTGTGCTCGTGTTTGCCGTGGTCATCTTCTTCTGGATGGCTTTCCATCAGAATGGTCTTTCCCTGACCTATTTTGCTAACGAGTTCAACGAGCAGAGTGCTACGGGCATCAAGGGCATGGCCTTCAACGTGTGGAATCTCGTAGCCATCATCTTCATGGTCTATGCCTCGTTCTCGCTCTTCCAGGGCAAGACGGCCAAGAGCAAAGGCATTGCCGCCCTGGTGATTGTGGCTGCACTCTGCTTCCTGGGCTATAACTATGGCGTGATTGGCAATCAGGTGGTAGAGGTGAAGGCTCCTATCTTCCAGCAGTTCAATCCTTTCTATGTGGTAGCGCTCACTCCTGTGTCGCTGGCGCTTTTCGGCTGGCTGGCAGCTAACAATAAGGAACCGAAGGCACCGCGCAAGATAGCCTACGGCATGATTGTGGCAGCAGTGGCTTTCTGTCTGATGCTCTACGCTTCGCTCACGTTGCCGTCACCCAATGAGCAGGCCGCTCTGGGCGAAGCCGCTCCGCGCGTGTCGTCTTATTGGCTCATCACTACTTATCTCATTCTCACCTTTGGCGAGCTGTTGCTTTCGCCTATGGGCATTTCCTTCGTGTCGAAGGTGGCTCCTCCCAAGTATAAGGGCATGATGATGGGTGGTTGGTTTGTGTCAACCGCTTTCGGCAATCAGCTCGTTATGGTGGGCGGACTGCTGTGGGGCGACCTGCCTCTTTGGGCCGTATGGGGCGTGTTTGCAGGCGTATGTCTGATTGCAGCCCTGTTCATGTTCACGATGATGAAGCGCTTGGAGAAGGTCTGCTGATGCGGCACTTTTTAACATTTGTCATCTTCAGTTTCTCCTTTTGCAGCCTTCACGCTCAGTCGCTCACGTTTGTGGAGCTGAATTGCGAGAACCTCTTTGATACCCGTCACGACTCCCTCAAGCAGGACCATGAGTTCCTGCCTGAGGGAGTTCGTCATTGGACTCCGGCGAAGTATTGGCACAAACTGAACCACATAGCCCAGGAAATCGTGTCCTGTTCAGAGCTTCTGCCCGATTTGGTGGCGCTCTGCGAGGTGGAGAACGACAGCGTGTTGCATGACCTTACCCGGCGCTCGCTATTGCGGAATGCCGGCTACGAGTACCTGATGACCGATTCGCCCGACCAGCGCGGCATCGATGTGGCTTTGCTCTATCAGCCCTCTGCGTTTGTCCCCCTTTGCTACGAGTATATTGAGGTGCCACTGCTGAAGGGCATGCGCCCCACGCGCGATATATTATATGTGAAAGGAGTGACCGAAGCGGTCGATACGCTTCACGTCTTTGTGGTTCATGCACCGAGCCGATACGGAGGCGAACGACGTTCACGCCCCTTCCGGATGCAGGTGGCTCAAACTTTGCAGCAGGCATTGGCGGGCATAGGCGAGGCTCATGTGCTGGTGGCAGGCGACTTTAACGACTATGCCGAGAGCCCTGCGCTCAGATGGCTGGAGGAACAGTCGCTCACGAATGTGACCAAACGGCTGAAAGGGCGCAACGGAGCAGGGGGAACCTATCGCTATCGGGGCGAATGGCACTCGCTCGATCATGTGCTGCTCTCGCCAAGTCTGGTGCTTCAGCTCGATTCAGCTTATATAAACGATGCCCGATTCCTCTTAGGTACCGATGCCCTGTATGGAGGCAGTCAGCCCCAACGCAGCTTCAACGGCTCCCACTTTCAGAAGGGAGGCTTCAGCGATCACCTGCCTTTAGTGGTTCGCTTCAGGCGGAAAATGCAGTAAATAAGGCCGAAGAAATATCGTTTTTTCGGAAAAAGTTGTATCTTTGCACCATGATTGACAATACGCTGAACATTTATTTGGATGAGATAGGTCGCGAGTCGTTGCTCTCAGAAGAAGAGGAGCGCCGCTTGTCAGCACGCATCAAGGCAGGTGACGAGCGGGCGCTGAACAAGCTGATTCAGGCTAATCTCCGTTTTGTGGTGACGATAGCCCGAGGCTATCAGGGCAAAGGACTGTCAATGGACGACCTTGTGAGTGAAGGGAATATGGGGCTGATGAAGGCTGCCCGGAAGTATGACGGCGAGCGCGGTCTGCGTTTCGTGAATTATGCCGTGGTCTTCATTCGCCAGCAGATAGAGAAAGCCCTGAAGCTGGAGAGTGCCGAGCTGCGTGTGGAGAACACCAAGGACGGGCTCTCGCGTTCGGTCGATGCCCCGTTGGGCAACAGGGCCAATGTGAGTCTGCTGTCTGTGCTGACCGATGCCAACTCGCCTATGGCCGACGTGCGTGTGTATGATTCGGCCATTGCCGATGCCGTAGAGTATGCCCTGCATTCGCTTACCGAGCGTGAGCACCAGGTGGTTACGGCCTATTACGGCATAGAACAGGAACATCTGACGATGGCCGAGATAGCCGAGGACATGCACCTGAAGAGGGAGCGCGTTCGGCAGATTCGCAACCGTGCCGTCCGCCGATTGCGCAAAGCTTATAAGAACCGTTTGGCAGAGCTACGATAGAAAAGTTTGGAGCGCTCTGTTAAAACCATTTGGCGGAGCTTCGGTCATTTTCCGAATTTGAGGGGAACAAAAATCAGCACTTAGAAAGCGGGTACGCTTTCCAAGTGCTGTTCTTTTACAGCCATGCACTCCATCTCGATGAGCCATCCTGAGCGGCACACGGGGGCATGGACGATGATGCGGGGCGTATTGGGGAAACGCTCTTCGTAGAGCTCGCTCACCAGCTGGAAGTCAGCCACGTCGCGCAGATATACAATCATGAGTCCCACGTCTTCAAACGAGCATTCGGCTTCGTTCAAGAGTGCGCCCACGTTCTCCCACATGCGGCGGGTCTGCTTCACGATGTCCTTGGGATGCTCTATCAGTCCCTTGTTGTTGATGCTGGCCGTGCCCGATATGAACACCTGTCGGCGGTCAGCATAGTCTATGTAGGTTCCGCGCTCAAAGCTCACGCCGTAGTCGCTCGTCCGATTGAGGTGAGTGGAGGCATAGAGGTAGTGAATCTGTTCGCGCCTGATGCCTGCTACGGCATAGTTGTCCATCTGCGTGAGCACCTGCGCATCCTGTTGCCGTCCGCCTATGCCTGTCGAGGCAATGAAGTGGGTGTCTTGCGTGAGCCCTTGGGTGAAGAACACCTGATTGCGTGCTCTCACCACGCCCGGGTAGTTCACGTCCACGTCGTTCACGAAGAGCCACGTGCGAATGCAGTTGTCCTTGAGCGTGCAGCCTTCCTGCGCCAGTTGCATGATGTATTCGTTGAACAGCAGTCGCGTCTGATATTCCGAGTTGGTGGCTGTGTTATGGGCGCTTGCGTTCCACAGGTGGCGGAAGTCGCCATGTGCCGTCTCGCACAATCCGCTGGGGAGCAGTCGCGAGGCCACGTTTGTCATCAGATAGGCCCAGAGGCCGATCTTCGACCCGTCGAGCGGAGCCTGTTCTATGATGCTCTTGGCGCAGTCGCTGGTGTCGCTCATGATCACGTCGTCGGCCTGATTCGAGGCATCGCTCAGGAAGTAGCGCTTGAACACGGCTGTGCTTCCCTTCAGTTCCTGTTCGATGAGTTGGTCGTATGCGTCGAGCACGGCGTTCAGCTGTTGCAGGAAGGTGCGGTGGCATCCGTCGGCATGAATCATGACGTGATGCTCCTTCACCTCCGTTCCGTTGTCGAACGTGAAGACTTCGGCCTGTGCGTCCGTGAGCTCTATTTTCTTGAAAGAGGTCATTTTTCTTTTTTCGGCTTTACTTTTATCTTATTTGACTTTCGCAAGTTCCACTTGCCTATTGGAGTTTGGGAGTTTAGGAGTTTTGAAGTAACTTCAAAGCTCAAAAAACTTCTTAGACATGCGAAACTTGAATTATCTTATCGTTCTTATAATGTTATAGTTTTACTTTCTTCCTGGCCATTTTGCTTTCGTTGTGAATACGGTTCAGGGCCGTCACCACGTAAGTGTATTTCTGCTTGCCGTCCTCGTAGGGCAGCTTGTAGAACGTGTCTGACGTGACGGCCAGCAGCTTGGTACCATCCTCAATGTTCACCTTCTCGCCCTTGGCAAAGCGATAGACGGCATATTTCACGGCTGTGTTCTTCCACGTCTTGCCTTTCGGAGCAGCCCATGTCAGCATGTAGCCGTCGGAGGTCCATTTGGCCTTTATCGACTTGGGCCTCTTGGGGGCGGTCTTGTCTATGAACTTCATGCTGGGCTGCAGCACGGGGCGCTTCCAGTAGCTTGTGCGGAGCACGGTGCCATAGTTGCCGGGGTTATCTACCACAGCCTTGGCATACCAGAGCACGGTTCCGTCCACGTTCTTCATCTGCTGGTGCAGCCGGTGCTTGGCTGGCAGCTGGTGCTGTGAGGGATTGTTGGGATCGGGGAACTTCACCGTTCGCTCCACGTCCTCGCCTATGAAGAGAGGGCGTGCCGATGCGTGCTGGTTCCACCATCTGATGAGCGTGTCGTAGTCGGCAGCCTTGTGGCCTATCTCCCAGTACAGCTGAGGCACGCAGTAGTCCAGCCATCCGTTGTTGATCCAGAACAGTACGTCGGCATAAAGCTGGTCATAGTTCTGCAGTCCGTTGGTCTCGCTGCCGATGGGTGCCGACTTCTTGTTGCGGTAGATGCCGAAGGGCGATATGCCCACCTTCACCCAGGGCTTGGCCTTGTGCACGGTCTCGTAGAGTTGCTTCACGAAGAGGTTCACGTTGTAGCGCCGCCAGTCGCCTATGTCCTTTATGCCGTTGCTGTAGATTCTGAACTCCCTATTGTCGGGTATGTCCTGTCCGGCCACGGGGTAGGGATAGAAGTAGTCGTCGATGTGTAGTCCGTCAACGTCGTATCGGTTCACGATGTCGAGCACCACCTTGCAGATGTAGTCCCGGTTCTCGGGAATGCCGGGGTTCAGGATTTTCATGCCGTCGTAGTCGAAGCATCGTTCGGGGTGTCTGACTACGATGTGATTGGCGGCCAGCTCGTTCGTGCCTTTCGTCTTGGCGCGATAGGGGTTGATCCATGCGTGGAGCTCCATGCCGCGTTTGTGGCATTGGTCTATCATCCACTGCAGAGGGTCCCAGTAGGGGTAGGGGGCCATTCCCTGCTGTCCTGTGAGGAATCGGCTCCACGGCTCCAGGTGGCTGCGGTAGAGTGCGTCGCATTCGGGTCGCACCTGAAAGATGATGGCATTCACGCCGTCCTTCTGCAGCTCGTCCAGCTGGTAGCTGAGGGTCTGCTGCATGTTCTCCGTGCCTATACCCTGAAACTGTGAGTTGACACACTGGATCCATGCACCTCGGAACTCGCGTTTCTTCTGCGCCTGCGTTTCGGTAGCGAGGCAGGCGAGACAGAAGAGCATAATTGCAAATAAGATTTTAGTTTTCATATTTCATTTTTGATACTTCAACCGTTTTCAGTACTTCAGCCTTTTTGATGTTTCAGCCGTTTCTTTTCAGTACTTCAGTCGTTCAAAAATCTCCTTGGTCCAGTCGGCTCCGTTCTCGGGGCAGTAGGTTCTGAACCCTATCTGACTGGCCACGGCCACGTTGTGCGGCCCGTCGTCTAAGAACAGAATCTCGTGAGGGAAAGTCTTCTCCTTCATGAGCACCGAGCGGAACATGTTGTCGTCGGGCTTCATGCACTTCATCTCGTAGCTCAGGTAGCAGGCATCCATATAGTCGGCCAGCGAGTGACCCTCACCGTCGAAGTCGGGACTCATGACCCACGACATCATGAAGGGATTGGTGTTGGAGAGCAGTATCAGGCGGTAGCCCTGCCTGCGCAGCTCGCGCAGCACTTCCAGATTGCGCTTGGGCAGTTCCTTCACGTAGCCGAGCCAGCCGTAGCGGCACTCTTCAAACGTGAGCTCTCGTCCCACGAGCTTGCTCAGTTCCGAGCGGAACGTCTCGGCGCTGATGGTTCCCTGTTCCACGTCGCCGAAGATACCGTGCTGTCGGTAGGGGTCGAGCATTTCCTTGGCATTGGCCAGTCCCAACTCCGTGAATCGCTCTACGGCTCCGGGCTGATTGAGCGTGATGATGACCCCTCCGAGGTCGAACATCACAGTTTTTATGGTTCCCATAGGTTTTGTTTGTTTTTTCGCGCTTCGTCGAGCGAGAGCAGCTGTTGTTGCTCGTCGGCATACTGGCGGCGCATTTGTTCGTATGTATCGTTCAGTTCTTTCTCCACTTGTTGCCCGTCGGCCATCAGTCGTGCGGCCATGAGCGCGTTCTGCGACGCATCTTTCATCCACACCACGGGGCCTCCATATACGGGCGCTATCTTCAGGGCTACGTGCAACTGGCTGGTGGTGGCTCCGCCTATCATGATGGGGATGCTGAGCCCGGCACGCTTCAGCTCCTGCGCCACGTTCACCATTTCCTCCAGACTGGGGGTGATCAGTCCCGAGAGTCCTATGATGTCCACTTTGTTCCTGATGGCGGCCTCCACGATTTGCTGTGCAGGCACCATCACCCCCATATCTATCACCTCATAGTTGTTGCAGGCCATGACCACGGCCACGATGTTCTTCCCGATGTCGTGAACGTCGCCCTTGACCGTTGCCAGCAGCACCTTTCCAGCCTTGGCGGCTCCTTCTGAGCGTTGTGCCTCGATGTGTGGCTGCAGGATTGCCACGGCCTGCTTCATGGTCCGGGCGGTCTTCACCACCTGGGGCAGAAACATCTTGCCAGCGCCGAAGAGCCGTCCCACCTCGTTCATGCCGGCCATGAGCGGCCCCTCGATGATGTCAACGGCACGCGGATATTTCAGCAGGGCCTCCTCCAGATCGGCCCGCAGATGGTCGCCAATGCCCTTGATGAGCGCCTGGGAAAGGCGGGATTCCACAGAGGGTATAGGACTTATAGGTCCTATAGGACTTATGGGACTTATAGGACTTACGGGCCCTGCTGACAATTCATTGGCCAGCTCAATGAGGCGCTCGGTGGCATCTGGCCTGCGACAGAGGATGGCATCCTCAATGATGGTGAGCTGGTCTTGCGGAATGTCGGTGTAGAGCACCTTCGTGGCAGGATTCACGATGCCGAAGTCCATGCCAGCCTGAATGGCATGATAGAGGAAGACGGCATGCATGGCCTCGCGAATATAGTTATTGCCCCTGAACGAGAACGACAGGTTGCTCACGCCTCCGCTCACATGAGCACCGGGCAGGTTCTCGCGAATCCATCTTGTGGCTCTGATGAAGTCGCGTGCGTAGGCATCGTGCTCCTCCATGCCAGTGGCGATGGCCAGTATGTTCGGGTCGAAGATGATGTTTTGCGGATTCATCCCCACCTCCTGTGTCAGGATGCGATAAGCGCGGCTGGCTATCTCCGTTCTGCGCTCGTAGGAGGTGGCCTGTCCCTGCTCGTCGAAACACATCACCACCACGGCTGCGCCATAGCGCATCACGTCGCGTGCGTGGCTCCTGAACACCGCTTCGCCCTCCTTGAGCGAGATGCTGTTCACGATGCATTTGCCCTGCATGCACTTCAGTCCGGCCACGATCACGTCCCAGTCGCTGGAGTCAATCATCACCGGCACCCGGGCAATGTCGGGCTCGGCGGCTATCATGTTGAGGAAGTGCGTCATCTCCTCCTTGGCGCTGAGCAGTCCGTCGTCCATGTTGATGTCGATGACCAGCGCCCCGTCGGTCACTTGCTTCCTGGCTATGGTGACGGCCTCGTCGTAGTTCTTCTCCTTGATGAGCCGCAGGAACTTGCGCGAGCCCGCCACGTTGCATCGCTCGCCCACGTTGGTGAATATTTGGGGCTGCGCGTTGGGCGCTGAGTGGACTGGGGCCGACACCTTCAATACGTCGAGGCCGCTCAGCCACAGGCACTCGGGCTTGTCTGCTGGCACGTGTGGAGTCTTGAAATCAGCTTTCTCACCACTCACGTCTTTCCCTTCGCCTCTGAGGACAAGAGCGGCGAACCGCTCGATAAACTCGGGCGTGGTGCCGCAGCAGCCGCCCACGATGTTCACCAGTCCCTCGTCTATGAACTCGGCTATCTGTGGTGCCATCGTCTCGGGTGTCTCGTCGTAGAGCCCCATCGAGTTGGGCAGTCCGGCATTGGGATGTGCGCTGATGTAGTAGGGGGCACGCTGTGAGAGCTCTTTCAGGAAAGGCTTCATCTGCCGGGCTCCGAACGAGCAGTTCAGACCGATGGAGAAGATAGGGTAGGAGTCTGTTGAGGCGAGGAATGCGTCGAGCGTCTGACCGCTGAGTGTGCGCCCGGCCAGGTCGCTGATGGTCACGCTCAGCATGATGGGCAGTTGCCGTTGCAGCCGCTCCATCACGTTCATGGCCGCGCAGATGGCCACCTTGGCGTTGAGCGAGTCGAAAATGGTCTCTATCAGAATGGCATCCACACTGCCTTCCACCAGTCCCTCCATCTGCTCCTCGTAGGCCAGCAGCAACTGGTCGTAGTCGAGCTCGCGCGCGGCAGGGTTACTCACGTCGGGCGACATGGAGCAAGTCTTGTTCGTGGGGCCCACCGAGCCCGCTACAAAGCGCGGCTTGTCGGGGGTGGAATAGCGGTCGGCAGCCTCGCGGGCCAGTCTGGCTCCCTCGAAGTTGATGGCGCGCACGTAGTCTTCCATCTGGTAGTCGCTCTGCGAAATGCGCTGAGCGTTGAACGTGTTGGTGGTGATGATGTCGGCCCCGGCCCTCAGGTATCGCTCGTGAATGTCGGCAATCACGTCGGGTCGCGTCAGGCAGAGCATGTCGTTGTTGCCCTTCATCAGCACCGGCTCGTGCGAGCCCTGTCTGAACTGCTGCGGCAGCCGTCCCTGAAAGTCGTGCTCCGTAAGGTTGTATTGCTGAATGACGGTGCCCATAGCGCCGTCGAGAATAAGAACTCGTTCCCTTACAATCTCGCTAAGTCTGTCTGGCATTATCTGTTGCTATTTGTAAACCTTCATGGCCCTGTCCATTTCGCGCCGGTCCTCTTTCTCCTTGAGCGTCTGCCGCTTGTCGTAGGCTTTCTTACCCTTGCACAGGGCAATATCGACCTTAGCGCGTCCGTTCTGGTCGATGAACACGAGCGTGGGCACGATGGTGTAGCCCGTCTGCTTCGTGGCGCTCTCCAGTCGGCTGATCTCCCGTCGGGTGAGCAGCAGCTTGCGTTCGCGCTTCTGCTCGTGGTTGTTGTAGGAGCCGTAGAAGTAGGGGCTGATGCTCATGCCCTTCACCCACAGCTCGCCCCGGATGATGGTGCAGTACGTGTCAACGAGGCTGGCCTTTCCGGCCCTGATCGACTTTATCTCCGTGCCTGTGAGCACGATGCCTGCCGTAAACTCCTCTATGAAGAAGTATTCGAAGGCAGCTTTCTTGTTCTTTATCTGAACAGGACTCTTCTTCCTGATTTCTTGTTCGGTTTTGTTCATGCTTTCAGTTCTGCCACGGTGGCAAATTTCTCTATGTTCTGGTCAATGTATTGCGCCACCTGTTCGGTGTATTCCTCCTCATGCTCCACGAATGCGTCGTCCAGGTCGTCGAACTCCGGGTACTGCTCGAAGAGAGCCATGAACTCCTCGTCCGTGCAGTCCTTCTCAATCTCCCCGCCGTACTTGGCATAGAGCGTGTGGGCTTCATAGACGAGTTTCGACAGCTCGCGCATGTGCCACATCTTGTTGAGCGCCTTGGCGAAGGGGTTCTTGAAGATGAAGGGTCCGTAGCCGTTGTGTATGAGCTGCACGAATCCTCCGTCCATCACCTCCTCGTGCAGTGTGTGCCATGCCAGCAGCGTGATCTGGTCGGTGTTCAGCAGGCTCATGTTCTCGCTGTTCAGTTCTCCCCCGATGGCAGTGTGTATGGCGTTCACGAATGCGTCCACGAATGTGTCGTTACCCTCTTGGGCAGCTTTTCTCAGTGTTTCGTCTTGAATGATGATTTCCATGTGAGTATGCTAATTTAGGCGCAAAGTTAATCATTTTCTCGCAAATGGCAAAAAATAGCCGTTGTTTTCCCCCTCGTAGGAGTTCAATTTAGTAGTTTTCGGAAAATAATAGAGACCACTTGTTGTCATTTTCGCTTTTTTATTCGTAACTTTGCAGAAAAATAGTAAAAATGTCAAAGAGCAATCCTTTAGCAGAAGTGTTTGGTTTTCCTATATCAAACGAATCAGAACTGGCCAGGTATTATAGAGAGAATAGACTATGTCCATTTCATAATCGTTTTCCCAATTGCACCAAAAGTAAAGCAGACAATCCCTTGGGCGTATGCAGCGTGATTCATGGCGGCAATAAGATTATAACCTGTCCGTCGCGATTTCGCGAAGATTGGAAGATTCTGCATGATGCAGCCTCGTTCGTTTGGCCCAAAGGTACAAAGTGGACTTCGCTTCCTGAGATCAAACTATTAGATGCTAATGGCGAGTCGGCGGGTAATGTGGATTATGTTATTGTAAGCTACGATGAAGAGGGACAGATAACTGATTTTGCTTCAATCGAAGTACAAGGTGTGTATATCAGCGGCAATTTGAGTAATGCGTTCCATCAATACATGAAATCGCCGACTCCCGACTTCGAATGGACAGGTAGCCAATTCCCCCGTCCAGACTATCTTTCCTCATCGCGCAAGCGGCTCATTCCGCAGATGCTTTATAAAGGCGGTATCTTCAAGTCGTGGAATAAAAAACAATGTGTGGTTATTCAGAAGTCTTTTTTTGACACGCTTCCGCTTATGCCCCAGACAAATAAGGAAGATGCCGACATTGCATGGTTCCTCTATGATTTGAAATATGATGATAGTGACCAGCGGAATCACTTGGTGTTGATTGATATTGTTTATACAGAATTTCAGTCTGCATTGGAACATGTTATCTATACCAAGCCGGGCAGTATGACAGACTTTATGAATACGCTTCAGGGTAAGCTCGATGAGCGCATCAGTAATGAACCTGAAACACGTTCAGTGATGGATTTGCTATGAGGTCACAAGAGATACAACAACCACTGTTCCCACAAAACGAGATGGGACCTTCGGCAGAGAAGCAGCCTGTCATAGTCAATGTGGCATCGGTTCCGCAGCGCAGCCCCTTCCGTTATCCAGGCGGTAAGACGTGGCTTGTGCCAACAGCTCGCAAATGGTTTGCCCAAGCCCAGTTAGGCTCTTATCTTGTTGAACCTTTTGCCGGTGGAGGTATTATCAGTCTAACAGCCGCAGCAGAGCACTATTTTGTAAATGTGACGATGGTTGAACTTGACAGCGATGTTGCTGCCGCGTGGCAGACTATTCTGTCGGATGATTGTAAATGGCTGACAAATCAGATTGCTAACTTCAATGTTACGGCTGAAAACATCAGTGAAGCCATTGCCCACTCGTCCGATGGCCTGAAGGAGAGGGCTTTCTCAACGATCATACGGAACAGGACGAGTCATGGAGGCATATTGGCTAAAGGTTCTGGACTAATAAAATCAGGCGAGAATGGCAAGGGCTTGGCTTCACGCTGGTATCCCGGAACTCTTATTAAGCGCATTACTGAAGTGAACAAGATGCGTAATCGTCTGGCCTTTGTTCATGGCGATGCATTCGAATATATGGAGAGACAGGTGGACGAAACCGATGCTTTTCTTTTCATTGACCCTCCCTACACAGTAGCCGGGCGTAGGCTTTATAATCATTTTGAGGTTGACCATCATCGGATATTCGAAATAGTGAATAGGCTGAAAGGGCATTTCCTGCTCACGTATGATGATACACCCGAAGTCCGCAGTTGGGCCAATGAGTTTGGCTTGCCTTATATCACTATTCCAATGCAGACCACCCATTTGGTTACGAAAAACGAGTTGCTCATCTCTGACAACTTTGAATGGTATGGCGTAAATGAGGTCAATGAATTTGACTATGAGCTTCAAGATGCGGTAAATTGCAAATGTTAAAGTAATAAGTCAATACAGACGTATCGATGTAAACACAAAGAAAAAAAGATGCTAAAGATTCAGCCATTTTACAGAACACAGGAAGATTTAGAAAAGGCCGACGAACCTTATAAGTCTGTAACTTTTATCATCGACAAGTTGCGTCTCAAAGGACCTGACGGCAAAAAGGTACTGTCGCAGAATTTCAAGGAGACGGTAGCGGTTAGTTGTATCAGGGATTTAGCTGAGAGTCTGGCCAAAAGTCAGGTGACATTTGTCAGTAGGATGGCAACTTTTTGGAATGCACTTCTTTCCTCACAACATCAGTATATGGGCTCTTTTGATAATTATGCTCTACCTTATGAGTACTATCAGGGTGTTATCTTCGGTGGTGTGTTCTATGTTTTGTCCATGCAAGGTGCAGTAGATGATGAACACTTAGAAATGATGACAACTTTCGTTTCCAAAAATTCCGATGCCCTTCCATACTTCAACATGTTCAAGGAAGCAGCAGAGAAAGACAAACAGAAAGTAGGCGAAAGTGCTGCGGTTGCCAATGCCGGCGACATCGTTGAAGAGAACTTGCATGCCAGTGACGGCAAGCGGATTATACTTGCAAAAAGGCGCAACAGCGACTTTACCCGAATTGTTCAGGCAATGATTACAGATGGCTATTTCCGGCATGCTGACAATAGTTTTGTGACAGCTACCGAAGTGGGCGAGATGATGCTAAAATTAGTAGGGGTTAGCACGGAATGGAAGTCGATGCTTCAGAAAGCATACTCACGAGACACTCCGCTAAAGACTTTTGACAGACTGCATGATGCTGCTCAAAAGTATTGGTTAGAAAGAGTGCATCTTAATGATTAGAAGGTACACGTTTTTTCCTTTTTCAGGTACACGTTTCAGGTACACGTTGGCGAGATTCTCACCTAAGCAGGTACACGTTCGAGGTACACGTAGGGAAACAGCCATTATTTCATTTTAGCTTTATATATACGTAATTTTGCACCCAGTTACCCGCTGGGTGCAATTCTTTTTGCTATCCTCAGACACCGAGGGTGCAGAAATGGGTAAACCCATAGTAACATTTTACGCGTATATTAGGGGGACAGACCTGAGCACAGGCCCTCGCCGATTGTGAATGCATCCGTCATTAATATCGGTAGTGCGAGGATGCTCATTTTAAAATCCGGACAAAATGGAAAAGGATTTTAGTGAGATTAAGAACGTTCAGCAGACTGACAATCTGTCTGGACAAGTAAACGGCCAAGCCCAGACGACGGTGAAGGACATCGTGGGCGAGGCTGTCAACCAACCTTCTGCCGAGGAGCAGGAGAAAGAGCAGTTAAGGCAGATTCTTCAGGAGACGCGCATCTGTAGCGATACAGAGGTGCCGCCCGAGGAGTATGCGCTACAGGTGGACGACAAGGGCATCTTTGCCCTGCGCGACATCCATGCCATCAAGGCCAAGCAGAAGGCAGGCAAGACGACGGCGCTGAAGGTGTTCATCGCTGCACTGTTGCAAGGTGGGATGTTTCGCGTGAAGTCGCTGCTGGAGAAGCCTCACATCGAGTTCTTCGACACCGAACAAAGCCGGACCGACACGAAGCGCATCCTGCAGGATGTGGCACAGATGACGGGACTGCCGCCTGCGGTCATCGACGCGCAAGTGTCGCTCCACTCGCTCCGCCGCATCGACCAAGAGCAGTTGTTGCCGTTGCTGGAGGTGGCGCTCGAAGACGAGAAGCCGCAGGTAGTGATGCTCGACGGCATCGTGGAGTTCGTAGCCAGCTTCAACGACGAGACGGAGTCGAAGCGCCTGATCAAAGAACTGCTGAAGCTTAGCGACCAGCACAACTGCGCCATCGTCTGCGTGCTGCATACCAACAAGGCCGACGAGGACCACAACATGCGCGGCCACCTCGGCACGATGCTCGCCCAGAAGAGTGCCACGGTGCTGGAGTGCGTCAAGGAGCGGGGCAGCAGCGTCATCACCGTCCGCTGTTCGGAGGCGCGCCACGAAGAGATGCCCGAATGGAGCATCACGTTCGATCAGGACGGTCATATCGTGGATGCCGACGAGCAACGTCGCCAGCTCATAGAGCAGCGCAAGGCCGAACAGCAGCAGAGGCGCCAGGAAGCCATCGACAAAAAACAGGAGGAACGCCTGGATACGTGTATCCGCATTCTCACCGACAAGGGAGGTGCGGTCAGCCGCAAGCAGCTCACCGAGATTCTCGTCAAGGTGTTCAACCGCGAGCGTACAACCGTCGCCGGATACATCTCTGAGTGGCTGAGAGACGGCAGCATCGTTGCGGTCAACGGCATGATTCAAGTATCCAACGACCTCGCATTACCCTTCTGACCGCGATAAGATTTTTGTTTGTTGTCGGAGCCGCCTATATATAGAGCGGCTCCGACGACAAACGAGAATCGCCACAAAAAGACATGACAAACAACATTACAAAGTGAAACCAACGAGTATGATGAACAAAGAATATCGTTATCAGTTAGAGAGCAAGCGTCTGACAGGCCACCAGCCCCGTAAGCTCACCTGTCCGCATTGCGGAAAGAAGAAATGTTTCGTGCGCTACGTGGATACACGTAACGGCTTCAGCTATGTGGCCGACAGCGTTGGCAAGTGCGATCACCAGCACTCCTGCGGCTATCACTACAAGCCTTCGGAATACTATCACGACCATCAGTGGGCAAGGGAGAGCGAGCCCCGTCCGGAGCGCTATTGCCAGCCCCTGCCGCCGCCGCCCTTCCAGCCGCTGCCCACCGACTATGTGTTGCGCAGCCAGTCGCCACGCAGCGTGTTCTGGCAGTGGTTCTCTTCACAGGTTGCCAGGCATCTGAACCTCTCGCAGCAGCAGCTCCAACAAGTCTATCAGGACTACCTCATCGGCGCTACCCGTCGCGGCAACGTCATCTTCTGGCAGATAGACCATCATTGGCTGGTGCATGGCGGCCACATCATGCAGTACCGCTTCGACGGTCATCGCGACGGCTTTCAGGGATGGACGCACACGCCGCTGATGCGAGCAGGACTGCTGCATCCCGACTGGCGCTTGTACCAGTGCTTCTTCGGCCTGCACCTGCTGCCTCGCCGTCCTGAGGCGCATGTGTGCATAGTGGAGAGCGAGAAGACGGCACTTGTCATGGCGGCCTATCAGCCCGAATATCTGTGGATGGCTACATCGGGCAGTAGCGGTCTCACGCCCGAGAAGGCAGAATGCCTGCGAGGACGCAGGGTGACACTGTTTCCCGACAGCGGTTGCTACGAGAAATGGGCTGAGCAGATGCAGCTCGTCAAAGACGTTGACTATAATATTTCGAAGCGTCTGGAGGCATACCCTCCGAATACCGACCTCTGCGATGTACTGCTGGGTGAGCTCTGATTTCCTTCTGTGAACGACGCATCGGACAGCCCGTCCGATGCGTTTAACAAGCCGTCAGATGCATCGGGCGAAAATGACGAGAAAATGGAGCTCCATTGCCTTCGGCACAACGCGAATGCCCGTAAATGAGCCGTGAATGGCTCGTAAATGTTTTTGTAAATATTCTCGGATTATTCACGGTTCATTTACGGGCATTTGCGTTACGCCGTAGGCGAACATAAATTTCTATCTTAAAAATATCGGTAATTCCATGAAAATAATGGCTTTAAAATTTGGATATTCAAGTAAAAATTCGTACCTTTGTATCAGTCAATCGCGAGCGACTGAGAGACAAAATTAACCCTAATAATCAACACACCCAAGCCCCCTCTCGCCCATCCATTCATCCCCCCGTGGGGGAAACTGAGGGGGGGCTGGCTTTAAACACACAATCATTATGTCAAACGGAGTAATTATCATCAAGCGGCAGAACGACAACAAGAGCAGCCAGAAGAGCTATGGCCGCTGGTATCCGCGCGTGTTCAACCTGAAGACCCTGACCCTCGACGACGTGTGCCAGCACATCATGGAGCACGGCACCATCTTCACCAGCGACGTGGTGTATGGCGTGACCAGGAAGTTCGTGAACTGCATTCAGGAGCTGCTGCTCAGCTCGCACAAGGTGAAGCTCGACGGGCTGGGCACCTTCTACCTGAAGCCACGTCTGAAGATGGGCACCAACGAGAAGGGGGAGACCCTCTACGGCGGTGCCGAGACGATGGAGGAGCTCGACATTCAGAACGTGGTGTTCTCGTTGGGCTTCACGCCCGAACGCAGCGACCGCTCACTCTACCTGAGCCCGGTGCTCTCGCGCAACGCCACCCGCGTGTCGGCCACCACAATCATGAAAGGCGCCGGCCTGACAACCGACGACGACAGCGGCACCAGCGGCAGCGGACAACAGCAGCAGGGCGGCGGCACCAGCGGCAGTGTGGAGGAGCAGCCCTAAGCTGACCGCCATCGGCCACCACCACTTCCTGTATAGGAATGTAGCACAGGCCCCGATTTCCCCTCCTCGCGCAGGAGGGGAAATGCTTTTTCGGGAGTGGCATCAGGCGGAGCGATGGTCCCCGATTTGTTAAAAAGAATCAATTTCAAAAGGCAGTTCGAAAATATATAGGGCGGATTCTTTGCCGAATTAAAAATAAGTCGTAAATTTACACCCAAATTTCGAAACAATAACTAAAACTTAAAAAACACTAAGCAAATGAAAACAGCTAAAAACTCGTTGCTCTGCATCGGTGCAATGGCACTCATGATGTCGGCCTGCGCCGGCGGTCAGCAGCAGGAGACCACACTCACCAAGTCGGGACTCGATGCCGCTAAGTTCGACACCCTCATTAATAATAAGGAGGTGAAGCTCTACACGCTCAAGAACGAGAGCGGTATGGAGGTGTGCATCACCAACTACGGCGGGCGCGTGGTGAGCCTCGTGGTGAACGACAAGGACGGCAAGCCCACCGACGTGGTGCTCGGCTTCGACAACATAGCCCAGTATGCCGACACGCTCAACTCGCCCACCGACTACGGATCCAGCGTAGGCCGCTATGCCAACCGCATCTGCGACGGCAAGTTCGCACTCGGCGGAGTGACCTATCAGCTGCGGCAGAACGATCCCCACGAGGGCGACACGCGCACTCACTGCCTGCACGGGGGCGGCGCTACGGGATGGATGAACCAGGTGTATGACGTGGTGGAGGCCAACGACTCGGTGCTGAAACTGCAGATCAAGGCTGCCGACGGAGAGAACGGATTCCCCGGCAACGTGGTGGCCACGACCACTTATAAGGTGACAGCCGACAACGTGCTAGACATCGTGTGGGAGGCCACGACCGACAAGCCTACCATCATCAACCAGACGAACCACAACTACTATAACCTCTCGGGCGACCTGGAGAACGCTGCCTACGATCAGGTGCTCTACGTGAATGCCGACTCCTTCACCGAGGCAGACTTCAGCTACATGCCCACCGGCAAGATTCTTCCCGTGGAGGGCACCCCGATGGACTTCCGCACACCTCATGCCGTGGGCGACTCCATCCATTCAGACTACTATCAGATAAAGAACGCACACGGCTACGACCACAACTGGTGCCTCAACACGGCTGGCGACGACACGCAGGTGTGCGCCTCGCTCTACAGCCCCCGCACGGGCATCTTCATGGAGATGTTCACCAACGAGCCCGGCGTGCAGGTCTATAGCGGCAACTTCCAGGGCGTAGGCGGCGAAGAGAACATCGTGCGCAAGCTGGGCAAGAAGTATCCGCAGCACGTGAGCGTGTGCCTGGAGAGCCAGAAATATCCCGACAGCCCCAACCATCCTGAGTGGGCCAGCCCGGTGGTCACACCCGAGAAGCCTTACTACAGCCACGCTGCCTATAAGTTCTCAATCAAGTAAATAACGAATCATCAACAAATAAACGAATAGTAAGAAAATGAACTGGAGTTCACATGAATTTATCTGGCTCGACTGGGTGGTGCTCATCGTCGGCCTGTGTGGAGTGGTGGCAGCCGTGTGGTATGCCATCTGGAAAGACAAGAAAGCCCAGCAGGGCGAAGACTCGTCGGCTTACCTCTTCGGTAAGGGCGAGCCCTGGTATGTGATCGGTATGGCCATCTTTGCCGCCAACATCGGCTCGGAGCACCTTGTGGGCTTGGCCGGAACAGGTGCCAAGGACGGCGTGGGCATGGCCCACTGGGAGATGCAGGGCTGGATGATCCTGATTCTCGGCTGGCTGTTCGTGCCCTTCTATCAGCTGCTCATCAACAAGATGGGCAAGATCATCACCATGCCCGACTTCCTGAAGTTCCGCTACACCCAGCGCACGGGCTCGTGGCTCAGCATCATCACCCTCGTGGCCTATGTGCTCACCAAGGTGTCGGTCACCGCTTTCACGGGCGGCATCTTCTTCAAGTATCTGCTCGGCATACCTTTCTGGTATGGAGCCATCGGCCTGATTGCCATCACAGCCGTGTTCACCGTGTTCGGCGGCATGAAGGGCGTGATGACCCTCAGCACCATTCAGACACCTATTCTTATTATAGGCTCCTTCCTCGTGCTCTTCCTCGGCCTCTCGGCCTTGGGCGGCGGCAGCATCACAGCCGGATGGGAGAACATGATGGCCGTGTGTAATGCAGCCCACGAGGGCTACGGCACCACCCACATGTTCCACACCGATCCGGGCGACCCCATGTATCCCCAATTCCCGGGCTATGTGGTGTTCCTCGGAGCCTCCATCATCGGCTTCTGGTACTGGTGTACCGACCAGCACATCGTGCAGCGTGTACTGGGTCAGGTGCCCGGCGAGGACAATGCCGAAGTGATGAAGCGCGCCCGTCGCGGTACCATCGCAGCAGGCTTCTTCAAGATTCTGCCCTGCTTCATGTTCCTCATCCCCGGCATGATTGCCTATGCCCTGTCGCAGAATCCTGACAGCGGCATCGTGATGGACATCACCAACCACGAGTCAACCGACGGCGCCTTCGCCATGATGGTGAAGAACATCCTGCCTGCCGGCATCAAGGGCATCGTGACCATCGGTTTCGTGTGCGCCCTCGTTGCATCGCTGGCCGCCTTCTTCAACAGCTGCGCCACGCTCTTCACCGAGGACTTCTACAAGCCCATGAAGAAAGGCATGAGCGAGGCCCACTACGTGTTCGTAGGCCGTATGGCTACGGTCGTGGTCGTGATTCTCGGTCTGGCCTGGATGCCTGTCATGATGTCGATGGGCAACCTCTACAGCTATCTGCAGGACATTCAGTCGCTCATCGCCCCCGCTATGGTGGCTGTGTTCACGCTCGGCATCTTCTCTAAGAAGATTACGCCTAAGGCAGGTGAGTGGGGCCTCATTGGCGGCTTCTGCGTGGGCATGATTCGCCTCGTGACCAACGTGATCACTGACTCGGGCAAGGCCGCTATGGAAGGTGCCTTCTGGGAGAACACCACATGGTTCTGGCAGACCAACTGGCTCATCTTCGAGTGCTGGCTGCTCGTGTTCATCATCTGCCTCATGGTCTGCGTGAGCTGCTTCACGCCTGCACCTACCAAGGCTCAGGTCGATGCCATCACCTTCTCGGCTGACTTCAAGAAGTCGATCAAGGAGAGCTGGGGCACCTTCGACATCGTGGGCACCCTGATCGTAATCGGCCTCTGCGCTTGCTTCTATGCCTATTTCTGGTAATGTCTTTACGTTGAACATTGAATGTATTATAACGAATATTCAAAAGTCTGGGTGTCGGTGGACTGCATCATCTTCGGCTTCGACGAAGGAAAGCTGAAGGTGCTCATAGGCCGTCGCCAGATGGACCCCGGACGAGGGGAGTGGAGCCTCTACGGCGGCTTCGTGGCTGCCGACGAGAGTCTGGACGATGCCGCCCGGCGCACACTCTACGAACTGACGGGCATGAAAGACGTGTTCATGCGGCAGGTGGAAACCTTCGGCAGGGTGAATCGCGACCCGGGCGAGCGCGTCATCTCAGTGGCCTACTATGCCCTCATCAACGTGAAGGACTACAACGAAGAGCTCCAGAAGGAGCATGGAGTGGAGTGGGTGAGCTCTGACGAGCTGCCCCATCTCTATTCCGACCACAACGAGATGGTGGACAAGGCGTGGCGGCTGATGATGCAGAAGATACGCACCGAGCCCATCGGATTCAAGCTCCTGCCCGAGCTGTTCACCCTCACACAGCTGCAGCGGCTCTACGAGTCCGTGGTGGGCCACGAGATTGACAAGCGCAACTTCCGCAAGCGCATCAAGGAGATGGACTTCATCCAGAAGACCGACAAGATAGACAAGAAAGGCTCTAAGCGAGGTGCCTATCTCTATCGCTTCAACGACAACGTCTATAAAGAAGATCCGAACTTTAAACTGTGACTAAAAGAAGAAAGATATGTTAGAAGAACTGAAACAAAAAGTATTTAAGGCTAATCTCGATCTCGTGAAACAGGGATTGGTCATCTTCACTTGGGGCAACGTCTCTGGCATAGACCGCGAGAAGGGCCTCGTCGTTATCAAACCCTCAGGAGTCAGCTACGACGACATGAAGGCTGAGGACATGGTGGTGGTCGATTTGGAAACCGGCAAGGTGGTCGAGGGCGAGCTCAACCCCTCGAGCGACACACCCACGCACCTTGTATTATATAAGGCATTCCCCAATATCCAGGGCGTAGTGCACACACACTCCACCTATGCCACGGCCTTCGCTCAGGCTGGCCGCGACATTCCCAACATCGGAACCACGCATGCCGACTACTTCTACAAGGACATACCCTGCACGCGCGACATGACGAAGGAAGAGGTGGAAGGACAGTACGAATTGGAGACGGGCAACGTGATCGTCGATGAGATTCTGAACATCCGCAAGATCAATCCCGACCACACACCTGCCGTGCTGGTGAAGAACCACGGCCCCTTCTCATGGGGCACGTCGCCCGACAATGCCGTCTATAACGCCAAGGTGATGGAGCAGTGTGCCAAGATGGCCTTCGTCAGCTTCTCGGTGAACCCCAACACCACGATGAACCCCTTGCTCGTAGAGAAGCACTACAACCGCAAGCACGGCCCCAACGCCTACTACGGACAGAAAGGCCAGAAGCATTAATATCATGACCCACCTGCCGATAGAATTATGACACAGCAAGAGCAAGAGAAAATTGTCAGTCAGATTAGTCGTATTTGTTTCGAGAGTGCGCTGTCTATCAGCAAGCGTCTCGAGAAATGGGCCGACGAACTGTTTGGACCCAGTGACTACGGCTTCAGTCACGACCGTGGGTTTCTGTTTCAGTACCAGATCGATGCCTGCGACGAGTGGTTTCAACTGAATACCCTTTCCTTGCCCGTGCGTGTCATGTCGGCAAGCGATAGTAATAGTTTCAATAACAGAATCAGGAATCTGTTCTATTGGGGCAACCTTGAATCGTCTAACAAACTTGGCGATGTCTCTGCCGTGCGCTACATGCCATACGTCTCTAATGGCAGCGTCCGGTATACCAAAGACGAAGAAACGACGGTTGTTCCTTGTTCTGTTACGGGGCAGCGGCGTGAGTGGAATCATCTGGATTTCAAAATCGTTTTTACTCCTGGGTGGAACGGGCGCGACTATTCGTTCGATATTGACGATGTCCATGTGGGCGACGACCTCAACTGGTATCTTCCTTGGCATTTCTCGCTCGAAGACGATGCCGAGTGTCCTGTAGCGCCAGTCATTGTGGAGCATGTCGACGAGTATGAGTTGGTCGTCCGTTACCGTGACCAGCAGTTCACGTTGAGCATGTCGCCCAACAAACAGCATGCTGTGCCATTGGAAAAGGACATACCTGTAAAGCCGACGCACACATGGGAGCCAGGACACCGTCCTGATTACACGTTCTCGCTTGAACTCATCATCTCGTGGCGTGAAAATCTCTATGGCTCTCGCGACAAAGAGGCTTTCCAGAGCAAGCCGCATTTCGTTCGTACAAGCGACCTTCCTCCAGATGTTCGCACCATGCAGCAGATAGACCATGATGCCTGGGATTATGCCGTGAGGAATGGCCTGATTTGAAACTACTGAAGGTGAAAAAAACTGTAAAAACCGTGGCAGGATATTTCCTGCCACGGTTTTGCAGATAGAATTTTGAAACGAATTTGTTTCGCTCACTTTGCTAATGGGTGTTGTTTTCCAGTTGCCCGTCATTGCATTGCTCTTTTTCTGCTTTTTTAACTTTTAGAATCTTAAATAGTTTTTGTATGTCGGCATAATTTCTTATTTTTGCAACCAAGAAAAACAATCGAATCATAAGCATCTTTGACTATGGCTGTAAATTGGAATGAATATGAACTGGTTCTCGAAGCAGAAAGTTCAAAAGAGTGCGAGGTGACAGGCCGCGACATGGGTGGCACAGAAACCTTTACTTGTCCGGTTAGCGATTTGATAGAGAACAAATCGCCCAAATGGACGCCACAGGGAAACTATGGCAGCTACGGCGGCTATGAGTCTTACACTTTCTATTTTCTGCGAGTCGACGAAGATTGTATTCATCTTTACACCGACAAATATTTTAGACAAGACATCACGCTCAAGCCTGGCGAACAGTGGTCGAGTGGCTGGAGCAGCTTTGGCTCATGGGATTATTGTACGTCCTTGAAACTCCGTAAGAAGGAATAACAATAAACAAATATATTTCAATAACTAAAGACCCAAGTCCCTGTTACGGTCTTCCTCCCTGTTGGGAGGGTTAAGGGGGGGCTTACTACAATGTTCAAAGATTTGGAAATTTGGTGGGTAACTGGTGCACAGCTCCTTTACGGAGGCGATGCCGTTGTTGCAGTTGACGGACATTCAAAGGAGATGGTCGAGGGCCTGAACGCCAGCGGCAACATTCCCGTGAAGATTGTCTATAAGGGCACGGCTAACAGCTCAAAAGAAGTGGAGCAGGTGATGCTCGCCGCCAACAACGAGGAGAAGTGTATCGGTATCATCACCTGGATGCACACCTTCTCGCCTGCCAAGATGTGGATCAAGGGCCTGCAGGCTCTGAAGAAGCCCATGCTGCACTTCCACACTCAGTATAATGCCGAGATTCCCTGGGAGACGATGGACATGGACTTCATGAACCTGAACCAGAGCGCCCACGGCGACATCGAGTTCGGACACATCTGCACTCGCATGCGCGTTCCCCGTAAGGTGGTGTGCGGCTACTGGAAGGACGAGCAGGCTCAGAAGCAGATTGCCGTATGGGCCCGCGTGGCTGCCGGTGTGGCCGATGCCCACAACGTGCGCTGCCTGATGTTCGGCATGAACATGAACAACGTGGCCGTGACCGACGGCGACCGCGTGGAGTTCGAGCAGCGTCTGGGCTATCATGTTGACTACTATCCCGTCAGCTCGCTGATGGACTACTTCAAGAAGGTGACCGACAAGGAGGCCGACGAGCTGGTGGAGGAGTACAAGAAGCTCTACACCATCAAGATCGACGAGAGCGGCGAGGAGGTCTATTGGCAGAAGGTGCACAATGCAGCCAAGGCTGAGATTGCCCTGCGCCGCGTGCTGAAGGACGAGGGCGCTACTGCCTTCACCACCAACTTCGACGACCTGGGCGATGCCGACATCGATGCTCCCGACTTCTGCGGCTTCGATCAGATTCCCGGTCTCGCTTCGCAGCGACTCATGGCCGAGGGCATCGGCTTCGGTGCCGAGGGCGACTGGAAGACGGCTTGCCTCTATCGCACACTCTGGGTGATGCAGCAGGGACTGCCCACAGGATGCTCGTTCCTCGAGGACTACACCCTCAACTTCGCCGGCGACCGCTCCAGCTGCCTGCAGAGCCACATGCTCGAGGTGTGCCCGCTCATCGCAGTCGATAAGCCCAAGCTCGAGGTGCACTTCCTCGGCATCGGTATCCGCAAGCAGCAGACAGCCCGTCTGGTGTTCACCTCTAAGACGGGTCGTGGCATCAAGGCTACCGTCGTTGACCTCGGCAACCGCTTCCGTCTCATTTCGCAGGAGGTAGAGTGCATCGAGCCGAAGCCCATGCCCAACCTGCCCGTGGCTTCAGCCCTCTGGGTGCCACAGCCCACGTTCGAGATTGGCGCAGGCGCTTGGATCCTGGCTGGCGGTACGCACCACAGCGCCTTCTCCTACGACATCACCGAGGAGTACTGGGAAGACTTCGCTGAGATGCTGGGCATCGAGTATGTCAAGATCAACAAAGACACGAAGACCTACGAGTTCAAGCAGAACCTGCGCAACAACGAGGTCTATTTCATGCTGAACAAGGCGCTGAAGTAAGCGTTTCGACTCCTGTGAGTTTTTCTGAGGGAAAACTCATCTCAACCTGTCACCGCAAGTGTCATACGGGCATTTGCGGTGATTCTTTTCGACCCGAAAACGGCTGCTTGAGAACACTTAACTGCATAAAAAGCGGAAAAGTTTTTGTGACATGGCCGAAATGTGCTACCTTTGCACGCAAAATCAGAAAGCAATGGATAAGCATGTATATATATTAGGTATAGAGTCGAGCTGCGACGACACATCAGCCGCCGTGCTCAGAGACGGGGTGCTGCTGTCGAACGTGACCGCTTCGCAGGCCGTACACGAGGCTTACGGAGGCGTGGTGCCCGAACTGGCCAGCAGAGCGCATCAGCAGAACGTGGTGCCCGTGGTGAGCGAGGCCATCAAGCGTGCAGGCATCACGAAGGAGCAGTTGTCGGCTGTGGCCTTCACGCGCGGCCCCGGTCTGATGGGATCGCTGCTCGTGGGCGTGAACTTCGCCAAGGGCTTTGCCCGTTCGCTGGGCATTCCGCTTATCGACGTGAACCACCTGCAAGGACATGTGATGGCCCACTTCATAGACGGGGGAGAGGGCGACTTCAATCCGCCGCCATTCCCGTTCCTCTGCCTGTTGGTGTCGGGTGGCAACTCCCAAATCGTGCTGGTACGCGCATACAACGATATGGAGGTGCTGGGACAGACCATCGACGATGCTGCCGGCGAAGCCATTGACAAGTGTTCCAAAGTGATGGGACTGGGCTATCCGGGCGGACCCGTCATTGACCGACTGGCACGGCAGGGCAACCCGAAAGCATATCAGTTTGCCGAGCCCCACATACCCGGGTTGGACTACAGCTTCTCGGGATTGAAGACATCCTTCCTCTATAATCTGCGTAAGTGGGTGGAGGATGATCCCGACTTCGTGGAGCACCATAAGGAAGACTTGGCCGCCTCGCTGGAATGGACCATTGTGGACATCCTGATGAAGAAGTTGCGCCAAGCCGTGAAGCAGACCGGCATCAAACACGTGGCCGTGGCAGGAGGCGTGAGTGCCAACAATGGGCTGCGCAATGCCTTCAAGGACCACGCCCAACGCTACGGCTGGACCATCTACATTCCCAAGTTCAGCTATACTACCGATAATGCGGCCATGATAGGCATCGTGGGCCATTTCAAGTATCAGGACAAGGAGTTTTGTCCCATCGATGCGCCTGCATTCAGCAAAGTCACATTTAAGTAAAGCACCGAGCGCAAGAGCGAGGTGAATCGTAAATCGTAATAAAACACTAAATAAAATAAGATGGATTTTGAAGCAAAAATAATCAGCAGGGAGATAAGCCAACTGCTGTGGGAGAAAGAGAGAACTGTGGCTACGGCAGAGAGCTGCACGGGCGGACGTATTGCTGAAGCAATCATCGCAGTACCCGGAGCCTCGAAATATTTCAAGGGCGGCATTATCTGCTATGTCAATGAGGTGAAAGAGAATCTGTTAGGAGTGTCGCATCAGCTGTTGGAGGAGAAGACAGCTGTGTGCGAAGAAGTGGCTGTCGAGATGGTGAAAGGTGCCTGCAAGATGCTGAACACCGACTATGCCATTGCCGCTACAGGCTTTGCCGGTCCTGGCGGAGGCACCAAGGAAATCCCGGTAGGTACTATCTGGCTGGCCTGCGGCTCACCCGAGAAAATCGTGACCTGCAAAGTGGAAGAAGACCACGGGCGCGACATCAATCTGGCCATCGCCACGAACAAAGCTATTCAGATGTTTTCCGACTATCTGAAGCAAGAGGATGTGGAAGAAATAGAAACTGAGAGTTAAAAAACATTAAAGTTTTGAGAAATCTTTATTCTTCATTCTTCATTTCTCATTAAAATTAGTACCTTTGCACCCTGTTTGGAGTAAGTATCAATTAACGGAACAAAAGAAAGTAGATAGCAATGTCGAAAGTTTGTCAAATCACAGGCAAGAAGGCACAGATTGGTAATAATGTGTCTCACTCAAAGCATCGCACAAAGAGAAGCTTTGATGTCAACCTGTTCAGCAAGAAGTTCTTTTGGGTAGAACAGGATTGCTGGATTAATCTTAAAATCAGCGCTGCTGGTTTGCGTTTAATTAATAAAGTTGGACTTGATGCTGCCATTCGTCAGGCAGTAGATAAGGGCTACCTCACTTGGAACGACCTTGAGAAGAAGGTCTTTGCATGGGGTAATTAATCATAATAGGAGACTGAATAACCATGGCAAGCAAGAAAGCAAAGGGTAACCGCATCCAAGTGATTCTGGAGTGCACCGAGATGAAGACCAGCGGCGTTCCCGGCACCAGCCGTTACATTACGACCAAGAATCGTAAGAACACGCCTGAGCGCATGGAACTCATGAAGTATAACCCCATCCTGAAGAAGATGACTCTTCACAAGGAGATTAAGTAAGAAAGGATCTGACGCATGGCAAAGAAAACCGTTGCTACCCTCCACGAAGGTTCGAAGGATGGTCGCGCATATTCAAAGGTGATCAAGATGGTACGCAGCCCGAAGACGGGTGCTTACATCTTCGATGAGCAGATGGTTCCCAATGAGGCCGTTAAGGACTTCTTCAAGAACTAATCGGGTTGATTTTTTAAACGCTTAGATACGAACAGGGCGCTTCCTACAATCGGGAGCGCCCTTTCTGTTGGCAAATAAGGAAGGAACTCGATGTGTGCAAAAAAAGGACACTCGTGAATATCCTTTCCTATATGCAAAAAAGAGAGAAGGCGCTCGCAAGCGCCTTCTGTTGTGTGGTGAAAAGTTGTTTTTCTGTCTTAGAATGGCAGATCGTCGGCAGCACCTTCGCCAGCAGGTTCCTGTGCAGGAGGGAAGGGAGCCGTAGCGGCATCCTGGGGAGCAGCGTTCTGCTGGGGAGTGAACGGCGGAGTGGCTTGGGGAACCGTCTGGGCAATCTGTCCGCGAATAATGTTGTAAGCGCGAATATCGTTGAACCAGCGACCGTTATACTCGCGAGCATCAATATCGAATTGAACGGTGATCTCCTCTCCAGCCTGTATGTTGAACTGCTTGATACGGTCCTCGCCAAAGATGTTGAACAGCATTTTGCGTGGGTACTGACCCGGTACTTCGATTACATACTCTTGCGACATCCAAGGGTTGCCCGTGCGGGCTGACGTACCGCTGCGTGGCTGCATGATGGCAATTACTTTTCCTGTTAAATCCATAATCCTTTATTGTTTACGATTGTTTGTTTTTTCAAAATCGATTGCGAAATTACTAAAATTGTTTGAAAAGAAGAAAATTTTTCGTGATAATTTTGTTATTCACACATTATTTTCGTATTTTTGTGCTCCGATTTGAAAACATAAAACCAAATAATTATATATGAAATTTACCGTTTCAAGCACAGCCCTCAGCAGTCGCCTTGTGGCGCTCTCGAGGGTTATCAATAGCAAGAACTCATTGCCCATCCTTGGCGACTTCCTCTTCGAAGTAGTTGATGGACGTTTGAACCTGACGGCTTCGGACAGTGAGGTAGTAATGAAAACCTCAATGGAGCTGAACGAATCAGATGGCAATGGCCGGTTCTGCGTAGGCAATCACGACCTGCTCGAGGCTGTAAAGGGCATTTCGGAACAGCCCATCACGTTTGAGGTGAATCAGGAGCAGAACAAGAACATAGCACATATCCACTATCAGAATGGTATGTTCTCGCTGCCAGTAGAGAATGCCGACGAGTTCCCCCAGGCACAGCAAGTGGGCGAGGGTGCCACCACCATCACCATCAGCACGCAGATGCTGAGCGATAACATCAACCGCTCTATCTTCGCTACCGCGCAGGACGAGCTTCGCCCTGTGATGAACGGTATCTACTTCGACCTGACACCCGAATGCCTGGCTGTGGTGGCCAGCGACGGACACAAGCTGGTGCGCAATAAGGTGTTCACCGTGAAGAGCGATCAGCCGGCAGCTTTCATTCTGCCTAAGAAGCCTGCTTCACTTCTGAAGAACGTGCTGGGCAAGAATGGCGGCGACGTGGTGATTCGCTTTGACGAGCGCAATGCCGAGATCAACTATGAGGACGGACAAATTATCTGTCGTCTGATTGAGGGGCGCTATCCCAACTACAATTCAGTCATTCCTCAGAGCAATCCTAATCAGCTTACGGTTGACCGCATGGGCCTGCTGTCGGCATTGCGCCGCGTGCAGCCCTTCTCGAACGACTCGAGCAATCTGATTCGCTTTCATGTGGAGAACGGAACGCTTCAGCTCGATGCCGAGGACTACGACTTCTCGAAGACGGCAACCGAGCGGATGGCTTGCGACTACGACGGTATGCCGATGAGCATCGGGTTCAAAGGCTCGTCATTTATTGAAATTCTGAACAACTTTGAGTGCGAACAAGTCGTTATTCAGCTGGCCGATCCCAGCCGTGCAGGTCTTGTGCTGCCTTCAGAACAGCCTGAGAACCAAGACGTGTTGATGCTGATGATGCCCATGCTGATAAATGATTAACATTCATGAAACTTAATCTTACAAAACCACTGGTCGTCTTCGATTTGGAGACGACCGGTCTTGATTTGGTCAAAGACCGCATCATTCAAGTCTCCTTCATCAAAGTCTATCCTAACGGAAAAGAGGAGCGTGGCAATTATCTGGTGAATCCCGAATGCCATATTCCGCCCTTCATAACTGAACTGACGGGCATCAGCGATGAAGATGTGAAGGACAAGCCCTCGTTTAAGCAAATAGCGAAGCAACTGAGCGACCTGTTTACGGGATGCGATTTTGCAGGCTTCAACTCTAATCATTTTGATGTGCCCCTCTTGGCTGAAGAGTTCCTGCGTGCAGGCATCGACTTCGACTTTTCAAAGTGCAGGCTTATTGACGCGCAAGCCATCTTCCACAAGATGGAGCGTAGGAATCTTGCCGCTGCCTATAAGTTCTATTGCGGAAGAAAGATGGAGGACGACTTTGAGGCTCATCGGGCTGATCAGGACACAGAGGCAACCTATAGCGTGCTGAAAGCTGAGCTGGATTATTATACCGAAGCGCATCAGCGTGAGCTGGGCGAGAATCCTGAAGGCCGTGTGTTACAGAATGATATGGACTTCCTGAACGAGTTTTCGAAATCCAATCGGAATGTTGACTTTGCCGGACGCATCGTCTGGGGAGAAGAAAAAGACAGTAAGGGTAACATTGTGCTTGACGAGAAGGGCAACCCCAAAATGGTGGAGTACTTCAACTTCGGCAAGCACAAAGGGAAGACCGTGGCAGAGGTGCTGCGTAGTGATTCAGGCTATTATGCATGGGTGCTCTCGGGCGATTTCACCTACAATACGAAGCAGGTGCTCACACGTATCAGACTGCGTGAGGCTCAGAAGAATAAGTAAGGCGGCATCATCACGTGACAGGCCCCTTTGAGAAGGGTGCCAAAACAAAACTGAACAGGAAATAGTGAATAAGATGAAAAGATTGTTGATACTGTGGGCCTTGATAGCTCTGTTCATGCCCCAAGCACATGCAGTATTGAAGGAGAAAGACTTGGAGCAGACACTGAGTGTGCTGAGGCAGGAGCTGATAGGGCGACACGTTGAGCTGACAGGTCAGGCACAGGAACGAAGACTGAAGAACAGGAGCATTCAGAACGAGCTGATGGAGACTATGAGACAGTCTAATCAGAACTCGCTCATGCTCTATTCGCAGAATTCGAACTATGTGTTCGATTTGACCTATGCCTGCAATGAAGCCACCAAACAGTATCATCAGTTCAAACAACAGCAGCAGCCTTTCAGAGACTTCCTGGACAGTCACGAAGCTGAGATTGCCAAATATGACAGCCTGATAGGGAGTCTTCGGCAGATGCCTTACATGCTGCTGAGCCAGAAAGCCAAGATTGACAGAAGCGTATGTCTGACACTGGCCATCCACATCAGGAACACCCTTGACGAGAACCGGTCGCAGACAGCTGACTACATCAGATACTACGAGATGAGCGAGCAGCGGCTGAAGATGCTGGACGACTACGCACAGCAGCGTTATAACGAGATACAGCGCGGCATCTTCATGAACGGCAGCGACAACTATTTCAAGGTGTTGGAACACTTCCCTGAGAAGTTTGATGAAATGATCACTACTTTCGGAGAGAAGTATAAGCCTTCGCCTCTGTCGCAGTGGGACAGCCGCATCATCTTCGGTCTTTTCATCGTCACCTTCATCTATTTCGTGGTAGCCACGCTGCTCAATCTGCTGACCTTCCGCTTCATCGTGCCCCGGCGCTTCAATTCGCCCGAATTCATGAAGAAGCGCAGCTGCATCATCATGGCTACGACCACCATCACGTTTGCAATCATCCTGATTCTCTTCCGTAACATAGGTGAGCAGAACTTCTTCATCATGGCTTCAGATTTGCTCATCAGCTATTCATGGCTGTTGGGCGTTATTCTGGTGTCGCTTCTGCTGCGCGTGAGTGGTGATCAGATAAGGAGCGCGTTCCGCATCTACGCCCCCCTCATCTTGGTGGGCTTCTTGGTGATAGCCTTCCGTATCATTCTGATTCCGAAGGAACTGGTTAATCTGGTGTTTCCTCCAGTCCTGTTGCTGGCCACTATTTGGCAGTGGAGCGTTATCGGACGGCAGAGCCAGAACGTGCCTCAGCAGGACATGCTCTATTCTTACGTGTCGCTTATCGTGTTTCTTTCCTCACTCGTTATCTCGTGGTCGGGCTACACGCTGCTCTCGGTTCAAATCCTGATATGGTGGATTATGCAGCTTACCTGCATTCTGACCATCACCTGCCTGTCGCGCTGGATGAGCATTTATGGCTTGCGAAAGGACATAACCCATAAGCCAATCACGAAGACGTGGTTCTACAACTTGGTCTATAGCGTGCTGATGCCTATTATGGGAGTGCTCTCCATCATGCTCAGCATCTACTGGGCTGCCGACGTGTTCAATCTGAGCGACCTGTGCTGGCAGATCTTCCGTTCGGATTTCGTACACATGGAGAATCTGCACCTTTCTATCATCAAGATTTCTATTGTTGTCTGTATGTGGTTCGCCTTCAGGTATATCGGCAACACGCTCCTGGCTTTTCTCGAATTGCATTTCAATCATTTGGACCCTACGACAGCCTCGTCTCGAATAGTGATGAGCCGCAATGTTGTGCAGGTGATTATCTGGAGCATCTGGCTGATGTTCTCTATGGGCTTGCTCCACATCTCGCTGGCCTGGCTGTTGGCCATCTCGGGCGGTCTCTCAACTGGTATCGGTTTTGCATCGAAGAACATCATCGAGAACATCTTCTATGGTGCCTCGCTGATGGCTGGCCGACTGAAGGTGGGCGACTGGATTGAAGTAGATGGTACGATGGGAAAGGTGCATCAGATCAGTTACACCTCTACGGTCGTGGAGTCTATTTCAGGTGAGGTGATCACCTTCCAGAACTCGCAGCTGTTTGACAAGAACTATAAGAATCTGACGCGCAACCACGGATACGTACTGGCTCCTGTCGTCTTCGGAGTGGCTTACGGCTCTAATCTGCGACAGGTGCAACAGTTGGTTGAAGGAGCCGTCAACAATCTGCATCACAAATGGATGGATCCTTCGAGAGCGGTAAAGGCTGTAGTGACGACAATGAACGATTCGAGCATTGACTTCAAACTCTTTGTATGGGCTGATGCCGTGAAGAAGTCATACGTGGTGAGCGATGTGCTGAAGTGTATATATGAAACTCTCAACGAGAACGGCATAGAGATTCCGTTCCCACAGCGCGATATACATATTATAGAACAGAAAAATTAAGAAAACAAAATAGAGAAAAAGATTATGGGAAAAGTAATTCTTACGGGCGACCGCCCTACTGGTAAACTTCATCTTGGCCACTATGTGGGTTCGCTCCGTCGTCGCGTGGAGCTGCAGAATGCAGGCGACTACGACAGGATGTTCGTATTCATGGCCGACGTGCAGGCACTCACCGACAATGCAGACAATCCGGAAAAGATTCGTCAGAATATCATTAATGTGGCACTCGACTATTTGGCTGTAGGATTGGACCCCAGCAAATGCACCATCTTCATTCAGAGCCAGATAGCTGAGTTGGCTGAACTGACCACCTATCTGATGAACCTAATCAGTGTGAGTCGCGTGCAGCGCAATCCTACGGTAAAGACCGAGATAAAGATGCGTGGCTTCGAAGGCGAAAGCATTCCTTTAGGCTTCTTCTGCTATCCCGTGTCGCAGGCAGCCGACATCACGCTTTTCAAGGCAACTACCGTTCCTGCCGGTGAAGACCAGGAACCCATGTTGGAGGTGACGCGCGAGTTGGTGAACCGTTTCAACAATATCTATGCTCCTGTGCTCGTTGAGCCGCAAATCATGTTGCCGGAGAATATGACGGCTCGTCGTCTGCCCGGTACCGACGGTAAGGAGAAAATGTCGAAGTCGCTCGGCAACTGTATCTATCTCTCCGACTCAGCCGATGAGGTGTGGCAGAAGGTCCGCTCTATGTACACCGATCCTACCCATCTGAACGTGAGCGATCCCGGACATGTAGAGGGTAACGCTGTGTTCACCTATCTCGATGCCTTCTCAACCGATGCCGACTTTGCCAACTTCTGGCCGGAGTACAAGAATCTGGATGAATTGAAGGAGCACTATACACGTGGCGGCTTGGGCGACATGAAATGCAAGAAGTTCCTGAATCAGGTGATAAATCAGTTCTTAGAGCCTATGCGCCAGCGTCGTCATGAGCTTGAGCAAGACATTCCTGAAATCTACAATATCCTGAGAAAGGGTACTGAACAGGCGCGTGAAGTGGCAGCTCAAACGATGAGCGAGGTGCGTAAGGCCATGCAGATAGATTATTTCAACGATGCTGAACTGATTCGCCAGCAGAGCGAGTTGTTCCGTCAGAAATAAAGCTCTACTTGTTCAGTAAGTCAGGACGAAGTCTCTTGGTGCGCTCCAGCGCTTGGTCAAGTTCCCACTCGCGGATCTTTGCCTCATTTCCGCTCAGCAGAATGTCGGGCACCTTCCACCCTTTATAGTCGGCAGGCCGAGTGTAGATGGGAGCCGCTAAGAGGTCGTCTTGGAAACAGTCGGACAGGGCACTTTGTTCATCGCCAATAACGCCAGGTACTACGCGGACGATGGCATCGGCAATCATAGCTGCCACCAGTTCGCCTCCCGTCAGAACAAAGTCGCCGATTGAAATTTCCTTTGTAATCAAATGATCTCTTACTCGCTGGTCTATTCCTTTGTAATGGCCAGCGAGTATGATAAGATTACCTTTTAGTGAAAGCTCGTTGGCCATGTGCTGATCGAAGCGTTCGCCATCGGGCGAGGTGAAAATCACTTCATCATAGTCGCGTTCGGCCTTCAGGGCAGTAATGCAACGGTCGATAGGCTCACATTGCATCACCATACCGGCAGAGCCGCCATAGGGATAGTCGTCAACACGTCGCCACTTGTCAAGGGTGTAGTCGCGCAAGTTGTGTAATCGTATTTCTGCCAGACCTTTTTTTTCGGCACGAGCCAGTATCGACTCGTGAACGAAGCCTTCCAGCATCTCGGGTAGAACGGTAATAATGTCTATTCTCATGCGTAAAAATTCTTAATGTTCTCAATTTGCTTTTCTCCAGTCTTTCGTCCCATCTCATAGACCAAGTGCATTTGTTTTGGATTGTGTGAGACGTGGCCGATGGGAATCTTTTCTTCTGGTCGGATGACGAGGCAACGCTTTTCAGCTTCAGCCTTCCGGACGAAATCCAGTTGCTGATTATACATGACGTGGCGTTTGTCCATCGCTTCAATCATTTGTGGATACTTGCTTAGCGCCATTCTCATGAGGGGCATCAGGCGGTTGTGCTCTTTCTGATAGCCGTCCGGCTGGGTGAGAATCACCACATTACGGTCGTAGCCTATCTGTTCGAAATAGGCGAGGGGAATGGAGTCGCTCACTCCTCCGTCGAGTAGCTTGTGTCCGCCAAGTTCTACCACGCGCGAGGCTAACGGCATAGAGGCCGAGGCCCTGATCCAGTCGTAGCTCTCACGGTCAGACGTGCTTAGCTTCTGATAGATGGGGTTGCCAGTCATCACGTCTGTGCATACTACGATGAACCCCATTGGGTTGGCTTCGAAGGCAGCATCATCGAATAAGTCGTAAGTGGAGGGAACGGTGTGGTAGGCAAATTCGGCATTAAAATAGTCGCCTGTTGTGAGGAGTGACCATAAGCCGCTGTAGCGTCGGTCGTTAGCGAAGCGCATGTTGTAGCGGATGGCTCTTCCCGGCTGTCGCGATTTATAGTTGCAGCCGAATGCCGCTCCAGCCGACACGCCTATGATACCGTCGGGCCAAATGTCGTGTTCCATCATGACATCGCAGATGCCAGCAGTAAACAGCCCTCTCATGGCTCCGCCTTCCAGTACTAATCCGCGTTTCATTCGTTTCTCTCTTGTGAAAAAGGTTCTTATAACAAAGAATCGGAAACCTGTGAAATGGCTTCCGATTTTCTTTGAGGTGCCTAGCAGATTCGAACTGCTGTAGACGGTTTTGCAGACCGTTGACTAAGCCACTCATCCAAGGCACCAATGTTGTTCTGCTTTTTGCGGATGCAAAGATACTATGTTTTTTTCGTTTCTCCAAATTTTTCTTCTGTTTTTCTGTTAAATTCTTTGTTTTGTTCTACTTTTGCTGTGCTTTTGCCGTGCTTTTTGCCCCAATGGTCGAAGGACATTGCTCTCGGACCTTGATTTTCCCCTTAAGGCTGCAACCTGCGCATCCGGCACACGGGTCGGCCTTATGGGTGAGCGACTGGTGAATGCGCCAACCTGCGTATGCCAGACTGATGGCTATAATCAAAAGAACGAGGACGAGCTGCATCTAACCGAAAAAAGTTTGATATTCCTGTTCGAAATTGGGAGTTAGGATGCCTTTGCCCATTGCGTTGACTATCTCTTCGCGCGACCAGAACCTGCCTCCATCGAGTTCTTCTTTGCTTGGGGTGACAGTTCCGTCATATACAGCCTTGTTCACATACACAAGTTCACGTTCGCGCTTACTGTCGAAAACATAATGGCCTAACGCGATGGGGCTGTAGTCGGTAATTCCCAACTCTTCGCTTACTTCGCGACGAAGTGCTTGTTCAGGCGTTTCGCCGTATGCCATGTGGCCCCCGCAGGCAGTGTCCCATCGCCCGGGTTGAATGTCTTTCCAAAGAGGGCGGCGTTGCAGATACAGTTCTCCCCGACTGTTGAACAGATGCAAGTGTACGACGGGATGAAGCGTTCGTGAGCCGTTGTGAGCCTCGCCGCGAGTGATGCGGCCCAAGGTTCGGCCTTGCTCATCTACAATGGGGAAAAGTTCTTCGCTGTTGTCTGTCATCGTCTTGAAAGTTTGCGGAGCATGAGCTTGTTGAGCACTTGTATGCGGTGACCGCTTCTTGCTATGTCCTCGCGTACATTATTTATATTATTAAAGAAGTCGCTAAATGCGTTGAGCACAGGATTGGGCTGCGCTTCGTCCTCGATGGTATCAGGATTCACCACGACCTTTATTCCCAATGGCTGCATTTCTACATCTATGTCGGCTTCAGTCATGATGGGGTCGCCGTCGTAGTGGATGGCGCCGGCAGTAGAGCGATGGATGTGGATGTGCCGAGCCTGGAACGTCTTGATGCGCGAGTTGCTGCTCAGAGTCTTGGCAAAGAGGTCCATAGCAATCTTCGGCGCGTCGATCACGTCGAAAGGCTCCATGATGATTACGTCCATCATGCCGTCTTTCATAGAAGCACCTGGGGCGATGTAGGCATTGTTTCCGTATTGAGCGGCGTTGGCGCAGGCTATGAGGAAAGCTTTGTGCCTGTGAGTGCCGGTCTCGTCCTCCACGACGTAAGTCTCGGGCTTGTATTTAAGACCTTCCTTCAGTACGTTCTCTACATAGGTGATTGGTCCGCGCTTCCCCGATTCGGCAAACTTGAGAGAGATGAACGCATCGAACCCCATTCCGCATGTGCAGAAGAAAGGCAGTCCGTTCACGATGCCGTAGTCGAATGCCTCAATCTGCGCCTTATTAATGATCTCAATCGATTTCTTCACATCCATAGGAATGCACAGGTGCCGGGCCAGTCCGTTTCCGCTTCCGCAGGGGATGATGCCCAGGGCCGTATTCGTGTGAGTGAGCGAGCGTGCCACCTCGTTTACGGTTCCGTCGCCCCCTACGGCTACGCAGATGTCATATCCTTCGTTGGCACACGCCTTTGCAATTTCTGCTGCATGGCCAGCATATTCGGTAAAAACAATACGCTGGTCGAAGCGGTCCTTGCTCAAATTCTTTTCAATGAGCTCAGCAATACCTTCCTTGCTGTGTGTTCCCGATATGGGATTCACTATGAATGTGATTCGCATCTTTCCGTTCTTCATAATGCTGCAAATTTACGTAATTTGCATGAAATTTTCTCTAAATGGGAAATATTTTTAAGTTCATTCCACAAATATTACGAAAAAAATGCACTAATTTGAGAATTTTGTGTAACTTTGCAAACTGAAATTAAGTAAACACCTAAATTTTTAAATGGGACAGTTACAAGAAAGATTCAAATCGTATCGCGTGCCTCAGGATTTTATGGCCAAGGGCGTTTATCCCTATTTTAGAGCTATTACGGGTAAACAAGGTACGGAGGTAGATATGGGCGGACATAAGGTTCTTATGTTCGGATCGAATGCATACACAGGTCTTACAGGTGATCAACGTATTATTGACAAGGCTAAGGCTGCTCTTGACCGTTACGGTTCGGGCTGTGCTGGAAGCCGTTTCCTCAATGGCACGCTTGATTTGCATGTGCAGTTAGAAAAAGAGATTGCAGAATTTATCGGCAAAGACGATTGCCTGTGTTTCTCAACCGGCTTTAGTGTCAATCAGGGCGTTATTCCTGCTCTGCTGAGTAAGGATGACTATGTGATTTGCGATGATCGCGATCATGCCAGTATTGTTGACGGTCGTCGTTTGGCTTTTGCCAAGCAGCTGCATTACAAGCACAACGATATGGAAGATTTGGAGCGCGTGCTGCAGAAGTTGCCTCAAGAAGCCATCAAGCTGATTGTAGTAGATGGCGTGTTCTCTATGGAAGGCGACTTGGCAAAACTGCCCGAAATCGTTCAGCTAAAGCACAAGTACAACTGCTCTATCATGGTGGACGAGGCTCACGGTGTGGGCGTATTCGGAAGACAGGGTAGAGGCGTGTGCGATCACTTCGGACTGACAAAGGAGGTTGACCTGATTATGGGTACATTCTCTAAGTCGTTGGCAAGTATTGGTGGCTTCATTGCTTCTGATAAAGATACAATCAACTGGCTCCGTCACACCTGCCGCACTTACATCTTCTCAGCTTCAAACACACCTGCTGCTACGGCTGCCGCACTTGAGGCTTTGCACATCATTCAGCAGGAGCCTGAGCGCATTGAAAAACTGTGGAAGGTTACGAACTACGCCTTGAAGCGTTTCCGCGAAGAGGGATTCGAGATCGGTGAGACCGAGAGCCCGATTATACCGCTTTATGTGCGTGATACAGAGAAAACATTCTTGGTGACAGCTCTTGCATTCAACGCTGGAGTGTTCATCAACCCGGTTATTCCTCCTGCCTGCGCACCTCAGGACACGCTCGTTCGCTATGCCCTGATGGCTACCCATACCGAGGAGCAGGTGGAGCGTTCGGTACATGCGCTAAAGAAGATATTCGTAGAGCAAGGTATCATAAAATAAGCAAGATAGGGACTGCGAATTTTGAATTATTGTTAAATCAATATGATTTATCAAATTCAAAATTCGCAGTTCCATTTTTTTTGTTTACCTTTGCAGCCGCAAAAGCGAGGTGTAGCGCAGTTGGTAGCGTTCCTGGTTTGGGACCAGGCTGTCGCAGGTTCGAGTCCTGTCACCTCGACACATTTGGTAAAAGAGGAAGTATTTCTTACTACAAAGGAGATTTGCTTCCTCTTTTGTTTATATAAGGTGCTCAGCGTGAGCAAGTCAAACGCATCGAGTGAAAAAGTTAAACGCATCTAACGAGCCGTTAAACGCATCTAACGAGCTGTTAAACTCATCTAACGAGATGGCAGGATGTATCGGCATTTTTATTTTACCGTTATAGTTTTTACAATTTATTTTGGCTGTTCGGCTAACTTTTAGTATCTTTGCCGCATTAATCAGGCCCTAATAGCAATGAACCTAAAACCTATTCGATTTCTTTTGCCACTGCTGCTCTGCTTTAGTGTATCTCTCAGTCTTTTCTCAAAAGAGAACGAGCCTGAGTTCAAGATTATTAATGCAGCTAATGGCTTGGCTGATAATAGTGCGCAAGTCATTGTCTGCACCCGTACAGGGCGAATGATTATTTCGACTATCGGTAACCTGAATTTCTACGATGGTTCGAGTTTTACACATATTGATACCGAGCAAGAGTATCAGTATGACCTTCCCGCCTATCGTGGCAACGACCGCATCTATTTTGACCATAATCATCACATCTGGCTGAAAAGCAAGAACTCAGTGACCTGTGTTGACCTTTTGATGGAAACATTTATTCCTGATGTAGCAGGCGTTATTCGTGAGATGGGATGTGATGAGAAACTGCTCGACCTCTTTACCGATAATGAGGGCCATGCTTATTTCCTTACGGAGAAGGGGCTGTATGACGTAGATGCCAAGAAGACACATCAGGTGCTGAAAGATCGTAACCTGCAGGATATAGACCTTTACAAGGGCATGCTGCTCATGTTCTACGACAACGGCGAGGTAATCGGTCTCAATCGTGAAGACGGACAGATAGCCCATCGTTCAAAGGCTTTCGAATGGGAAATGTCGCATCAGTTCACCCAGTCAACCATCATTCAGCAATACAAGGAGAGCTACTTCGTGATTCATAGTGGTACCGAAGGCTCTGTACTGATGCAGCTCGATATGGTCAGCGGGCAGTGGAAAACAATACTGCAGGTGCCTTACGGCCTGAATGGAATGACCATGCGTAATGACTGTCTTTATATAGCTTCGGCTAAGGGTTACTGGACTTACGACATTCCGACTCAAACTACTAACCATGTAGAGCTGGTTAAGCTGAGAAATGGAAAATACCTTCAAACCGTTTGCCACACCATCGTGTTCGACCGTCAGGGAGGTCTCTGGCTCGGCACAGAAAAGCGCGGCGTGCTCTACGCTACTCCTTACTCGTCGCCCTTCAATGTCTATATGTTGGACAGCCCGGAAGCCGAAGAATATATCTCGATGATGGAACCGCTCAAGCAGAACATTTTCGACTTCAACGGAAAACAGGCCAACTGCATGTTTGAGGATAGTCGCGGCTATAGCTGGATAGGAACTACGGTCGGTCTCTATATGTTCCGTAAGGCTCAGTCTGAGCCCGTCATCTTTAGCAAGAAGAACGGTCTTCTCAATAATTTTATTCACTCGGTAGTAGAGGACAAGCAGCACAACATTTGGGTGAGCACCTCGTATGGCATATCCTGTATCATCTTTGATAAGGACAATCCTGATTTCGTCAATAGTTTCAGCTTGTCAGACAATGTACCGAATGATGCTTTCTTAAATTGCAAGGCGATGTGCCTGAATGACAGCACCATCATCATGCAGGCGGTCGATCATGTCGTGTCCTTCAATCCCAATCACTTCGCGGCAGTCAATGTGAAAAGTCCTGTGGTTCTCTATCCCAAGCTGATTAGGATTCTTGTGAATGGCGACTTCGTGTCAGCAGGCGAGGAAAAGGATGGCATCGTGATTATAGACCGGGCCATCACACGTATCAAAGACATCAATCTGAATGCTGATCAGAATTCAGTGTCGCTCACATTCTCCGGACTTAATTATTTCCGTCCTTTGCAGACCTACTATCGAGTGAGGCTTTTGGGTATGGGCGATGAAAAGTGGCATGTCTATTCTTATTTCAACGGATCTGACTTTGTTGACACGAAAGGCGACCTTCACTTGCCGCTCATGAATCTGACTCCTGGTGAATATCAGATTGAAGTGCAGGCCTCCATGTTCCCAGACCAGTGGTCGGGCACCACTCCGTTCACGTGGATTGTGCATGTGAATCAGCCTTGGTGGCAGGCTACAGGCGTTTATGTGCTTTTTGTCCTGTTGATTCTGATATTAGTTGTGGTCAATCTCTACTTCTTCAGTCGCAATACTAAGATGCGCGCTCGCCGCAATAGTGAGGAAGACGATATCATCAAGAAGGTGAATGCCTTTGTAGATAAGAGCGTGGCTATCAGCAATGAGCTGATTGCTCCGCAGAGTGATGAACTCTTCTTTGCCAAGCATGACAACAGCACGCCGCTTTCGCCTGAGTTCTCGGCGCTGATGATCAAGCTCATCCCATACGTGCAGGCACATAAAGGACGTGTGACGATGCGCGAGTTGAGCAATGCTTCAGATACTGACATTGTGACACTCTATCATCTTATAAGCGCCAATATTTTCAAGAGTCCGCGTGAGTTAGCCCTTAAGTTCGCTTTGCAGACTGCCGCTCACATGCTGGTTACTACCGATAAGAGCATTGAGGAAATAGCCGACGAGTGCCATTTCTACACACCAAACTATTTCATGGGCAGTTTCTTCCATGAATACAAGCGAACGCCAAGCGAATACAGGAAAGAGCTTCGTTAGAGGTCGAAAATCAACTCGCGAAAACTGACGAGCCTCCAAGTTCGGTCTCCAATACCTTTATAATAGACAAGTGCCTGATAGCGGTTCTCTGTTTGATAGAAAGAACCCTCTTCGGGCACTATTTCTGTTTGTCCGTTTTCGTGCTCCATCAGCAGCTGATAGTTATAGTAACCCATCTTCTGCAGTATCACGGCATTGTAGGAATGGTCGCGCTCGTCATAGCTCATGGTGTAGGTCTCGGGTGCTTCAGTCGTCCAGTGACCATCCACATAAAGACGGGCTTTCTCATATTCCTTTGCCGGAGCCAGCTTGTAATGCACATAGACGTAGTCGCTCGTGCGATCGTTCTCAAAATTGTCGCTGTTGCGCACGTAGAAAGCTCCGTCGGCATCCTTGTAGAACATGTAGTTTCGCTGTGGCTCGCACATTTCTGGATAAACGTGATAGTGCCTGTCATCCTCGTCCCACGCCACGCGCTCAAGTCCCAGCGTGATGTGAGTGGGGTTGAGCACTTCGAAACGGTGATACTCATTACCGGCATCGAATATGAGCTGACGGCAGTGGTCCCATGTCAGTCCGCGAGGCGTGGTCGTCGAGGGCTTCATGTCTGTCCGCATGTTGTCCTCTCTTCCGTTTTGCATCACGATGATGTTCAGCTGATCCTCGGGCTGAGTGACGTTGAGCGATCCGTAATCCAGCGACATTGACAGTTGCTGCGAACGGTTGTTGAAATCAATATCCGTATTGGTCGTCATGCCCATCGACAGGTTCATGAGTTGCTCAACCACTCTGAACTCCACAACCGCCACCTCATTGTTATTGTCGTCTTCGTCCAGAATGTGCAGTCGGTAGTTGCCGCTCATTTTCAGTCGGCACTGGTCGTTAGGCAGTTGAAAGCTGTAGTGGGTGTAGAGTACGGTCGTGTTGAGTGAGTTGTCGTAGTCATCGAGCGCCCAGTCGTTGAATCCCTCTAACCAGTCACTTTCAAATATATCCTCTGAAGGGCTCCAGTCGGGTTCACAATGCTCCACATGAACAATGAAGCGATGGAAATTGTGCGACAGTTCGTCGAATCCCACGTTGAGCACATCGTCTGACCTTAGGGTCATGACGGGTAGGGGATCTGTCCAGTTGTCGTTGACCACTACCTGCAGCGTCTTTAGGTTGGGCGAAAGGATTCTGTGCTTTGCCTGAAGCAAAGACGGAATGAGAAGAAAAGGCATCAATAACACAAACAGTCTCAGTCGGTTCATCATTTTGTTTTTTATTAATAATGTGTATATTCTTACCTTCATGTTATTGATACCCTTTCTCATGTTAGTAAATAGATTACATAGCAAACACGTCGAAGCCGCCGTCAACCTTGGCCACCGTTCCTGTGACGAACTTTGAGGCTTCCGACATCAGATAGTGGATAGTGCCGCAGAGCTCTTCGGGATCACCCATGCGCCCGAAAGGAGTCTGTCTCACAACGTCTTGTCCGCGTTGCGTATAGCTGCCGTCGGGATTGGTGAGCAGGGCGCGGTTCTGTTCGGTGATGAAGAAGCCCGGGGCAATGGCATTCACGCGGATGCCCTCGCCAAACTTCTTTGCACACTCCGTAGCCATATAGGCGGTGAAGTTGCTGATGCCAGCCTTGGCAGCTGCATATCCGCAAACGCGCGTCATAGGACGGAAGGCGGCCATGCTCGAGAAGTTGATGATGCTGCCTTTACCTTGCTTCACCATTGGCTTGAGAAATATTTGAGTGGGAATGACAGTACCTGTGAGGTTCAGCTCCAGCACGCGCGAGAATTGAGCGGCATCTAAGTCGAAGAAAGTCTTGTCGGGCGCGATGGTGGCTCCGGGCATGTTGCCGCCTGCAGCATTGAGCAGCGTATCGACACGACCGTACTTAGCCACGATGTCGTCGCAGTTCTTCTGCACGATTTCAGCATTCATCACGTCGGTCTTCATGAACTCGCAGCTGCCGCCCTCGGCAGTAATCTCATCCACGATTTCCTTTCCTGTCTCTTCCTTCCGTCCAAGGATAATCACTTTGGCACCGTTCAGAGCCAGATATTTGGCGATGGCGCGTCCCAGCACACCTGTTCCACCCGTGATAACGGTCACGTTACCGTTAATATCAAATAGATTTTTCATGATGATTTCTTATTTTTGAGTCGTTGTTTCGTGATATGGTTGTTTCATTATGACAGGATTCCGTTATGGCGGGATAGCCTTAATCATAAAATCCCGGCTGTTTGTATGCTATGCCCAACTCGCTATCGACTGTGGCGAGTATGCCCTGCACTTGTCCGAGTGCAAACATACGTCCGAGCAGTGTGTAGCCAGCATTATGGCCGTGACTGCTCTCGTCGAGCACCCCACCGGGCTCGTCGGTAAAGGTCATGCCGTGATCCACACGCATGGGCAACTGCGGATTCTCTTTCTCGAAGATGCGTGCCAGCTCAATGAGATTAGCCCTTCCGCCCAGATGGCTGGCCTCTGTGAAATCACCGTTGGGGAAGATGTGGCATGAGCGCAGGTGAACGAAATGAGTGCGGGGCGCAAAGGCACGCGCCATCTCCACCACGTCGTTCTGAGCTCCAGCCGAGAGACTGCCCGCGCAGAAGGTGAGGCCGTTGTGCTTGTTGGGAACGGCATTGAGAAACCACTCTATATCTTCGCTGCTGTTCACGATACGGGGCAACCCCAGCACGGCAAAAGGAGGATCGTCAGGGTGAACGCACATGTTCATTCCATACTCATCGCAGGTAGGCATGATCGCTTCAAGGAAATACTTCATGTTTTCGCGTAACTGTTTCTTGTCTATGCCTTTATAGAGGTCGAGCAGTTGCTTGAATAACTCTAATGGATGTTCGTCGTCTTCCTTGATGTTGCCGCTCACGAATCCCTGTGTCTTCACGATGATATTCTCCACCAGTTTATGGTCATCTTCAGGAGTCATGCGCTTGGCCAGCTCGTCGGCCTCAGCCAGCACATTACGGTCCTGGCCTACGCCTTCGGGAAACTTGAACTTAGCCCATTCCTCGCGTGCACCTTCGCGTTTCAGCACGTAGATGTCGAAGTAGGCAAACTCAGCGTATGAGAAGTAAAGGTTGGTGGCTCCGTTGGGATTGTCGTGCATGAGGTCGGTCCGGGCCCAGTCGAGCACTGGCATAAAGTTATAACAGATGGTGTGAATACCTTCGAGCGACAGGTTCTTCAGACTTACCTTATAGTTCTCGATGAGCTGGTCGCGATCCTTGCCGCCATACTTGATGCTTTCGCACACGGGCAGGCTCTCCACTACGCTCCATCTCATGCCGTAGCTCTCAATGTATTCGCGCAGTTCTCTGATTTTTTCGCGAGTCCAAATCTCACCGTTAGGTACATCGTGCAGCGCCGTAACGATGCCCTCCACTCCAATTTGTTTCAGCATGGCAAGTGTGATTCTGTCTTTCTTGCCAAACCATCTCCAGGTTCTTTCCATTTCTTTTTTTTAGTTTCGTTTCTTTTGATTAGTCTAAGTATTTGCAAAATTACAATAATTCTTTTAATGTAAGTACTAGATATATATGTTTTTGTATAATAATTTGCACTTTTTCGGAAAAATTGCCTACCTTTGCATTTAAATTTAAGGAAATACTATGGTCAAGTTCATATCCTTTGGAAGTGGGAGCAGTGGTAATTGCTATTTTCTGTTTACCGAGAACGGTGGTCTGCTGATCGACGTTGGCGTAGGTATCAGAACGCTGAAGAAGCACTTCAGAGACTATGGGCTGACCCTTCCCCAAGTACATCAGGTGCTCATCACTCACGATCATGCCGACCACATCAAGTCAGTGGGCAGCATCAGCTACGATTTGCAGGTGCCCGTCTATGCCACCGCACTTGTGCATCGCGGTATCGACCGTAACTATTGTGTGCAGCGTAAGGTGAATGCTGGTCTGCGTCGCATAGTGGAGCCTGGCGTGCAGATTCAGATAGGTGACTTCACGGTCACTCCCTTCTCGGTGCCTCACGACAGTAGCGACAACGTGGGCTATTTTCTTGAAGCCGAAGACATTTCTTTCTGCATAATTACCGATGCCGGCATGGTGACCGACGAAATGGCACAGTTCATCGCTCGTGCCAACTATCTGGTGATAGAGGCCAATCACGACATTGAGATGCTCCAGCACGGGCCTTATCCTTACCATCTGAAGACGCGCATACTGAGCAACACGGGGCATTTGAGCAATGCAAGCTGCGGTGAGGCCATCGCCCAGCACATGACTGAACATTTGCGACACGTTTGGCTCTGTCACCTTTCGGAGGAAAACAACCATCCCGAACTGGCTCGCAAGACGGTGGAGACCGTGTTGCGCTCCTATGGCATCGTGGCAGGCAAAGACTTGCAGTTGGAAGTGCTGAAGCGCACCATGCCTACGGGCATCTTCGAGCTCTGACGGAATGTGGCACGGATTTTGCATATCCGCTTGTAAAAAAACATTCTAAAAACATTTATACAGATATGCAAAAAGGTAATATTGGGGTTACGACTGAGAACATTTTCCCCGTTATCAAAAAGTTTCTCTATAGCGATCACGAAATTTTCTTGCGCGAGATGGTATCGAATGCTGTCGATGCCACTCAGAAGATGAAGACACTGGCCGAGAAGGGCGAGTTTAAGGGCGAACTGGGCGACCTGACCGTTCACGTGAGCCTTGACACGGAGAAAGGTACTATCACCATTAGCGATCGCGGTATCGGTATGACTGAGGAAGAGATTGATAAGTACATCAATCAGATTGCTTTCTCTGGCGTAACTGATTTCCTTGAGAAGTATAAGGACAACGCCAACAATATCATCGGCCACTTCGGACTGGGCTTCTACAGTTCGTTCATGGTCTCGAAGAAAGTAGAGATTATTACACGCAGCTATAAGGAAGGTTCCAAGGCTGTGAAGTGGAGCTGCGACGGAAGCCCCGCTTTCGAAATTGACGATGCCGAGCGCGAGAGCCGTGGTTCCGACATTATCCTTTATATTGATGATGACTGCAAAGAGTTCCTCGATAAGCAGAAGATTGAGTCGCTGCTCAACAAGTACTGTAAGTTCATGCCCGTGCCTCTGGCTTTCGGCAAGAAACAGGAGTGGTCGAAGGACGAGAGCAAGATGGTAGATACTGCAGAGGACAATATTATAAATAATGTGGAGCCGCTGTGGACGAAGACCCCCTCAACCTTGAAGGACGAAGACTACAAGTCGTTCTATCGCACACTCTATCCCATGCAGGATGAGCCCCTTTTCTGGATTCACCTGAATGTCGATTATCCTTTCAATCTGACAGGTATTCTCTACTTCCCCAAAATCAAGTCGAATATTGAGATTCAGCGCAACAAGATTCAGTTGTACTGCAATCAGGTGTTTGTCACCGATCAGGTGGAAGGCATCGTACCCGAGTTCCTCACCTTGCTGCATGGCGTGATCGATTCGCCCGATATTCCCTTGAACGTGAGCCGCAGCTATCTGCAGAGTGATCGTGAAGTGAAAAAGATTTCCACCTACATCACGAAGAAAGTGGCCGACCGCCTCAAGGCTATCTTCAATGAGGACCGCAAGGCATACGAAGAGAAGTGGGACGACCTGAAATTGTTCATCAACTACGGCATCCTGACCGAAGAGAACTTCTTCGATCGTGCCAAAGAGTTCTCGCTCTTCAAGGACACAGAGGGTAAGTACTTCACATTCGAGGAATACAAGAAGCTGATCGAGGCTTCGCAGAAGGACAAAGACGACCAGCTCGTCTATCTCTATGCCACCGACAAGGAGGAGCAGTACAGCTATATTAAGGCAGCTCAGGACAAGGGCTATTCGGTGCTGCTGTTCGACGGCCAGCTCGACGTGCCTTGCATTCAGACCTTTGAGCAGAAGTTTGAGAAGAGCCGCTTCACTCGTGTAGATGCCGACATTGTTGACCGTCTTATTGTGAAGAGTGATGCTCCGAAGAGCAGTCTGTCAGACAACGAACGCGACAATCTGTCAGCCGTATTCCAGTCGCAGGTGCCAAAGACTGCCAAGACTGAGTATCTTGTTGAGGTAGATGCGCTGGGAGAGGATGCCCGTCCGGTTATCATTACCCAAAACGAGTGGATGCGCCGCATGAAGGAAATGAGCCGTTATCAGAGCGGAATGAGCTTCTACGGACAGATGCCCGACTCGTTCAACCTCGTGCTCAACAGCGACCATCGTCTTGTGAAGGAAGTGCTCGCGTCGCTCACTGCTGAACTGGCCGACCAGCTCAAGCCCATTGAGAGCGAGATCAAGGGACAGGAAGCCCGTATGGCAGCCCTCAATCAGAAGACTGAGAAGAAGAAACCCGAGGAAATCACTCAGGAGGAGAAAGACGACAAGGTCAACACGCAGAAAGCCATTGACGAGCAGAAGCAGAAGAAGGAACAGCTCATTAGCGGCTACGCTCAGAAGAACGACGTAGTACATCAGCTCATTGACCTGGCACTGCTCCAGAACGGCATGCTGAAGGGTGAGGCACTCGACAAGTTCCTCAAGCGATCAGTAGATTTGATCAAGTAAATCGTTATATATGAGATTCAACACAGGAAATAATCGTGCAGGCGACTACGATCACTATGTCGTACAGGCACCGCAAGGCTTGCTGGCATTCCTTCTGGAGAATGTGCAGCAGAGCCGCACGAAAATCAAGGCCACGCTACAGGGCAGGGGAGTCAAGGTGAACGGTAAGACCGTATCGCAGTTCGACTTCCCCCTGGAGCCGGGCATGAAGGTGGCCGTGAGCAAGACCAAGCGCAACCAGATGGGATTCAAGAGCCGCTACGTGAAAATCGTCTATGAAGACCGTTGGCTCATTGTGGTAGAGAAGAACATTGGTATTCTCTCGATGGCGGCAGGCCACTCATCGCTCAATGTGAAGAGCGTGCTCGACGACTACTTCAAGAAGTCGCGTCAGAAGTGTACGGCTCACGTGGTGCATCGCCTCGACCGTGATACCAGCGGACTCATGGTCTATGCCAAGGACATAGAGACCGAGCAGATACTGGAGCACAACTGGCACGACATCGTCTATGACCGTCGCTATGTGGCGGTAGTGAGCGGCGAGATGGAGCAGGATGAAGGCACTATTCAGAACTGGCTGAAGGACAACAAAGCCTACATCACCTATTCATCGCCCGTTGACAACGGTGGCAAGCTGGCCATCACCCATTTCCATGTGCTGGATCGCACCACCGACCACTCGCTTGTAGAGTTCAAGTTGGAGACAGGCCGAAAGAATCAGATTCGCGTCCACTCAGCCGACATGGGACATCCCGTCTGTGGTGATCCCAAATACGGCAACGGCGACGATCCCCTTCACCGCCTGTGCCTGCACGCATGGCTGCTGTGTTTCACTCATCCTGTCACGGGTGAGCCAATGGAGTTTGAGACACCTGTACCCACGCAGTTCCGATTGATGTTCAAACACTAAAGACGACCGTATGGATAATCTCATTTATTATCTCCTGCTGTTGGGGGCCATCATCGCAGCCGTGTTTCTCATCAAGAAGGTGGCCAGTTGCATGATGAAGACTGTCATCTTCATAGTTTTGCTCATCATTATCGTCTGCGTCTATCTTATGCTGACGCAGTAATAAAAAGAGTAATAAAAAGCAGAGGCCCTGACTTTCCGATTGGAGAGTCAGGGCTTATCTGTTGTTTGTTTGGAATAAGTTTGTTTGTAAGTTTTTTTTGTTATGCTTCGGCTTCAGGAATTACTGAAACGACGCTCTTGTCGCGCTTTCCCTTGTGGAAATTCACTGTGCCATCAATGAGGGCATAGAGCGTGTCGTCCTTACCAATACCTACACCGTTGCCGGGGTTGTGATGCGTACCGCGCTGGCGAACGATGATGTTGCCTGCCTGCACTTTCTGGCCACCCCAGATTTTCACGCCGAGTCGCTGTGCTGCACTCTCGCGGCCGTTCTTAGAACTACCTACACCTTTTTTATGTGCCATTTCTTGTTCCTCCTTGCGTTTAAGCGATTACCTGTTTAACTTCTACCTGAGTGAACTGCTCGCGATGACCGTTGCGTTTGCGGTAGTCCTTGCGGCGCTTCATCTTGAAGACGATTACTTTCTCGCCCTTCACCAGCGGTTTCACTACTTCTACTACTACTTTTGCACCATCTACGGTGGGTGCGCCAACCTTGACAGCGCCGTCGGCATCTACGAGCAGCACTTTGTCAAATTCAACAGTCTTGCCTTCCTCCACGTCTTTCATGTGGTGAACGAAGAGCTTCTTGCCCTCCTCAGCCTTGAACTGCTGACCCTGAATTTCTACAATTGCGTACATTGTTTTTTGTTTGTATTTTAGGGGTTTTTCCGTAAGGCGGTGTACGTCCGTACACACTTCACCCAGCCTCCACGGACTCTTTCGGGCTGCAAAGGTACTTATTTTTCCTCATATACTTTGCGTGTGCTTTGCCTTTGCATTTAATGTTTAACCAAGTTTAACGAATAAGACGGCTTAAATCGCCAAAAGACCTGTCTCAAACCGTGATATATTTGATTGGCATGTTTTTTGCTGTCACTTCTGTAAAGAAAGGAGACGAAAGATTATGGCATTTGTTGACTATTACAAAATTTTAGGCGTAGATAAGAACATTGCGCAGAAGGATGTAAAGAAAGCTTATCTGAAAAGGGCTAAGCAATTTCATCCCGACTTGCATCCTGATGACCCTAAAGCGAAGGCTAAGTTTCAGGCGCTTAATGAAGCCTACGACGTACTGAACGATCCCGAAAAGCGGCGCAAGTATGATCAGTATGGCGAACAGTGGCGACAGGCCGATGCGTTCGGAGGCGGTCAGGGTGGCTTTAGCGGTTTCGGACAGGGGGAAGGCTCTCCGTTCGAAGGTTTCGATTTCAGTAGTTTCAAAGGAGGCAGCGGCTTCAGCTCGTTCTTTGAGAACCTGTTCGGCGGAATGCACGGCAGAGGTGCTGGTCAAAGTACAGGCTGGCAGCAGAGCGCACCACAGGACACACAGGCATCGGTCAATATTGATATGTACACCGCCTTGTTGGGTGGCGATGTAGTGCTGTCACTAGGCTCACAGAAACTGAGATTGAAGGTGAAACCCGGCACTCAGCCTGGCTCGAAGGTGAGGCTGCGCGGAAAGGGAAATGGAGGCTCTGATCTGATTCTGACTTTCAACGTGACGCTGCCCACACAGCTCTCTGAGCGGCAGCGGAGCCTGCTGGAACAAATGCGTAATGGCTAAATTAATATTAATTATAAGGTGAACAAGCCTTTAATTCGAATTATTTTGTTTAATTTTGCAGAAAAATTAGCATTTTAGTTCGAATGAGAAAATCTGTTGATATATTCATCCCCTGTGATGATATGGCTGTAGCAGAAGCTACAGCTGAACAGTTTGCCAAGAGTACAATGTTGCGCAGTATCTATCTGTTGATGGAAACTGCGCAACATTATTGTAAATGGAACACTTTAGTCTTGGAGAATCGGTTGACTGCAGCTTCTACACTCAGGCAAATGGCTGAGCTGGCTACGGCTGACTATGTACTACTGATTACAAAGGCGACCCCACTCCTGTTAGGTGAAGGAGCACTGGAGCGCATGACACGTGTGGCTACCGATGCAGCCGCTGCAATGGTATATGCCGACCACTATGAACGCAAGACCGTTGACGGCAAGGTGCTCACAGAGAAACATCCTGCTATCGGCTACCAGTTGGGCAGTGTGCGCGACGACTTCGACTTCGGTTCGCTGCTCCTCATACGTACCTCGCTTATGAAAAAGTGGGCTGCACAGGCGGGAACCGCTTCACTCTCTTTCGCCGGGCTTTACGACTTGCGCCTGTTCCTGAGTCGTGAAGGTGAGCTTGTTCACCTGAACGAACTGCTTTATACAGAAGAGGAGCGCGATGTGAGAGCCAGTGGCGTGAAACAGTTCGACTACGTGAACCCAGCCAACCGTGACTTGCAAGTGGAGATGGAAAAGGTGGCAACCAATCATTTGCGCGAAATAGGGGCGCTGGTCGATACTTCGCGCTATCGCTCTATTGATTTCAGTGAGCAGCAGTTCGAGCGTGAGGCTTCAGTCATCATTCCCGTTTATAATCGTGCCAAGACCATCCGCGATGCCGTGAAGAGTGCGCTTTCACAGAAAGCTACGTTCGACTATAATATAATGGTGGTAGATAATCATTCTACTGATGGAACAACCGACATTCTGCGCGAACTGAAGAAAGAATATGGCGAGGCTTTGGTCCATATCATTCCGGAGCGTAGCGACTTAGGCATAGGCGGCTGCTGGAACGAGGCTGTGAATGACAGTCGATGCGGTCGTTTTGCCGTGCAGTTGGATTCCGACGATCTGTACTCGTCGGAAAATACGCTGCAGACGATTGTCGATGCTTTCCATAAGCAACAGGCGGCTATGGTCATCGGTTCGTATCGCATGTGCGATTTTGAGCTGAACACGCTGCCTCCCGGACTGATTGCACATAAGGAATGGACCGACGAGAACGGACCGAACAACGCCCTGCGCATCAACGGACTGGGGGCGCCGCGTGCTTTCTTCACGCCACTGCTCCGTCAGGTGCAACTGCCCAACACATCCTATGGCGAGGACTATGCGATGGGGCTTTACTTCTCGCGCTTCTACCGTATAGGGCGCATCTACGACGAGCTGTACCTGTGTCGCCGATGGGGGGGCAACAGCGATGCCGCACTGAGCATAGACCGCATCAACGCGAACAATTTATATAAAGACCAGCTGCGCACGTTGGAAATCAAGGCGCGACAGCATCGTAACATGCGCAGAAAGGAACGGACAACCGACCCGGAAGCCGAGAGAAAGGTGGAGTGGGGGGAGATGGGATCGCTCAACCGCTTCTTCGACCGACAGCTACGCACGTGGGACGAAGTGCGCGAAAGATACCGATACCTGACTGGAGTGAAGACGCGAGAGCTGACAACCGATTCGACCCCATTGCGTGTGCAGTACAATCCAGCTCGCATGGTCTCAACGGGTGCAAAGATGTCGAAAGAGGCCATCATGGAAAGACCTTGTTTCCTCTGTGGAGCGAATCGCCCTGAGCTACAAATGAAGCGGGTGCTCGACGGTCGGTTTGAGTTGCTCGTCAATCCCTTCCCCATACTCCCAATGCACTTCACCATACCCGTGTTGCAACACAGGCCGCAGGCCATTCAGCCCATGTTCGACGAAATGCTGAAGCTGTTGTGCAGATACCCCGACCTGACGGTGTTCTACAACGGTCCGAAGTGCGGAGCCTCGGCACCAGACCACGCTCACCTGCAAGCTGGCGTGACGCAAGGGCCCGATGGCGCGTCAATGCTCCCCTTGCAGCGCGACTGGCAGCGATTGAGCCGCAGCATGCAGACACTGTTGAAGCTCGATGACGAAACTGAGATTGCATCCATTGAGGATTATGTGTGTCCTGCTTTGGTCATTCGCAGCAAGACGGAGAAAATGGCCGCCCGGATGTTTAACGTGCTCTATGGCAAGCTGCAGAAGGCTGACGACGAGATAGAGCCGATGATGAACGTAGTGTGTTGGCGGCAGTATGAGCTGACGGGAGGCGAATCTCAGCCGAATGGAGAACTCGTGACCGTAGTGTTTCCCCGTGAGAAACACCGCCCTGCCTGTTATCAGGCTACAGGCGACGAGCAGATGACGGTCAGTCCGGGGTCGCTTGATATGGCCGGCCTCATCATCACCCCAAGAGGTGAGGATTTCGAGAAGATAACATCCGAGAAGGCGGTGGCTATCTTGCGGGAGTGTGCGCTCTCTGAAGTAGCTTTCACCCAGTTGAAGGAACGGTTGAAGGAAGTATCGCTCGACGTTCGTCAAGAGACGGCTGAGCGCAAGGAACCCGTCGTAGCGGTGGGAATACTGAGCAGACAGTGCCTGCGCTTCTCACTCAACACGCCCTATATGGCCAAAGGCGAGACCATCGAGGGCGAACAGGAGGTGAAACTGTCGGAAGGCGGCATACTCTGGCATGGACAGCAGTATCGCGAACTGCTTTTTACACCGCAAGGCGCGAATGCCTCGTTCTCGCTCTGTGACGTAACGATTGGTGTCAACTTCCACTGGGAGCGGCAGGAGACACAGGAATTCAGAGGTGCGCTCCGACTGGTGGTAGATGCCGACAATATCGTAGCCATCAACGAACTGCCCACAGAGCAATATCTGGAGAGTGTCATATCAAGTGAAATGAGTGCTACTTCCTCGCTCGAGTTGCTGAAAGCCCATGCAGTCATTTCGCGTTCGTGGCTCCTGTCACAGAAACGGAAACGCGAGCAGAGTGGGAAGAAGAGAACCGACGGCTTCTTCTCGTTTGTGAGAAAGGAAGACGAACTCATTCGCTGGTACGACCGTGAGGACCACACGCTGTTTGATGTATGTGCCGACGACCATTGTCAGCGCTACCAAGGCATCACCCGTGCTACGAGCAAGACGATAGCAGATGCGATAGAAGCCACGCGCGGACAGGTGCTGATGTTTGGCGATGAATTATGCGATGCACGCTTTTCGAAATGTTGTGGCGGCAAGACCGAGGAGTTCCAATATTGTTGGGAAGACACGCCCAAGCCCTATCTTGTCTCCATTGACGATCCTTTCTGTCACACCAATGATGCAAAGATCCTGCGACAGGTGCTGAATGACTATGACCAAGAGACCCCCGACTTCTACAACTGGAAGGTGGAGTACGATCAGGCCACGCTCACCGAGCTCGTGAATAGGAAACTGAAGATGGACCTTGGCGACATCATAGACCTCGTTCCGCTGGACCGTGGCAAGAGCGGTCGTATCTGGCGACTGAAGATTGTCGGTTCAAAGCGCTCGTTCATCATTGGTAAAGAACTGGAAATCAGGCGTGTACTTAGTGAGACCCATCTGTATAGTTCGGCCTTCGACGTAGAGAAGAAGAACGGTCTGTTCGTACTCAACGGAAGAGGTTGGGGACACGGCGTAGGACTTTGCCAGATCGGTGCAGCCGTGATGGGCGAGCGCGGCTATAAGTACGACGACATCTTGCTCTACTATTATCGGGGAGCAAAGATTATGAAGCTCTATAAATAAGTAAATAAACACATTAGTAATTTCATAATAATGAATAGCAAACGTAAACATCCTTGGTTCTGGATTCCTTCACTCTATATGGCCGAAGGACTGCCCTATGTGGCAGTGATGACCATATCTGTTATCTTGTATAAACGTCTGGGCATATCGAATACCGATATTGCCCTTTACACAGGTTGGCTCTATCTGCCTTGGGTCATCAAGCCGTTTTGGAGCCCCTTCGTTGACTTGGTGAAGACCAAGCGCTGGTGGACGGTGACGATGCAGTTCATCATCGCCATCGCCTTTGCTTGCATCGCGTTCTCACTGCCCACAACATTTTTCTTTCAGCTGTCGCTTGCTGCCTTCTGGCTTGTGGCATTCACGTCGGCTACGCACGATATAGCAGCCGACGGCTTCTATATGCACGCACTCGACGACCACGAACAGTCATTTTATGTGGGAATACGCAGCACCTTCTATCGTATTGCCAATGTGGCAGGACAGGGATTGCTGGTGATACTGGCAGGATGGTTGGAAACACAGACCGACAACATTCCGTTGGCATGGATGGTGGTGTTCGGAGTGCTGTCGGCCTTCTTCCTGCTGGCATCGCTCTATCATCAGTATGTTCTGCCTCGCCCCGTGAGTGACAAGCCCGTGAGCAACGTCTCGCCCAAGACCATCGTGCGAGAGTTCGTGAGAACCTTCGAGTCATTCTTCACGAAGAAAAACGCGGGCGTGGCCATCCTCTTTATGCTGCTTTACCGTCTGCCAGAGGCGCAACTGGTGAAACTCATCAATCCCTTCCTGCTCGACCCGTTGGAGAAGGGCGGACTGGGACTGACAACCAGTGAAGTGGGCTTCGTCTATGGAACAGTTGGCATCATCGGACTCACCGTGGGCGGTATTCTGGGCGGTTTTGCGGTGGCTCAGGGCGGACTTCGCAAGTGGTTGTGGCCTATGGCGCTTGCCATCACCTTGCCCGACTTGGTGTATGTGTATCTGAGCTACGTGCAGCCCGCAGGGCTCACAGTGGTCAATGTCTGCATCTTTGTTGAGCAATTCGGCTATGGCTTCGGCTTCACAGCCTATATGCTCTATCTTATCTATTTCTCCGAAGGCGAGCATAAGACGGCACACTATGCCATCTGTACGGGTATCATGGCCCTTGGCATGATGTTGCCGGGTATGGTTGCAGGATGGCTGCAGGAGACACTCGGCTATCAGCACTTCTTCGTCTGGACCATTGTCTGCTGTCTGGCAACCTACGTGGTCTGCGCCTTCCTGAAGATTGACCCAGAGTTTGGTAAAAAGAAATCGTAAGCAATGAAGCACAATAGCGAACAGATGAGCACATTGAGGTGGTTGCCCACTTTGTATTTTGCAAAGGGACTACTCTATGTCATTGTGTTCTTCGTGTCGCTTCTCATGCTGCGGCAGACGGGGCTTGACAATGCTGAGACCACCGCCTGCGTAGCACTTTGCTATTTGCCTTGGGTGCTGAAATATAAGTGGAAGCCGCTCGTCGATTGGCAGCGCAACAGCCAGCGAATCATTCTCTTGACAGAGCTGTTGCTCGTCATGGCTTTCACGGTGCTGGCTTTTGTCCTCTCCTCGTTGTGGATGACACTCGTCCTGTTGCTGCTCATCGCATGTCTCACTTCGGTGCATAACGTGGCTGTAGATACATTCTATAAGGTGGCGGTGGGTAAGGAGGATTCAGCGACTTACAGGACTGTCAGGGAACTGTCGCGTAAGCTGGCTGATGTCGTAGGGTTGGGCGTACTGGTGATGCTGGTAGGAAACCTGCAGGTGGTCTATCGCAATGCGCAAGTGTTCTCCTGGCGCTACACGACTTACTGCGTGGCCCTTATCTTCCTCTTACTGTTCTTTTGGCATTTGATGTGTCTGAGTCGTCTGAGGCCCCGAGGCTTGCAGCTGCATCAGGATGAAGCGGCATTGGAGAGCGTGACGGGCCATCGTCTGCCCGCTGCCTCAGTCATGTTCCTCCTCACCTTTCTCTTTGCAGCCATCATGCAGGGAAAAATGGCCGTCCTGTTCCTTGTCGAGAATCGGAGCAGTGGCGGCTTAGGGTTCTCCCCTCAAGAGTTCGGCTTCGTGATGGGAACGGTGGGCGTGTTGGGTGTCACCATCGGTGTGGTGGCAGGCAACAAGTTGGTTCGTAGGCTTGGGGTAGGGCCGTTGTTGGTGCCGATGGGCGTGGTGTTGGCTCTTCCCAGCATCGTTTATACGTTGTTGAGCTATTGGCAGCCATCCGAAATGTGGTTGGTGAGCCTTAGCGTGCTCATAGAACAGCTGGCCTATGGGCTGGGACTGTCGGCATATCTGGCTTATCAGACTTCTTTGCCAAATAAGAAACTGGCCAAGTCTCTGATGGCAGTATCCATGATGGCGGCCTGTGCACTGTCGGGGCTGCTTCAGGTGCAGATGGGGTATAATAGTTTTTTCATCACCACCTTGTCACTTTCCGTAGTCACCTTGATTTCAGTCTGTTTAGTAAGAAAGTACAGCGGCTCAGAATCATTTGTCTGAACCGCTGTACTGTGTATATAAAATCACTAATCGCTCGTCCTCTTCAACTCCTCAATCATCTGATCCAGTTTCTGTAGCTCTCGCGGAATGCGAATCTTTTGCGGACAATGCGGCTCACATTGTCCGCAGCCTATACAGTGATCAGGTTGTCGGTCGCGTGCGATGGCACGGTCCAGACTGATGAGGTATTTCCTTCGGTTAGTGCGATATTCCGGGTCGCCTGCGTCGCGAGGCAGAATGCCTTCGTTCTTGCATTTGTTATAGTGGACGAAGATGCCCGGGATATCCACTCCGTAAGGACAGGGCATGCAGTATTTGCAGTCGTTGCAGGGAATGTTCTCCAGTCCCACTATCTTCCTGGCTATTTCGGTATCCAGATAGCGCATGTCCTCTTCTGAAAGGGGCTTCAGCGGACAATAGCTCAGCAGGTTGTCCTTCAGGTGCTCCATGTACGTCATGCCGCTCAGCACCGTCAGCACGCCTTTGGGCGTACCTGCATAGCGGAAGGCCCATGAGGCTACCGAGCGTTCAGGATCCTTTGCCTTCAGCTCTTTTACCAGATATTGCGGCAGGTTGGCCAGTCGTCCGCCTAATAGCGGCTCCATGATCACGGCAGGAATGTCGAGGTCGTGCAGTCGCCCGTAGAGGTAGCGTGCATCGGTGTTGCGGCTGTTTATCTCGTTGGCATACTCCCAGTCCAAGTAGTTCAGCTCAATCTGCACGAAGTCCCATTGATACTTGTTGTTGAGTGACAGCAGGTAGTCGAACACCTCGATGTCGCCATGATACGAGAAGCCCAGGTTGCGTATGCGTCCGGCTTTGCGTTCCTCTAAAAGGAAGTCGAGCACTCCGTTCTGCAGATAGCGCCCCTTGAGTGCCTCCATGCCCCCCATGCCGATGCCGTGCAACAGGTAGTAGTCGATGTAATCCACCTGAAGCTCCTTCATGGAGTTATGGTACATCTCAATAGATGCTTCGCGTGACCATGTGGCTTCGTTGAAGTTGGATAGCTTCGTAGCCACAAAGTACTCGCTACGCTTATGGCGGGAAAGGGCAATGCCCGTGCAGCGTTCTGAGAGGCCGCGACAGTAGGCGGGGCTTGTGTCGAAATAGTTCAGGCCGTGTTCGATGGCATAGTCAACTTGCCGGTTCACCATCTCCTGGTCTATGTCGTCGGGATTCTCGCGGGCCGAGCCTTCGCCCACTGTTGGCAGGCGCATCATGCCGTAGCCCAGCAGCGATACGATGTCGCCCGTCTTGTGGTTTGTACGGTAGGTCATTTGGCCGAGTGGGGGCTCCACCTGTTTTTTGTATTCCTCAGTAGCCTTTGATTCCTGTTTCTTTCCGGTGCAGGCTGCTATCAGAGCAGTGGCCGTGCCGGCACCGAAGTATTTTAAAAACTCTCTTCTGTCCATAGCGCTCAATAACATTCAAATCTTTTTATGTACTTCATGTCCTTCAACCACGATAGCAGAGTAGGGACGGGCAGGACAAACATACTCGCAGGCACCACAGCCGATGCAGGCATTCTCGTTGACTGCCGGTACCCAAGGCGACTCCTCGTCGTCCTCGTTGAGCGCCACCATCTCAATGGCTCCTACCGGGCAGTGGCGGGCGCAGTTGCCACACTCCACACCATCCTTGATAGGGATGCAGAGATCCTTCACCCACTGGGCATGTCCTATCTGTATGCTCGATTTCTCCTCTCGGTCAATAGGCCTGATGGCGCCTGCCGGACACACCTCAGAACAGCGTGTGCACTCAGGGCGGCAGTGCCCCCGCTCATAGCTCATCACGGGCTGCATGAGGTGCATCAGGTCGGTAGAGGGACGGAGCACGTCGTTGGGACACTCGCTCACACAGAGCTGACAGCCAGTGCAATGCTGCTGGAAGTTGCGTGCCGAAAGTGAGCCCGGAGGCGTGAGCGGTGTCTGTCGCTCAGGCGACTGTTTGGGCTGTATGACCGCCATTCCGCCATCCACTTTCTTTGCTTCCTGAGCCAGCGCAGCCGTTGCCAGTAAGGCAGAGGAGAGCAGGAACGAACGCTTACTTGCATTTACGTCCTTCTTAGATTTGTTTACGTCTTCCTTAAACGCATTTAGCTTTTTAGGCAAATGGATATTGTCATATCTTAGCGCTCCAAACTTGCAACTATCTATACAGTCGCCGCAAACCACGCAGCGCGAGTAATCCACTTTGTGGTTCTTATAGTCTATACATGCGGCTTTGCAGCTCTTCGAGCAGAGCGAGCAGTTACGGCACTTGTCAGTGTCGAAACTGATCTTGAGGAAAGAGAAGCGTGACAGGAAGCTGAGAACCGTGCCTACAGGACAGACGGTGTTGCAGTAAGTGCGCCCGTTGCGCCAAGCCAGCACTGCGAGCACTGCAAGGGTGACCGCTGCAATGACGAGTACGGGCAGTGACTTCATCCACACATCAACCGAATAGAAAGCATAGCTCTCGTAGTGTTCGGCAATCGAAGCCAGCAGATTGTTGCCCATCTTCCACAGCGGTTGGAACATCATGGTCATGATGCGGCCAAAGGCACTGTAAGGAGCCAGCAACTGAACGATAGAGCCGATGCCAGACAACAGCGCGATGATGAAGATGGCCAGCACAGGGTAGCGCAGCCACTTCTTCTCAGCTGAGTAGGTGTAGCGGTTCTTCTTGGCTTTCTTGCCCATCCAGCCGAATACGTCCTGCATCACGCCCAAAGGGCAGATGACGGAGCAATAGATGCGTCCGAACACCAGCGTGAGCACTGCGAGCACCGCGATGACCACCACGTTGAGGGCCAGCACGGCTTCGAGTGCCTGAACTTTAGCCATCCACGAGAGCCAGTGGCGGGCAGTACCCGTGAAGTCGAGAAACAGCAGCGAGAGTCCTGTAAGGAATACAGCTGCCAGCGAGATTCTTATTTTCCTTAGCATATTTTAATTCTTGATTCTTACAATCCAAATACTCACCTCGTAGAGCAGCCATATCGGCAATGCAACCACGAGTAGCGTGAACGCATCGGTGGTTGGGGTGATGATGGCCGAGACAACGAGGATGGCCACAACGGCATGCCGTCTGTATTGTGCCATCATGCGCCCGTTGATGAGGCCCATCTTGCCGAGGATGGCACACACCACAGGCAACTCGAACACCACTCCCATCACAAAGCTCATTCCGATGAACGTGTCGATGTAGCTCTGAAGCGTCAGCATGTTGGCTACGTCAGGACTCACCTGATAGGTGCCGAGAAAGCGTATTGTGAGGGGGAATATGAGCAGATAGTTGACCAGCGTGCCCAGCAGGAACATGGCGTAGGCCGATACTGCAATCCAGGTGGCAGCCTGTCGTTCGTTCTTGTAGAGCCCGGGGGCTATGAAGCCGAATAGCTGATAGAGCACGTATGGTGAAGCCAGCAGCAGTCCGGCATAGATAGACACTCGCATGTGGGTCATGAACTGTTCGGTGAGTCCTGTGTTCATCAGGCTCAGCTGAAAGCTGTCGTCAATGCCCAGCAGCCGATAGCTCACAAACTGGCTCGACCTGGGGGCCAGCACCACGCCGAACAGCCAATCTTTCAGCAGGAAGGCTGCAATGGCTGCCGCTACGACCACCAGCAGCGAGCGGATGATTACACTGCGCAGCTCGTCTAAGTGTTCCCAGAAAGTGGCCTGTTCGCTCATGCTTCCTTCTTCGCACGCTGTTCGGCAGGCTCCTTGGTCTCCTCTTGCTGTTCCAGTCCGTTCACTCCATCCTTGAAGCTCTTCACGCCTTTGCCCAGGCCGTTCATCAGTTCAGGAATCTTCTTGCCGCCAAAAAGCAGTAGCACCACCAGGGCAATGATGATGATTTCGTTCAGTCCAAGACCGAATAATAATAGGTGTGCGTACATTGTGATTTAATATAGCGCTCGTTTAACAACAATGATTAATCGGCTGCAAACTTACGGAAAAAAAACGAGAAAAAGTCGCAAGTATGGTCAAAAAACACAATTTCCTTCCATAATAAATGATTTTCTGCTAAAATCACATGAATTTAGTACATTCTTTAACATGAGTTCGACGAATTCCAGAAAAGGCAAAGATGAAGACCTGATATGCCATCAGTTCCTTTGTCATCTACGGCACATGAAATAAAATTTTAGCTATAATTGAGAGAATTATAGCTATAATTCCCAAAATAATAGCTATAATTTTTCATGATGATGCTTATCATCTATGACCAAGTACCTTCAAACTGACACCAAACTGTATTCATCGAGCTCGCATTATCTTATGACGATGGGGCTTATGCTGACAACTTCGTGCAGCAGCGATGACAGTAATGCCAATGCGCTACGGAAAAAACTGAAAAATCTTCTTCTACAGCAATCAATAACTGTCGTTTTATATTTGGCGTTCCGCAAAAATTCTGTATCTTTGCCAACGGAATTAGGAAACGAAACAATCAAGAACAACTACACATTATTATTTATTATAAATAGGAAAAAATCATGAAAGAACAAGTATTACAGGCTATGCGTGAGGCTGGTAAGCCCGTCTCAGCAGGCGACGTGACAAAAGCACTGGGTGCAGACCGCAAGGAAGTTGATAAGGCATTTGCTGAACTGAAGAAAGAGGGTGCCATCGTGTCGCCCGTGCGCTGCAAGTGGGAACCTGCCAATAAATAAAGAATAGGATTATGGAAATCAAAGCAGTAAAATTCAGACGTGACGGGTTCTATTCCCAGCCCTTCGCCTTTGGCGGTGAGGAGGGAATGGAGAAGTTTGACAAGAACATCCGCTATCGCGGCAGTCTGCAGAACTATCTGATTGACACGGGCAGTGAGGTCATACTGGTAGATACCGGCATTCCGGCAGGCACTCCTGAAGAGGCACCCGACGAGAACTCGCTGGCCTTCACGGGTAAGGACATCTGCACCTACATGGAGGCTTTCAATGCGCTGGGCTACAAGCCTGAGCAGGTGACGAAGATTCTGCTCACCCATCGCCATGCTGACCATAGTGGCGAGTTGAAGAGTTTTCCCAATGCCAAGGTCTATGTGAACAAGGAGGAGATGGATGCTGCCGAACTGCAGGGACTCACCAATCTCGTGCCTGTCAGCTTCACCGATGGCGCTTACTACAACTTCCCTGAGAGTCAGAAGATTCAGGACGGCATCTATCTCATCAAGGCCAAGGGCCACACTAAGGGCAACAGCATCATCGTGGTTGAGATGGATGGCCTGTTCTACATGATTCACGGCGACATCACCTATGTTGATGAAGCACTCTATGAGGATAAGCTGTCGGTGGTATTCGACGACGTGGCTGCCGCTCGCGAGACACAGGATCGCATCCGCGAGTTCGTCCGCAATCATCCCACCGTGTATTGTGGCACTCACACCCCGCAGGGCTATGAGAACCTGGAGGCTAAGCGAGTGATGGACCTGGACAATCCCGTGCCTACGGTCTTCGCCGAGGTCGATTTCGCCAAGCAGAAGTCTTCCGGCAAGTATGTGTGCTCTGTCTGTGGCTATGTCTATGACCCAGCCGAGCACGACGGTGTGGCTTTCGAGGACCTTCCTGATGACTGGCGTTGTCCGCGTTGCAAGCAACCGAAGGAGAAGTTCAATAAGAGCGTTTGACGTTCTCACGCATGGAAACAATCGCTTTAGGTCTTCTGCTCAATCTCAGCACCATCGGTTTCGCCATCGGCTTTGTGCTCATGATGGTCCTCGATGTGGTGATGGGGTGATGCGTGGCATATACGTGCCTCGTATATTTCTCTATGTTTCTCTGGAAGATAAAGTGTAAAATCACGAAATTCTTGCATGAGTTTCGTGATTTTTTTGTAATTTTGCGGCCAAATTCGAATTTTAAATTGTTATTTAGGAATGAATATTTCTTATAAATGGCTGAAGGAGTATGTTGACTTCGACCTTACGCCCCAGCAGGTGTGCGATGCGCTCACTTCGACGGGACTTGAAGTCGATGCTCTGGAAGAAGTGCAGACCATTCGCGGTGGCTTGAAGGGCCTGTATGTGGGTAAAGTGCTCACTTGCGAGCCCCATCCGAACAGCGATCACCTGCATGTGACTACAGTTGACTTAGGTAAAGGTGAACCGTCGCAGATTGTTTGCGGCGCCCCCAATGTGGCTGCCGGACAGAAGGTAATCGTGGCTGACTTGGGCTGCGTGCTCTATGATGGCAATCAGGAATTTGTGATTAAGAAATCGAAACTGCGCGGCGTTGAGTCGAACGGCATGATTTGCGCAGAAGACGAGATTGGTGTGGGAACTTCGCACGAGGGTATTATAGTGCTGCCCGAGGATGCCGTTGTAGGCACTCCGGCTGCTGAGTACTACCATCTGGAAAGCGACTGGCTGATTGAGGTCGATATCACGGCCAACCGTGCCGACGGACTGTCGCACTGGGGCGTAGCGCGCGACCTGCATGCCTGGCTCGTACAGCGCAATGCTGAAGGCACCCTCAGCTACAGCGGAAAAATGCACCGTCCATTAGTAGGCGATTTTACCGCCGACAACCACGACCTCCCCGTCACGGTGGAAATAGAAAATACCGAGGCGTGCAAGCGCTATGCCTGCGTGAGCATCACGGGGTGCGAGGTGAAGGAGTCGCCTGAATGGTTGAAAAACAAGCTGACCACTATCGGTCTGCGCCCCATTAATAATATTGTGGACATCACGAACTATGTGATGATGGCTTACGGACAGCCCTTGCATTGTTTCGATGCCGATATGGTGAAAGGCCATAAGATTGTGGTGAAGACCATGCCTGAGGGAACGCCATTCGTGACCCTCGACGGTGTGGAGCACAAGCTGAGCGACCGCGATCTGGCTATCTGCAATGCCGAGGAGCCCATGTGTATCGCTGGCGTGTTCGGCGGCAAGGGTAGCGGCACCTATGAGACTACGCGAAATGTGGTGCTGGAGTCTGCCTATTTCCATCCCACATGGATTCGTAAGTCGGCTCGCCGGCACGGCCTGTCAACCGACGCTTCGTTCCGCTTTGAGCGTGGCATCGATCCCAATGGCGTGATCTATGCGCTGCAGCAGGCAGCCCTGCTGTGCAAGGAACTGGCGGGCGGTAAGATAGCAATGGACATCTGCGACGTGTATCCCGAGCCGATAAAGGATGTGCACGTGTCGTTGCAATATGACTACGTGAACAAACTGGTAGGCAAGGAAATTCCTGCCGACACAGTGAAGAGTATCTGCGAGTCGCTTGAAATGAAGGTGCTCTCTGAAGGGGCCGATGGCATTCTGATTGATGTGCCAGCCTATCGCGTTGACGTGACCCGTCCTTGCGATGTGGTGGAAGACATTCTGCGCATCTATGGATATAATAATGTGGAGATTCCTACGCAGCTGAAGTCCTCGCTCGTCATTAAAGGCGAAGAAGACCGCAAGCATAAATTGCAGAACGTGGTGTCGGAACAGCTCGTGGGTGCAGGATTCAACGAGATTCTGAACAACTCGCTCACGAAGACTGTCTATTATCCGGAGGATGCTACGGTAGTGAAGATCGTAAATCCGCTGTCGAGCGATCTGGGCGTGATGCGTCAGACACTGCTCTACGGAGGCTTGGAGAGCATTGAGCACAACGTGAAGCGCAAGGCGCAGAACCTGCGGTTCTTTGAATTTGGCAACTGCTATTTCTTCGATCCTGAAAAGGCCAACGAGGACAATCCCATGCAGGCTTATAAGGAAGAAAACTACATGGGAATCTGGGTGACGGGCAAGCGCGTGGAAGGCTCATGGGCACATCCCGACGAGGACAGCACCTATTATGAGCTGTCGGCTTATGTGCAGAACATACTGCAGCGCATCGGTATGAAGTCGGGCATGCTGGTCACGAAGAAAAGCGACAATCCCGACTTCTCGGCTGCACTCGTGATGGAGAATCGCGGCGGCAAGAAGCTCATTGAGATGGGCGTGCTTTCAAAGAAGCTCCTGAAGCAGTTTGATTTGCAACAGCCTGTGTATTTCGCTGAGCTGAACTGGAGGCAGCTGATGAAGGCTACTCGCAAGAATGAGGTGCTCTATACCGAAGTGTCGAAGCACCCTGCAGTGAGCCGTGACCTGGCTCTGCTGGTAGATAAGAGCGTGGAGTTTGCGCAGATTGAGCAAATTGCCCGTCAGGCTGAGAAAAAACTGCTGAAGAACGTGGAACTGTTTGATGTGTATGAGGGCGACAAACTGCCTGCCGGCAAGAAGAGCTATGCCGTCAACTTTATCTTGCAGGACACGGAGAAAACGATGAATGACAAGCAGATTGATGCCGTGATGCAGAAGCTCATCACTCAGCTGAAGAAGCAACTGGGGGCAGAACTCAGATAAATGACGTAATTCAGATATAATGTAATAACGAAAAATAGTAAATAAACCAATGGGAAGAGCATTTGAATATCGTAAAGCTACAAAGCTGAAGAGATGGGGCCACATGGCCAAGACGTTCACAAAGATTGGCAAGCAGATAGCCATTGCCGTGAAGGCTGGCGGCCCGGAGCCGGAGAATAATCCTGCACTGCGCGCCTGCATTGCCAATGCTAAGCGCGAGAACATGCCGAAGGATAACATCGAGCGTGCCATCAAGAACGCTATGGGTAAGGACCAGAGCGACTATAAGGAAGTGACCTATGAGGGATATGGACCTCACGGAGTGGCCATCTTCGTTGAGACGTTGACCGACAACACTACACGTACGGTGGGTGATGTCCGCTCAGTGTTCAACAAGTTCAGCGGCAACCTCGGCACACAGGGCTCTCTGTCGTTCCTGTTCGACCACAAGGCTGTGTTCACCTTCAAGAAGAAGGACGGACTGGATATGGACGAGATGATTCTGGACCTGATTGACTACGGCGTGGAAGACGAATACGACGAGGACGAGGAGGAGAACAGCATCACGATCTATGGCGATCCGTCATCGTTCAGCGCAATCCAGAAGCACTTGGAGGAGAATGGCTTCGAAGTGACTGGTGCAGAGTTCACCCGTATTCCTAACGATCTGAAGGACGTGACCCCAGAGCAGCGCGAGGCTATCGATAAGATGGTGGAACGTCTGGAGGACTTCGACGATGTGCAGACTGTTTATACAAACATGAAGCCCGAGGAGGAATAGAAAATACTTTTTAATAGATTTATCGTTTAGGCTCCTGGTAAGAATATCGCTTATCAGGAGCAATTTTCTAAAAAATGCAGATATGGCAACAAAACACATACAATACGAGACAACGGGGACGTGCTCTAAACTGATAGACGTGACGGCTGATGAGAATGATGTGATTCAGCAAGTGTTCTTCTTAGGCGGCTGTAATGGTAATCTACAGGGAATCAGTCAGTTGGTGCGCGGACAAAAGATTGACGATGTGATTAAGAAGATTGATGGCGTTCGCTGTGGCTCGAAAAACACATCATGTCCTGATCAGCTTTGTCGAGCTTTAGAACGTCTTAAGAATGCACCGTTAGAAAATTGATTTTTTCATTGATTTTTTCATGAGCAGATTCTCATAAAAACGCTCTGAATCCATTGCGGTTTCGAAATCTTTTCGTATATTTGCGACATGAATCCCTAACTTATATGTCTTAACTAAATAATCCTTTAGTGCTATGAAAGTAGGAATCCCCAAGGAAATCAAGAACAATGAGAATCGAGTAGGTATGACCCCTTCAGGGGTGGCCGAGTTGGTAAGACGCGGACATGAAGTCTTCGTGCAGCATACTGCTGGGGAGGGCAGTGGATTCGGTGACGGGGACTATGTGAAGGTGGGTGCAAGGATATTGCCCACCATAGAAGATGTCTATGCCAATGCTGACATGATTGTGAAGGTGAAGGAACCGATTGAGCCTGAATATCCATTGGTCAGAAAAGGTCAAGTGGTCTTTACCTATTTCCACTTTGCATGTGAGGAGGAACTCACTCATGCCATGATGAAGAGCGGAGCTGTGTGCATAGCCTACGAGACGGTGGAGCATGATGACCACTCGCTGCCATTGTTGATTCCGATGAGCGAGGTGGCTGGTAGGATGGCTACGCAGAATGCGGCTTACTATTTGCAGAAGACAAAGGGCGGAAAAGGTAAGCTGATGGCTGGAGTTCCTGGAGTGAAGCCTGCCAACGTACTGGTATTAGGAGGCGGAACGGTAGGAGAGGCTGCAGCAAGGATTGCAGCAGGCATGGGAGCCAATGTCACGATTACGGATGTGTCGCTGCCAAGATTGAAGCAACTGGCTGCTGAAATGCCTGCTAATGTTCATACGCTCTACTCTTCGGAGCATAACATTCGTCAGGAGCTGCCCTCGGTAGATGTGGTCATTGGGTCTGTTCTCATTCCTGGCGATGCTGCACCGAAACTGATTACCAAGGACATGCTGAAAATGATGGAGCCGGGTACGGTGCTTGTGGATGTGGCTATCGATCAAGGCGGTTGCTTCGAGACGTCACATCCGACAACCCATAGTGATCCTGTCTATACGGTCGATGGTATCGTTCATTATGCTGTGGCAAACATTCCAGGAGCTGTGCCTAACACATCGACCATTGCACTGACGAATGCTACGCTACGCTATGCTTTGGCTCTGGCAGACAAAGGATGGCAACAGGCATGCCGTGATGACTGTTCATTGGCGCGAGGCGTGAACATGGTGGATGGCAAATGCACTTACGAGGCAGTAGCAAGAGTATGGAACTTGCCGTATTCACCGCTTGAATTGTGAGTTCAAACGGCACAAGAAAAGGAATGGGCTAATTGTTGTAGTCTTCTTTGACAAAGTTGGTCTCGTAGCGCAGATGGCCCGGCTGTTTGTCTGAAAAATAGGTGTATTTGAAACTATAGCCAGCTTCTTTGTATTCACGGAAGCTGGTTTCGTTTCGAAGCGCTTCGAGAAGAAGTTTGCGCATGGCATCAGATTTCAGCTCAATGCTGTCGTTATCCATAGCGCCAAGAAAGCGATAATAGAAATGCAGCGTGTGGCTGTCGGCCTCGAAAACACAACTGTCCATGGTAATGGTCTCGGTGATTACTTGTGGACAGTTTTTCTCTGTGTACTCACGCCACGTGCGTTCCACACGCTTTTCGAATGATTCCTGACATCCTGTCAGAACAGACAGTAAAATGGCTGTTGAAAGAAAGACTTTTTTCATTGATAGACGATATTTTGCTTGCAAAGATACAAAAAAAAGCTAAATCCTCGTATTTCTGACTATTTTTTTGTATTTTTGCCAGCTAAAGAGATTAATGTTAATGGAACATATAAGAAATTTCTGTATTATTGCCCATATCGATCATGGCAAGTCAACACTTGCAGACCGATTACTTGAATATACGAAAACGATTCAAGTGACTGAAGGTCAGATGCTTGACGATATGGATCTCGAGCGTGAACGTGGAATAACTATCAAGAGCCATGCCATACAAATGGAGTATGAAAAGGGTGGTGAGAAGTATATTCTGAACTTGATAGACACTCCGGGACATGTTGACTTCTCTTACGAGGTGAGCCGTTCTATCGCTGCCTGTGAGGGAGCGCTGCTCGTGGTGGATGCGACTCAGGGAGTGCAGGCACAGACTATCTCGAATCTTTATATGGCCATTGACAATAATCTCGAAATTATACCAGTCATCAATAAAATAGACATGCCCAGTGCTATGCCTGATGAAGTGGAAGACGAGATTATTGATTTGCTTGGCTGTGACCGTGAGGAAATCATTAGGGCTTCAGGTAAGACTGGCGAGGGCGTGGAAGCTATACTTGACGCAGTCGTTGAGCGCATACCACATCCAGTAGGTGACGAGAATGCTCCCTTGCAGGCACTCATCTTCGATTCTGTGTTTAATTCATTCCGTGGGATCATTGCTTATTTCAAAGTGCTGAATGGAAAAATAGGCAAAGGGGACAAGGTGAAGTTCTTTAATACGGGGATGGAATATGAAGCCGATGAAGTGGGTGTCCTGAAAATGGATATGATTCCTCGTAAAGAACTTGGTACTGGCGAAGTAGGCTATATTATCAGTGGCATCAAAAATGCAAAAGAGGTGAAAGTGGGTGATACGATTACTCATGTAGCAACTCCTTGTGAAGCTGCCATTGAAGGATTCCAGGAAGTGAAGCCAATGGTGTTTGCAGGTGTATATCCTATTGATCCTACAGATTATGAGAACCTTAGGGCATCACTTGAAAAGCTGCAGCTGAATGATGCTTCTCTTACTTTTATGCCAGAAACGTCAATCGCTTTGGGATTCGGATTCCGTTGCGGATTCCTTGGACTTCTGCACATGGAAATTGTGCAAGAGCGTTTGGATCGTGAGTTCGACATGGATGTCATTACGACTGTTCCCAATGTCACATATATGTGTTATACAAAGCAGGGAGAGGTGAAGGAAGTGCATAATCCTTCGGGAATGCCTGAGCCTGTGATGATTGATCGTATTGAGGAACCTTACATACGGGCTTCAATCATTACAGCAGCTGACTACATCGGTCCTATTATGACACTTTGTCTGGACAAACGCGGTGAGCTTATCGATCAGCAATATGTATCAGGTAATCGTGTTGAGTTGCATTTTATGCTACCTTTGGGAGAAATCGTGATTGATTTCTATGATAAGCTGAAGAGCATCTCTAAAGGCTATGCTTCATTTGATTATCACATTGATTCATTCCGTCCATCAAAGCTTGTCAAACTGGATATCTTGCTCAATGGAGAACCTGTTGATGCGCTTTCTACGCTCACGCATCAGGATAATGCGGTGACGTTTGGGCGCAGGATGTGTGAAAAGCTAAAGGAACTTATTCCAAGACAGCAGTTCGATATTGCTATTCAGGCTGCCATTGGCGCAAAAATTATTGCACGCGAAACTGTGAAGCAAGTAAGAAAGGATGTGTTGGCCAAATGTTATGGTGGTGACGTTAGCCGTAAGCGTAAACTGTTGGAGAAACAGAAGCGTGGAAAGAAGCGCATGAAGCAGATTGGAAATGTAGAGGTACCGCAGAAAGCCTTCCTTGCAGTATTGAAACTTGATTAATTCATAGGCGCTGATAGAATGAACATTTAAATTAAATCTATACTTTATAACCTAACCTTCTTTAAAACAAAACAAACTGATATGCCAAACCTAAGTTTAACAAAGCGTGACGTGGCTCGAGAGCTGGCCCGTAGATATAGTACGATGACTCATGATGAATTGGACATGCTAGAGGGCGTGTTGGTTCCCATGAAGTTTGCGAAAGGTGAAATTGTTCTGGCCGAAGGTGATGTATGTGAGAACATCTATTGGATTGTGAAAGGACTCGTGCGTCAGTATTATTATAAGAACAATAAGGAACTGACTGAGTATATGGCTGCTGAGAATACTATTATGATGAGCATTGAAAGCCTCTTTAAGGAGAAGCCTACTATGCAAATTATTCAAGCATTGGAGCCAACACTTATTTATGCTTTACCAAAGGCTGAATTAGAAGCTGTCGCAATGCGAAGTGTGAATATTCAGATTCTTTATCGTAAAATATTGGAGGAGTCCTTGATTATCAGTCAACAGCGTGCTGATATGTTGCGTTTTGAGAGTGCTCAGGATCGTTATCAGAAGTTAGTGAAGAGCGCACCTCAATTAGTACTTCGTGCACCGTTGGTCTATATAGCAAGCTATTTGCAGATGACACCCGAGACACTTAGTCGTGTACGAACAGCTGCATTAATGGAAGGAAAGTAAAATTTTGCGTATCCAATTAAATTAGCATAATAGTATTCTTTGCCCAAACTACCGTATAGAAGTTGTGGAACCTTAAAATCTCGTTTGACATATCAGAAAAGAAAAGTAGCGTAATCGAAATCTCGATATACGCTACTTTATTTTATTAGATGATATTCTCAACTGTTTTGTATATTCCTTTCAAAGAAATCTCTCAAAGGACATTTTTCGAAGAAATACATCAGAAAGGGTTACTGAATTTTACCATCTTTCGAAGAAATAATTCGGAGAGAGTATCAGAACTTTGCCATCTTAATCGCTACTACAGCACATTCGTCACCTTTATTTCCGAGACGACCGCCTGCACGATCTTTTGCTTGTTGCAAGTCGTTGGTTGTAAGGAGACCGTAGATTACAGGAATGTTGTTTGTAGCATTCAGTCGGGCAATTCCTTCAGTCACTCCCTGACAAATATAATCAAAGTGTGGCGTTTCACCTCTAATGACACTTCCTAATATGATAACAGCATCGTAGCCATCGTTGAGTGTCATCTGACGTGCCCCATAAATAAGTTCGAATGAACCGGGAACGGTCTTGATGTGAATGTTTTCAGGAAGCGCACCGTGCTTTTCAAGTGTGTTTACACAACCTTCAAGCAGAGCTCCTGTTATTTCTGGATTCCATTCGGCAACTACAATACCAAATATCATGTTTGATGCATCTGGTACTTTGTTAAAATCGTAGTCGGAAAGGTTCTTGGTTGCCATGTCCTTGAGGATTATTCAGAAACGCGCTCGATGTATTCGTCTATGGTCTGATATTGTGTCTGCATAGATTCGAAGTACTTCTCCTTCACCTGCTTGTAGAGCTTCAAGGCTTCAGCCTTTTTGCCCTGGCTTTCCAGAATCTGTCCGGCTTGAATGAGGAATGTAGGTGAAATAGAGTTGTTGTCTGCCTTTTCAGCAGCACTAACCAGTGTGCTCACAGCTTTATCAAGCTGGTTTAGATGTGCATAAGCATTGCCGAGTGCACCCATAGCAGCAGGAGAAATCATCTGATCGTCCTTGCCGTCAAACTTCTCCAGATACTGTGCAGCTTCTTCCCACTTATCCATGTTAGCATAGCAGAGACCTGCATAAAGGGTTGCCAGATTACCGGCTTTAGTAGAGCTGTAGTCGTTTGCGATTTTCAGGAAGCCTGCAGTACCGAGACTGTCACCGTTGAGAGCCTGCTCAAAGTTACCATTCTGAAAATAATCCTGAGCTTTTGCCATTGCTGTGCTTGCCTCAACCTGCTTGTCTGACTGGTAACCGCTATACCAAATGCAACCGCATACGGCAACAATTAAAACTACTACGCAACAGATAATAGCGTTTTTGTACTTGAGAAGAAATGCTTCATTCTGACTCTGAGACTCTTCCAATGTAGGAGTAGCCTGATTTTTCTTTGTTTCTGCCATTATTATTTTTTGTTTTTATTATTTCTCTTTATGTAATCCAAACAGAATAAAATATTTAATAAATAAATACTTTGTCTGATTTTGCGGCGCAAATTTACTGAATTTATCGCATATATTGAAATTTATTCCAAACTTTTTTCGTTTTTCCCCCTTAAATGCTGTAATTTTGCAAGAAAAATGTAGTGAATGATTCTTAAGAAGCTTTCTTTGTTGAATTACAAGAATATTCGAGAGGCAACGCTTGAGTTGTCTCCAAAATTCAATTGTTTCATCGGACCGAATGGAGTAGGGAAGACCAATGTGCTTGATTCGGTTTATTTCCTGTCTTTTTGTCATTCCGCCTATACCACCCAAGATTCAATGGTGATACGCCATGAAGAACCCTTTTTTGTGCTTGAAGGTGAATATGCAGGCGGCTTAAGGCAGGATGATACATGGAACATCTATTGTGGGATGAAGCGTGGGACAAAGAAGCATTTCAAGTGTAACAAGAAAGAATATAAGCGTTTGTCTGAGCACATAGGGCTGATTCCCATTGTGATGGTGGCGCCTGGCGATACCTTATTGATCGAAGGCGGAAGTGAAGAGCGCAGGCGGTTGATGGATATGGTAATCTCTCAGCTTGACATTTCTTATATAGAGTCCTTGAATCGTTATAATAAGGCATTACTCCAGCGCAATACATTGCTAAAAGTAGAGGATTCGGAACCAGATTGGGATGTACTTTCTATTTTAGAGGAGCAGATGGCTGTTGAAGGAGAGTATATCTATCAGAAACGCGATGCTTTCGTAAAAGAGCTAACGCCTTTGTTCCAACAGTATTACGAAACGATTTCAGGAGGACATGAGCAAGTGTCATTAACTTATGTCTCTCATTGTCAGCGAGGTCCACTGCTTGATGTTATTCGTCGAGATCGAATGAAAGACCGTGCAGTGGGTTATTCTCTACATGGCGTTCACCGAGATGATCTTTCTATTCTTTTAGATGGACATCCCATGCGTCGTGAAGGTTCTCAAGGACAACTGAAGACTTTCGTCATTTCATTGAAATTAGCGCAGTTCGGCTTCCTTAAGCAGACCAATACACGAACGATGCCTATTCTGCTGCTCGATGATATTTTTGACAAACTCGATGCCACTCGTGTTGAACAGATTGTGCAGCTTGTCTCTGGCGAAGGTTTCGGTCAAATATTCATCACTGATACAAATCGGGATCACCTTGATCAAATCTTAGAGAAAGGCCATTTTGACTATCGACTTTTCCATGTTAGCGATGGCGAGATTTCTTAATAATATTTATGCCTAACACGGTTTTATCGCATCAGTAATAAATCTAAATGAGTATATAATATGTTCCGACGTGATGTACAATCTATCAAAGACCTGGTGATGCGTAATTTGCGCGTTCAAGGCTTGGAGACCCCTTTGCTGCAGAAGCGTCTCATTGAGGCATGGCCAATTATTGCAGGCGAATTGATCGCCAGATATACAGACAGCATCAATGTCTATAATCAGACACTTTATGTGCACATGACAATGCCGGCATTGCGTGCTGAACTTAGTATGCGACGACAAGAATATGTGAAGAAGCTGAATGATTATGTCGAGGCCCAGATTATTACTGATATATGTTTTAGGTAGTTTCTCCTAAAATCATATAAGGTTTCTGAATTTGATAGAACAAAAAAGAATAGCGGATTTGCAAATTGCAGATCCGCTATTTCTATTAATAGATGAAATTGATTAGCAGAGCTTGCGCGAACCGTCGCCGATGACAACGTCGTAAACTTTAGGCTCGTGTCCATACTTCTCGTTGAAGCGCTTCTTGGCATCCTCAACAAATTTCTTGTAAAGATCATTACGAACCAGATTGATGGTGCAGCCACCGAAGCCACCGCCCATGATACGAGAACCAGTCACACCGTTCTCCTTAGCGACATCGTTCAGGAAGTCGAGCTCTTCGCAGCTCACCTCGTAGTCCTTTGACAGACCCTCGTGAGTCTTATACATCATCTCGCCCACCTTCTCGTAGTCGCCTTCGTTCAGAGCATCGCAGACAGCGAGCACGCGGTCCTTCTCGCCCAGCACGAACTTAGCGCGCTTGTAATCCTCTTCGCCAACTTCGGCCTTCACCTCTTCCAGCTGCTCCCATGTGCAGTCGCGCAGCGTCTCGAACTTGCCTTCGGGATGCTTAGCCTGAATATGCTTCACCACATTCTCGCAAGAGTTGCGGCGGTCGTTGTAAGGAGAACCTGCCAGCTGGTGCTTCACTACAGAGTCAAGCAGTACGAGGCGATAGCCATCGGGCTTGAATGGGAAGTATTCGAACTCACGGCTGCGGCAGTCGAGGCGCATCAGGCAGCCTGCTTTGCCGAATACAGAAGCGAACTGGTCCATAATGCCGCAGTTCACACCGCAGTAGTTGTGCTCAGTAGCCTGACCTGCCAATACCATATCCCACTGAGAAACCTTGTTCTCACCGAAGATGTCGTTCAGACCGCAAGCGAAGCAGCTCTCCATAGCAGCTGACGAAGACATACCGGCACCGAGGGGAACGTCACCAGCGAAAGCGATGTTGAAACCCTTCACGGGAACACCCAGCTTCTTCATCTCCAGTGCGATGCCATAAATGTAGCGGGCCCATGAAGCCTTAGGACCAGCAGGGTCGGAGAGCTTGAAGTCAACACGGTCTTTCAAGTCGATAGCGTATGCCATCACGGTGTCCTCTGTACCATTGGCGCGCATCTCGGCAGTAACACCTTTATCTACTGCTCCGGGGAATACGAAACCACCGTTATAGTCGGTGTGCTCACCAATCAGGTTGATACGACCAGGAGATGTGTAAACATTACCAGTTTTTCCGTCAAAGTGCTTGATGAAGCGCTGTCTTACAAATTCAATATCAATCATAGTTTTTTTGTTTTTAATTATTTATGATTAAGAGATTTAATAAAATCTTATCGCTTATTTTACGTTGAGACCAATCTTCGAACCCCAGTTGCAGAACCAGAGGACGTATGCATAGTACACGAACATCATCATGATGGCTACACCTACGCCGAGTGCGGGGTTATCAACAACAGTACCCATGAGCAGTGGCAGTGTTGCTCCACCCAGTACACCCATATTGATCAGACCAGATGCGTTCTTCGTGTGAGGACCAAGCTCCTGCAGGCCAAGGTTGAAGATGAGAGGCCACATCACGGAGTGGAACAGTCCGGCAGCCAGCATTGCATAAACGGCATACATACCTGGCAGAAAGAATGAGATTCCTACGCAGCAAGCACCGAGAATCAGACATGCAGTGAGCAGCTTGCGAGCCTCAAACTTAGCCAAGATGGCAGAGCCTACGAAACGTCCAACCATCATGCCGCCCCAGTAGAGAGGCAGATAGTCTGTAGCCGAACCGGGCAGGTTGGGGTCAGCTTTCCAGTATGCAGGAAGCATGGAGGGAATACCAATCTCCAGTCCCATATACATGGCGATAGCGAGCGCACCGAACCATACGTGAGGATATTTGAATACACTCGATTTGTACTGCTTTGCGTCAGTAGCCACTTCTTCTGCATCATCTTTCTTGTCCATATCAGGATCGGGCAGCTTGATGAAGAACAGGATAGCAGCAATCACCAGTGCAAAGATGCCCAGCATGAGGAACGGGCCAGGCACATTCTCAGGCAGTTTGGGCTTGCCTGCGATAATGACAGTAGTAATAAAGATAGGTGCAACAGTCGTTGCTACAGAGTTCAGCGCCTGTGAGAGAGTCATGCGGAAAGCACCACTTTCAGGCTTGCCCAGCACCATCACGTAAGGATTGGCCACCAGTTGCAGCATCACGACACCCAGTGCCACGATACTCATGCAGCAGAGGAATACGGTGTAAACATTAGCTGAGCCGAGGGCTGCGGTCACGCCCAGGTTGTTAGCAATGAAGCCGATGCCTACTACGGTCAAACCGAGTACAAGTGTTGCCTTGTAACCAATCTTGCTCATCATCATGGCAAATGGGATGGAGAAGAAGTAGGCACCATAGAAGAAGGTGTTCACAAGCTGTCCCTGAGTGTCAGACAGCTTGAATGCTTCCTTACAGAACTCAATCATCGAGTTGTTCATTGTCGTGATGAATCCGATGAGGAAGCACACAATGAACACAATAATCAGAGGGAACAAATAGTTCGGTTGTTGTTTTTGTGACATAATTATTAGGATGTTTTTTTAGATTTTCTATGCCTCTACATCAAACTTATAAATGGTCTTCTGCTTATACTGTTGTCCGGGACGCAGAATCACAGAGGGGAAGTAAGGACGATTAGGTGTGTCGGGGAAGTGCTGGCACTCGAAGCAGATTGCTGAGCGGCGTCCGAACGTAGCGCCGTGATATCCCTTGTAACCATCAGCCCAGTTGTCGCTATACACCTGCACGCCGGGCTCCGTCGTAAACACTTCCATGGTGCGACCGCTGTTGGGGTCCTTGATCTTTGCTGCAAAACTCAGCTCGCCTTCCTCCTTCTTGTTCAGCACGAAGCAGTGGTCATAGCCTGCACCGTTCTTAATCTGCTGGTCGTCAGCATCAATGTCCTGACCTACGGGCTTAGCCTTTCGGAAGTCAAATGGCGTACCTTCCACCTTGCGTATTTCGCCTGTAGGGATAGAGGTGTCGTCGATGGGAATATAGAAATCGGCGTTGATTTCGCACTGAAGATCGTTGATTGTTGGGGTTGGATCGGCAGTTCCAGCCAAACAGAAGAAGCCGTGGTGAGTGAAGTTGACGATTGTCTTTTTGTTTGTCGTGGCGAGGTATTCGAGAACGAGTTCGTTTTTGTCGGTAAACGTAAACTCAACCGTGATGTCAACTTCGCCTGTGAAGCCTTCCTCGCCGTAGGATGAAATGCGGTGGAGTGCCAGTGCTCGAGGTCCCATCTGTTTGGCATCCCAAACGCGGGCGTGGAATCCGGTAGGTCCTCCGTGGAGGGCATTGGGCCCGTTGTTGATAGCCAGTTGATATTCTTTCCCGTTCAGCGTGAACATACCTTTGCAGATGCGGTTGCCAAATCGTCCGATGAGGGTCGAGAGAAACGGCTCTGGTGAGTTGATGACTGACTGGATGTTATCGTGTCCCTGAATGACATTGGCAACTTTTCCGTTCTTGTCTGGCACCATGATGGCACAGATTGCACCGCCATAGTTAGTGATAGCCACTTCGTAGCCCTTGCGGTTGCGTAAAATGTAAAGATCGGTTTTCTTGCCATTGATAGTGGTCTGAAAGTCTTCTCTTTTCAGACCACAGAGATTCGCATTTTCTGTTGTGTTTGCCATAAGATGTTTGTTTTTAGTTACAGTATCTTTTGCAAAATAACAAAAAAAAGCCGACATGTGCAAACATATCGGCGAAAAATTGGTGTTAAAAACAGCTAATTGCGCGATTTCAAGAAGTCGGCCACGACATACGTGCTTCCTCCGATAAAGATGAAGTCCTCAGGCGTTGCAGCATCGGTGGCAGCCCTTACCGCCTCAGGCACAGTGGCATAGCATTCGCCAGTGAGCCCGAACTGGTCGCCAAATACTTTCAGTGAGGTTTCGGGAAAAGCACGTTTACTGTCGGCCTTTGTATAATAATAGGTAGCATCCTTGGGCAGCAGGTTCATAATGCCATAGATGTCCTTGTCATCTACAATGCCAATCACGATATGCATCTTTTCGCACTTTACGGTAGCCAGCTGCTTGCTGATGTACTCCCAGCCTCCGACGTTGTGACCTGTGTCGCACACGATGGTGGGTTGCTTGCGAATCGTCTGCCATCTTCCCATGAGACCAGTGATCTTCGTCACATTCTGGAGGGCGAGATTCATCTCTTCTTGAATCTTGCGGTTGTTTTCGGGATTATAGCATTCGCACAGATAGCCAGTGTCCATCAGTATGTGCATAGCCACTATAGTGGTGTTCATGTTCTTCTTCTGATAGATTCCGCTCAGTTCTCCGTTGAAATCAGCCAAGTGGCGTGCAGTATAGTGAATGCCGCCTTCAGGGAGCGCTTCAGCTGTCTCAATCTCTTTTTCCTCCTCGTCTTCGGCAAAGTGGATCGGGGCGTTGTGCTCCTGGGCCAAAGCCTCGAAAATGGGGCGTGTCTCCGGCAGTGTCTCGCCGATCACGACGGGAATGCCAGTCTTGATGATTCCGCCTTTCTCCATTGCAATCTGCTCCAGACTTGCTCCGAGTAGCTGAGTGTGGTCCAGTGAAATGTTTGTAATGACAGACAGGATAGGGGTGATGATGTTCGTGCAGTCCAAGCGTCCGCCCAGTCCCACCTCCACGACGGCTATATCTACATTCATGTCTTTGAAGTACTTGAATGCCATCGCTGTGGTGATTTCGAAGAAGGTGGGTTTCAGAGGTTCGAAGAAGCTCTTTTCTTTTTCTATGAAGTCAACGACATATTCTTCTGAGATGGGTACGCCGTTCACGCGGATGCGCTCTCTGAAGTCAATCAGGTGAGGAGACGTGTAGAGTCCTACCCGGTAGCCATATACTTGCAGCATGGCAGCGATGCTGTGAGCTACCGAACCCTTGCCGTTGGTGCCGGCAATGTGTATGCTGCGGAAGTGCTCGTGCGGATGGTCGAAGTGCTCATCAAGTTTGATGGTGGTCTCCAGTCCCTCCTTATAGCCGCTTGCACCCTGCTTCTCGAAACTGGGTGTCTGGCTGAACAGATAGTCGGTCACATTCTTATAGGTCATTTCGTCACTCTCTTCTTGTTATAGTGTCGCTTATTGCTTTCTTTTGTAAAATTCTGGAAACCAGAAAGCTTAGCTGAAATAGTTCTTGAAACGCTGGAAGATAGAGTCTCGTGTCTGCTTGTCGCCTTTGAAGTTGTCGCTCTTCTTGAACGACTCGAGTGCCTGCTTCTCTTCGCGTGAGAGTGTCTTAGGCACATACACGCTGATATTGACCACCAGGTCGCCCCTTCCGTTTCCGTAACCTTGCACTGCGGGAAGACCCTTTCCGCGCAGACGGAGCGTCTTGCCAGGTTGTGTGCCGCTGTCTATTTTCACTTTCAGTTTTGTGCCTTCAATCGTGGGGATTTCCACGTCGCCGCCTAAGGCTGCCGTGGGGAAGTCGAGCAGCAGGTTGAATATGAGGTCGTTTCCGTCACGCACGAAAGTGTCGTGATCCTCTTCCTCCACAAACACCTGAATGTCGCCGCTGATGCCGTTGTTGGGGCCTGCGTTTCCCTTGCCGGGTACGTTGATCACCATGCCTTCGGCTACGCCTGCGGGAATGTTGATTTCAACCACCTCTTCGCCTTTCACGACACCAGTGCCGTTGCACTCGTGACACTTGTTGCGAATCACTTCGCCTGCTCCGTGACAAGTGGGGCAAACGCCCTGTGTCTGCATCATGCCGAAGATGCTCTGCGTTGTGTGGGTGATGACACCGCTTCCGTGGCAAGTCGGACAAGTGTCCTTTCCGCTGTTGCCTTCGGCACCGCTGCCATGACAATGACTGCACTCAATGTCCTTGCGCACCTTGAATTTTTTGGTCACGCCCTTATTGATTTCCTCTAAGGTCAGTCTCACTTTCAGTCGCAGGTCTCCGCCGCGCATCTGTTGCGTGCCACGTCTGCCACCGCCGCCGAAGCCGCCAAAGCCGTGACCGCCGAAGATGTCGCCGAACATAGAGAAGATGTCGTCCATGTTCATCGATGCGCCTCCGAATCCTCCGAATCCTCCGCCGCCCATTGGGCCGTTGAATCCGAACTGGTCGTACTGCTGGCGTTTCTGCGGGTCGTGCAGCACGTCGTAGGCTTCAGCAGCCTCCTTGAACTTCTCCTCGGCCTCCTTGTCGCCAGGATTGCGGTCGGGGTGATACTTGATGGCAATCTTGCGATAAGCCTTCTTAATCTCGTCTTCCGAGGCCGTCTTGCTGACGCCCAGGACTTCATAGTAGTCTCTTTTAGCCATTATTGTCCTACAGCCACTTTAGCGTGGCGAATCACTTTGTCGTTCAGTTTATATCCGGCGGCCAGACAGTCAATGACCTTGCCTTTCTTGTCGTCGCCCATGCCCGGCACCATAGCCACGGCCTCGTGAATGTCGGTATCGAAGTCGGCATCGGTCGTGTCAATCTTCGTCACTCCGTGACCTTCGAGCACTTTCACGAGCTTGTGGTAGATGAGCTCCATGCCTTCGCGCAGCACCTGCACGTCGTCGGTCTTCTGTCCGCTCTCCAGTGCGCGTTCCATGTCGTCAAGCACGGGCAGCAGGGTTGTGATCACTTTCTCGCCGCCATTCAGAATCAGCTCGGCGCGCTCCTTCATGGTGCGCTTGCGATAGTTGTCAAACTCGGCAGCCTTGTAGAGGGCTTGCTTCTTCAGCTCTTCTATCTCTGCTTGTGCAACTGCCAGTGGGTCTTTCTCTTCCGAAGAAGTATCCTCCTGTTGTGGCTGCTCTTCGGCTGCCGTCTCGTCGTTTTCAGCATCAACTGCCATTTCGTCAGTCTTCAGCTCTTCCTCTTCATTGATATTCTTTTCTTCTGCCATAATTGTCAAATAAAATTAGGTTTACTATATAGTATGCAAAAATCGTGCCGAAATGGCTTCTGTCAGTTTCGGCACGTCTGCAAAAGTACTACAAAGTTTTGAATCCTGCAATTTTTTCCTGATGAAACTATAGCAGGCGAGTGTTATTGCGTCCTGTCTGCATATCGGTATAACCGTGGGGCCTATCGCGCATACATCTTTTCTTTCTGTTCCTTGATGGCCTCGTCGTAGATGTAGTCGTCGTAGGTCATCAGTTTGTCGATGGTGCCACGCGGCGTGAGCTCGATGATGCGGTCGGCCACGGTGTTGATGAACTCATGGTCGTGCGATGCAAAGAGGATGTTGCCCTTGAACTGAATCAGGTTGTTGTTGAAAGCCTGAATGCTCTCCAGGTCCAGATGGTTCGTCGGCGTGTCCAGAATCAGGCAGTTGGCGTTCTTCAGCTGCATGCGTGCAATCATGCAGCGCATCTTCTCGCCACCAGACAGCACGTTTACGTGCTTCAGCACGTCCTCTTCGCGGAAGAGCATGCGGCCTAAGTACGACTTCATGAGCACCTCGTTGCCCGCTCCATATTGTGACAGCCAATCTACGAGGTTCATCTCCGACTGGAAGAACTCCGTGTTGTCCAGCGGCAGATAGGCGGTCGTGATGGTTACGCCCCACTTATAGGTGCCTGCATCGGCCTCGCGATTGCCGTTGATGATCTCGAACAGAGCGGTCATCGCTTTCGGATTATGCGAGAGGAATACGGTCTTCTGACCTTTCTCGATGGTGAAGCTTACGTTGTCGAACAGTACCGTGCCGTCGGCATCGATGGCCTTCAGTCCCTCCACTTCCAGAATCTGGGTGCCCGGTTCACGCTCCATTTGGAAGATGATGCCAGGATATTTGCGCGTTGAGGGCGTGATTTCTTCCACATTCAGTTTCTCCAGCATCTTCTTGCGTGAGGTGGTCTGCTTCGATTTAGCCACGTTGGCCGAAAAGCGGCGGATGAACTCTTCCAGCTGTTTACGCTTCTCCTCGGCCTTCATCTTCTGGTTCTGTGCCTGGCGCAGAGCCAGCTGGCTCGATTCATACCAGAACGAGTAGTTGCCCGAGAACAGTGTCACCTTGCCAAAGTCGATGTCAACCGTCTGTGTGGAGACGGCATCGAGGAAGTGGCGGTCGTGCGATACTACCAGTACGCACTGTTCCAGCGAGCTCAGATATTCCTCCAGCCACTGCACCGTGTCCAGGTCCAAGTCGTTGGTTGGCTCGTCGAGCAACAGGTTGTCGGGGTGGCCGAACAGGGCTTTGGCCAGCATCACACGTACCTTCTCGTTATTAGAGATATGCGCCATCGGCTGATAGTGCGTGTCCTCCTTGATGCCTAAGTTCTGCAACAGCTGTGCGGCCTCGCTCTCGGCCTCCCATCCGTTCATCTCGGCAAAGGCCATCTCCAGTTCGGCTGCGCGGTTGCCGTCTTCCTCGGTCATCTCTTCCTTGGCATAGAGTGCCTCGCGCTCCTTCATGTTCTGCCAGAGAGGCTGATGCCCCATGAGCACGGTGTCCATCACCGTGAACTCGTCATATTTGAAGTGGTCCTGTTCCAGCACCGACAGGCGTTCGCCCGGTCCCAGCTCCACTGTGCCTTTGTTGGGCTCCAGTTCGCCGCTGATGGCGCGCAGCAGTGTAGATTTTCCTGCACCGTTGGCACCGATGACACCATAGATGTTTCCGCTTGTAAACTTCAGGTTCACGTCTTTGTACAGAACCTTCTTTCCGAATTGAATTGCCAGATTCGTTACTGTGATCATTGTTGCTTTTTCTCCTTATTATATTTAATTGGGGTGCAAAGGTACGGAAAAAAAGTGAGATAGCGCGTCACAGTCTCGAAAAAACTTGTTTGTTCGATGATAAACAATCGTTTTCGGAATGATTCACAACGTCTGACGGGGGTAAATGCCTGAGCTCTCGGAGTGATTTAAGCTATTTTAGTATAAGCAGCTGCAGCGGATTATATAGTCCGCTATAGCCGATTATATAATCCGCTGCAGCTGCTTATACTCGTTTCGCATAAATCGCCCCTGTATCTTGGCGCATTCGCTCCATTGCTTTGGCGCGTTTGCTCCAAGAAACAGTATGAATGAAAAAATGTTTAGGCTTGAGAAGAGCAGGAAAGTGCTTCTTATTTCAGTTCCAGCTCTTGCTGAAGACGAATGATTTCGTCGCGATACTGTGCTGCCTGCAGGAAGTCCATTTGTCGGGCGGCCTCCTTCATCTTTCGGGTCGTCTCGGCAATCAGTTTCTCCATCTGCGGACGGGTCATGTGCTCTATGATGGGGTCGGCGGCCATCGTCGCTGCGGCAGCCTGCTTGTCGCCCGAAGCACGCTTCAGCTCCTTGATGTCTGGACGGTCGTCGCGGCTCAGCGAGTGGTGCAGCGTCTTGACAATCTGCGTGGGCGTGATGCCGTGTTCCTCGTTGTAGCGCAGCTGTTTGGCGCGTCGGCGGTTGGTCTCGTCGATGGTGAGCTGCATGGAGGCGGTGATTGTGTCGGCATACATGATGACTCGTCCGTTGACGTTTCGTGCGGCACGTCCGGCTGTTTGCGTCAAGCTGCGATGCGAACGGAGGAATCCCTCTTTGTCGGCATCGAGGATGGCAACGAGCGACACTTCGGGCAAATCGAGTCCTTCGCGCAAGAGGTTGACTCCCACCAGCACGTCATATACTCCATTGCGCAGGTCCTCGAGAATCTTCACGCGGTCCAGTGTGGCTACGTCGCTATGGATATAAGCCGTCTGTACTCCGTGATTCAGCAGAAACTCGGACAGCTCCTCAGCCATTCGCTTGGTGAGCGTAGTCACGAGCACCCGTTCGTGGCGCTCAATCCTCACGTTGATCTCTTCCAGCAGGTCGTCAATCTGATGTTCAGAAGGCCGCACCTCGATTTCAGGGTCCAGGAGCCCCGTAGGGCGAATCACCTGTTCTACGACAACACCCTCAGCTTCGGCTAACTCGAAGTCGGCAGGAGTGGCTGAGACGTAGATGACCTGATTGACTTCCTTCTGGAACTCTTCAAATGTAAGAGGGCGGTTGTCGAAGGCTGCAGGCAGGCGGAATCCGTATTCTACGAGATTCGTCTTGCGGGCGCGGTCGCCTCCGTACATGGCGTTGATTTGCGGCACTGAAACGTGGCTTTCGTCAATCACAAGCAGATAGTCGTCGGGGAAAAAGTCGAGCAGGCAGTAAGGGCGTTCGCCAGCTTGTCGCCCGTCGAAATAGCGCGAATAGTTCTCTATGCCTGAGCAGTGCCCCAGCTCCTTGATCATCTCCATGTCATATTCAACGCGCTCCTTGATGCGCTGCGCCTTGATGGGGTCGCCCGCTTCAGTAAAGAACTCAACCTGCTTGGTCAAATCGTCCTGAATGTCGTGGATGGCGCGGTTGGTCTGCTCTTGGGTGGTCATGAAGAGGTTGGCCGGATACAGCTTGTACTCCGTGAAGCGAGCCATGCGCTGCATCGTGACGGGGTCGAGCTCCTCAATCGCGTCAATCTCCTCGTCCCAGAAAGTGATGCGAAGCACCACATTATTATAGGCCATATAGATGTCAACGGTGTCGCCTTTCACACGGAAATTGCCTCTCTCCAGTGCGATGTCGTTGCGGGTGTAGAGCGCCTGCACCAGACGGCGCAAGAGCGCGTTGCGACTGAGCGTCTGCCCTTGGTGAAGCTCTATGATGTTCTGCTCTAACGCAACAGGCGAACCCATACCGTAAATGCACGAAACAGAAGATACAACGACAACGTCCTTACGTCCTGACAGTAAGGAAGATACGGCACTGAGCCTTAGTCGGTCAATCTCTTCGTTGATGGCTAAGTCTTTCTCAATGTAAGTGTCGGTGTGGGGAAGGTAGGCTTCGGGTTGATAATAGTCGTAGTAGCTTACGTAATACTCTACGGCGTTCTTCGGGAAAAATCCCTTCATTTCCTCGTAGAGCTGAGCAGCCAGAGTTTTGTTGTGGGAGAGAATGAGGGTGGGGCGCTGATAGTTCTGGATGACGTTTGCAATCGTAAAAGTCTTGCCCGAACCCGTCACACCCAGCAACACCTGTGAGCGATCGCCTCGAACAAGACCGTCGGTTAGTTGTCGGATGGCTTCCGGCTGGTCGCCAGTAGGCTGGTATTTAGAGGTAAGTTCGAAATCCATAAAATAGAAGACTGTTGTGGAATATGATGAAAATACACTTATTTAACCGCGAAAGTGTGTGCAAAATTATAACATATTCTGTGAAATCTATGTAATCAGCGGTTAAAAAAACTATAAACGCTTTGTTTTTCAGCCGAAAATGACTAATTTTGCAGGCCAAATTAATTTGAATTGAATGAAAAGGAATCTTTTTGTCATAGTCGTCGCGGCAGTTCTGGCTTCAGGATGTGCCAATGAGCTGAACAAGGTCTATAAGTCGAATGACTATGACTATCGCTACGAATATGCCAAGCAGTGCTTTGCGATGGGCAAATATAGCAATGCCGAGAGCCTGTTGCTGGACCTCATCTCACTAAAGAAAGGTACCGATGAGGCGCAAGAGTCGCTCTACATGCTGGCTATGTCGCAATACATGAACAAGGACTATGAGTCGGCTTCGGAGACGTTTCAGAAGTTCTTCACAACCTATCCCCGGTCCGTCTATGCAGAGAATGCCGCCTACTATGTAGGCCGTTCGCTCTATATGGGCTCGCCGGAGCCTCGCCTTGACCAGACACCTACGCTTGGCGCCATCAGCGCATTCCAGCGCTTCATGGACAACTACCCGGATTCGCCCCATCGCGAGGCTGCTCAGAAGAGCCTCTTCGAGCTACAGGACAAGCTGGTGATGAAGGAACTGCTCTCAGCCAAGCTGTACTACAATCTGGGAGGCTACTTTGGTAACGTCAATTCCAATACGGAGAGTAACTATATCTCATGCATCGTGACCGCTGAAAATGCGCTGAAGCTCTTCCCTTACTCCCAGTGGCGCGAGGACTTCTCTATGCTCATTGTGCGGAGCAAGTATCAGTTGGCCCTCAACTCCTCAAGGGACAAGCAGATAGAGCGCTATCGTGAGGCAGAGGACGAGTGCTACGGGTTCCTGAATGAATATCCGGACTCGCCCAATCGCGCTCAAGCCGAAAAACTGCTGGCGAAGTGCAAGAAGATAACCAAAGACTAAAGGACGTTGAACGTTGAACATTGAACG
>DFJI01000010.1:0-6911 GCA_002372235.1 Prevotella sp. UBA3675 | reverse complement strand
TTGAACGTTGAACATTGAACGAGGGACATTATAATTTTCGAAAATTAAAAATAAAATTTCAAACATGGATTACAAGAAATCAAAAGCTCCTGTCAACACCGTAACACACAACCTCATGGATCTCTGTGACGAGACGGGTAACATCTATGAGAGTGTGGCTATCATTGCCAAGCGCGCTAACCAGATCTCGGTGCAAATCAAGGAAGACCTGTCGAAGAAACTGGCTGAGTTCGCCTCTTACAACGACTCACTGGAGGAAGTGTTCGAAAACCGCGAGCAGATTGAAATCTCGCGCTACTACGAGAAGTTGCCGAAGCCCACGCTGTTGGCCACTCAGGAGTTTATTGAGGGAAAGGTCTATTACCGTGATCCCACCCGTGATGCCCAGCCTGCTGAGGCATAATAGTTCTGAACCATTTTTTACACGTGTAATTCAACATGATACAACGCAAACAAACGTTGTTCTTGCTGGCAGCGTTCATCCTTACTGTTGTGTGCATGTGCATGCAGGTGGCTACGCTCTATGGCAACGAAGGCATTGTCTTTGCCAAGGTGTATAACCTCTGGCTGAGCGACGGACAGGGACATCACACGTTCCGCTCGGCTCCGCTTTTCGCCTGTCTGGTACTGTCGGCATTGTTGTCGCTGGTCACCATCTTCATGTATATGAAGCGCAAGCTGCAAGCGACGATGTGCTTGATCAACATGGCGCTGCTGGTCGTTTGGTTCCTCTTGCTGGCCGTGTTGCCTCAGCGCATAGGCGGCTCGATGGTGCTGGAGTGGACGGTAGTCCTGCCTGCTGTCAGCATCCTGCTGCAGTTTATGGCGCGACGTGGCATCCTGGCCGACGAGAAGCTGGTGCGTTCGCTTGACCGCATCAGATGATACGCGCAAGCCTTTCTACAAAGTAATTGGTAACCCTCCTTGAAAGTTATGGAAGTAAAATCAGCCGAATTCGTGATTTCTGCCCCGATGGTCTCGCTGTGTCCCAAAGACACCAAGCCGGAGTTTGCCTTTATCGGGCGCTCAAACGTAGGCAAGTCGAGTCTCATCAACATGCTGGCTAAAAACAGAAAGCTGGCTAAGACCTCGGCTACACCGGGCAAGACACTCCTGATCAACCATTTTATAATAAATAAGGAGTGGTACTTGGTCGATTTGCCTGGCTATGGCTATGCCAAGCGTTCGAAGAAGGAGGTGGCAAAGCTGGATCAGATGATACGCGGCTACATTCTGGGACGCGAACAACTGGTGAACGTCTTCGTGCTCGTTGACATAAGACTGGAGCCGCAGCCCATCGACTTGGAATTCATCAACTGGCTTGGAGTGTCGAGCATACCATTCTCCATCGTCTTTACTAAAGCCGACAAACTGACGGCTGCCAAGGTTCGTGCCAATGTAGCCGCCTATGAGCAGAAGATGCTGGAGACGTGGGAGGAGATGCCGCCTTATTTCGTCACATCGTCAGAGAAAGGTGCAGGCCGCGATGAGGTGCTCGGCTATATTGAGCAGATTAACAAAGAACTCAAAAATTCATAACGCTTGAAGTAGATGCCCAAGGAAATACCTTATCTTGACGTACAGAATCTGACCAAAACATTTGGTTCTCTTGTGCTTTTCGAGAACATCAGCTTTTCTATTGCAGAGGGACAAAAGGTGGGGCTTATCGCCAAGAATGGTACGGGCAAATCGACCTTGCTCTCTTTGCTGGCGGGCAAGGACGGCTATGACAGTGGCTCCATCATTTTCAAGCGCGACTTGAAGGTGGGCATCTTAGAGCAGTCGCCTAAGTTTGACCCAAAGGAGAGTGTGCTCGATGCCTGTTTCAATCATGAGGGGAATCCTGAAAAGGTGCTTCGGGCAAAGCAGATTCTCACGCAGCTCAAGATACGTGACTTGCAACAGCCTATGGGGCAGTTGTCAGGTGGACAGCAGAAGCGCGTGGCACTGGCCAATGTGCTAATCTTGGAACCCGACTTGCTCATTCTGGACGAGCCTACCAACCATCTTGACCTTGAGATGATTGAATGGCTGGAAGGCTTCCTGAACCGTGGACGTAAAACGCTTCTCATGGTTACACACGACCGCTATTTCCTGGATCGGGTGTGTTCAGTCATTCTCGAGATTGACGATCGTACTATCTACACCTATCGTGGCAACTACTCCTATTATCTGGAGAAACGGCAGGAGCGCATTGACAATCGCCGTGCCGAAATAGCACGTGCGAACAACCTCTACCGTACAGAGCTCGAATGGATGCGACGCATGCCACAGGCACGAGGACATAAGGCCAAGTACCGTGAAGACGCCTTCTACGAGTTGGAACGTGTGGCAAAGGCCCGTATAGAGGAGCGCCAGATGAGGCTCAAGGCATCAAATGTGTATATAGGAAGCAAAATCTTTGAATGTCAGTATGTCTCGAAAGCCTTTGCGCAGGCATCATCGTCTGACGACTTGATCATTCTCAAGGATTTCTATTATAATTTCTCCCGGTTTGAGAAGTTGGGCATCGTGGGCAACAACGGTACTGGTAAATCGACCTTCATCAAGATGCTATTGGGCGAGATGGAGCCAGATGCCGGTAGAATCATCATTGGCGAGACGGTGCGTTTCGGCTATTTCTCACAAGAGGGACTGCAGTTTGACGAACAGCAAAAGGTGATTGACGTGGTGCGCGATATTGCCGAGTATGTTGACCTCGGCTCGGGCCGTCACCTCTCGGCCAGTCAGTTCCTACAGCACTTCCTCTTTACTCCCGAACAACAACATAATTATGTGTATAAGCTGTCGGGGGGCGAGCGCCGTAAACTCTATCTCTGCACCGTGCTCATGCGCAATCCGAACTTTTTGGTGCTCGACGAGCCTACCAATGACCTTGACATCGTGACGCTTCAGATCCTGGAAGAATACTTGCAGGACTTCCCCGGATGTGTCATCGTGGTGTCACACGATCGCTACTTCATGGACAAGGTGGTTGACCATTTGCTGGTGTTTAAGGGACAGGGAAAAATACAGGACTTCCCCGGTAATTACACACAGTACAGGGACTTCGAAGCAATGAACTCCAACGGCGATACGCCTGGTCTGGGGAAAAATGCCGTGAACGAAGAGAAAGAGAACAGTGACTCTTCTCGCGGGCAGAAACAGACATCCGATGCCGCTAAAAGAAAACTTACGTTTAAAGAAAAACGTGAGTATGAACAGTTGGAGAAAGACATCGCGGTGTTGGAAGCAGAGAAGAAACAGATAGAGGAGGCACTCTGTGGAGGAACGACTTCAGTAGATGAGATCACACAGATGAGCAAGCGACTTCCGTTGCTCAACGAAGAATTAGACGAAAAGTCGATGCGCTGGCTGGAACTATCAGAGTATGCGTGATGGCGGTTGACGTCCTAAATAGAATAACCTTAGAAGAAAAAGCAAATTCCACATGGCTCAGCAATATCCTTCCCGTTTATTGGAACGCTCTGTTCAGGAGTTCTCAAAACTCCCGGGCATAGGGCGGAAGACAGCTTTGCGGCTGGTGCTTCATCTGTTGCGCCAGTCAACGGAGGATGTGGAACACTTCACCGAGGCGCTGACTACGATGAAGCACGAAGTGAAGTTCTGTAAGGTGTGTCATAACATCAGTGACGAGGACGTGTGTCCTATATGTCGTGATCCCCGGCGTGACGAGACCGTGGTCTGTGTGGTCGAGAACATTCAGGACGTGATGGCTATAGAGAATACACAGCAGTTTCATGGACTCTATCATGTGTTGGGGGGCATCATCTCGCCTATGGACGGTATAGGTCCTGCTGATCTGGAGATTGAATCGCTCGTGAAGCGAGTGGGAGAGGGCGACGTGAAAGAAGTCATACTGGCGCTGAACCCCACGATGGAGGGCGATACCACCAATTTCTATATATTCAGGAAACTGGCACCCTTTAACGTGAAGGTGAGCGTGATTGCACGCGGCATCAGCGTAGGCAATGAGTTGGAATATACCGATGAAGTCACGCTGGGGCGCTCTATCCTGAACAGAACGCCATTTGACGGGAAATAAAGAAAAGGAGTGATACGATATGAATGAAATTGTAAAGACGTTAAAGATTATCTATTGGTTGATGGTTACCATGACACTTGCTATGGCTTTAGTGTTTGAATATATTGTTGAAGACACTGTAGGCATGGAAGCAGATCCTACCTTTGAATATGTCTGGCAATCGATAGCCGTCCTGATTTCATTGGGCGGATTGGTCTTGGCCTTACGCTTATTCAAAATCAAGGCAGTGGAGCAGCAAATTAAGGAAAAGCCCTTGACACACTATATGACAATGAGCAAAGTGCGATTTGCACTGATAGAAGGTATCACATTGTTTAATCTCGTTGGCTATTTCCTGTTCATCAATCCATCGTTCGTGTGGTTGGCCTTGATTACAGGCATGGGCTTCTTCTTCATCTACCCGTCGAAGGAACGCCTCATTAACGAAACTGGTTACATGGAAAAATGAAACTGAGCGTCATCATAGTAAACTATAATGTGCGCTACTACATAGAACAGTGCATCAATAGTGTCGAGCGAGCCACAAAGGACATCGAGACTGAGATATTCGTTGTTGATAATCACTCAACAGATGGCTCTGTGCCATATCTTCGTCGTCGGTTTGGCAAGCGTATTGAACTCATTGAGAGTAATCATAATTTAGGCTTCGCACGAGCCAATAATAAGGCCATACGTGAATCAACAGGCGAGTATGTGCTGTTGCTGAATCCTGATACCTTCGTCGGCGAAGATGCCATAAGACAGGTCGTTGACTTTCTGGATGCTCATCCGAAGGCTGGTGGCGTAGGCGTGAAGATGCACAATGCTGACGGCACATTGGCACGAGAGTCACGACGCGGAATACCTACGCCCTTCGTCTCCATGCTGAAGATGTTCGGATTTTCCAAGCGTTACTACATGAGCTATCTGTCATGGGACGAACCGGGACGGATAGAAGTGATTAGCGGCGCTTTCTGCATGGTGCGCCGTAAGGTGCTCGACGAGGTAGGACTGTTAGATAAGGACTTCTTCATGTATGGTGAGGATATCGACCTGTCCTATCGCATCTTGAAAGGCGGATATGAGAACTGGTTCGTGCCAGCCAATATCCTGCACTATAAAGGAGAATCGACTCAGAAATCGTCGTTCCGCTATGTTCACGTGTTCTATCAGGCTATGATCATCTTCTTCCGCAAGCACTATGGCCACTTGTCGCTTCTCTTTACCATCCCCATACAGGTTGCTATCTATCTGCGGGCTTTTATTGCCTTGATAGGCATGCAAAACTCTAAAATGTGGCATTCCATAGGACTGGGATATGACAAGGACTTTGCCACACAGTTCTGTTTCATCGGTTCTGGCGCGATGCTCAATGAGTGTAAGAAGCTGGCCCGGCGAAAGGCGCTTGATGCAACTTTCTGCAAGAACATTGAGGAAATAGGGGCGTGCGATGTGCTGGTGTTCGAGGTTGATGACAAATACAACTATGAAGACGTGTTGGCCTATGCCCGCGAGCATGCAGGGACATTCGAGATAGGAACCTATAGCAGGAAGAACCACGTACTTATTACTCCTAAAGAAATCATTCAATGAAGCACGTGCGACTCAGGGCTATGGAGCCTGAAGACCTGGATATGCTCTATCGTATAGAGAACGATTCACAGCTATGGGACGTTGGTGCTACAAACGTTCCTTATTCGCGTTATTTGCTTCACGAGTTTATATCAAACGCAACAGGCGATATATATACCGACCGACAGGTCCGCCTGATGATTGAAAACGAGGACGGGGCTGTTGTCGGCATTGCCGATGTCATGAACTTTGATCCTCGCCACCTGAGGGCCGAAGTGGGAATCGTGATAGAACGTGCCTGTCGCCGTCAGGGCTATGCCACTGATGCGATTCGTCAGATTATTGATTATTCCCGGACGGTATTGCACCTTCATCAGTTGTTCGCTTTCGTTGGCTGCGACAATCCTGCCTCTGTAGAGCTGTTCAGCAAAGTCGGCTTCACTCGTGAGGCGGAACTGAAGGATTGGCTCTACGATGGAAAAGACTATCATGCAGCCGTCATCATGCAATATCTTCTAAACTAAAGCTTACACTATGGGAGAGCAATTATTAGATCAACTCAATGAGAGTCAGCGTGCTGCTGTGGAGTATTGCGACGGCGCTTCGCTGGTGATTGCCGGTGCCGGTGCCGGTAAAACGCGCGTGCTGACATACAAGATAGCTTATCTGTTAGACGTAATAGGGCTGAAGCCTTGGAACATTCTGGCACTTACGTTTACGAACAAGGCTGCACGTGAGATGCGAGAGCGTATCGAGCAGTTGGTCGGAACCGAATCTGCCCGCTATCTGCAGATGGGCACCTTTCATTCGGTCTTCTTTCGAATCCTTCGTAACGAGGCTGAGAAAGTGGGCTATTCTTCAAACTTTACCATCTATGACCAAAGTGACAGCCGCTCACTCGTGAAGAATATCTGCAAAGAGATGGGGCTTGACGACAAGCAATACAAGCCCTCGGCTGTGAGTGATGCCATCTCAATGGCAAAGAATCGTCTGATCATGCCTCAAGCCTTTTCGGTCAGTTCGCTTTTCGATTCCAAGCATCCAAAGGTGGCTGAGGTATATCAGCGCTATATGGAACGCTGCAAACAGGCCAATGCCATGGATTTCGACGACTTGTTGGTGCGTATCTATCAGCTCTTTGAAGACCATGAAGACGTGCGTCAGCGATATGTGGAGCGATACCATTACGTGCTGGTTGACGAGTATCAGGACACCAACTATGTGCAGCAGAAAATCGTTTATCAGCTCACGCGCGAACGACAGCGTGTGTGCGTGGTGGGTGACGATGCGCAGAGCATCTATAGTTTCCGAGGGG
>DFJI01000043.1:52270-53837 GCA_002372235.1 Prevotella sp. UBA3675 | reverse complement strand
AAAAGACAATGAAAAAGATTTTCACCTATCTGACCGTGTGCGCAGCTGTGATGATGGTCTTCACCGGCTGCAAGAAAGAAGAAGAGTTCGAACCCGCTGAAGTAGCCACCAACTTAGTAGGCGACTGGCAGGGCCACATCCAGGAGTTCAAGCGCTATGGTGACACTGGCAACACCTATAACCCCAACAGAAACCGCAAGTGGGTGGTGATGCGATTCAACAAGACCTCTGACACCGAAGGCACTGGCTATCAGCTGGAGTTCAACAACGAGTTTATGAACAACACGCCCAGCGCCGACGACATGAGCCGGTTCAACTGGAAAGTGCGCGAAGGCCGCATCGAGATCACCTATCTCACTTCTGGCTGGGACGAAGTGTATATGACCTACGACAAGAAGAGCCGCGACAACATCAACGGCTCAGTGTTCAAGGGTGAGTTCATGACCTATTCAGGCAAGTACAAGTTCGTGTTCGACTACAGCAAGAAAACCTTCACCGGATGGGACACCTACTTCAAGTAACTTAAAAAACTTACATACAAAAAATGAGGGTGCTTTCACCCTCTTTTTTTTGTCACTCCACCAAAAACATTCATTTCCCCCTGATTTCAAACGATTTATAATATATTTTTCGTTCTATATGAAATAAAATTGCTAATTTTGCACGCAAATTTTAAACGTTTAAACTGAAAAATGGCATTAAAATGTGGTATCGTGGGCTTGCCTAATGTGGGCAAGAGCACGCTCTTTAACTGTCTGTCGAGCGCAAAGGCGCAGGCAGCCAACTTCCCCTTCTGTACAATAGAACCTAACGTAGGTGTGATCACCGTGCCTGATGAGCGACTCACCAAACTGGCCGAGCTCGTTCATCCCGGACGCATTGTGCCTGCCACCTGCGAGATTGTTGACATTGCCGGACTGGTGAAAGGTGCCTCGAAAGGCGAGGGACTGGGCAACAAGTTCTTAGGAAACATTCGTGAGACCGACGCCATCATACACGTGTTGCGCTGCTTCGAGGATGACAACATCACCCACGTTGACGGCACCATCGACCCCGTGCGCGACAAGGAAATCATCGACACCGAGCTGCAGCTCAAGGACCTCGAGACCATTGAGAGCCGCCTGGCCAAGACCGAGAAGGCTGCCGCCGCAGGCAACAAGGAGGCCAAGGTGGAGGTGACGGTGCTGAAAGCCTACAAGGAGGTGCTGGAGCAGGGCAAGAACGCCCGCATCGTGGAGTTCGAGTCGAAGGAAGAACAGGACTGCGCCCGCAATCTGTTCCTGCTGACGGCCAAGCCCGTGCTCTATGTGTGCAACGTGGGCGAGGCAGAGGCCAAGAGCGGCAACGCCATGACCAAGAAGGTGGAGGAGATAGCCCGCGAGGAGGGTGCCGAGACCATGATCATCGCTGCCAAGACCGAGGAGGACATCGCCGAGCTGGAGTCGTATGAGGACAAGCAGATGTTCCTCGAGGAATTAGGACTGGAAGAGAGCGGCGTGAACCGACTGATCAAGAAAGCCTACTCGCTGCTGAACCTCGAGACCTTCATCACCGCCGGCGAGATGGA
>DFJI01000043.1:0-52190 GCA_002372235.1 Prevotella sp. UBA3675 | reverse complement strand
TACAAGAAGGGCTGGAAGGCTCCGCAGTGCGCCGGTGTCATTCACACCGACTTCGAGAAAGGTTTTATACGCGCCGAGGTCATCAAGTATGAGGACTACCTGAAATACGGCTCTGAGGCCGCCGTACGCGAGGCTGGCAAGATGGGCGTTGAGGGCAAGGACTACGTGGTGCAGGACGGCGACATCATGCATTTCAGATTCAATGTGTAAACCCACCCCCTACCCCTCCTCGGGGGAGGGGAGTTTGAATAGATTTTGAAATATAAAAAATAGAGAATCTATCAATCATGCTAAATACTTTGTTATCAGTAATCAGTATGTCAGTACTCACAACAGTATCTTCGATACTCAATACATCCCTTACTACCCTCCCCTCGGGAGGGGTTGGGGGTGGGTTCCTCTTCATCCTCTGGAACCCCGACCTTGAAGCGTTCCATATTGGTGGCTTCGGCTTCCGCTGGTACTCGCTGTGCTGGCTCGTGGGGCTGCTGCTGGCCTACTTAGTGGTGCGCCAGCTCTACAAGGAACAGCAAATCAAGGAAGAGCTGTTCGAACCGCTGTTCATGTACTGCTTCTTAGGCATCCTGATCGGTGCCCGCCTGGGCCACTGCATCTTCTATCAGCCCGACTACTTCCTCACGTCGTGGAACGGCTTCGTGGAGATGCTGCTGCCCATACACATCGACCCACAGGGCGGCTGGCACATGACCGGCTATCAGGGACTGGCCTCCCACGGCGGCACTGCCGGCATCATCCTGGCCCTGCTGCTCTACGTGAAGAAGACGGGTGTGGGCCTATGGCGCGTGCTCGACAACATCGGCATTGCCACGGGCATCACGGCCTGCTTCATCCGGCTGGGCAACCTGATGAACTCTGAGATCATAGGCCGCGTGACCGACGTGCCCTGGGCGTTCATCTTCGAGCGCGTTGACCAGATGCCGCGCCATCCTGGACAGCTCTATGAGGCCATCGCCTACGCCCTGCTGTTCGTCATCATGTGGGTCATCTACCGCCGCCGTCCGCAGATGGTGGGCACGGGCTTCTTCTTCGGACTGTGCCTGTTCTACATCTTCACCTTCCGCTTCTTCATCGAGTACACGAAAGAGGTGCAGGAAGCCTTCGAGGAAGGGCTGCTCTTCGACATGGGACAGCTGCTCAGCGTGCCGTTCATCCTCATAGGCGGCTACTACATGGTGAAGGGCTGGAAAAAGGCCCAAAAGCTATAGCAAGGCATACATGCTGAAAGAAAAGACAGCATTTTTCCATAAAAAAACAAAAAAACGTCTGGAAGTCAAACACTTTCAGACGTTTTTTCTTTATCTTTGCCACCACTAAAAAATAACCATAATCGTCGCTGTTGTAAGAAATCCTGCACTCGACTCCACCTTAACCAGACACGCATCATGCGAACCATCAGAATCATTTGTTTCAGAATCATCATCTTGGCTCTGCTACCTGCCAACTTGTGGGCTGCCGACTTCGACTATATGAACGACAGCGTTCACAAGCGACTCTACGGCGAGTTCCTGGAATACTACAGCAGCGAGCACAACGAAAAGGAATTCTACAAAGCCATCAAGGACCTGTCGCAGTACTATCGCAACCACGGGCTTATTCTGCAATACTACAAGACGCAGCTGAACAACTGTCTCTACGACACGGAGCACAACCGGCCTATGGAGGCCCTGAAGCGTGCCAACAACATGCTGGCCGAGATGGAGGCCGAGGACTTCGATGCCTACAGCCAGGTGTATATGGCCTTGGGCACCATCTTCGAGAGCCGGGGCAACTTCCGCATGGCGCGCCACTACTTTGAGGAGGGCATCAACAACCTGGGCAACGACGACGGCTCGAAGATGGGCATCCTCTCGCGCCTGGCCTATCTGCAGATATTCCGCAATCCTGCCGAGGCCAAGTACTGGAACGACAAGTACTTCCAGGAGGCCACCACGTTCCCACCCTACATGCAGGTCTATCTCTACATCGACGCGATGATTAAGTTCGTCGTGGGCAACAAGCACGACTTCATGAAAGCCTACAGCGCATACCACAACTACCACAACAGCCAGACCGGACTCGACAACTACGGCAAGGAGGTGCTGGAGATAGCCCGCCTGGCCTTCGACGGCAACTACGACGAGGCTCTCTACAGGCTCACCACCCATGCTGCAGGCGACCTGAACACCGTGGGCTGCTACGACATGCGCATCATCATCTACCGCATGATGGGCAAGCTCGACCGAGCTCTCGACGTGAGCATGCAACGGGCCGAGTGCATCGACTCGCTCAACTCCGACATGCTCTTCACCAACCTCAACGAGCTGAATGCGCAGGCCGGCGTGGCCCGTGCCAAGACCAAGGCAGCCAAGGACCACGAGGTGATGCTGACGGTGGTGATGTCGCTCGCGCTGGTCATCATCCTGCTGCTCGTCATCGGCATGCTCCACTTCCGCAAGAACCGCCAGTCGCTCAAGCACAAGAACGAGCAGCTGCGCACCGCACTGGCAATGGCCGAGGAGGGCGAGAAGATGAAGACCGAGTTCGTGCGCTCAGTGAGCCACGAGATTCGCACGCCGCTCAATGCCATCACGGGCTTCAACGACATTCTGAACAACACCCAGATAGAGCTCTCGGCTGAGGAGCGCTCCGACCTCCTGCAGCGCATCAACACCAACGTGCAGGCCATCACCACCATCGTAGATGAGATGCTGAACGTGGCCGACAAGGAGTCGAACGAGTTCTACCCCAAGGCCAAGAAGATATACTGCAACCAGTTCCTCTCTGCCCTGCTCTACGAGTATCGCGACAAGGTCAGCTCACATGTGGAACTGAAATACACCACGAAGGTGCTGAACCGCTTCCAGATAGAGACCAGCGAGGAGGGACTGCGCAAGGTGCTCGACCAGCTCATACAGAACGCCATCAAGTTCACGAAGGAGGGCCACATCGAGCTGCACTGCGAGCCGTCAGCCGACAACCAGCGCGTGCTCATCAGCGTGAGCGACACGGGCAAGGGCATCTCAAAGGAAGAGCAAGACAAGATTTTCGAGAGTTTCTACAAATCCGATACTTTCGAACAGGGCATAGGACTGGGGCTGACCGTGAGCCGCAAGATTGCCCGCAAACTGGGTGGCAATCTGTTGCTCGACAATACGTATGAAGGTGGCGCACGATTTGTGCTGGCGCTGCCGATATAATAAGAAAAGAAAGAACCCTCCCCTAACCTCTGCACGAGGCGAAGGGAGGGTTCTTTCTTTTTCTGTTTTCTTACCCTAATATCTTTTTTATATCATTGAGTTTATTGAGTGCTTCCATTGGCGTGAGATTATTGATGTCGAGCGTAAGAATCTCGTCGCGAATCTGGCAGAGCACCGGGTCGTCCAACTGGAAGAAGGAGAGCTGCATGCCCTCACGGCTCTGTGCTATCTCAGCCGTAGGCTTGGCCGCATTTCCCACCTGCGCATTCTCCGACTCCAACTGCTTCAGAATGACATTGGCCCGCTTCACGATGGAGCGCGGCATGCCGGCTATCTCGGCCACGTGGATACCGAACGAGTGCTCGCTCCCACCCCGCTCCAGCTTGCGCAGGAAGATCACCTTGCCATCGACTTCGCGCACCGACACGTTGTAGTTCTTGATGCGTGAGAAGTTCTTCTCCATCTCGTTCAGCTCGTGATAGTGGGTGGCGAAGAGCGTGCGGGCGCGTGCCTTGGGCTGTTCGTGCAGATACTCCACGATGGCCCAGGCGATGGAGATGCCGTCGTAGGTAGAGGTGCCGCGTCCCAGCTCGTCGAAGAGCACCAGGCTCTTGGGCGACACGTTGTTGAGTATGTTCGAAGCCTCGGTCATCTCGACCATGAAAGTCGATTCTCCTAATGAAATGTTATCTGAAGCGCCCACGCGAGTGAAAATTTTGTCCACCAGACCTATTTTCGCGGCCTCTGCCGGCACGAAACATCCCACTTGGGCCAACAGCACGATGAGAGCCGTTTGACGCAGCAGCGCCGATTTTCCGGCCATGTTCGGTCCGGTGATGATCATGATCTGCTGTCGCTCGTTGTCTAAGAATATGTCGTTAGGCACATATCGCTCGCCCAAGGGCAGCTCGGTCTCAATCACCGGATGGCGTCCCTGCTTGATGTCAATGACCTCGCTGTCGTCAATCACCGGGCGCACGTAGCAGTGCTCCTCAGCCGCCTTGGCAAAGCCCAGCAGCACGTCGAGCCTGGCCAGTAGCGTGGCGTTGACCTGTATCTGCGGAATGAACTCCTGTATGGCGCTCACCAACTGGGCAAAGAGCTGCGACTCGAGCGCGAGGATGCGGTCCTCGGCACCGAGGATTTTCTCCTCGTATTCCTTCAGTTCCTGCGTGATGTATCGCTCGGCGTTGGCCAGTGTCTGCTTGCGCACCCATTCGGGCGGCACGCGGTCCTTATAGGTGTTACGCACCTCCAGGTAGTAGCCGAACACGTTGTTATAGCCTATCTTGAGCGACTGTATGCCCGTGAGCTGTGCCTCGCGCTCCTGTATCTGCAGCAGGTAGTCCTTGCCTGAGTAGGCAATGTGGCGCAGCTCGTCGAGCTCAGGGCTCACGCCGTCGCTGATCACCCCACCCTTCTGCACCAGCTGTGGCGGATCGGGCTTCAGCTCGCGCGCAATGCGGTCGCGGATGGCCTCGCAGCAGTTCAGCTGCTGGCCCAGCTTGAGGAGCTCTCCGAGGACTCCGGGATCTCCGAGCTCTCCGAGCTCTCCGCACGCTTTCTTCACCACTTCCACTGCCTGCAGCGCCACGCGCAGCTGCACCACCTCTCGCGGCGACACCCGGCCCACGGCCACTCTCGATATGATGCGCTCCAAGTCGCCCACGCGGTGCAGCTGCTCGTCGATGGTCTGCCGGAAGTCGGGATTGCGGAAGAAGCACTCCACCACGTCGAGGCGCTGCTCAATGGGCTGGCAGTCCTTCAGGGGGAACACCAGCCAGCGGCGCAACAGGCGCGAGCCCATAGGCGACACCGTGCGGTCCACCACGTCGAGCAGCGACCGCCCGTCGTCCTGCATGGGCTGTATGAGCTCCAGCGAGCGAATGGTGAACTTATCCAGACGGACGTATTTCTCTTCTTCTATGCGCTGCAGACTGGTGATGTGGCCAATCTGCGTGTGCTGCGTGAGCTCCAGATATTGCAGGATGGCACCTGCGGCGGTGATGCCGCTGTGCATGTGGGCCACGCCGAATCCCTTGAGGTTCTTCACCCCGAAGTGGCGCTGCAGCCGCTGCTGGGCCGTCTCCTCGGTAAAGGCCCACTCGTCGAGCTCGAAGGTCACGTAGCGCGTGCCGAAGTAGCGCTCGAAGTCCTGCTTCTTACTGCGCTCGTAGAGCACTTCCTTGGGCTGCATGTTGCCCAGCAGCTTCTCCACATAGTCGGACGTTCCCTCGCCCACGAGGAACTCGCCCGTCGAGATGTCGAGGAAGCTCACGCCATAGGCCGTGCGCCCGAAGTGGACCGAGGCCAGGAAGTTGTTCTCCTTGTAGCTGAGCACATTGTCGCTCAGGGCCACGCCCGGCGTGACGAGCTCGGTGATGCCGCGCTTCACCAGCTTCTTCGTCAGCTTAGGGTCCTCCAGCTGGTCGCAGATGGCCACGCGCTTGCCGGCACGTATCAGCTTGGGCAGATAGGTGTCGAGCGCATGGTGCGGAAATCCCGCCATCTCGTCGCCCTTGTTGTAACCGTTGTTGCGCTTGGTGAGGGTGATGCCCAGAATGCGCGAGGCAATCACCGCGTCCTCACAGTAAGTCTCGTAAAAGTCGCCACAACGAAACAGAAGCACCGCGTCGGGGTGCTTCTTCTTCAAGTCGAAGAACTGTTGCATCATGGGTGTGAGCTGACCATCTTTCTTTGCCATAACCTCAATTTTGCTTGCAAAGTTACACATTTTTTCTTAAAATTAATATTGAATTGTTGCAGATTTCGAAAAGAATGCTTAGTTTTGCAAAATACTAATTAGTGTGCAAAACATATATACACCAAATATGACGTTCACAGAACAAGCTAATCGCATTTTCTGCCAAGTGATTGAAGACTATCACTTGACCGACAATGTGGACACCACAATCCATAATCCCTACTCTCGCGACAGCATCGAGCACAGCCTTTACTTGAAGTGCTGGATCGACACTGTGCAGTGGCATTATGAAGACCTGATTCGCGACCCGCACATCAATCCTACTGAAGCACTACAGCTGAAGCGGCGCATCGACCGCTCCAACCAGGACCGCACCGACCTCGTAGAGGAAATAGACTCCTACTTCCGTCGCCTCTACAGCGAGGTGACTCCCCTACCCGATGCCCGGCTGAACACCGAGAGCCCCGCATGGGCCGTTGACCGGCTGAGCATCCTCGCCCTCAAGATCTACCACATGAAGGAGCAGGTGGACCGCACCGATGCCTCCGACGACCATCGGCAGCGCTGCCAACAGAAGCTTGCCGTGCTGCTCGAACAGCAGAAAGACCTCTCGCTGGCCATCGACCAGTTGCTCGACGACTATGCCACCGGTCGCAAGGTGATGAAGGTCTATCGGCAGATGAAAATGTATAATGACCCCAGCACCAATCCCGTGCTGTATAAAAAGGCCCCCTAACCCCACTTTAGGGAGGTAAAGCATGCACCACCAGCACCTTCTCGTCATCCGATTCTCGGCCCTTGGCGACGTGGCCATGACCGTGCCCGTAGTCTGGGCGCTGGCCCGCCAGTATCCACACCTGCGCATCACCGTGCTCAGCCGCTTCAGCTCGCGCCCGTTCTTTGAAGGCATCGCGCCGAACGTGAACTTCATGGGAGCCGACTTCAAGCACGAGTATCACGGAGTGAAGGGTCTCAACGCCCTTTACCGCCGACTCGTGGCCAAGCAGTTCACCGCCGTGGCCGACCTGCACAGCGTGCTTCGCAGCAACTATCTGCGCATCCGCTTCCGCATGGGCAACTACCCCGTGGCCCACATCGACAAGCATCGCGACCTGCGCCACCGGCTCACCGCCCCACAGCCCAAGAAGGTGCTCCAGCCCATACCCACCTCGTTCCAGAACTACATCGATGTGTTCGCCCGACTGGGCTTCCCCATCGAACCTGAGAACCTGTGCTTCCGAACTATCTTTGAGAGCGCAGAGCGCGCAGAGAGCTCGGAGCCCTCCCCCCTCCCCACTGGCGACCTCTCCCTCCTATCCCCCGCCATCGGCCTGAAGCAGCCGGGCGAGCAGTGGATAGGCATAGCGCCCTTCGCCACCTACGAGGGCAAGATTTATCCCCTACCCCTCATGGAGCGAGTCATCGCCCAGCTCACCGAGCGCTACCCCAATGCCCGCCTGTTCTTCTTCGGGCGCGGCGAGAACGAAGAGGCCGTGTTCAAGACCTGGACCGAGCGATGGCCACAGAGCCTCTACGTGGGCGACCATACCGACGGCCTCCATCAGGAGCTCATCGTCATGAGCCACCTCAACGTGATGCTGTCGATGGATTCATCCAACATGCACATGGCTTCGCTCACCGCCACACCCGTCGTCTCCATCTGGGGAGCCACCCATCCCTATGCCGGCTTCATGGGATGGCGACAAAGCGAGCACAACGCACTGCAAATGAACGACTTAGACTGTCGCCCATGCAGCATCTACGGCAAGAATCCCTGCGCTCGCGGCGACTATGCTTGCATGAACGGCATTCAGCCCGAAAGGGTAGTGCAGAAGATAGCAGAGGTGATTGAGAGAGGGAAGAGGTGAGAACTGAGAGGTGAGAGCTAAGAACTGAGAGATAACTAATCCAAATATTAACCCTTTTTTTAAAAAACAAATTGAAACGATTATGAAGAAGTATGTTTGCGACGTATGCGGATACGTTTACGATCCCGAAGTAGGTGATCCTGACAGTGGCATTGCTCCCGGCACTGCTTTCGAAGACATTCCCGACGACTGGGTATGCCCCATCTGTGGAGTAGGGAAGAGCGACTTTAGCGAAGAGTAATACTGCTTACTTTAAAGTTCTAAAAGTCAGGAGTTTCAGAAGTTCTCTGCAACTCCTGACTTTTTTGTTTTTCAAAGAAAATGAACGAAGATGATACTTTTTTATGTAAAATAAGTTAAATAACTAAAATATTCTTATTATAAATAAGATGAGAAATGCAAAAGACGTAATTTTGCATACTCAAAACGGTTCCCGTTTCATCAAGGATGATTGTAAGAAAGATTCAAAAACCATAAAACAAAAATGAAAAAGATGAGAAAAGCCATTTTATCATTGTCAGTAGGTCTTTTGCTCCTCTCCAGCTGTTCAAAGGAGAAAGACCTCTATCAACAACCCCAAAATCAAGAAGAAAACACTGCTGATCAGATTCAGCAGAACGTACTGAACCGTTTCGGTGTGAATTTCCCGTCCGATCAGGACTGGTCAACCACCGTGAAGAGTTCTATCACCGTCACAGCCAATGCCAACCTGAACGACATTGTCAAGGTGCAGATTCTCACACAGTCGCCTTACGGCAATACCGATGCCAAGGTGCTCAACGAAGTGGAAGCAACCAACGGTCAGACTGTTGAGATATTCTTTGATGCACCCAGCACGCTTACCAGACTTTACGCAGCCTGCGTGTCGAAGACCAACCAGTACTACATCAAGGGATTCAAGGTGGGAACCAAGAGCCTCTCCTTCACAAGCTCGGCCTCTGCCAGAAGGAAGACTGTCGCACAGTCCATCATCAATCAAATCAGCGCATTGCCAGAACCTGTCATCGACTCCATTGAAACGTCTTATGCCAAGGAGCGCGGCTATGAAGGATTCGACAACTGCCTGCTCTATCTGATGGGCAACAGAGAGACCTATCAGAACCAGATTATCACCATGGCCGACTACGATGAAGATGTCAAGGAAGACATGAAGGACATCATCCTGACCTACTTCCCCAACAAGGTGTCGAACATTGAGAAAATACGTGGCTCTGCCTACTACAACGAGAGCAGCTATCCCATCACCACAGGTGGCGAGGATCCCATTGTGCTCTCACCCATCTACAAGGACGACGGAGGATACCATGAAGTGGAAAACTGCGACCTCTACTACTACTATTTCAAGGACGAAGAGATTGCCATCATGTCAGAAGAGGAGCGCGTGCAGTTCTTCAAGAATCTGCCCAAATACAAGGCCATCGACCTCATGAACTCAGTTGCCACTGGCGGCAAGAGCACTGGCATGAAAGACAAGGAGCTGAAGAAGCACACCGCCTACACCCTCATTTTCTGGGGAGAGGAGAATGATCCTGAAGTGGGTACCAAGGGCTCTTTCATATTCCCAGAAGGCTATCGCATCGGCTTCATGCTGCGCAACAATGGTCCTAAGTTTGAAGGCGGCAAATACGTTCACCGTGGCGAGCTCTACTGCGACGGTCGTCTAAACAAGGAAGTCAACAAGTGGGGACATCTGGCCAGTGCCAAACTGGGCGACACCGATGCTCGCTTAGCGTGGCTGTCGGTTAACAACAAGATGTTCCTCTGCTGCGAGTCGGGCACTGACCGCGACTTCAACGACGTGGTGTTCGAGATTGAGGGTGGTATCGATCCCTTCACTCCCATGCCCATCGATGTCGAAGCCAACAGCTATGCTTACTGCTTTGAGGACACCCAGCTGGGCGACTACGACTTGAACGACATTGTCATCAAGGCAAAGCGCATCAACTCAACCACCGTAGAATATGCTATCGTGGCTTGTGGTGCTTACGACGAGATTTACGTGCGCAACATCAACCAAGGAGCCATCACCGACGGTGCCGAGGTTCACGCACTCTTCAACGTGGGTCAGCAGACGTTCATCAACACCCAGCATGGACAGACAAACACACCCATCACCGTGCGCAAGACAGTGGCCAAGACCTTCAGCTTTACCGACCCCGTAACACAGCCTTACATCTACAACAAGAGCAAGGACCTGGAGGTAAAGATTGCAAAGGCTGGCGAGGATCCTCACGGCATCATGATTCCCAACGACTTCCGCTATCCGTTGGAGCGTGTCTGCATCAAGGATGCCTATAGCAACTTCAACAACTGGGGACAGAACCCCATCAACTCTACCGACTGGTACAACACTCCCACCGAAGGAAACGTGTACTAAGCTGAAGGGTTGAAAAGTTCAAGAGTTTAAGAAGTAGTTCAAGACACTTTTTGAACTGACCATCAATAAAAAAAGCGGGAATAGCTCGAATACCGAGTTGTTCCCGCTTTTTCTTATTTCGCTAAATGCATTTAACAAGCCGTCCGATGCATTTAACAAGCCGTCCGATGCGTTTAACATAAACACTCGATGCGTTTAGTATAGACGCTCGAAGTGTTTGACGTTTTCACTCTTTCTTACAGCATCAACGCTTTGGCAAACTCGTAGATGATGATACCTGCGGTGACACTCACGTTCATGGAGTGCTTCGTGCCCAGCTGCGGTATCTCCAGACAGCCGTCGCTGGCATCGACCACCTCCTGATGCACGCCCTTCACCTCGTTGCCAAGCACCACAGCGTATTTACGGCCACGTTCAGCAGCGAAAGAGGGTAGGAGGGTGCTGCCTATCGCCTGCTCTACTGAAAAGACCGTGTAGCCCTGTTTCTGTAACTCTTCAACGGCAGATAATGCCGTTGCACAGTATTCCCAGCTCACGCTGTCCTCTGCGCCCAGTGCCGTCTTATGAATCTCAGGATGGGGTGGGGTAGAGGTGATGCCGCACAGACATATTTTCTCTACTCTGAACGCATCGCTAGTCCGGAACACTGACCCCACGTTGTACATCGACCGCACATCGTCGAGAACCACGACGAGCGGCATTTTTTCGGATTCACGAAACTCCTCTACTGAGAGGCGCTGCATTTCTATCGTTCGTAACTTTCTCATGATTCAAAGATTGATATTTTTGGTCAAGAATTAGAGAATTTGAGAATTTCTTTTTCTTGGTAAAAGGAATGGGCAGCTAAGCTGCCTTGAATTGGAGAATTTTTCATTAGGGAAAAACTGATGAGAATTGGAGAATAGATTAATGTTATTTCTTGTAATCAGGACGGTTGGGAATGAACTTATACTGAAGACTGGCGGTTCCAAAATTAAGGAGCAAGCCTAAATAATGGTGTCCCACATGCAGATAGTTGATGAGTTGTGACTCATGTTCACCTGTCAGTTCAGCTGTTGCCTTCAGCTCTATCCCTATCACTCCGTAGCAAAGAAAATCATAGAAGAAATCATGTTGCAGGACCACGCCATGATAAACTAATGAAAGATGTTTTTCTCTCTCAAAAGGTATATTGTTTTCGCGCAGCAGCACTTCGAATGCATCTTGATAGACCTTCTCCTTGAATCCACACCCCAACTCCCGATGCAGTTGCATTGCCAGGCCAAGTAGCCGCTTAGATTCTTCAGCATATAAAAGATCCGCCATATTCTAATAAAATAATTTAAACTCAATAATTCTCAAATTCTCATCATCAGACCTCCCATTCTCTTCTACCAAGAAAGAAATTCTCAAATTCTCTAATTCTTGACAAAAAAGACTCCTCACTGATTGACCTTTACGAAGTGACTTGACGTAGGCTCCAGGTTGTTCTCCCGGAACACATCGAGGATGTTCTTGTGCAGTTCTGAGTACACCTCGAACAGTCGTTGCGACTCCGTGGTGTAGGCATTGATCTGATACCGCGTGTAGAAGTCCTCCAGCTGCGTGACCAGCACGAAGGGTGGGGGAGTCTTCAGCAGTAGCTCACAGCGCCCTGCGGCCTCCAGCAGCAAGGGCTCTATCTGCTCACGGAACACCTTGTAGGTGAACGTGAAGTCTGAGTGCACGATGGTGCCGCCAGCCTGACGGACGGCAGCCGTATAGTTCACCGTGGTCTGCGACAGGATGGAGTTGTTAGGCACGGTGATGATGTTCTCCTTGATGTCGCGCAGCCGGGTGGTGAACGAGTTCTTCTCAATCACCGTGCCCTCGTGCTCGCCTATCTGCACGAAGTCGCCCACCAGGAACGGGCGCATGTAGGTGATGATGATGCCCGACACGAGATTGCCTATGGAGACCGACGAGCCCAGTGAGAACAGGGCTGCCACGAAGATGCTCACACCCTGGAATATGCCCGAGTCGCTCCCTGGCAGCAGCGGCCAGACGATGATGAGTGTGAAGGCGATGATGAAGATGCGTATGATGTGATAGGTGGGTTGTGCCCAGTCCTGATAGAAGCTGTCCAGCTTCAGCCGTCCCGCCTCTATCTCGCTGCTCAGATGACGGATGCCCCTGAGCAGCCATCTCACCACATAGATGATGACCGCTATCTTCACCAGATTGGGGAAGTAGTGTACGGTGGTGACCACGATGTCGCGCAGCGGTTCCCACACATAGTAGATCATGTTCCACGTGAACTTCTCGGTCTCGGGGAAGATGATGAACAGCGTGGGCAGCGAGATGAAGAGCTGCAGCACCACGAGCACGGCCTGCAGGATGCGGGCGAGGATGAAGAGTATGCGCTTCACCTGCTGCAGGTTGAGCAGCTCGTAGCCCTTGACAACCAGTGAGCGCAGCCGTCCGCGCAGTCCGCCGGCTATCTCGCGCCGCAGCCAGGCTATGAAGCGCGAGGTGAGGATGAAGAACAGTATCTGCAGCACGATGAGCACCACGGCCCAGCACAGTCCGTAGAGCTTGGCCTTCAGGCCGTACTCCTTTTGCAGCTGTGCGATGGTGGCGTCGATGGTGGCCATGCGGTCGCGGGCCAGTTCCTGCCGGCTCTTCCCGGCCCAGAGGCCGTCGAGCTCGCTCACTCGCATCACCACCACCTCGCCGCACATGATGTCGCTGGTGAGTTCAGAGTTGAACACGAACACCGAGTCGGTCGTGGTGCGCAGGCTCTTGCCCAGCTGCTTCACCTTGTAGGCTATGTTCTCGGCGCGGTGGAGCGGGCCTTCGCCGCCCAGCGAGGCATAGATGTTGAAGAGCGTGTCGCCCTCTACGATGACCGGCACGCCGGGCGTGATCTTCCGCAGCGAGTCGATCTGCTGCTGCCGGAGGGCCTGGCGCATGGAGTCTTCGCGCGCCGAGCGCCCTGTGGAGTCGAGCACGTGCTGCATCATCATCTCCTTGAGCTTCAGTTCCTGCACCTCTCGCCTGAGCGAGTCCATCACCAGTTGCACGGAGTCCTGCTGCTCAGTGGGCTCAGTCTGTGCCACACCGCTGAGGGGCATGAGTAGGAGCAGCAATAACAGAAATTTCAACCTTTGTTTCATATCTGGCTGCAAATATAAAAAAAACACCGCAACAGATGCGTTCTGCTGCGGTGCTTTTTGTTTTTTTTAATGCTTTTACTTCACGAACACTTTCTTGCCGTTGATGATGTAAAGGCCGTTCTTAGCCACGCTGACGCGCTGTCCGCGCAGGTTGTAGATGACGTCCTTCTGCAGGCGGCTGTTGCCCACCTCGGTGATGCCTGTAGGCGCGCCGTTCACAGTCAGGATTTTTCCGCCCGAAGCCAGCTCAGGAGTCGTCACCTCGTTCTTCACATACTTCTGCAGCTTGCCCTGAACGACTACCAGGTCGCCCACCTTGAGCAGGTTCTCGTCGGTGATTTTCTCGCCGACAGCATTCTTTGCACGGTACACCTTCAGCACGGGAGTTCCGCCCTGTGCATCGGCAATGTCGAAGGTGGCGTTGCCATACTGAGCCGAGATCTCATCGATTGCGGTGACGTAGCCCTCCACCTGATACTCCTGCTCGGTGGTCTTGCCATCCTCCAGCTCGGCAATGAGCTGCAGGGCAGTGTTCACCGTGATCTTTTCTATTTCGGGAGTGGGAGTGTCGTCACTTGTTTTTCCGTTGATGCTCACAATCTTTCCGCCCTGAGCCAGCTCAGGAGTAATCACCTCGTTCTTCACATACTTCTGCAGCTTGCCCTGAACGACCACCTGGTCGCCAGCCTTGAGCAAGTTCGCGTTGGTAATATTCTCGCCGTTGAAGCCCTTCACGCGGAAGACGGTCAGCACGTCGGTGCCGTTGGCTGCGTCGGCAATGGTGAAGGTGGCGTTGCCATACTGGGTCGAGATATCACTGACTTCGATGACGTAGCCCTCCACCTGATACTCCTGATCGGTGGTCTTGCCATCCTCCAGCTCGGCAATGAGCTGCAGGGCGTTGTTCACCGTGATCTTGGCTATTTCGGGATCAGGATCGGGATTATCACCACCTGCTTTCACAGTCACTTCAATTGATACCGACTGAGCCTCGTACTCATCGTTGCCGGCAAATGCAGCAGTCAGGACGGTCTTACCCGCAGCTACCAAGGTGATAACGCCCTCGGCATTGATTGTAGCAACACTCTCTTCAGAACTGCTGTAAGTGACGGGCAGCTGGTTCTCGTTAGAGAGCGTCAGCGTAATCTCCTCGCCAATGGTCAGCGTGGTAGAAGCCTTGCCCCAAGAAAGACCTGCTGGCTTCTTTGCTGTACCCTGATACAGCTTGATGTCGTCGAGACGGGCATTCGAAGATGCACTCTGCGTAAAGGTAACCGTAAGCTCGGTGGTTCCGGCAGCAACAGTCACGGGGTAGAGATAGTCATTGCCGGCAACTTGGGCTTCACCAAGGGTAGCACCCTCCACGGCAACGGCCAAATTCCTATTTGACTTGAAAGCCAATGTCATTTCACCACTCTTGCCACCCAGACTGACCTTGGCAGCAAACGAACCACCGTTTTTGGCAATCAGCAACTCAGGAGCCGTGCCACCAGCAATCTTATCGTTATAAAACGCAGTGCCACTCTTCACTGTACCATCCTCGTTCAGCACCGTACCCGTAAAGGTGTAATTGCTATTGAACGTTGCAGGATCTGCCTTAAAATCGGTCACACCACTCCAGTCCTCCTGCCAGATGATGTCCTCGGCATAGGCCGACATACCAAGCATGACAAGCATGCTCATTAAAACATAGCGTAAATTTTTTACCATAGTTTTTAGATTTAAAAAAATGAATAAATATAATATGAATTTTGGTGCAAAAATATACTTTTTTTTTCATTCGGCAAAGCAATCTAAGATGATTTATATATAAATGATGAAAATATTCAATTGTTTTTCTGAAATGTTTCGTATCTTTGCACCAAATTTATATACAAAATCCAAAACTATCTATGGAATATAACTTCAGAGAAATCGAGAAGAAATGGCAACGCCGATGGGTGGACAACGGAACCTATCGCGTGGTCGAAGACGAGAAGAAGAAAAAATTCTACGTGCTCAACATGTTCCCCTATCCCAGTGGAGCCGGCCTGCATGTGGGCCATCCCTTAGGCTACATCGCGTCAGACATCTATGCACGCTACAAGCGACTCAAGGGCTACAACGTGCTCAACCCTATGGGCTACGATGCCTACGGACTGCCCGCAGAGCAGTATGCCATACAGACGGGACAGCACCCCGCCATCACCACCGAGCAGAACATCAACCGCTATCGCGAGCAGCTCGACAAGATTGGCTTCTCCTTCGACTGGAGCCGCGAAGTGCGCACCTGCGACCCCGGCTACTACAAGTGGACGCAGTGGGCCTTCCAGCGCATGTTCCGCTCCTACTTCAGCATCAGCAGCCATAAGGCACAGCCCATCATCAAGCTCATTGAGCACTTCGAGCTCATGGGCACACAGGACTGCGGAGCCTACGGCACCGAGGAGCTGCACTTCACCGCCACCGACTGGGCTGCCTTCTCGGAGAAGAAGAAGCAGGAGGTGCTCATGAACTACCGCATCGCCTATCTGGCCGAGACGATGGTGAACTGGTGTCCGGCCCTCGGCACCGTGCTGGCCAACGACGAGGTGGTCAACGGTGTGAGCGAGCGCGGCGGCTATCCCGTGGAGCAGAAGAAGATGCGCCAGTGGTGCCTGCGCGTGTCGGCCTACGCCCAGCGCCTGCTCGACGGTCTCGACACCATCGACTGGAGCGACAGCATCAAGGAGGCACAGCGCAACTGGATAGGAAGAAGTGAGGGCACCGAGATGGTGTTTAAGGTAGCCACGGCCCCCCTTTCGTCCCCCGAGGGGGACACTGAAGACCCCACCAACAAAACTAAAGAAGCCCCCTCGGGGGCAGTAGGGGGGGCCACCGGGGCCACCGGTGTTTCCTCCTTCACCATCTTCACCACTCGTGCCGACACCATCTTCGGTGTCACCTTCATGGTGCTGGCCCCCGAGAGCGAGCTCGTGGCTCAGCTCACCACGCCCGGTCAGCAGCAGGCCGTCGATGAATATCTGGCCTATGTGAAGAAGCGCACCGAGCGCGAGCGTCAGATGGACCACAAGGTGACGGGTGTCTTCTCAGGCTCTTACGCCATCAACCCCTTCACTGGAGAAAAGATTCCCATCTGGATTTCAGAATACGTGCTGGCCGGCTACGGCACGGGTGCCATCATGGCCGTGCCTGCCCACGACTCGCGCGACTATGCCTTTGCCAAGCACTTTGGTCTGCCCATCATCCCCCTCATTGAGGGAGCCGATGTCAGCGAGCAGAGCTTCGATGCCAAGGAAGGCATCGTGATGAATAGTCCAAGACTGGCCACGGCCCCCCTTTCGTCCCCCGAGGGGGACACTAAAGAAGCCCCCTCGGGGGCAGTAGGGGGGGCCACGGCCACCACTACCTTCTCCCTCAACGGCCTCACCGTGAAGGAAGCCATAGCCGCCACGAAGAAGTACGTCACCGAGACCGGCATTGGCCGCGTGAAGGTGAACTACCGCCTGCGCGATGCCATCTTCTCGCGACAGCGCTACTGGGGCGAGCCCTTCCCCGTCTATTACAAGGACGACATGCCCTACATGATTCCCAAGGAGTGCCTGCCCCTGCAGTTGCCCGACATCGACGACTACAAGCCCACGGCCACGGGCGAGCCGCCACTCGGCCACGCACAGCAATGGGCCTGGGACACGAAGACCGACACGGTGGTCGATAAGTCGCTCATCGACAACAAGAGCGTCTTCCCACTCGAACTGAACACCATGCCGGGCTTCGCCGGTTCGTCGGCTTACTACCTGCGCTATATGGACCCGCACAACGACAAGGCCCTCACCGACAAGGATAAGAACGAGTACTGGCGACAGGTCGATCTCTATGTGGGCGGCTCTGAGCATGCCACCGGCCACCTCATCTACTCACGCTTCTGGGACAAGTTCCTCTACGACTCGGGCTACACCTGCGAGGACGAGCCCTTCCGCAAGCTCATCAACCAGGGCATGATTCAGGGCTGGTCCAGCTTCGTGTTCCGCATCAGCGGCACGAACCGCTACGTCAGCTTCGACCTGCTCGAAGTGAAGTACGACAACGAGGCCAAGAAGAACCGCTACTTCTACAACGGTCAGGAGGCCGACCCCATCTATACCGACATCAGCACCGTTGAAGGCAAGGAGCTCAACATTGAGAAAATCCGTCAGTGGATGCCCGACTTCCAGGAGGCTGAGTTCATCACCAATGCCGAGGGCAAGTACATCGTTTACCAGGCCATCGAGAAGATGTCGAAGTCGAAGTACAATGTGGTGAACCCCGACGACATCTGCGAGAAGTACGGTGCCGACACGCTGCGACTCTACGAGATGTTCCTCGGCCCCATTGAGCAGTCGAAGCCCTGGGATGTGGCCGGCATCGACGGCTGCCACCGGTTCCTGAAGAAGTTCTGGAATCTCTGCGCTCAGAGTGCTCAGAGTGCTCAGAGTGCTCAGAGTGCTCAGAGTTCTCCGAGTGCTCCGAGTTCTCCGAGCTCTCTGAAGTCCCTCCACAAGCTCATCAAGAAAGTCACCCAGGACATCGAGGCGTTCAGCTACAACACCGCCATCTCGGCCTTCATGATTGCCACCAACGAGCTGTCGCAGCAGAAGTGTACCGATCCGGCCATCACCAGGCAGCTCGTAGTGCTCATTGCTCCCTTTGCTCCCCACATTGCCGAAGAGCTGTGGGAACAGCTGGGCGGCGAAGGCAGCGTGTGCGATGCCCAGTGGCCAGAGTGGGACGAGCAGTATCTCGTAGAGAACACCGTGAAGATGGGTGTGGCCTTCAACGGCAAGGCCCGCTTCGAGGTGCAGTTCCCTGCCGATGCCGACAACGCCACCATCGAGGCCGCCATCCGCGCCGACGAGCGCACCGCCAAGTATGTAGAGGGCAAGCAAATCGTGAAAGTGATTATCGTGCCTAAGCGCATGGTGAACGTGGTGGTGAAATGATGACAGTCAATCATAAGCTCATTTTGAAAGAAGTCCAGGATTATGTGTTCATAACCCTTGGACTTCTTCTGTATTCATTCGGCTTCACCGTCTTCCTCATGCCCTACGAGATTGTGACGGGCGGAGTGACGGGCATCTCGGCTATCGTATTCTATGCCACGGGCTTCCAGATCGAGTACACCTATCTCATCATCAATGTTGCCCTGCTGGCCGTGGCGCTCCACATCCTAGGCTGGAAGTTCCTGTCGAAGACCATCTATGCCATCTTCATGCTCTCCTTCTTCCTGGGCCTCTTCCAGACGTTGCTGCCGCGCGACGAGGCAGGCGAGTTCGTGAAGATACTGGGCGAGGGACAGAACTTCATGTCGCTCATCCTGGGCTGCACCATGACCGGAGCGGCCCTCGGCATCGTGTTCCTGAACAATGGCTCCACGGGCGGCACCGACATCATTGCCGCCTCGGTCAATAAGTTCCACAACGTGTCGCTCGGCACAGTGCTGGCGCTGCTCGACTTCGTCATCATAGGCAGCTGTCTGCTCATTCCGCAGTTCGGCACCATGTTCGAACGCGCCCACATGGTGGTGTTCGGCCTCTGCTCAATGGCTATAGAGAACTATATGCTCGACCTGCTCATGAACCGTCAGCGACAGTCCGTTCAGTTCATGATCTTCTCAAACAAATGGCAGGAGATAGCCAATGCCATCGGCACCGATCTCGACCACGGCGTGACCATTCTCGACGGTCACGGCTGGTACACGGGGCGCGACCGAAAGGTGCTCTGTATCCTGGCCAAGAAGAGCGAGAGCACTCTCATCTTCCGCATCATCAAACAGATAGACCCGCAAGCCTTCGTCTCGCAGAGTGCCGTCATCGGTGTGTTCGGAGAGGGGTTTGACAGAATAAAATAAAGAAATGGAAATCGTTTTCTGCACCAACAACGCCCATAAGCTCAGTGAAATCAGGGCCATACTGGGCAATCAGTTCCAAGTGCTGTCCTTGCACGACATCGGCTGCGATGCTGATATTCCCGAGACGGGCACCACACTGGAGGAGAACGCCCTGATCAAGGCCCGCTACGTATGGGACCGCTACCACATCAGTTGCTTTGCCGACGACACCGGCCTTGAGGTCGATGCCCTCGACGGAGCGCCCGGCATATACAGCGCCCGCTTTGCCGCCATGCGACAGCCCGGTGCAGTCTCACACGATGCTGAGGCCAACATGTCGCAGTTGCTGTCAGAATTAGGAGAAAATAACAATCGCAAGGCACGATTCCGCACCGTCATCGCGTTAATAATGAAGAAGGACGTGTGTCCCTGCGGATGCACCTCTATCAAGCAGGAGCACCTGTTCGAGGGCATTGTGGAGGGCGAGATCACCCGTGAGCGCAGCGGAGCCGATGGTTTCGGCTACGACCCCATCTTCCGTCCCGTCGGCTACGACCGCACCTTTGCCGAACTGGGCACCGACATCAAGAACCAGATTAGTCACCGCGCCCGCGCCACCCAAAAGCTCTGCGATTTTCTCCAGAAAACGCACAGTTAGTCCCCCTCCCAATTAGTCCCAGTTAGTCCCAGCCCCTCCCAGTCAGTCCCAATTAGTCCCAGCCCCTCTCAGTTAGTCCCAGTTAGTCCCAGCCCCCTCCCAGTCAGTCCCAGCAAAAAAAAAGAACCAATCATGACACCCACTTTCCCCTCCCTGAAACGGCTATTCCTCACATCATGCCTTTCTTTCTTTTCCCTTTTTCTCCACGCCCAGACCGGCACGTGGAAGGCTTTCATGGCCTATAGCGAGCCGCAGCAGATAGTGAAGGGGGGCGACCGCCTCTACGTGCGTGCCTCCAACGACCTCTACATCTACAGCCTCAGCGACCAGAGCATCACCACCTTCGACAAGATGCGGCAGCTGAGCGATACCCACATCGACCACATCGCATGGAACCCCACGGTGCAGAAGCTCATCATCGTCTATCAGAACAAGAACATCGACCTGCTGAACGCCAGCGACGAGGTGATTAACATCAGCTCCTACTACGCACGCTCCATGACGCAGGACAAGACCGTCAACTCCGTATTCATCTTCCAGCAATACGCCTTCCTCTGCACCGCCTTCGGTGTGGTGAAGCTCAACATGCGCAAGAACGAGGTGACGGAATCATACATCCTGAACCGCAACATCACCGTAGCCGGATATGCTGCCGACAGCCTCTACGTGCGCGACAGCAACGGGGGAGTACTCTCGGCCAAGATTACGGCCAACCTCATCGACCCCCACAACTGGCACGACACGACCATCATCCCCGACGGCGTGTTCAACGCCTCGACAGCCGACTGGGACCAGTACCTGCCCACCATTCAGACCCTGCAGCCCGGCGGACCCAGGTACAACACCTTCTCCTACATGCGCTATGAGGGCAACCGCCTCATCACCGCCAGTGGCGGATGGAAGGACGGCGGAGAGTTCATGCGACCGGCCTGCGCACAGTTCTTAGAGAGCGACGATGCCTCGTGGACCATCATCGGGCGCGAGAACGTGCAGCCCTATTCAGCCACAACTTTCACCGATGCCACCGCCGTGGCCTTCGATCCCAACGATGCCAATCACTACTTCCTCTCCACCTGCGGCAGCGGCCTCTACGAGTTCCGTGGCGGACAGATGGTGAAGAACTACACCGCAGGCAACAGCCCCATCATTTCAGCACTGTCGCCAACCGACCCGAATGCTCACAACTATGTGCGCGTAGATGGAATCATCTGCGACAAAAGCGGTAATCTCTGGATGACTGTCAACAGTTCGAAGGCCACCAAGCCGATGCTCAAGTTCAACTACGCAACGAATGAGTGGACGGAGTATGACGATCAGCTACTATTCTTCAAAAACAAGCCACTACGCATCGTGCGCGGCTCCATTCTCGACCACAACGGCCACATCTGGATGGTGAACGACCACCACGAACACCCCTGCATGCTGCGCATAGACCCCACGACCGACACCTTCTACCGCTACGACAACTTCACCAATCAAGACGGCACCAAGACCGAGACCCACTACGTGCGCTGCGTGGCCGAGGATCTGGACGGCAACATCTGGATGGGCACCGACGTGGGCCTCTACATGTATGATGCTGCTCAGCAGGCCGACCCCACGCAGGGCTATACGCAGATTAAGGTTCCGCGCAACGACGGCACCGACCTGGCCGACTATCTGCTGGCCAATGCCGATGTCACCTGCATTGCCGTGGATGGTGCCAACCGCAAGTGGATAGGCACGAGCGGAGCCGGCGTCTATCTCATCTCAGCCGACAACATGGAGCAGCTCCAGCACTTCACCACCGACAACTCACCGCTGCTCTCCAACGACGTGGAGAGCATTGCCGTCAACGGCACCACGGGCGAGGTGTTCTTCGGTACGCAGCAGGGCCTCTGCTCCTACATGAGCGATGCCACCTCAGCCGTCGAGGAGATGAAGAAGGACGATGTCTATGCCTTCCCCAATCCCGTGCCTCACGGCTACGACGGGCTCATCACCGTGCGCGGTCTCTCGATGAATGCCGACGTGCGCATACTCAACATCAGCGGCAAGCTCATAGCCCAGGGACGCAGCAACGGAGGCACCTTCACCTGGAACGGGCGCGACCTCAGCGGCAAGCGCGTGGCATCGGGCGTCTATATGATTGCCACTGCCACCAGCGAGGGCAAGAAGGGAGTGGTGGCCAAGGTGGCCATCGTCAGATAAAGAACTTTTGAAATCATCCCAACGAAAAAATCTGTCTCACTGATTTTGAATCATCCCTTATGAAAAGATTGTATCACTGCTTGCTGATGCTGGCCTTCTTCGTTCAGCACATATCGGGGCAGACCGATTCGGCCTCTGTAGCGGCCTTAGGGCTGCCTGTGCTCTCTGTTCGGACGGTCAACGGGGAAATGCCCACGTGCGACTTCGTATGGGCGCCAGAAGGCGAATTTGGCATCGGCACCACCAACAAGACCAAAGTGCCAGGCAGAGTCATACTCACTCACGGCGGCAGCACGCTCTACGACAGTGGCGAATATGGCAAGAACACCAGCGGGATGACCATCCGCATACGCGGCAATACAAGCGCATACTACAGTTTGAAGAAACCGTATAAGATTAAGCTGGAAGTGAAAGCCGACATGCTGGCACGCGGCGACGAGAAGTATAACGACAAGAACTGGGTGCTGTTAGACCAGGGCGGCGATAATCTCAATGCGGCGGTAGGCTTCAAGCTCAACGAGCTGCTGCAGTTGGGTGGCTGGACACCTGCCTACCGCTATGTCAACCTGTTATTCAACGGCAACTACCACGGCGTATATATGCTTGCCGAGTCGGTGAAGCGCAACACCAACGCTCGGCTCAATGTTGATGCCGACGGCTACATCATTGAGCGCGATGCCTACTGGTGGAATGAGCCAGTCTATGTGAGCAGCAGCGAAGGCAAGAAATTCACCTTCAAATATCCCGACCAGGACGTAGTCACCACCGAGCAAAAAGAATACGTCAAGCAGTTCATCGACCTCATGGAGAAAGCCATTGACGACGGTACCTACGACCAGTCCATCGACGTTCAGTCGTTTGCTACCTGGCTCCTCGCCAACGACATCTTAGGCGTAGGCGACGCAGCTGGAACCAACATGTTTCTGCTCAAGAGAAACGCATCAGCTAAACTCGAAATGGCCACACTCTGGGACTTCGATGCCGACTACAGAACCCCCGACCAGTGGTCCGAAATCCATCTGAACGACCGCCTGTTCTACTTTCCCACACTGCTCAACAGTCCCAACCGCACCTTTTCCGCCCGCTACAGGCACCTCTGGCAGGAGCAAGGCCGCTCCGTCATTGACCAGCTCTGCACATTCCTCACTGAGTTCAGACAGAGCGATGTGGCCGAAGGGCTACGCCAGTCGAGACCGCTCGACGGAGCCACCTGGAACTATCCGCCCGACAAGGTGGATGACAACATCGACAACACGCTCAACTGGCTCACCAACCGCAAGCAATGGTTAGACACCCAGATTGAAGCCATCGACACCATCACTTCTGGCATAGCTGTCATTTGTCCCGAACAATATTCTGAACAGCATTCTGCTAAATATTCTGAACAGCATCCTGCCCAGCTCTTCACCCTCAGCGGCCAGCGTGTCACCACAAAAAATCCCACTCCGGGCATTTACATCCGGAATGGGAAAAAATACATCATCTTCTAACTCTCTCTCCCCCCATTCACCCACAAATCTATTCAAATCCCCCTCCCTTCGGGAGGGGATAGGGGTGGGTTATAGGTGGGTGTGAGGTGGGGTTCAACTCAACTCCAACATTCTCTGAATCGGCTTCACTGCCTCTCGTGCCAGCTCAGGGTCAATCTCGATGGCCGGCTGTTCGTTCACTAGCGCATCATATATCTTCTCCAGCGTGTTCAGCTTCATGTACTGGCATTCATTGCAGTGGCATCCAAAATTTCCACTATCTGCAGTCTGCAGTCCACCCTCTCCAGCAGTCTCTGGCGGCACGGGCAGGAACTCCTTGTCCGGGCATCGGCGCTGCAGCTCGTGCAGGATGCCCGCCTCCGTAGCCACGATAAACTGTGTTGCGCAGTTCTCCTGCGCAAAGCGAATCATGTCTGCCGTCGACCCCTTCACGTCGGCCACGGCCAGCACCGGGCCCTTACACTCCAAGTGAGCCATCACCACGGCCTCAGGATGGGCTTTCTTCATGCTCACGATAGCCTCTACCGAGAAGCGCTCGTGAACGTGGCAGCCGCCCGGCCAGAGCAGCATCTCGCGGCCCGTCACCTCATTGATATAACTACCCAGGTTATAGTCGGGTCCGAAGATGATTTTCGCATCCTTCGGCAGCTGATCCACCACCTTCTTCGCGTTGCCGCTCGTCACCACCACGTCGGTCAGTGCCTTCACCGCCGCCGTCGTGTTCACGTAGCTCACCACCAGATGTCCGGGGTGCTCGTCCTTGAATCGTTTCAGGTCCTCGGCCTTGCACGAGTCGGCCAGCGAGCATCCCGCAGCGGGGTCGGGGCAGAGCACCACCTTCTCCGGCGACAGCAGCTTGCACGTCTCGGCCATGAAGTGAACGCCGCACATCACAATCATCTTTGCATCCGTCTGAGCGGCCTTGCGGGCCAGCGCCAGCGAGTCGCCCACGAAGTCGGCCACGTCCTGCACCTCGCCCACCGTGTAGTAGTGGGCCAGGATTACCGCCTTCTTCTCCTCGGCCAACTGCCGGATAGCATTCTTTAATGCAGTATAATCCATCATATTCATTATATTGTTTTCAAAATGCAGGCAAAGATAATAATAAATTATGATTTATTCCATCATATAAAAAAAAAGTTTGTATTTTTCTTCATTATCCACCTCACATTATATTTCTTCTTCTTTTTTTTCTTTTTTAAAAATAGAATGAAGTATATGATGGTGCGTGGATAAGTGCAAAACTTTCTGTTCGGATATTTGCCTGAGAAGTTATGACGTTGAGACACACCATTTATTCACCGCTCTTGTGGATAGTTACGTCCTGACGTTCAGTCGTTTACTCCCATTATTCACTACTTCTGAAAACGGTGCGTAAATGCTATGGTGAATAAAAATAATTGTTCCAGGTTAGTTGAAAACCCGCTTATTTCGTCGTAAAAACCCGGTGCATTTCCACACCCGATGGTTGTCCACAAAGTTATTCACCTCGCAGTTCACAAGTTATGCACCGAGTTATCCACCGTCCTGATACGATTTTGGCTATCTCATGGCATCATCCCTTCAGGATTACGTCATGAAATAGCCAAAATCACAGACTGAACTCAACTAAATCGTCAGATGAAATAGCCAAAACCGCATCGTGTTTCAGAATAAATCACATCCTAAAACAACCTAAACCACCTTCTATATAAATTCCCCTCCCCTCGGGAGGGGTTAGGGGTGGGTCTGAGGGGTTAGGGGTGGGTTCTTGTGTTACCCTTCCATTTCCCTCACCATCATCCTATTCTTCCGTCGCTCGGTATAGCTCACGTGTACCCAGAAGTGCCCCGTCTTTGCTTTCCGTTCCAGTAGCAGCTGGTCGAACTCCAGGTTCTTGCGAATGAAGTCGAAGTAGCGCCGGGCCACCTCCTTCGTGGGCGTGAGCAAGTCAGCCGCCTCGCCCTTGCAGTGCTGCGAGCCGGGCACCCCGCCCACCACATAGTTCAGGCACTCCGAACGGTAGCCGCTGATCACCGTCACCGGTCCTACTTCGCGTCGTAGCGGTTCCAGCACCCGTTGGCAGAGCGTGCGCAGTCGGCCCACAATGAGTTCCGGGTCCTCCACTCGGTTCACCATGCCCAGTCGGGTGCAGGTGTAGGAATACAACATTTCACGCAGTGTGAAGTGATCGGTGAGAAATTCGTTCTCATCCATTACAAATTCGTGTTTCTTCATGGTTGAAATTTTTAAATTTGATTTGTTAGACATTAGTTTTGAATTGTTTTTGTTTTTTCGATGCCGTAGCATCATTTCGGCTGCAAAATTACGTGTTTAGTGTGCAACAGTTGTTCACAACCAAGAAATAGAGTGTTAAATTTCTCCGATTTTAAGATTATTTAATTCTTTGTGCATACCCCCTTTTTGACGAGTGAAGATTTTTAACGTATAATATCCGTGAATGGGCCGTGAATGATCCGAAAATTTTTTTATCCATTTACGGTCATTTACGATTCATTCATAAAATATTTACGAAACATTTACGATTCATTTACGATTCATTCATAAAATATTTGCGAAATATTTACGATTCATTTGCGGTCATTCGCGTTACGCCGTAGGCGAAGAAAAAAAATCCTTCCCGCTACTCCGTAGGCGAAGAAAAGAACCATTCGTGTTGTTAAAAAATATTTATATTCATTTATTCCCGTTATTTTTATTTAAATTAACTATTGATTTAAGTCAATTATCACGGAAACCCTTTATTTTTGTATAATTTCAGTTGCATGAAGAAAGAAAAATAACTGACTATGCCAATAACAACCAGCAAAACAACCGTCGCACTGATGCCCGACTTTCTGCGCAACCTCAGCATAGTGGCCGAGGACAAGGGACTCATGCGCCAAGCCGTCAGAAACTTCCTACGGACACTATGACGACAAGACAAATAACAACGCTCTACTTCGCCGCTTGCTACCGGAAGGCTACGAGTTATAGGCGAACGCAGTTCGGGAATAAGGACGCAAGAACATACATGAACAATTTTACATGAGAATACCGATTTTACATAGTGCAAAGCAAATTGAACGGCAATTTCATACAGGTGAAGAGCCAGTATTAGTCATGTGCTCAGATGTAAACACTTATGTCTGCAAATATATGCGCTCTTCTGCAGCATCTTATAAACTGGTATGTGAACTTATAGGATCCCAAATGGCTAAAGCTTGGCAACTGAATACTCCAAAAATTGCATTTGTGAAGATTAGGTCTTCACACTGGGAAGGAATAAATATCTCGCATAATATCTCAGCTCCATCGTTAGGATTTAAATGGGTGGAAGGTGTTGTAGATATCACTCCTTCAACTTATGCTAAAGTATCTGCTTCAACAAATACTTTGTATCAATTGATGAAAATTGCACTTTTCGATTTTTGGATAGCTAATGAGGATCGTAATGCTAACAATGCAAATCTAATGTATGATGTTGCCAACGAACATTTCGTTTCAATAGATTACGGTTGCATCTTCAACACTGCTACATTTGACTATCCCTTATCTCAACTCACTTCTACCGACACCATTCTTTGGTCAGACTTGTTCGTTCACCTTAATCAGAATCAAGAAAAAGAAAGCATTCTGCTGCTTGTAGAGAAATTAAAGGACGAATTTCACAAGTCCCTTACAGAGTGTAGTGTCGTATGTGCTGAGACTATTGACCAAATTCCTCAAGAATGGAATGTTCCTAAAGTTGTTATTAGAGAGAAAATCAATCAACTGTTCGACGAGAAATGGTCAATGCAAGTATGGAATAACTTTGTAGAATGTCTTAATGAAAATTCAACTTATGAATAGTATGAAGTATAGCATCATTTATGCCGTTATCCGCCCTGAGATTGCAGAGCGCATCAGTGTCGGTCTGATTTTTGTAGATGGCGACAAGGTGGACGTGCGTTACTCACAACAGAAGTTAGATGCCCTACGAAGCCTATTCCCACAGAAGGAATATGAGTTTGTATCGCAGGTTGTCAGTTCTATGCCTACCAGTGGCAAAATAAATAGCGTAAAGGATATAAACTATCTCTCTCGCTATTCTAACAATATGATTTCAGTATCGCCTCTTCAAAGCATAGATATAGAACCCTCAGAACAAAGCAAGACACGGTTGTTTAAGAATTATATTTGCGCATCATAAGAAATCATTCAGATATTAACGAATATAACATAATATTTTTTGTAAAACTAAAACTAAAAAGAACATGAGAAAAGTAAAACTATGGCTCCTTACACTACTGATGGCAGTAGGGGGGGTAGAATCTGTTAAAGCACAGACAGATGTTACCGACAGCTACATCACAAATGCCGGATTCGACAATGAAAGTGACTTCCAGACAAGTATTGCTGTAGATGGTTCTGCTCATCGTTATACAGTAAATGGATGGACAAATGAAGGTGGAACTCAATATTCATCGGGTGGTACTATTGGTTTTGCTCAAGGAGGTAAAATAAACGGTGCATCAATTCCTTCTACCAATTCAGATGGTACAACTTCAGGCGGTGCTTTAGCTATTCAAGTCGCTTGGGCAAGCAATGTGTTCTACAAACAAACTGTGACTCTACCCGCTGGAAATTACAACTTGATTTTTAAGGTTAATAATGTAGGAAAAAATGCACAGTTTGAAAAAGATCCTGTCATGTTTTCTTTCATAACGGGTAATAGCAGTTTTTCAGGTAATGTACATTCTTACCCTGTAAATACTTGGACAACGCAAACTATAACTTTTGCTTTGGCAACAGAATCGGAGGGAACTATAAAAATTGGTTATAAAGGAGTTTCTGATCAAGGTTCTGGTGCAACTCCTAAACTTGTTATCGATTATGTAAAAGCAGTCTATAACAGCAACTACACTGAGACCTTACAGTCAACCATTGACCGCGCTACCATTCTGAATGCACGTGCTAATGATTCTGACTTGGCTTCGGCAATTACAGCTGCTCAAGGTGTGTTAGACGGTGCAAACAATACAGTAGCTTATCAGGCTACTATTGATGCAGCTGTCACAACGCTTCGCAGTGCCATCACTACGGCTGCCGCAAAGATTACATTGCTGTCAGGCGAGAACATCACTTTCATGGTAGAGAATGCCGACTTTGAGAGCAGTACCCCTGTTATTGGTGGTATCACAACCTATGATTATGATGCTGCAAATAATGGAACGTCTTTCAGCCGTATGCAGGTTGTTGAAGGATGGACCATTGGCGAAAACGGTAATGCAAAGTCATCGGGCGTATTTGAGTTTGGAACGACTCCATTCTTAGGCAGTTCAGGAGCTTCCTATCAGGCACCTGCTTCTGCTTCTGCCACTGGCGAGACCAAGGCACTCGGTATCGTAGCCGTATGGAATTCAACTGCACAGTATAAGCAGAACGTTACTCTTCCTTCAGGACGTTATGAAATTGAAATTCCTATTTACAATACCGCTGGTACAACTGATTTTGCAAAGAACCTCATAGGATTTGTGGAAAACGGAGGAACGGAACATCTGGCTACTGTAAAAACCTACGCTACTGGCAGATGGATTACAGAGAAATTAAGATTCGACCTGAATAGTGAGACATCAGGTTATTTGTCGTTAGGCTATAAGGCAGCTAATTCAGGTTCAGCAGCTATGCCTCACCTTTTCATTGACAAGGTAACTATTACCTACACGTCAGCTGAGAATGCCTATGCACAGACAAGAGCAGAAGCATTAGAGATATACAATTCATCTGAATATGCTAATGTGGTGGGAACTGAGAAGGCAGCTCTCTACAACATAATGAATCCTGCAACAGCTCCATCTACTGTTGAAGAATATTTTGCCGCTGTTGACAATATCAATGCCGCTGTAGCTACATTCACCGCAGCAAAGGCCAACTACGATGCTTTGGTGGCCGAGATTGCTCATGCTAAGACATTGGGTATCGATGCTGAAACTGCCGATGGTTATGCAGCCAATAGTGAATCGACGGCAGCTACAGTGCTTGCAAGCACACAGTCCCTTAAAGTAGCAGAATACACTTTAATCACCACTACCTATACTGAAAATTCAGCACTTGGAGCCTGGACAGAGGACTTTGCTGAGGATCGTAACGGAGAAGGCTACGTGGCCGATGGTGAAACCTACTGGAACGAATGGGGAAGCAACACACGTACTGCAAATCAAACGGTCACTCTGCCTGCTGGCGATTATGCCATCTCGGCAATCGGACGCGGAAATGCCGGCACCAGTGGCTATCTCTACTACAAGCTGGGCGATGCTGACCCCGTGACCGTTGACTTCCTGATGAAGGGCAACCGTGGACGCGGTGTTGACACAAGCGGTGCTGCCAATTTTGCTGAAGACGGAACATATAACTGCAATGGCGAAGGATTCGGTTGGGAATACCGCTTCCTCACCTTCTCACTTGCTGAGGAAACCACTGTTGAGCTGGGCGTTTCAGCAACGTTCGCCAACAACTGGGTGTCCATCTATGCTCCGAAGCTGTTCACCACCGAGGCAACCGTGAAGTCGGTTACGCTGAACTTCATCAATAATGAACTGACAAACAACATACCTGATGGCAAGATGAATAGTGATGTTCTTTCAGCACTCAATACAAAGAAGGCTGCTGCTCAGGATGCTTCAATGAGCAACACGAAGGAAGAACTGAACACTATCTTGGAAGAGCTTCGCACAGCCATCAGCAATGCCAACACATCGATTGCAGCCTATACTGCAGCTAATGAAAAGCTCACTCAGATGAAGGCTATCGTAGATGCAACTAACGTCTATACGGCTGAGGCTCTGGATGCTTATTACACAACTCCGAAGACTAAGTATGACAACAACACATTGACCACCGAAGAGGCCAACGCTCTTGTCAATCCGAATGCTACGACAGGATGGCGTGCCGAAAGTCCTGCCGTGAGCCAGTTCCTCATCAGCGCATGGGATAGCGAAATCAATGACTGGGCTGGTCTGCATGTGAACACGTGGAGTGCTGCCGGTGACTTTGGTGAGACAGGCTTTGCCGTACCTCTTGTTGAATACTGGGTAGGCTCGGGCACATTGGCTGCCAAGACCATGACCGCTACTGTCACGGGTCTGGAAGCAGGCAATTATAAGGTGAGTGCCGATATGTTCATTAGGGCTTCTGCTCTTCCCACAGGTGCTGCCCTGCAGGTGGATAATGCTGCTACCGCCACCATCACTGGTGTTCAGAATGGCAACTTCTACGTGAGCAAGGCCACAGCCTACGGAACCGTGGGCGACAATGGAGTGCTGACCATCAAGCTCATCGTGGCCGATGGCAACAACTTCGACTGGATTGGCTTCAAGAACATGAAGTATGAGCAGGTGAACGTGGACTACTCCGAACTGAATGCTGCCATCGCACAGGCTAATGCCACTAACGCCAAGATTGGCGGTGGCGTACAGGCTCTGACCGATGCCATTGCCGACGCCGAGGCTCTGCTCACCTCACTCGTGCAGGACGATATCGATGCAGGCGTGAGCACACTGAACGCTGCTATCACTGCTGCTGAGACCACCATCGTGGCACGTAAGAACCTGGCCGGTGTGGCTAAGAAGGCTACTGCCCTGAATGCATTCCTTGCTGAGAGCATTGAGACCGACATCACCGCTGCCAGCGAATATGCTGCCAATGCTGAAGCCACAGCCAGCGAGGCTGACAACAAGGCTACAGCACTTTTGGCCAACTTTGCCTCATGGCAGAAAGTGACACTGACCAATGCCGACTTCGACGATGCTGAAGGCTGGAATGGTGAACTTATTGAGCCGGGAACTGAAGAAAAGCCTTACGTGCATGCTGTGAAGGGATGGAATCAGGCCTTTACATTTAGCAGTACTGCTTCACAGGGTATTGCTGCCCAGTATGGCTCAGCCGCTCAGAATGGTACGAATGGGGTTGCTGCTCCTGCTGCTGATATGTATGGAAAGAGTGAGGGTGGTACTCTTCACCTGTCTTCAGGCTGGAGTGATCAGGCTCGCTACCAGCAGACTGTTACGCTGGCTCCTGGTAAATATGTGTTATACTATGAGGGCATCAATGTGAATAATACTAATAATTCGCTCAACAGCAACTACTTCGGTATAAACAATCTCGCTGCTGGTACACTCGAAGGCAGTGATGCTGGCTATATATATAGCGATGAGAAGAGTTTCACCTACAATGAGTGGAAAGCCACAGCTTTCAACTTTACACTCGTACATACGGCTACCGATGCTACTCTCAATGTGGGTGTAATAGGTGGTACGGGTGGTTCAGCTAGTACTCCGAAGATGTGGTTCGACAATGTGACCCTGTATCTCGTTGAGGAATTCCCTGTTGCCGAGGCTGCTGACTATACTGCTCTGAACACTGCTATCAGCAATGCCGAAAGCAAGGTAGCCGCTGCTACTCCGCTCGGCTTCGAAAAGGACGAGTTCGCTCCCTACAACGTAGCTATTCTGGGCGAAACCATTGCTACAGCTAAGGCTATCAATCAGGAAGTTGAGAATCTGAAATCTACAATTACTGCCATGCAGCAGACCGTGGCCGATGCTACCGATGCACTCACGGCAAATGCCACCGATGTGGATGCTATCTTCAATGGTAACATGGCCATTGCCAATGGCAACAACCCGAAGGGCTGGACACGTAGCAACAATGCTTGGGGACAGCAGATTACCGGACTGGGTGAAGCTACATCGAACGGCACCGCATGGTACTATAATACAGATGGTGCTTGGGTATATGGCAACGATGGCAGCTACACCATGCCTCTGAAAGGCAACACCGTCTATAAACTCTCGTTCAAGTATCGTTCACATGAGAATAGTACGAACAATTGGTTCAAGGCTTCTATCCAGATTGACGCCGAAGAGCCGATTTTCGATATACTCTATCCGCAGGCAACTGAGAAGAACTGGGTGAGCGTAGAGAAGATTTTCAGTCTCCCTGCTGCTGGCAACTATGTGCTGCACCTCTATAATAGTGGTAATACATATCTGAGTGATGTGTCACTTGTCAAGGCCGAGGCTGAGAGCATCACTATCAATGAGACTGAGACCTATGCTGTTTCTAATACGATAGAACGCTACGGAAACGTCACCTTCAACCGCACGCTCGTAGAGGGCTGGAACGGACTAGTGCTGCCCTTCGACATGACCGTCACTGGCATAAAGAATAAGTTCTCTGCCACGAAGGTGAAGAACTTCACCGGCATCAGCTACGACGAGGCCAAGGGCGTGACCCTGAACTTCGACAACTTCGATAGCGAGACGACCGTGATTCCTGCCGGCACTCCGTTCTTAGTGAAGACCAATTCCGCCGGCACGAGCTACACCATCAATGGCGTGGTGCTGCCTGCCAACGGTCTGCAGAACATCACGAAGACTGCCGATGGCAACGACAACATCCAGTACACCATGAAGGGTACTCACGCTGCTTCGACCAACCTGACCAATGTGAGCTTCGCGCTGATTCAGGGCAATACTTTCTTCTACCACGACGGTGCTGCCCAGAAGGAATCGAGCGCCAAGGCCTTCCGTGCTTACTTCGAGAACGAGTCGGAGGAGCCTGCTGCTGCCCGCGTATCGTTCGACTTCGGTGACGACGTAGTGACTGGCATCACCGAGCTGGCTCAGCCGAAGACCGCTGCCGACGGCACAGCCTACGACCTGCAGGGCCGCAAGGTGGAGACGTTCAAGCAGAAGGGCATCTACATCGTGAACGGTCGCAAGGTGGTGAAGTGAGAAAGGCGACGAAAATTTAAACAGAATTAGGAACAAAATAAAAAAACAGAAAAATGAACAAGAAAGCATATATCTCTCCTGTGGTGTCGGTGACTCGCGTGGTCACCCACTACCACCTTTGCATCGGCTCTACGAACAGCGACAAGCCAGCCGAAGGTCTTGGCGACGACGATGAGCACCTGACTGGCGGCGACGACCCCGGCCACTTCTCCCGTCGCGGTCGCGACGTCTGGAAAGACGAGGAGGAGGAAGACGACAACAAGTAGTAAAAAGAAGCGTAAGCCTCTCCTCACCTAGCCTCTCCCGCAAGGGGGGTAGGGAAGCGAGATGGGCTGAGCGCCGACCATCGTGAACCGGCAGCTGCTGCAAGTCCCCGAACAGGGGAATGCAGCAGCTGCATTTTTTTAAAGTCCCCGTCCCAGCCCCTCCCAGCCATTCCCAGTCTCAGTCCCAGTCAGTCCCAGTCTCAGTCCCAGCTCCTCCCAGTTAGTCCCAGCCCCTCCCCGTTCCCTCCCAGCCCCTCCCCCAACAATTAAAAAATCTGAAAATCCCCGATTTTTAACACTCTAATCCTTGGTTGTGAACACCTGTTGCACACTAAACCGCTAATTTTGCACCCGGAAAGGGACTTTTCACCCCTTCACACCTTATTAATATAAATATATAGCATCTGAAGAAGAAACAACAATGAACGAATCTACTACAGCTTTTGTCAGCAACCGGCAGATGAAGCAGCGGCAGGCCATGATGCAGATGGCGCAAGAGGTGGACCGGCTGCTCAAGCAACATCACGAACACGAGGGACTCACCTGGACAGGATCGAAGGCCGACCTCATGGAGGCACTCTACTATGCCTTCGAGACGGGCATCCTGCACGACGACTACGGCATGCTGCTCACCTTTGCCGACATCGTGAGGCGAGGATGCACCCTGCTGCACATCGAACCATCGCGTAATCCATACGTGACCGCACTGCGTGCACGGCAACGCAAAGGAATGAAGAATTTGAACTATCTGGAGCGATACCAGATAATGATGGATAAATACCCTGTAAACACGATTTGGACGAGCATTTGCAAAGGTTCAACAGCTGTTTAGTCCTGACTTTAGCCTATTGTTTAGCCTGGTCTTTAGCCCCATCTTTAGCCCCATCACCTCTTGTAGGACTGGAAAAACCATCGTACCTTTGCATCGCAATCAGGAAAACAGCAGCAATGCTCCTGAGCGCAACAACAGAATGTCGATCGCGAAAGACACCATGAGAAACAAACCTTTAAAAAAACAAATCAAAAAAACAAACGAGAACAATTAACATTAGTAATTAACCCTTTTAAAAAAACACACTTTAAAAATTATGTCACTATTTATTAAGAAGTATCAGAACAACAACAAGGAGATGAAGAACGCCTATGGCAAGTGGTATGGTCGAGCAGTCATCATGGACAAGGTGCAGATTGAGGACCTGGCCAGCGAGATTGAGGATAACTGCACCGTGAAGCGGGCCGACATCCTGGCAGTGCTCTCCGAGCTGGGACCCGCCATCAAGAAGGAGGTGCAGCGCTCACTCAAGGTCACCATTCCCTATCTGGGATCGTTCAAGCTGGGCGTGAGAACCACCGGCGCCGAGACTATGGAGGAGTTCGACATCAAGAAGAACGTGAAGGGCGTGCGCGTGCTCTTCTATCCCGAAACCAAGGCCGACGGCAACCGCATGGTGAAGGAGCTCACCCGTGGAGTGAGGGTGGCCGAACTGCCTAAGAACGCCACCTACCTGGAGGAGGACGACGAGGCCGGCACCGACAGCGGACAGCAGCAGGGCGGCGGCACCAGCGGATCGGTAGAGGAGCAGCCCTAAACCCTAACAACGCACCCCCTAACCCCTCTCCCGAGGGGAAACAACCCACCCCCTAACCCCTCCCGAGGGGAAGGGGGGATTATAAAGACTAAATAATAAGTAAATCAGATTCTATGGAAAACACGCAGCAAAAAGTATGGAGCATACTGATCAAGGTGCTCATCGCAATAGGTTCAGCCCTCCTCGGAGCTATGGGCGGTGCAGAGGCCACCGCACTCCTGAACAGCTAATTAGCTTTTTTTATCCTTCTTCTCAAGAAACTATGTGGGGCCCCGCATAGTTTTTTTTTTCTTGCCTATGCCTACTGCACCAGATTGATGTTTTTTTTCTAAGGATTATAGGATTTTAAGGATATGTCTCACTCATTGTGTGATGAAAAAAAAGAATCCTTAAATCCTTAAAATCCTTAGACAACCGCTTTTTATTCTTCTTCTCAAGAAACTATGTGGGGCCCCGCATAGTTTCTTTTTTTCTTGCCTATGCCTACTGCACCAGATTGATGTTTTTTTTTCTAAGGATTATAGGATTTTAAAGATATGTCTCACTCATTGTGTGATGAAAAAAAAGAATCCTTAAATCCTTAAAATCCTTAGACAACCGCTTTTTATCCTTCTTCTCAAGGAACTATGTGGGGCCCCGCATAGTTTTTTTTTTTCTTGCCTATGCCTACTGTACCAGATTGATGTTTTTTTTCTAAGGATTATAGGGATCCATAAAGATATGGCTCAGACATAGCTCATGCCTACTGATGTTTTTTCTAAGGATTATAGGATTTTAAGGATATGTCTCACTGCATTGCGTGATGAAAAAAGGAATCCTTAAATCCTTAAAATCCTTAGACAACCGCTCAATACTTGATATATGATTTTTAAAAAAACTATAAAATGTACGAATTTTCATAAATACATATAAAATTATCCAAAGAAATTGTGATAGTTTATGTACTTTTGTAAACTGAATTGATTTATATCAATAAAAATAGTATTTTATTTTGGTTGTTTTAGAAAGAAGAAATCTTAAAATAGGAATGCGATGAACGAAGAAAACAGATATGTCAGATTCGACTGGGCAGCCAAACGCATGCTTAGGAACAAGGCCGACTTCGTTGTGTTCGAGGGCCTGATTTCGGTTCTCCTCGGTGAGAAGATCACCATCATGGAACTACTGGAGAGCGAAGGCAACCAGGAATACGAGGACGACAAATTCAACCGCGTGGACATCAAGGCCAGGAACTCCAAGGACGAGATTATCCTGGTTGAGATTCAGCAGACGCGCGAGCTGTATTACCTGCAGCGTGTTCTCTACGGTGTTGCCAAGGCCATCACCGAACACATCTCACGCGGACAGAGCTACAGGAACGTGAAGAAGGTTTACTCCATCAACATCATTTACTTCGACCTGGGTCAGGGTGCGGACTATCTGTACCACGGTCAGACGAAGCTGACGGGTGTGCATACTGGCGACAACCTTCGCATAGGTCAGCGCGACAAGGAAGCCTTGCGAATGCAAGCCCCCGAGGAGGTGTTCCCGGAATACTATATCATACGCGTGAACGAGTTCAACAAACTGGCCACAACGCCCCTTGAGGAATGGCTGGAATACCTGAAGACCGGACACATCAGGGAGGACACCACTGCACCTGGACTGCAGGAAGCCCGCGAGCGTCTGGAATACCTGAAGATGGATCGTAAGCAGCGTGCCGAATATGACAACCACCTTGACATCCTGATGTATCAGAACGATGTGCTTGAAGGTGCTAAGCAAGAAGGACTCGTGGAAGGACGATTAGAAGGACGATTAGAAGGACTCGCGGAAGGACGTGAAAAAGGACTCGCGGAAGGACGAGAAAAGGGACTCGCGGAAGGACGTGAAAAAGGACTCGCGGAAGGACGACTTAATAGTGCCCTCAAGATGAAAGATGATGGTATGTCGGAGGAACTGATAGCCAAGTACACCGGTCTTTCCATAGAAGAGATAAACAGTCTTTCGAATCAATAAGAAAACATCTAACAAACAAAAATTCCCTCATATTTGTTATTTAAAAAAAATTGCATACTTTTGCAAGCAAAACAGACAACTTAGAACAAATATTCAAGACGATGCAGACAACGACGAATTCGGTACTTACACCAACGCAGATGCACTTATTGAAGCTCTTCGCTTTCAATAATAGTGATGATTATGCACGGGAAATCCAAACCGTACTAACACAGCATTTCCAGAAACAACTGGATGCTGAATCAGACAGATTGTGGGAAGAAGGTATCCTGAATCAGAGAAGATTGGATGAGATCAGACAAGAAGACCTGCATAAAAAATAGATATCATGGCAAGACTTGTTTTTGATACAAATAGCCTAATCCAATGCATTTCTCGTAGAAGTCCGTATCACGAACTTTGGCTTACGTTTCTTGATGGACGTAACCAACTATGTGTGTCGAACGAAATCTTAGAAGAATATGCTGAGATTCTTGAAATAAAAGCAAGTCCTAAATTTTCTGAATTGGCAATAGATGTCATTATCAACAATCCAAATACCCTTTTCATCACACCTTTCTATCACTTTAATATGATAGAGAAAGATCCAGATGATAATAAGTTTGTAGATTGTGCAGTAGCAGGACAAGCAAAATTCGTTGTCACAGAAGACAATCACTATAAGATTCTTGAAAACTTATCATTTCCAAAAATAGATATTATTGGACTCGATGATGCAATGAGATTGTTAATATAAGATAACATCTAACAACATAACAATTTTTTTAATAAACTAAAAACAAAAATTTATGAGAAAACTACAACTGAAAACAATGCTACTCATGCTGCTATTGGCAGTGGGGGGGGTAAGTCCGGCGTGGGCTATTTCCGTTACGGAGACCTACGACTTTGGCAGTTTCATTACAGCTAATGGAGCACCGGCGAACGTAGATTTAGGTGCAGAGGTTGCTGCCACACAGAGTGGAACGAGCACGTACACTGGCGGAAACCTGTATGTGATACAGGACCCAACGAGCAATAATAATACCCTTGAACTAAATGGGCGATTTGCCATTGACTACAACAACAAAGCTTCACAGCAAATCCGTTTTATGTGGCGTTCATCAGGCAACGCATATCAACATGGTCTTGCTGGTAACTGGAATGGTAAAGGTGCTGCAAACACAGCATGTCACCTATCAATCCTTAATCTGAAAGCAGGCGATAAGCTCACCATAACTTACGCTATACAAAGCGGAAAAGCTGCTCAGCCCTATCTTTGCGCTTCAAACGTAGTAACAGGTGTAGATGCTGATGCTTATCTGGCCAGTGGCACTGAATATACAATTGCAAAGGATGGAAACTTGGATATTTATTTCAAGAATAACAACTTTGCCATTTCGAAGATTGTTATTGTTACTGAGAAGGACCAAGAGAGCATGGGTGCTCCTTCAATTGATATAACTGGTGTTAATGGCACAGCTCGTATTGTGACTATCACTCCAGGTGTTGGCGATGCCGGATCGGCCGCTACTGCCACTTACTATACTTTAGATGGTTCTGAGCCTTCTTCTGAGAGCACTGCCTATACTGAGCCATTCACATTAACTGAGACCACTACGGTAAATGCTGTTTCTTATCTTGGTGAAACAAAAGGTGAGGTACAAACAAAGTCGATTGAAGCAGGTACAGCTATTACGCTGAACACTCCTGTTTGGACAAAGACTGCCTACAATGTAGAAACTTCTACCAGTACTGTTACGCTCACTTCTAACCAATCTGCTCTTGTCGGCTCGCCTATAGCTGATATTTATTATACTATCAATAATGGTGAAGCTACGAAATACACAGATGCTATCAGTGTGGCAGATGGTGAAACTTTAGCCTACTATGCTCATGCTGATGGCTACACTGATTCAGAGACAGGTTCTGTCACTGCGACAGTTCCTTTTAATGGTGAAGAGAAATGGACTGAAAATTACAAATCTACAACTGATAAACTTGGAATTACATTGGGAAATCAGCTTGACGAAACAGGCTATTATTACATGGTAGTAAACGGAGCTAATCTCTCGGAGAAGTTATTTACCAATGGAACCGAACCTAATAATTTCTTGCAGCGTACCAATCCTGCAGGCATCTATAGCGGAACGCCCCGTAGCTATTATATTCCGTCGGTTCAAGAAGGTCAATATGTCATCATAACGACTGCAAATGGTGGTGAGACTGCAAACATCACTCCTTCCCAGAATCTCACAAAGGATGTCTGGAACTCTTCAAATGGGACATTTGCTTTCAATGTAATGGGTGAGGGAGCTAAATTTAGCATCAACCGCTATTGTGCTATTACTTCAATTACTGTAAAATCAAAAGTTGACAAAACTGAGCTTTTAGCACTGATTACTACTGCCACCGGCAAGGCTGCCGACGAGGAGGCTGTGGCCGTGGGCAAACTGACTGATGCCATTGCTGCCGCACAAGCCGTTGCAGACAATGATAAAGCTACTGCAAGCCAGATAGCTGAAGCCATGACTGCACTGCAGGCTGCCATCGACCAGTTCGATGCTGACAATACGGATCAGTCGCTCGATATGACAGACAAAGTTGGGCTGGCTAAAGATGACTGGACTGGCGCTGGTGGTACTGCTGGTTCTGTAACCACATATCTTGGAACAGCTACTCCACTGGTTGAACTCTACAATTCTTCGAGTGCCGATATTAAGATGCAGCAGACCATTTCCGGCTTGGAAAATGGACATTATGACGTGAAGGTGTTTGCCACATCGCACAATGCCCGTGGAGAAGATGGTGCAGCATTAGACGGCACAGCTGATGACGTGGCTTATGTGTTTGCCACTTCTGGTGAAACAACGAACAAGACTTGGATTACCGCAAGAGGCGTGGCACCTAATTTTGTTGAAGGCGAACAGACCACACCGGTTGCTATTGATCGTATCACTGTCAGCAATGGAAGTCTAACGATTGGTCTGGCTCTTGATCAGGCACAGAAGACCGGCTGGCATACTATTCAGATTTATCAGTTGACATGGGTAACAACTGCTAAAGAAGTTTGGGCAAAAGCAAAGAGTGATCTTCAGGTGGTTATTGATGCTGCCGAGCTTCTCGTAGCTGACACCTATAAGACAAAAGGACGTGATGTCCTCAATGCCGCTATCGATGCTGCCAAGGCTGCTAAGGCCAGCAACAAGCTGAACGTGAGTGAGGTGGCTGCTGCCAAGGCTACGCTGCAGGCTGCTATGGAAGCCTTCCGTGTGGCTAACTATGCTGAGATAGCTGAAGGCGTTATCTACCTGAAGAACGTAGGCACAGGCAAATATCTGGCCGCTGGTGCCAATTGGGGTTCACGCGCCATTGTCAATGAGACAGGTCTCGACTATACTTCGACTCTCTCAGGTGGCAAATACACTCTCGACTCAAAAGTGTCGAACGGTGGTGACAATCACTTTCTGAATAATGGTCTCTTCAATGATGGCGCTGCCTATTCATGGGTATTCGAGCAGGTGGGTGCAGACTGCTACACCATCGGCGACGGCGGCACCAACTATCTGACCGTTGATGGTAACAACCTTGTACAGTTTAGCACAACTGTCAATGACAATGCCAAGTGGCAGGTTGTGACTCGTGCAGAGCGCATTGCCGCTATGGCTGATGCCACTGCGGAGAATCCTGTGGATGTAACCTTCCTGATCAAGGATGCAAACTTCAATCGCAACGATACTCGAGTTAGTGCATGGACATTCACGACGATTGCTGATGGAACTAAGCCCGGTAATAATATGAGTGGCGGTAACAATGTGAATAATTGTGCCGAGGCTTATCATCGTGCCTTCACACTGAGCCAGATTCTGTCAGACGTGCCCAATGGCTACTACTCACTTACTGCTCAGGGCTTCTATCGTAAAGACGAAGGAGCTACCGACGATGTGCCTTACTTCTTCATCAACAACGGAAAGGGCAACTTCCCTGAAAAGACTGGTGAAGAGGGCAATATGTCTGCCGCCTCTGAATCGTTCACAGCTGGTAATTATACCATCAGCCCCATTGATGTGACCGTAGCCGACCACACCATCACGCTGGGTGCCAAGTTGGAGAGTAATACTGCCTTGTGGGTGATCTTCGATAACTTCCGCCTCACCTATAAGGGTAAGCTGGACCTCTCTGAATTTATCGCTGCCTATAACACAGCCTTGACAAATGCCAAGACTGCTGCTGCCAAGGAGGACAGAATGTCGGCTGCCGTGAAGGCTGCTATCAATGCCGCCATCGACACCTATGACACTGGCAAGGTGAATGAAGAAGAGCAGGACGAACTGGAAGCTGCTATTAATGCGCTGACCACTGCTACCAACAACGTGAATACCAGTATCAACAGCTATAAGATTCTGGCCGCTGGCACCATCGCCGACAACTCTCTTGAGGGATGGACATGCGAGAATAATAATGCATTCCACATCAACGATTGGAGCACTGAGGGTAACAGCGACGGCACAGGCATGACTACTCCGTTCATTGAGAACTGGGTAGGAAAACCCGGTCCGCTTGGCGCAGGCAATGTATATTACACGCTGCCGTTCGTGGATCCCGGCACCTATAAGGTTTCTGCTTTGGTACGTATCTACAGTGAGTCGGGTGCTGAGCCCAGTGGAGCTTCGTGGTTCGTGGGCGAGAAGGAGAGCGATGTGACTGAAGGTACTTCGTTCACCTTTAAGAGTGGTAATACCGAATTGAAGGGTATCTACAAGAACTATGTCACCATTGGTGAGCCCGATGCTCAGGGAACACTGAAGTTCGGTATCAAGATTGATGAGAGCCGCACGTTCAACTGGATTGCCTTCAAGAGTGTTCGCATTCAGGAGGTCACAGTGGCTACTCCAGAAGACTATACTGCACTGAACGATGCCATTGAGGCTAAGAAAGAAGACGGCAAGACGCTGGGCTTCGACAAGGGCGAGTATGCTCCCTACACCAACATTGAAGTGATTGATGCACTGGCAGCAGCCAGAGCTATCGATCAGGACGATGACAACGATCAGGCCACCGTACAGGCTGCTACCACAGCACTGAACAATGCCACTTGGACACAGAATGCCGCCGACATGGATGCTATCTACAATGGTAACATGGCTATTGCCAATGGCAACAACCCGAAAGGCTGGACACGTAGCAACAATGCTTGGGGACAGCAGATTACCGGACTGGGTGAAGCTACATCGAACGGCACCGCATGGTACTATAATACAGACGGTGCTTGGGTATATGGCAACGATGGCAGCTACACCATGCCTCTGAAAGGCAACACTGTCTATAAGCTCTCGTTCAAGTATCGTTCACAGGATAACAATACGAATAACTGGTTCAAGGCTTCTATCCGGAATGCCGCCGAAGAACTGATTTTCGATACAGAATATCCGCAGGCAACTGAGAAGAACTGGGTGAGCGTAGAGAAGATTTTCAGTCTCCCTGCTGCTGGCAACTATGTGCTGCACCTCTATAATAGTGGTAATACATATCTGAGTGATGTGTCACTTGTAAAGGCTGAGGTTGAGAGCATCACTATCAATGAGACTGATACCTATACTGCTTCTACTACGACAGACCGCTACGGAAACGTCACCTTCAACCGCACGCTCGTAGAGGGCTGGAACGGACTAGTGCTGCCCTTCGACATGACCGTGGAGGATGTGAAGGGCAAGTTCTCTGCTTCGAAGGTGAAGAACTTCACCGGCATCAGCTACGACGAGGCCAAGGGCGTGACCCTGAACTTCGCCGACTTCGATAGCGAGACGACCGTGATTCCTGCCGGCACTCCGTTCTTAGTGAAGACCAATGCCGCTGGCACGAGCTACACCATCAATGGCGTGCTGCTGCCTGCCACCAGTCTGCAGAACATCACGAAGACTGCCGATGGCAACGACAACATCCAGTACACCATGAAGGGTACTCACGCTGCTTCGACCGACCTGACCAATGTGAGCTTCGCGCTGATCCAGGGCAATACTTTCTTCTACCACGACGGTGCTGCCCAGAAGGCATCGAGCGCCAAGGCATTCCGTGCTTACTTCGAGAATGAGTCAACCAATCCTGAGGGTGCTCGTGTATCGTTCGACTTCGGTGATGGCGAGACAACAGGCATCACTGAGCTGGCTCAGCCCAAGACCGCTGCCGACGGCACTTACTACGACCTGCAGGGCCGCAAGGTGGAGACGTTCAAGCAGAAGGGCATCTACATCGTGAACGGTCGCAAGGTGGTGAAGTAAGAAAGGCGACGAAGATTTAAACAGAATTAGGAACAAAATAAAAAAACAGAAAAATGAACAAGAAAGCATATATCTCTCCTGTGGTGTCGGTGACCCGTGTGGTCACCCACTACCACCTGTGCATCGGCTCTACGAACAGCGACAAGCCAGCCGATGGTCTTGGCGAAGACGAGCACCTGACTGGCGGCGACAACCCCGGCAACTTCTCCCGTCGCGGTCGCGACGTCTGGGAAGACGAGGAGGAGGAAGACGACAACAAGTGGTAAAAAGAAGCGTAAGCCTCTCCTCACCCAGCCTCTCCCGCAAGGGGGAGGTAGGGGAGCGAGATGGCTGACACAGAATAGAACACGTAATCTGAAGGCACGGATCCGGCAGCAAATGTCGGGTCCGTGTCAGGTTTTGGTGAATAAAAACTTAAAATTGTTTCGTGATATTGAAACAATTATTTATCTTTGCACCAAAAACAGAATAGCACATGATTAAAAACAAGCCGAAAGTGATGTATCTTGAAGAAGCTCTTGAGTTTATTGAAAGTATTCCTCAATCTGCTGGTGATAAGTTACTCGGCATTATACATCGGATAGAAGGTGGAGAGCGTAATTCGGTGCTTTTCTCTAAGCTGGAAGGTACTGAGATATGGGAATTCCGAACATTATACAATAAAGTAAAATACAGGCTCTTTGCTTTCTGGGATACGCAAGAAGACACATTGGTAATTGCTACTCACGGCATTGTCAAGAAAACTCAGAAAACTCCAAAAAAAGAAATTGTGAAGGCAGAGAAAATAAGACAAGAATATTTTAACGCAAAAAAGAATGATAATGGAACAGGTTGGTAAATTTAAACTGTATAGTTCTGAAGAAGTGTTGGATAAGCACTTCGGAAAGGTGGGTACTCCACGGCGTGATGAGTTTGAAAAGAGCGTTGCCGCATCCGTCCACGCTTATGAAATCGGAGAGGCTATCAAAAAGGCACGCTTACAGCAGAATCTTACACAAGAAGAGCTGGGAGAACGGATAGGTGTGCAGCGTGCGCAGATTTCGCGTTTGGAAAAAGGCTATAGCATTAGCATCCCAACCATGAGTCGGGTTTTTAAAGCTCTTGGAGTAGCTACTGCCACACTCGACCTTGGAACCGTCGGGAAAATAGCCCTGTGGTAGCTAAAGTAAAAGCACGCGGATCCGGCAGCAAATGCCGGGTCCGTGTCAGGTTGAGGTGATTTTTCACAAAAAGCACCAGTTATATTTGCCTGAATCATATCTTTTCCTTATCTTTGCGGCATCGGCAAATAATGGATTCTTTTTATGGACAAATATGCAATGACGAAACAGATAGCAGAGTATTTCAAGACACAACCAGTCTTGAAAGCTTGGCTGTTCGGCTCGTTTGCAAGAGGAGAGGAAAATGCAAAAAGCGATGTCGATATATTGTTTGAACCAGACATGTCACAGAATTTCAGTCTGTTCACACTTGGAGGTATGTATATGGATTTAAAGGATATGCTTGGTAGAGAAGTTGACCTTGTTCCCGAAGGTTCATTATTGCCCTTTGCTACTGAAAGCGCCAACCGCGACAAAATTCTTATATATGAGAGAAGCCATTTTGCCGCCATATCCTATTAAAAAGGCAAAAACGTGCACAAACCCATACTTGGTGTGCATATAAAGGTTAGTTTTTTGACAAAAAGTTTGCGTAACTCAAAGAAAATGTGTTACTTTGCACCGCTTTTAAGATAAGAAACTAATTATTAACATTTTAAAGAGAAAAAAATCATGTCAGAAATTGAAAGTAAAGTAAAGGCAATCATCGTAGATAAACTGGGTGTTGACGAGGCTGTGGTAAAGCCCGAGGCAAGCTTCACCAACGACCTGGGTGCCGACTCTCTGGACACCGTAGAGTTGATCATGGAGTTTGAGAAGGAGTTCGGAATCAGCATTCCCGACGACAAGGCTGAGAAGATTGCTACGGTGGCAGATGCCATTTCTTATATTGAGGAGAACTCAAAGTAAAATTGTCAGGCCCCCCCTACTGCCCCCGAGGGGGCTTCTTTAGTTGAAAGAATTCTAATGAAGCCTCTTCGGGGGCAGTAGGGGGGGCCGTTTTTATTTATTTTTTTCTATGGAACTAAAAAGAGTGGTCGTAACAGGACTGGGTGCCGTGACACCAGTGGGCAACAACCCGCAGGAGATGTGGGAGAACCTGCTGAAGGGTGTGAGCGGGGCAGGACCTATTACGCATTTTGACACTACCAATTTTAAGACAAAGTTTGCCTGCGAGGTGAAGAACCTGAACATGGAGGACTATCTGGACCGCAAGGAGGCCCGCAAGATGGACCGCTACACGCAGCTGGCCCTCATCGCTGCCAAGCAGGCAGTGGAGGACTGCGGATGGAACCTGGAGCAGGAAGACAAGGACCGCATCGGCGTGGTGTTCGGTGTGGGCATCGGCGGCATCAAGACCTTCGAGGAGGAGGTGTGCTACTATGCCACGCACAAGGAGCAGGGACCGAAGTTCAATCCCTTCTTCATCCCGAAGATGATAGCCGACATCGCTGCCGGACAGATCTCGATCATGTACGGATTCCACGGGCCTAACTACATCACCTCTTCGGCTTGCGCCTCTTCAAGCAACGCATTGGCCGATGCCTTCAACCTGATTCGTCTGGGCAAGGCCAACGCCATCGTCGCAGGCGGTGCCGAGGCTGCCATCACTGAGGCTGGCGTGGGCGGATTCAATGCTATGAAAGCACTCTCTACGCGCAACGACGAGCCTGAGAAGGCCAGCCGTCCGTTCAGCGCAAGTCGCGACGGATTCGTCATGGCCGAGGGTGCCGGCTGCCTGATTCTGGAGGAACTGGAGCACGCCAAGGCTCGCGGTGCCAAGATCTATGCCGAGATGGTGGGTGCAGGCATGAGTGCCGATGCGCATCACATCACAGCTTCGCACCCCGAAGGACTGGGAGCCAAGCTGGTGATGAAGAACGCACTGGAGGATGCCGGACTGCAGCCCGAGGACATAGACTATATCAATGTGCACGGAACCAGCACACACGTGGGCGATATCTCAGAGGCCAAGGCCATCAAGGATGTGTTCGGCGATGCTGCCTATAAGCTCAATATCTCTTCCACGAAGTCGATGACGGGCCATCTGCTCGGTGCTGCCGGTGCCGTAGAGGCTATGGCTACCGTGCTGGCCGTGAAGAACGACATTGTGCCGCCCACCATCAACCATGAGGCGGACGACAAGGATCCCGAGATTGACTATAACTTGAACTTCACCTTCAACAAGGCTCAGCAGCGCACCGTGCGCGCCGGACTGTCCAACACGTTCGGATTTGGCGGTCACAATGCCTGCGTGGTGTTCAAGAAATACCTTGGATAAGTAGTGAATAAGTGTAGAGTTTAGAGTGTAGAGTTTGCTACCGCTCGACCGTGATTACGGATGAATGCTGAGGCGGTAGCAAACTCTACACTCTAAACTTTGCACTAAAAATCACAGATATGACATTCAATGACTTCATAGAGCGCGTGCTCCTGCCTATTCGCGACGACAAGGAGTTGCGACAGCAGCTGCAGCGCATCATAGGATTCTATCCCAGCGACATCAGCTACTATAAGATAGCGCTCACCCACAAGAGCTCAGGGCAGCGCAACGACAAGGGGAAGCCGCTGAACAACGAGCGACTGGAGTTTCTGGGCGATGCCCTGCTGGATGCCGTGGTGGGACACATCGTGTTCGAGCACTTCAAGGGCAAGCGCGAGGGATTCCTCACTAACACACGCTCGAAACTCGTGAGCCGCGAGTCGCTTGGCAAACTGGCCGAGGAGATGGGGCTGACCGAACTGATACAGTCGCGCGGACAGTCGCGTTCGCACAACAGCTACATGGCTGGCAATGCCTTCGAGGCGCTCGTAGGTGCCATCTACTTAGACCTGGGCTATGCAGCTGTGATGCGATTCATGAAGAAGCGCATACTGGAACAGATGGTCAACATAGACAAGGTGGCTTATAAGGAGGTGAACTTCAAGTCGAAGCTCTTGGAGTGGACGCAGAAGAACCGCGTGCGGATGGAGTTCCAAATGCTCAAGCAGAGCAAGGACAAGCAGGGCTCGCCCATCTTCGGATTCCGGGTGATGATTGAAGGTGTGGAGGGCGGCAAGGGTCAGGGCTTCTCGAAGAAGGAAGCCCAGCAGCTGGCCTCGAAAGAGACACTGGAGCGCCTGCGCCGTGAGCCGCAGTTCATAGATGCCATCTTCGCCGCCAAGAGCAACCGCACGAAGATGGAGGAGGAACCCACCATGGCCGCTCCGAACCTGGAGGCCGAAAAGACCAGCTTCATCATCAAGCAGAACAAGAGTGAAGAGTGGTACTCGGAGTTTACGGAGAGCTCCGAGAGCTCAGAGAGCTCCGAGAACTCCGAGCGCTCTCAGCGCTCAAAGAACTCTCAGCGCTCAAAGAACTCGGAGCGCTCGGAGAACTCAGAGCCCTCGGAGCACTCCCAGCCCGCTCGCGACGACTTCGATCTCTCAGACATCACCCATCAGCTGGTGGAGCAGGACCGCGAAGACATCATTGCCGCTGCCGAGGCTGCCGCTTTCGCGGAGAAAGAAGAATAGCGGTGTAATAGTGATAGAAAAAGTGCTCGCCCATTCCGGTAATGGTGGAACGAGTGAAAGCTTTATCAGACATTCTTTATTCAAATATTTTCCTTGTTTTTTCTGTCAATCGGAAAAAAACAAGGAATTTTTTTTGTTTGATTGAAAAAAAAACATATCTTTGCAAAGTCTCTACGCCGATGTCCTGCTTTTTTAAGGCAGTGACCTTGGTACGTGGGACGAGTGACAGAGTACAGCGACCCGCGCTTTTTTGTATAGTGACTTGAAGGCCATTATCTTCTTTGCGCAGATTTTTCCAGAAAAACTTTTGAAATGAGAAAAATATTAAGAACTTAAAACGAAGATAAAGATGTCACAAAACAAAACCGTTATTCAGGGACTTGAACCCGACAATTCATCCCAGCCTTACGGAATGGGAGGAAATGGAAATTCTCAGTTTTACAACCGACAGGCAAACATGGGCGGCAGCGCATCGCGCGGCACTGTGGTTCCTGGTATGGGCGGCTATCAGCAGCAGCCGGCACAGGGCGGACAGCCCGTGCAGACGGTGCAGCAGCAACAGCCGAGAAACCTGGGCAAGCCAATGGTGGGATTGCTCTATTCGGTGTCGCGCACGGCGGCAGGCGAATATTGGCCGCTGCAGATAGGCCAGAACACCATTGGCAGTAATCCCAACTGTGATATACAGCTGCCCGAGGGCACGGTGTCGGCAGAGCATGCCGTGCTTGTGGTGCGCAAGATGAAGAATCCAGAGAAGGTGATTGCCTCAATCAGTGATGCACGCTCTACCAACGGTACTATGCTGAACGGGGTGAGCCTGGGCTTCTCGGCTGAGGAGTGCAAGAATGGCGACATCATCACGATTGGCGACAACTATGAGCTCTACTTGGTGCTGCTCGATGCTGCTTCCTTAGGACTGAAAGTGAAGGAGAGCTTCATCCCCATTGAGACAGAGGAGGCTGGGCCTATGAGCTTCGATCCTAATGCCACGCAAATGCAGCAGTTCGGCCCCGACCCGGCTTTCTATGGCGGACAGGCAGGTGGCGGCTTTGCACAGGGCGGCACCGTGGGGCTCGACGGTTCGTCGGCCTTTGGAGCCAAAGGAGGAACGGTAGGTATCTGACTTTTTTAAGCTAATTGAGAAGAAATGGCAGCTTTCCAAAGCGTGATGCAGCGTCCGAACGATCCATTCATCTATCTTTATGTGATGGGGGAGTGGTATTGTTACAACCCTTACGAACCACCGTTAGGCAGTGGGGCTATGGGCGATGTGTATCGCGGCTATCGCTGTAAGAACGGAGCCCTCATTGCCATTAAGAAGGTGAAGGATGCCTATGCCAACAATATGCAGATACGCCAGCGAGCCCGCCAGGAAGCCTCGCTGGCCTTCAGGCATCCTAATCTGGTGGAGATGATAGGCTACTGTGAGTATGCGCCCGACCACGGGCCCATCTTCATTCTGAGCAATTATGTGCAGGGAGATAATATTGATGATTATGTGAAGAGTCTGGGCGACACGGCTAACCGTGTGGAGAAAATCTGCAACGCCGTGTGCGCCGTGCTCGATGCGCTGGACTATGTACACTCGCGCGGTGTGGTGCATCGCGACATCAAGCCCTCGAACATCATGGTTGAGAATGGTTCCAACGTGCGGCTCATGGACCTGGGCATTGCACGCATGAACGGAGGCAACAAGTTCTCGTCGTTCGGCTTCATCGGAACACCTGAATATTCGGCACCCGAGCAGCTGTTGCGCGAACAGAACGGCATGGCTGTGCAAATCAATGCGACCACCGACATCTATGAGCTGGGCATCACATTCTATGAATTGCTCACAGGCAGCAACCCCATGACCTGTACTGAGGAAGCAAAGACACTCACCAAGCAGATGAAAGAGTCGCTCCCCGAAAGCGACGAGATACCGCGCAAACTGATGCAGGTCATCTGGAAAGCGACAGAGAAGGAGCAGGCACGCCGATACCAGACGGCCCTGGAGTTCAAGCATGCCATTCAGGAAGCCTTGCTGCCAGACCCTTCGTGGCAGGAGCAGCTCTCTGCCTGGGTGCAGGAGCATGTAGTGTGGCTCGTTGCCGCTGTCTTGGGAGTAGCCGCTGTGTTGTTCTTCATTTTACTCATGATTTAATCATTTTTTTGGATATGGAACTACAAAAACTACATGCGAGCGAAGACGATGCCTTCGTGGGCTTCGCAGAATCCAGGCAGGGCGGACGAGCCGAGAATCAGGACTCATACGGCTTTATGCAGACAGCGCGCGGATTCCTGCTCACAGTGTGCGACGGCATGGGTGGCGGACCTGGCGGCAAGACGGCCTCGACCATTGCCGTGCAAGAAATCTTGGCTGGTGTGACTGAGGCTGCCGACGACGAGGAAATACCCAACATTCTCATCAAGGCCGTGAGACGTGCCAACATGGCCGTCCTCAACCAGGGCAGTGAGACACCTGCACTCAAGGGCATGGGGTCAACCGCTACAGTGCTGCTACTCAATGAGCGGGCTGCTTATGTGGCTCATGTGGGCGACAGCCGCATCTATCAGTTCCGTAGCGGGCGGAAGGTGTTCCGGACTTTTGACCATTCCATGGTGTTCGAACTCGTGAAACAGAAGGTCATCACCGAGGAGCAGGCACGGCTGTCGGCACAGTCGAACGTGATTACCCGTGCCTTGGGCATACAGCCCGACATGGAGGTTGATGTGGCTGAGCTGCCTTATGAGAAGGGCGACCGCTTCATGCTCTGTAGCGACGGCATACACGGCACCATGCCTGAGCCGGAACTTATCAAAATGGTGACCAACCGCAAACAGGCTCTCGGTGCCGTGGTTGACAATATAGCCACTACGGTAGATAATATGGGACGCAATCATGGAGGCGGACACGACAACCTGACCATCGCCGTGATTGAAGCAAAGAAAAACTCAATTCTGAAACAATCTATGTCAAACAAAACAAAAATCATGCTGTCGGTACTGGCAGCCATCGCCATCGTCAGTGTAGTGCTGAACGTGGTGCAATTATCATCGAAGAACGACAACGGAGCACTCAAAAAGGAAATTACTGAGCTGAAGTCAGAGAAAGACTCACTCAGCCAACTTGCTATACGGCATCGCGATACAATAAATATATATAATAAGGTGCTCAACGAAAACAAGAGCGTGAAGGAAGCTATTGAAAAAGAGTTTTCCGGCATGAAAGATCATAACAACAAAAAATAAAAACGAAACAACTATGAAAGTTTACACCATTGGAAGAGATGTTAGCTGCAACATCGTCATTGACGACCGGACCGACGTCATCAGTCGCAGACATGCTACGCTGACCGTGGCACCGTCGGGCAAGATGACCATCACCGACCTGAGCTATAACGGAACTTACGTCAACGGCATACGCATTTCGCAGAATGTGCCTGTGCCAGTGACGCGCAACGACAATGTATCGTTTGCTCACGTTGCACAGCTCGACTGGAACCTCGTGCCCAATGCGCAGGCCACTTATCTGCGCTATGCCGCCCTGGCTGTCCTGGCCGTGGTGCTGGTTGTGGGGGGTGTGTTGCTCTTCAACGGCCTGAACAGCAGTAAGCCCGAGCCTGCGGCACCACCGACAGTAGTGAAGACCGACTCTATCAATAATGATGAGGCCAAGAAGAAGGCCGACGAACTGGCTAAGGAGGAACAGCGCAAGCAAGATTCCATCAAGGCAGAGAAGGAGCGCAAGCAGGCTGCTGAGGCCGAGAAGAAGAAGGCCAAGAAGAGCGGCACTGACAAGAAGGATGCCAAGGACAAAAAGGCTGGTGGCGAAAAGGATAAGAAAGCTGAAGAACCCAAGAAGCCCACTCGCAGGCACTAACCATTCTCTTTATCATAAGAACAACTAAAAGCAGAAAGGAATAACTATGAGACTACTGAAGATAGGACATGACGTATCATGCGACATCGTGATCAACAGTCCGCATGTGAGCTCGCTACATGCTGAGATTACATTGATGAACAGCGGTGACATCTTGTTGGAAGACAAAAACAGTCGCAACGGCACATTTGTGATGAACCAGCGCATAGCCAGTGGCAAGCCAGTCAACATACGAAGGGGCGACATCGTGAAGTTTGCCGACGTGGAACTACAGTGGAGCCAGGTGCCTATGCCAGAGGACAACTCGGCCTACAGGGCCGTCTATGGCATCGGGTCGAACTTCAACAACGACATTCAGATTTCAGGCAACACCGTCAGCCGCTA
>DFJI01000006.1 GCA_002372235.1 Prevotella sp. UBA3675 | reverse complement strand
TCCTCCACCACGGGCTGCATCTGGTTCACCTTGATGGGATAGACCACATAGTTCTCACCCTTGTAGTCGTACTCCTGTGAAGCCTTCTTGAAGCAGCTCCACGTCTTCTCAATGCGGTTGTCCAGGATGTCGGGGAAGCGCAGCAGCACCGGAGGTGTCACGTCGCGCAGCGACAACTCATCCATCACCTCGCGCAAGTCTATTTGCGCATCATCCTTGCAGGGAGTCACATACACGTTTCCCTTCTCGTTGATACCGAAGTAGCTTGTGCCCCAGCCGTTGATGTTGTAGAGCTCACGGGCATCGTCGATGGTCCATTTCTTCATTCTTCTCTTTTTTCTGTAGTAGGTCTTATGGGTCTTATGGGTCTTATGGGACCTGTGGGTCTTATAAGTCTTATAGGTCCTATGGGCCTTATAGGTCTTATGCTTCTATCATCTCTCGCAGTTTGTCCACGGTGATGGCGATTTTCTCGTAGTTGTCCATGAGGCTCACGTCGAGCGTGTACTGTGCCTTGTTGTAGAAGGGCTCGCGCTCCTGCAGGTGGTCGCTGATGTAGGCGGTGAGCTCCTCGGGCGTCTTGCCCTTGAGCAGGGGGCGCTCGGTCTTGCCCATCATGAGGTGTTTCTGCAGCACCTCGGGCTCGCAGCGCAGATAGATCACCTTGCCCTGCCGGTTCATGTAGTCCATGTTGTCGAAGAAGCAGGGAGTGCCGCCGCCACAGCTGATGATGACATTCTCGAACTCGGCCACCTCGTGCAGCATGTTATACTCTATCTTGCGGAACCCCTCCTCGCCCAGCTCGGCAAAGAGCTGTGGCACGGTCTTGCGCCTGCGGCTCTCTATATACCAGTCCAGGTCGTAGAACTGTAAGCCCAGTTCCTTGGAGAGTGCCTTGCCTATTGTGGTCTTTCCGGCACCCATGTAGCCGATGAGAATGATTCTTTCCATTTCTTACTTATTAATGACCTTCATGCACTCCTCGTAGGTGAGCTGCTTTGCGCGTTCGTGCATAGACTTCGGCATGCGGTAGTTCTTGCCGTCATAAACGAGGTAAGGGCCGTAGCGACCGTTCATCACCTCCAGCTTCGGGTCTTCGTCGAAGGTCTTGATGTGCTTCTGCGTGTCCAGCTTGCGCTTCTCCTCAATGAGCTTCACGGCATCGGCTATGGTCACCGTCAGCGGGTTCGAGCCCTTGGGCAGCGAGGTGTATTTGCCGGCGTGCAGAATGTAGGGGCCGAATCGTCCGGCGCTCACGGTGATGGGCTCGCCCTCGTACTCGCCCAGCATGCGAGGCAGGCGGAACAGCTCCAGGGCCTGCTCCAGCGTGATGGTCTCCATGCTCAGCTCCTTGGGCAGGTGGGCAAACTGAGGCTTGTCCTTGTCGTCGGCTGTACCAATCTGGATCACGGGGCCGAAGCGGCCTATCTTGACGAACACGGGCTTGCCCGTGCGCGGATCCTTGCCCAGTTCGCGCTCGCCGGCCTTGTGGGCCGAGCGGGCATTGAGGGTCTTCTCCACCGTAGGCTCAAAGTCGTGATAGAACAGCTTAATCATCTTGTTCCACGACTTCTTGCCCTCGGCTATCTGGTCGAACTCCTGCTCCACCTTGGCGGTGAAGTTATAGTCCATGATGCCAGGGAAGTTGTCCATGAGGAAGTCGTTGACCACGATGCCCGTGTCGGTGGGCAGCAGCTTGCCCTTGTCGGAGCCGGTCATCTCCACGCGCGTCTTGTCGGTGAGCACCTTGCCCTTGAGCGTGATGATGGCGTACTGGCGCTCCTCGCCCTTCTTGTCGCCTTTGGTCACATACTCGCGCTGCTGAATGGTGGAGATGGTGGGGGCGTAGGTCGAGGGTCGGCCAATGCCCAGCTCTTCCAGCTTGTGCACGAGCGATGCCTCGGTATAGCGCTGTGGTCCCTGGCTGAAGCGCTCGGTGGCGCTGATCTCGCGGCGCACCAGCTCGTCGCCCTCCTTCAGCGGGGGCAGCACGGAGATGGGGTTGTCCTGCATGCTCTCATCGTCGTCGGTCGATTCGTGATAGACCTTCAGGAAGCCATCGAACTTCACTACTTCGCCCTGGGCAATGAAAATGAGAGATGAAAGGTGAGAGATGTGGTCAGAATCACCCTGGACGGGGTAATCATATCTTTCATTTTTCATTTCTCCTCTCTCAATCTTGATTTCGGCAGTTGTCTTCTCTATCTCAGCATCGGCCATCTGCGAGGCAATGGTTCGTTTCCAGATGAGGTCGTACAGGCGCTTCTCCTGCACGGTTCCCTCGATGGTGGGCTGGTCCATATAGGTGGGGCGTATGGCCTCGTGGGCCTCCTGTGCGCCTTTCGACGAGGTGTGATACTGTCGCACCTTGCTGTATTCGGCTCCGTACTGGCTGGTGATTTCCTCTTTCGAGGCATTGATGCACAGGCCCGAGAGGTTTACCGAGTCGGTACGCATGTAGGTGATGCGTCCGTTCTCATACAGGTGCTGAGCCACCATCATGGTCTGCGTCACGGTGAAGCCCAGCTTGCGGGCGGCCTCCTGCTGCAGCGTTGAGGTGGTGAAGGGGGGTGCCGGCATGCGCTTCGTGGGCTTGCGGCTCACGTTCTGCACGGTGAAGGTGGCATCCTTGCACAGTTCCAGGAACTCGCGTGCCTCGGCCTCGCTTTTGAATCGCTGCGAGAGCGTGGCCTTCACCTCCGAGGCCGAGCCGTCGGGATGGTTCAGGGCAAACACGCCGTTCACGCTGTAGTAGGTCTCGCTCTTGAAAGCCTGCACCTCGCGCTCGCGTTCCACAATCAATCTCACGGCCACGCTCTGCACGCGCCCTGCTGAGAGGGCCGGCTTCACCTTGCGCCACAGCACGGGCGAGAGCTTGAAGCCCACCAGGCGGTCGAGCACGCGACGGGCCTGCTGCGCGTTCACCAGGTTCATGTCCAAGTGGCGCGGATGCTCAATGGCCTCGAGAATGGCCGGCTTCGTAATCTCATGGAACACGATGCGGCTGGTCTTCTTCTCGTCGAGCCCCAGCACCTCGCACAGGTGCCACGAGATGGCTTCTCCCTCGCGGTCCTCATCGCTTGCCAGCCACACCTTTTCGGCTTTCTTCGACTGGGCCTTCAGTTCGCTCACCAGTTTCTTCTTCTCTTCTGGAATCTCATATTCGGGCTCGAGTGTCTCATCGTCAATGCTGAGCTCCTTCTTCTTCAGGTCGCGAATGTGACCGTAGCTCGACATCACTTTGTAGTCCTTGCCAAGAAACTTCTCAATCGTCTTTGCCTTGGCAGGCGACTCCACTATGACCAGGTTCTTTTCCATTTCTCTGTTTCGTTTTTTGAAAATTTTGCTGCAAAATTACGTAAAAGTTTTGGCCCACATTATATATATACTTCGAATTTAAAAACTTTAACTAAAAGTGTTAAAATAATCGCTCGAAAAAACTACGGCGAAAATCGGCAAAATAGAGAGAACCGTCGCGTTTTGCGCCACTGCTCCCTCGTGGGCAGATGTCTTATTTCGAGACTTTCTATCCTGTATTTCTTGTTTTTCGCCATTTCATCGCTTCTCTTTTGCTCATTTTCCTGCGGAATGCGCCTGTCTCATGTCAGCTTAGCGCCGAAACGGTGCCGAGTTTTAGTCAAAATCGTGGCGTGTTCTTGGAAACTTCGCGTCGCGATTTAGGTCATATCGACAGACGGTTTAGCCTAAACCGTCTCACCATCTGTCCTATACCCCGTGGTGAAGTGGCCTAAATCGCAGAAACTTCCTGAAAATGAGCGACTTAAATCAGCGTGGTTTTGCAATCGGCTGATAATCAAGCCGTTGCAAAATGCCCAATACTCGCCTGTTTTCAACCGCCCGAATGCTTCCTGACTTTCGCGCGATTCTCACGCGAGCAACTGTTAAAACAGGAAACAGTTCTTAACATTTACTTGCTCAGATGCAGCCGAATGTCACGAATTGCTCCGCGCAGCAAAATTCGAGTCATTCGTTTGTTGCTTGCCACGCTTTGTGAAATGCCTGTAATCAGTATGAATTCGTAAAATTCGAAAAATTCGTGGTTCTATTAATTAAAAATGAGAAAGGTAGAGCGATGACTGGCTGACAAACCGTTTTACGCCCTGACTGATGCTGTGCAGACCGAACAGGCGGTAGTCCACCTTGCTCAGCTCTATCCACTGCAGTGCGGCCACGTCGTCGTCGGCCTTGGGCTGCGCGTCGGCAGGCACCTCTATTAGGAAGAACATGTCGAGCGTGTGGATGTCCATGTCGGAATAGCGATACACGTTGGGCAACGAGAACAGCAGCCGGCTGTTGTCCACCTCCATGCCCGTCTCCTCGCGAATCTCGCGCAGCAGTCCCTCCTCCACCGTCTCGTCCATATCTACAAAGCCGCCCACGAGGTCGAGCGTGCCTTTGGCCGGCTCCTTGGCCCGCGTGGCCACCAGCAGCTCGGTGCCGGCAGACGTGTGGCGCACGATGAAGGCCACCGTGGCCGAACAGGGGTTGGCATAATACACAAAGCCGCAGTCGGCACACTTCTTGCTCTTGAAATTGTTCACCTCGAAATGGCGGCTTCCGCACACGGGGCAGTACTTGAACTTGTCTAAAGGATGCATGATTATGAGATTTTAACGCCGCAAAAGTAAGAAAATAATCTCATTTTTGGCCAATGATTGCAGATTATAGCTAAAATTTTTTACCTTTGCACGTAAAATCCAGACTTTGAATAATGAAAAGACTTAGTTTAATCCTGCTTGTTATGACAGCCGTTTCCTTAGTAACCCCGGCTCAGACCGTGATTAAGTTGTGGCCCAACGGGGCTCCCGAGAAAAGCAGTGACCCCAATGACGAGGCCGAGCTGACCGTGTTCCTGCCCGACAAAAAGAAAGCCACGGGGCGGGCCATCGTGATGTGTCCCGGTGGCGGCTACGGCCATCTGGCCATGCAGCACGAGGGCACCGACTGGGCTCCCTACTTCAATCAGCAGGGCATAGCTGTCTTCGTGCTCAAGTATCGCATGCCCCACGGCAACCGGCGCGTGCCCGTCAGCGATGCCGAGCAGGCCATGCAACTGGTGCGGGCCCGTGCAGCCGAATGGAACCTGAAGCCCAATCAGGTGGGCATCATGGGCTTCTCGGCTGGCGGACATTTGGCTTCTACCATCGCCACCCACGCCAAGGGTGCTGCCAAGCCCGACTTTCAGATTCTGTTCTATCCTGTGATTACGATGGAACCGAGCTTTACGCACAAGGGCTCATTAGAGAACTTCTTAGGCGAGAAGCCGAAGAAGAAGGACATTCTGGACTACTCCAACGACCGTATGGTGTCGCGTGTCACTCCGCGTGCCTTCATAGCCCTGAGCGACGACGACACGGCAGTGCCGCCCATGAACGGGGCCAACTACTACATGGAGTGCTATCGCCACGACGTGCCGGCCTCTCTCCACATCTATCCCACCGGCGGTCATGGCTGGGGCTATCGTGCCTCCTTCGATTTTCACTTCGAAATGCTGCATGAGCTGAAGGCGTGGCTGGCCAGCTTCTGAGGGAGAAAACTTGAAAACTGAAGAAACAGATGAGGTCGTGTCAAAAGTAACAGACACGGCCTCATCGCATTTTTTTTATAGGAAGACAATTGTTTCTTTACTTCACCATCACTTTTTTGACGGTTCCATCGCTCATGCGGATGATGTTCAGACCGCGATGTTGAGCTTTTTGTTTCCTGCCATCAACGGAATAATAGATTGTAGGTTTAGCATCCTCCTTTGCGACACCCTCCACACCTGCTTCATATTCAGGGTCAATGGTGAAGCTGCCCGTTATGGTTACGTCCTGTGCAGGCATGAGGTACGGAATCTCACTCCAGCCGGAGAAGATATAGTGCTCCTTATAAGGATCAGACTCAGGAGTGATGACCTCAGTAGCCTGAATCTCGTATTCTTTGTACTTCTCGCCGTCCAGCATATAGGTCAGCTTGAACTTAGTGTCGGTCTCAGTGATGTTCATGAATTTCTTCCAGCCTTCCACGTTGTTGTACATTGCCGTGCGGCCACGGGGTACGTATAGCGTGGCTGCCATATAGACAATGTCCTCATTATAGTCATTGCCAGTATAGCGGAATGCGGATTCATCGAGCTTGAATGGCATATTGATTAATGAAGTCACAGAGTATAGGCTCATGCAGTCAGAGAAAGCCTCTTTGCCTATTGATGTTACTGTGTTGGGAATGACGATTTTCTCTAATGAAGAGCAGTTTGAGAAAGCATTCATGCCAATAGACTGCAATCCGTTGGGAATCACCAAAGACTTCAGACTGCTCCATCCATAAAATGCAAAGTTGTTAATGCTTTTAACGGTAGATGGAATATCTAAGCTAACAATCTCCATATTCTCCATGTCGTAAAGGCGATGAGTTAAGTTGAGAGGATTGGCCCCCAGATTGCCAAATTCAATATTACACCAACTTGCGGTGCTATTTGTAACAACTTTTTCCAACTTTATGCAACCAGTAAAAGCATCCTCGCCAATTTTTGTAATAGATTCGGGTATTTTAATAGTCGTCAATCCTTCACATCCATAGAAAGTATAGCCACTTAAAGATGTTATGTCTGATGGAATACTAACATTCGTAATTTCCGTACCTTCTTCATCATATAAATGATGGGTGAATGTAACAGGATTTGAATTAGCATTGCCAAATATAATTCTACACCATGTGTTGGCATCTTTAGTCATGACTTTTTGCAATCCAGAACAGCCCACGAACGCGTTCGATTCGATGTTTTTTACTGAGTTTGGAATGCTGATACTAGCAAGATTGTTACATCCGTAGAATGCATGGGCATTAATATTCTCAACGCCATCGGGGATGATCAAATCTTTTATTTCAGTATTCTCATCGCTATACAGATGGTGAGCTATTTCCAAAGGATTCGAGCCACCTCCCTGCTGATAATAGTAGACAAAATAGCTGTTACACCATGCGGAGATATTTGGTACTATGACTTTATTAAGATTTGAACACCCACCAAATCCATAAGCTTTAATGGTAATGGGGCTCTTGGAAAAGGAAACTGTCTCAAGAGTATATTCACCGCTGAATGCACTTAATTCTATAGATTTTACGCTGTCACCGAAGGAAACATATTTTAAGTGTTTAAGTCCTGTTTGCTCGCAGAAGTTATAGTCTATAATAGATTTGTTTATGTGTAATGTGTCCAGATTATAACAGCCAGAGAAGGCGTGGTATCCGATGCTTTTGACGCTGTTGGGTATGGAAACATTACAAATAAAATGATCGTAATCGAATGCATCCTCTTCAATATTTGTCACGCTATCACCAAATTCTATTTTTCTAACGTGTCCCTTACCATTTAACCCAAAGCCTATTTTGGCATTAAATGCAGTCTCTATAGTAGGAAGGTTCAAACGCAATTTATTTAAGTAACAGCCATACAACACCAAACTTCCTAATTGACAATTAGGGATATACAGACTGTCTAAACCATTACACTCACTAAATGCATAATCATCAATGTTTTCTATACTTTCAGGAATATTAATCTCTTTTAAACCGATACAGCCGGAAAATGCATTTTTACCAATGGTCTTCACCCCATCAGAAATAGTGATTTTTGATAGTCCGCTACAATTGTAAAAACTATAAGAACCTATTTTGACAGTTTCTGATGGAATGTTTAAATATGCCAATTCTGTATCTGCATCACTAAAGATGTGCTTAGCATAATACAAAGGATTTGCAGTTTCATCTTCAAATTCAATATCACACCAAGCTGATATATCTGTAATTATAACTTTCTGTAGATTATCACAGTTATAGAATGCGGCCCAGCTAATACCAGTCACGCTATTTGGAATTGTGATGGAGGTGAGACCACTACAGTCGCGGAAAGCGTATTTCCCTATTGTAGTTACGCTGTTTGAAATCTCAACGGAAGTTAAGCCTTCACAGTATTCGAATGCAGCATCGCTAATGCTTGTTACACCATTGGGAATTATCAAGTCTTTTATTTCCGTGTTTTCATCGCTGTACAAATGTTTCGCGTAAAATAATGGATTGTTATTAAAAGTCACACGACACCAGGCTGCGACATCATGGATAATAACTTTCTGAAGTCCCGTGCAGTTATAGAATGCATCTTTCTCTATTTCGCTTATACTGGTTGGAATGGTTATGCTTTCAACATTTTTACAATTACGAAAAGCATCTTCTCCAATTGTTGTTACGTTGTAAGTAATTTCATTGTAGGTCACCGTTGATGGTATTTCTACATTCTTGTAAGTATATGTGCCAGATATGGAATAGCCATAAGTGACTGTAGCGGTCATGTCGGTGTTATTGAAATTATAATATATACCATTAACATATTGATATGCAAAAGTTCTTGTTCCTGTCAACATACACAAACAGAACACCAACATCTTCAGTAAAAGTTGTTTCATAAAGTTGATAAAATAAAAAAAAAGGACGGAACTGCTCTGTAGCTTTTCCACCCTCTGGCACCGCCAAGTAGCCTGTATCAAGAAAAGCACGAACAATTCACGTCCGAAGACGTGAACCTTTCATCGCTTGTTCTCTGATACGAAGTTTTGTTTTGGCGGTTTCGAGAGTGAGAACAAGGACTTGAAGTCCAAGTTATATCAAAAAAGTCTGTTGAGAGCAGAAACGTCGGGTTAATAAATTTGTTGTTTCATTTTCCCTGTGGGGCGCATGGGCTGAGCCCTACGTGCTGCATCCCCATGAGCGTTTCGCTCGTTCAATTCGATTTTACTGTCTGTTTCGTTCACCGTTGCGTTCTTACGAACAATCTATAACGGTTTCTTCATAGTGGTTTTAAAGGGTTCTACAATATATATTAATTGACTCTATAAATGAATGTCTCTAAAGTTTTGCTATTTCTTCTAAGGAAAGACCTGTGAAAAGAGCTATCTGGTCATCAGGGATGTTATTGGCTTTCATGGTACGAGCCACTTCCATTTTCCCTTCAGCTCTGCCTTCAGCCCTGCCTTCAGCTTTCCCTTGTTTCAGACCTTCTGCTCTTCCTTCAGCCCTTCCTTGCTCCAAACCTTCGATGACCTTGGTCTCCATAATGTCGTTCTCAATCATGATGTTGTCAATATGGCGGTCGTATGCATGGCGTTCGGCATCGCTCATTTGCAGGTAGCGCAGTTTCTCCTTAGCCTCTGTCAGTCCTGGAGCAGTGGTGTCGTCCCTGATGTTGCCGTTGCGCAAGTAGTCGAGCCATTCCTCTAATGGAGTGGTAGCGACCTTGTTGAACTCATTCACACGGATAATGTAGTATTCGGGGAAGATATCGGCTGGGGTCACCATCTTGATGGCATCCTTGTCGCGTGTGTTGATTTCGAGCTGGTCGTGAGTGTGGACACCAATGAGCGTGTTCTGCCCATGATAGAGGTAGTCGGCACCTTTGCCGAGATCGAAATAAACGATGCTGATGGAATAGACCTTCTTTACTTGATCATACTTCTCTCCCAGCTTGATGTGCTCTGTGATGGCCTTGGCCACGCCGTACAGGATGCGCTGCAAGTAGTAGAGCTCGCGTGTCTGCTGTATCTCCACAAGGATGATTTCACCCTTGGAGTTGCGAGCCTTGATGTCCACGCGGTTGAATTTGTCATCTTCAACTCGCTGGTTCCCCTCGCTTTCCAGAATCTCGACAATCGTCACTTTCTCGTTGAGCAGTACAGTCATTAGTCCTTCGAGTACCCCGAAGTTTGCCTTGTCGCGCAACATACGCTTGGCTGCCCAGTCAAATCTGATGTATTTATCCATAAAATGCTAATATCTAATTAGAATGCGGCAAAGATATAGAAAAAAGATAAAATATCAAAGAAAATCTTCTGAAAATCATTTGTTTAATGATGATTTTCGATGAACGGGACGCAGTTTCTGATGGTGATGGGGATGGGCTCGGCCTTGATGTCGTTCTCGGTCACGGTCAGCTTTACCACGCAGGCTTTTGAGTTGAGCGGCTTCGGCTGGTCGAAAATGAAGTTGCCGATGCTGTAGAATATCTTTTTCCCCTTGTACTCCTCAATGGTTTGAAGCGTGTGGGTGTGATGACAGATAAGTGCGTCGGCTCCGGCATTGATGAGGGCATGTGCTTCCATGCGCTGCAGGGGAACGGGGCGCAGCGTGTGCTCACCACCCCAGTGCAGCGACACGATGATGACAGCCTTCGGATCCGACGTTTTTAGTTGTCGGATGCGAAAAATGAGCGAATCCATCGGTTCCTGGCTCACGCAGGGACGGTCGTTGAGCGGTGCCCAGTTCTCCAGCGCCATACGCAGCGAGGTGAGCAGCCACACGTTACGAGGCTGGTTGGTGAGTAACACGGGACGGACAGCCTCGGCCATGTTCCTGCCAGCTCCAGTCGGAATCATCCCGGCTTGTTCAATGTTGCGCCAGGTGTCCATCAATCCGTCACGTCCCTGGTCGATGGAATGGTTATTGCAGAGGTTCAGGTGGGTGAATCCGTGCTTTCGGAGCGTAGGGAGATGCTCGGGCTCTCCACGGAAGATGTAACGCTTGAACACAGGCGCCTTTATCTTCGTGGCCGGACACTCTAAGTTGCCTACCACGATGTGGGCCGCAGAAAACAAGGAGTCGATGCCCTGCGAGAATAGGGCATCGACTCCTTTCTTGTCGATGAAACGGCGCACTCCACGATCCAGCAGGATGTCACCGGTGAAGAGAAAAGAAGCCTTAACTGCCTCACCCACAATAACAGCCTCACCCCCAACCCCTCTCCGATTGGAGAGGGGAGTATATAGTTCTTGCAGTTGATTTTCAGAAGTGCATAGCTCTTGTTTCTGCTCTTGCTTTTGCTCTTGTTCTTGTTGAGAAGTGCATAGCTTTTGTTTCTGCTCTTGCTTTTGTTGGGAAGTGTATAGCTCTTGCTGAAAAGTGTATATACTCCCCTCTCCAATCGGAGAGGGGTTGGGGGTGAGGCTGCTGCTGGGGGTGAGGCTGTTGAGGCTAACAGCCAGTGCTATAAAAAAACTTCTCATTGGGTGTGGGATTCTTCTTGAGCGGCACGGTGATGGGCTCCATCCACTGTGGCACACCTTCGCGCGGATGTTCCTTCAGATAGTTCTGCCACTCCTCGTCGTTCAGTCGCTGCTGATGGATGGGGCGCGTGAACTCGCGATAGCTAAGCACCGCACCGCGCATCAGGTAGAGATAGCTGCCAATCTCTACAATAACGTAGATTTCATCGGCCTGACCCACAGCGGCATAGAGGATGCTTTTCTCGGGATTGTTGTCGGCATTGGCCGTATAGACATCGGCCACGAGGGCAGTGTTGCGGTCGGGACCCTGCACGTCGTCCCAGCCCATGAGGTACTGGTCGGGCTCGCGAATCAGGTCGAGCGATATGTTCTCAAACACGGCTCCGATGCACTTCAGATGGTCGTATTCGTTGTCGGCGAGCGTCTCACCCTTCAGCTCCTTCTGGCTCAGGCACAGCAGGAACTCGGCCTGCTCGCGTAGTGCGTTGGTGGCTATCTTGTTTTTTTCGGTGGTCAGACCGTAGCGCTCCAGCACCTGCTGGGTGGCGTTGAGCAGGTCGATGGCTTTCTGCCAGAAGCCCACGTTGGGCTCTACATAGCCCATCACTACGGGCTCGGGAGGACCTCCGCCTCCGCACTCAGCGCCAAATGGCTGCTTGGCATAGAGAATGGCGTCGTGCTTGAGTTCAGCCCACGATGAAAGCGCACTATTCAGTGACTTACGGTCCCATTCGGGCGTGAGCATGAAGTAAGGAGCCTGGTCAGGGGTGTCGTTGATGGTCTTCAGGGCCGAAAGCCAGCGTGTAGAGACGTTCTCGTTCCAGTCGATGGAATCCATGCGACTCTTCATCTTGTTCAGCATGGGCTCGAAGCCTTTCCACTGCTGTCCTTCTTCCTTGAGAAGCTGTTCGGCTGCGCTCACACCCATAGCGGCCATCACGTCAAGACCTTCCGGTACAGGGCGGAGCGTCTTCTCGGAGTTGTAGTCCACCATCTCTTGCAGCACCTCGGCATCGGGCTGATAGCGCTGCGGCATCAGCCGAACCTTGTTGCGGCTGGTGTACTGGAACTTCGGACGCAGACGAGTCTGTTTTTCTGCGATTTCATCGACTTTCTTCGTTATTTCTTGTAAGAAAGCCTCCCCACGAGGTGCCTTTTCTTTAGAAAGTGTTGCTGCAATGATTTCCCACAGTTGCATGATGCTTACATCGTCGGGCTTGCCCATGAGCCACGTCATGGGTTCCGTGAGCGAGGCATATAGCTGTGCCAGTTCCTTTTTGGTACCGATAGTCTGTGCCAGCAGTGAGGCGCGCTGCATGTCCTCTTTCTTGTCGGTCTGGAAAGGCACCGTCTGCAGCCACATCATGGTGCGGAAATAGCGTTGCAGCGTGTCGTTGCGCGTATAGTGGCCGCGTGGACGGAACAGGCTGTAGGCAAACTCGGCATCGGTATAGCCCAGATAGGATGACGGAGCATCCTTGCAGGCCATCACCTGACGGTATTCGTGCTGTGCGTCAGCATTGCCAGTGGGCTCCTCGTTCTTGAGGAGGGCATTGGCCACGGTGAAATAGGTCATCAGCCAGTCCTTGGGCTTCGTCGTGTCTTCCCCTGTCACTATGAGACTATTCACCGCCTGCTGGGTCTGCTGACAGAACTGGCTTAACAGGTGGAAGAGACGGTGCTCCTCCACATCGCGCAGGATGCAGTCGATATAAAGGTGGAACAGCTGTAGATAGAGGTCGGTGGTCACGAAGTTGGGCATGTTGGCATAATCGTTCTTCTCATAGACGTGGAACAGCTGCTGGTGGTCGGCAGGAACAATGGCAAAGCCGTTCTGTGCCAGCTTCTTCTGCAACTGGGCATCGAACTCCACGAGCTGATGCGGATTGATGAGGTTAGGCATGTTCACGCGCAGTCCCTCAGGCACATCGAAGTTGTGCTTCAGTAGTTCAGCCTCGCGCTTCTTCAGTTTCTCAATAAATGCCTTTTCATCGGCGGTCAGGGTGATGTAGTCTGGCTTTACTGAGCGGTAGAACTCGTCGCGCCAGCTTTCGCCCTCGATGGGCTGAACCTCCTTGATGTATCGGGGATCATCCCAGAACACCCACTGGAGCGAGTCATACCACGTGGTGGTCTGAAAGATGCCGCGCAGGTAGGCATCGCGGAAGGGAAAACCCACGCGGGCAGCAAAGCCATTGCGTAAGATGCGACAGTCGGAGAGCGACAGTTGGGAAATGTCCTGCGTGATGTCGATGGAATCGATAAAACTCTCTACGTCAAGCTTTGTCGGTACGATGCTTGCGGCATCCTCTTCTTTAGGCGAAGCTGCGCAGCCCATCAGCAGTACAATGGCCAGTGCTCCCGTGACAAAAAACGATAATGTTTTTTTCATAGATTAAAATATTTGTAAGCGGTTTCTTGATCGGTGTTTTTGATGAGGAATCGGTCGAAGGCCAGACCGAAGCCTTCCCAGTGGTATTCGCTCACTACATAGCGGCCATCGGCAGTGGTCTCTAAGGCGCGGATGGTGCAGGGGGAGTTATAAGGCTTATGGGTCTTATAGGACTCATGGGACTTATGGGTCTTATAGGTCTTATGGTTTTTTTGAGGCTGGTCCTCAATCACCCTGAAGTCCTGCAGGATGCCACCGAGCTTTGATCCCATCCACAGGGGGCGCACCTTGCCCTCTACCTGCTTGAAGATGAAGATGCGGCGGCCCATATCCCGATGGAACCGCGTCCGCTTGATGACTCCTACCAGTGCATCGGTGCTCCCGTCGCCGTTGACATCGCCCGTGCCGAACCGATAGACGGGATAGGGGAGACGAAACTCATTCAGATGGTAGAGCGAGTCGTGGGTGCGAGTGAGTGAGAAGGGGGAGAGCGCCGAGGGCTCGGAGGATTCTGAGGACTCTGAGGACTCGGAATCCTCTGAGAACTCTGAGCACTCGGAGTTCTCTGAGCACTCGGAGAGCTCGGAGCTCTCGGAAAACTCGGAGATCTCTTTGCTCCCCGAAAGCCCTATAATCAGTGCGGATAGCCATAGCCATCTCATAGTAATGCCTTGATCTCAGCCTCTAAGTCCTTCATCTGCGAGCTGCGCTTCTGCAGTTGGCTGTTGCGATTGATGAGGAAGAACTCGGGCACATCGGTCACGTTGTAGCTCACGGCGCTCTGCAACGAGCCGTCGCGTACGCAGACCCACGGCAGATGCTGTGTCATTTGCTTCCAGAAGTGTTCGTCCTGGTCGAGCGATACCTGATAGATCTCCAGACCCTGCTCATGATATTTATTGTAGAGCTCGCGCAACATGAGGATGCGCTGGGCCGACTCCGGCAGCGTGAACGTATGGAAATCGAGCAGCACCACCTTGCCTCTGAGCGCACTGAGCGCCTGTGTCTGATTGTTCTTGTCGGGCAGTTGCAACTCAATGATGCCCGACTCCACGATGGCAGGCCCTTCGCCCTGTCGAGTGGTTGGTGCTGTCGCGTCACCGTAGAGCTGCTGCATGCTTTCAATCACGATGTTGTGCAGGTTCTCCGTGCGAGCGGCACCGGGATGAAACGTGTCCCATGAGGTGGCCACTGCGGCAAACACGCGCAGGTCTTCGCGGCTATCCTTGGGATTGAAGATGAGCCAGCGACCCAACGTCTGGAACAGGGCGAAGTAGGAATAAGTCTTGTTGGGCTCCTTGAAGATGTATTCGTCGATCACCGTCTGCTTGTAGCGGTCCGTCATCCGTCGGAGCGAGTCTTGTGCGTCGCCGGGCGCTATGGACTGGTTCTGCTCCAAGGCGATGGCCTTGCGCAGCAAATCCTGCTGCATCAGAGCCAGCGAGCGAATCTTCTCGCAGTTGTCTGAGCCCTCCACCTTATAGCGGGCGGCCATGTTGGGATACTGTGCCTTGACGGTCACGGTCTCGGTTGAGTCAATCGAAATGTTGATAATCTGGTCGTGGATGCGCAATACGTAGAACTCGGGTGCAGCGGTGGTGTCGGCCTGAAAACGGAAAGCACCGTCTGCTCCCAGCTTCAGACTGTCGAGCGACTTCAGTCCTGAGAGCGACACGTGCTCGAAATAAAGCACCGAGTCCTTTGCGCCCTCAATGTTGCCTTCAATGGTGAATTTCACTTTGTTGTCGCATGCTCCCAGCAAGATGGCGAGGAGCCCGAAAAGTATTGTTCTTCTCATGACGTGGAATGTAAATTTTGGCGGCAAAGTTACGGAAAAATCATAAAAATACAAAATTCTTGTCTGTTTCTTGTTTCTTTATTCGTTGATTTATATATAAATGAGTATCTTTGCGCGATTTTTTATTTATTTTAGATGTTTAAATAAACAAGATGAACGTAATTACAAAGACCCTTCAACTGGCTGATGGAAGGACCATCACCATTGAAACCGGGAA
>DFJI01000048.1 GCA_002372235.1 Prevotella sp. UBA3675 | reverse complement strand
CCCTTATCAAGGGGCTCTAAATCTTGATTGCCTCCGCTTGTTTGCTTCAGCTTTCACTAAGGATAGTGCAAAGTGCATGCCTATAGAACGAATCCGTGCCAGAATGACAATCACGAAAGTCAATCTGGCACGGAATTTAAACTCGCTTAAACGATACTGACAGTTCTTTAAACTCAGTTAAACGTTAGTTCTATTCGTTAATACCACTTATACCCATGTTCCTTGCAATAGTCGATGGCGGGCTGGAATCCCTGAAACGTTGCCTTGTGAATCCATTTCAAGCCCTTGCGCTCATCCTTGGGAACACCCGTGCCCGTCATCAGAAACCAGCCTGTGGCAAACTGTGCCTGGGCATCGCCGCCGTTGGCGGCAAGTTCATACCAGAAGACGCACTCTTCAAGGTTTTTCTCCACACCATCTCCATTCCAATAGGCCGCTCCTACATTCTTCTGACTGAGAATATGACCTTGGAAAGCGGCTTCACGATACCAGAGGAAAGCCTTGTGATGATCCTGCTCCGTGCCGTTGCCCAGATAGTAGGCATTGGCCACGTTGACCTGCGACTGCATATCCCCTTTATCGGCGGCTTTCATGTACCACTCGAATGCCTTTATCGCATCCTGCTCCACGCCTTTGCCGTGATAATAGCACTCACCGACGTTGAAGCAACCATAGACATCGCCCAGCTCCGCAGCCTTCATATACCACTCGAAAGCCATCTCCAGATTGACCTTTACGCCAGTACCACGCTCATAGCAGACCCCAAGGTTGTTCATCGCCTTGGTGTCACCCTCGTAAGCCTTCTCACGATAACCGTCTGCTTTATTTCTCTCCTTTGGCATGGCTATTCTCCTAAATAATGTTCTTTTCTGCGAAAAGCGAATAAATTCGAGCGGCAAAATTAGTCATTCCTGATAATTTCCCGTGAATATTGCGTAACTTTAACTTTTGTTGAAATTAGGATGATTTATGAATTAACGGGAGTTCATACAGGCAAAAATAGGAGCGAGGCATCTTTGTATGCTGCTCCCTTTACTTATTCGGCTTATTACTTTCCTCTGTTGACTATTTCTTCATGGAAAAAGTAGTTGACTACCACGGGCGGCTCGCCATGAAGGGAGCGCATGGAGTCGTCGTTGCGGACGTATGGCAGCCCTTCAGTCTCGCAGAAGGCGCGCATCTGCATGTCGAGCTGCATCCAGTAGGAGCGGTCTTTCTTCGTGTAGATGTCATGGTAGAGCTGGTTCAATTCGGGGTGGTGCTCGTGAATCCAGGCGAGAATCTTGCCCTTGTAGTCGCCACGCAGATTCAGGTTCTCCAACCAGACGAGGTTGCAGCAGTCCTTAGCCTTTCGGATGATGGCCTCAACATCGGTGATGCCAGGGAAAATCGGCGAGATGAAACAGGTGGTTTCAACACCTGCCTCGTAGAACTGACGCATGGCCTCCAGTCGGCGCTCGATGCTCACGCCGCGGTCCATCTCACGGCGAAACGACTCGTCGAGCGTATTGATGCTCCACGACACGCGGGCATGGGGGAAGGTCTTGATAAGGTCAAGGTCACGCAGCACGAGGTCTGACTTCGTGGCGATACTTACGCTGATGCCGCTGCCCTGAAGCTGTTCCAGCAGGGCGCGCGTCCGCTTGTACTTCGCCTCATGGGGCTGGTAGCAGTCGGTCACGGAGCCGAAGAAGGCTTCCTTGCCTGCATACCGTTTGACATTCTTAATCTCTGGCCAGTACTTCACGTCGATGAACTCGCCCCACGGCTCCGGGTGGTTCGTAAACCGCTTCATAAACGAGGCATAACAGTACTTACAGCCGTGCAGACAGCCCACGTAGGGGTTCACCGAGAAGTCGGCCACCGGCAGGTTCGACTTCGTCATCACCGACTTCACTTCAATTTCTTGTATCTTCACCATATTGTTTCTTATTTTGACGATGCAAAGGTACTACAATTTCCCCAGACCATTGCAAGACAAACAGCGACTGAAATGTCACTTTTCGGGACTATTGATGATTCCCTGCAATATGACTTGTCTGGAACCCGATATTGGCACGCCGGGCTTGCGCCATCTGCTGACTACGGGGAATGCGATATAGACGGCCATCCTTGCGGAACAATGCCCCCGTCTGCTTGAAATGAAATGGGACGTTTGATTCGACGCACTGGCGACGGATGTCAAGCACCCATTCATAGTCGCACACACGTGCATCACGGCCCGACTCTCCACCAACCGTCACTTGTTCTACCCACAGGCCAAGACCACCACGGAAGTCAATACGCTCCAACAGCGGTTCACAGATGATAGCCTTATGACTGATAGGCAATTCACGAAAGATGGGCAGTCGCTCGTCTGTACGTTTCTGATTCTCCATTGTGCAGCAGATGGTGACATTTTCATAGCCATTGCCCCAATCCTCTGGCAAATAACTGACTATCCGCTCTGGCCGCTTAGTGACGATGTAGAAGTGCAGATCGCTCCTACGCCGAATCATCAGCCAAGCATCTTCGCGCCAAGCATCGCCCTCCTCGATGAAGAAGTCTGATGTGAAACACGTCCACATCAGCGTGCCTGGTGACACTTTCCACTGTCCTTGCCGGTCACGGCGGACGGGCAGGTTAAACGAGGCTGTCTTATGCACCACGTTCGAATCCTTCTCAAACTCTGCATCGCGCCGATAGACATAGCAGTGCTGACAACCTTCGCTCTTCTTATGGCATCCATGCCACAGATTCCACATCTGGCTCATCGCTGGCACACCTTGTCAATGCACCATGCGAAGCCTTTGGCGGTACGGCGGGCACCATCCACGAAATGATTGCCCGCGTTCCATTCCAATGTTGTGTTGTCTACGCCGAGCGTCTGCTTCAAGTGCTCATGCTCCCAACGGATGTTATTGCCCACCTGTGCTATTGCCTTGTCGCGGGTATGCTCTTCACGGTCGCCAAGGCTGAGATAGACGTAGTGAGTTTTGACGGGATGCTGGCGGGCATAGTCTTGCCATCCTGCAATCCACACCGAGGGTGACATCGCTGCAATGGCAGCAAAACAATCGGACTCCGAGCCTGACCAAAGGGAAAAGAGACCGCCAAGGCTGTAGCCTCCTAAAGCAATGGGAATCTCGCCGTATTCCTGATGCAAATAAGGAATCAACGTGTCTGTGACATAACGGAGCGTCTCTCCAGCATGTTCTCCCACGGCCTGACGCTTCGAAACGGCAGGGTCGTGCCACGGCGTGAGTTCCACCTCCCAGTCGTCGATGGCAAAGGCTGCCATCACGAATGATGTACCCGTAGCCTCGCTGATCATGGCTACTTCACTGTCAATGCTGCCACGCTCCTGTGCGCCCAACGTCTGAATGAGCAACACCTGCGGCTACTCGCCTTTCTTATATAGCAGGCACTCGCGCCCGCCGATTTCTATAGTCTGTTTCATATTGACTTTAAATTACGGTTTTATTCTGAAAATGACAAATGCATCATGTCTTTCATGTCACTGAAGCCGAGAACCGAGTAGAGCAGACGGCCAGCCTCAGAAGTTTCGAGGTAGATTTTCTTGATGCCACGGGAGAGTGCTGCGCCCACGAGCCAGCGGACGATGCGCTTGCCCGTGCCGTGCCCCTGATGCTCAGGACGGACGTAGATGTTCATCAAATAAGCACAGTGACCGGTGGGATTGTCAGGCGACGGCATCTCATCGTAGAGGCACAATCCGCCACAGCCCACGACTGCCTCGCCTTCTACGGCGAAGCAGGCAATATGACTGCCATTGGCCAATGCCTTGCGGTAGTAGTCGATGTTCTGCTGGCGGAGTTCGGAAGTGTCAGCATCAGCTGGGATGGAGAATACGCAATGCAGCACCTCCATGCGCCATTGAATCAAGAGGTCAAGGTCATCGAGCAATGCCTGGCGGATGGTAATGTCGTTACGCATACAGCCGTCCCTCCTTTCTCACGATGGGCAATGCACGTCGATCAACCTTGCCGTTGGGAGTCATCGGCAGCGAGGGCATGGTGACGAAGAACTCAGGAATCATAAACGACGTGAGATGGTCGGCCAGAGAGCGTTTTGTCTTGTACTGAAATAGGTTG
>DFJI01000033.1:56187-58148 GCA_002372235.1 Prevotella sp. UBA3675 | reverse complement strand
GTAAGCGATACGCTGGGCATCAGCATCCGTCCTACCCAAGACGTTTTCCCTCTTACAGCCGAGGCCGTCACCTTTATACTCAGGAACAACAGCGACAGCGAACTGGCTTGTGGTGAATATTGCGAGATAGCATTTCTTGATGCCAAAGGCGTCTGGCGCAAACTGCCCCGGAACGAAATCGTCAATGACATAGGCTATGAGGTGCGGCCCACTGGAAGCAGGACGGTCAGCGGCAGACTCAATCCCAAGGCATTCCCCACGCCAGCCACCCGCTACCGTTTCTTCTATCCCATTAAGCATAACGGGACGAACATCACGTTGATGGCTGAATATGAAATGAGATAATGAGTGAGCATAAAAACATGACGAAATGAAAATAACTAGGATTTTGAGAAATATCTATATGAACACGAAGAGACACTACAGACGATTCCTGCTCCTGTTGGTCCTGCTGTTAGAAACAACATTCGGATTAGTGGGATATGCCCAGCAAGTGATGTTGGCAGACAGCATAACCAGGAATCCTGTTTGCTATGCTACTGTCTACGATGCTAACGGGACTGTAATAGGTCGCTCTGACATGGGAGGATGTATTAACCTTCAGAAAGGCTTCGAATATCACATTTCTCATATAAGCTATGAACCCAAGAGTTTCGTTTATAATGATGATAGCATCATTTTCCTATCTCCGTCATTTTATACAATATCAGAAGTCAGTGTTACAGCAAAGAAAAAGAAGTATTATCATTGTAAAGTGTTCTTTAGGAGTATAGAACATGTAGATTCATGCCTGAAGTATTATATGGACGGAATACGAGAGTTCTTTATCGACACCAAAAGCAAAAAGGTGCATTACGGAAATGTCGAAACGAATTACTTCATGTCGAAAAGACAGGACATTGCACAGAAGAAACGGAGTATGATGATTGGCGACAGGTACATGGCTCTCCCGTTTCTTGAAAAGAACACTTTATATGAGGAAACCATGCGTGATAATAAAAGGAATATCCAGTCGGGGGGTGTCTATGCAGATACCGTCTTAATAGGCAGTTGCGAGGTCTTCCCTGACAAAGACGAGATGCTTTTGTCTGTAGATGCTTTATGGCCCAAGAGTACGCTTGTAATGAACCTATTCGGGTACACACAGGTGTTGTCGAAACACAATAAGACGGAATTGTATCGATATAATGATTTTGATGCTCCCTGCGTTTTCAATTTAAAATCTTCCAACAGTTATCGACATCTGACATTGACCCATAAAAAAGAAAATCTTGTAAGGGATATTGATGTTGAAGACATGTTCTACGTTGTCGAATATGAATATACAGATACAAAGGAATTATCCTCGTCAGAACTGTTGCAGGAAGATTATAAGAAGTATTCTGGAATGTTTCCTATAACTGAAAGGATAAAGGAACAGTTGATTCGAGAAGAATCGCTATAGTCCACTCTTTGCTCATAAACAAGTTGATAACAAATAAACTCAAATACCCCTCGTGACCCATTCACTTTATGTCTAACTTTCAAAAAAACAGTAAGGATTATGGAGAACCCAACATTACCTACCAACTGGCTGCGCTGAGCAACGCCAACCACGACGGCATGTCACATGTAATCTCTTGGGAATCTTCTCTGCTTATTATTTCGTATAAAACAATCTTCTAACGCTTTGGAGGATGGCACAGATACCATTAATATAAAAAACGCATTTATGGAAAAAAGAATAACTATTTTCTTAGTTGTGATGCAAATGACTATCTTGGGCGTTGCACAAACGCCTAAAGATAGTTGCTCTATTCCAAAGGATTCACTTCGTCAAGAAAGAACAGTCAAGTCCGATACTATAAACTGTCCTTTGGACAAACTGTTTCTTTTAAAGGCAAATGTCACGAATAAGGAGGAAAGCAGGAGTAATTTGCCAAAGATAGCCCTCCCAAAGAATGATATTTATAGAGAGAAAT
>DFJI01000033.1:16569-56109 GCA_002372235.1 Prevotella sp. UBA3675 | reverse complement strand
TCATTTGTCCCGATGAAAAAGCTGTTTTTTCTGTTAGGTAGCATATTTGTTCTAATCCCTTCTGTCATAGCCCAAACTGATTTGATAGTGAAGGACAGTTTGCTATATACTTATACCAAATTGTATTCTTTACATTCAGATTCTACTTTATCTCTGATAGATACAGGTAGTAGCTTATGCGCCATTGACTCAACTTATGCTGTTGACAAAATGGGAATATGCCTAAATGAAACAAATAAAGTACGAGTAAATTCAAGAACAAATAAGTTATCTACATGTCTGATAGATTCTGTTAGTTTCTGTGGGAAGATATATAGGAAAGTCCCTTGCATCGTTGCAGATCTTAAAGGAATATTTCAAAAATATGCGCCTGATTTTGTAATAGGAGCAGATATCCTTCGAGACAGGACTTTAGTTTTTAATCTCTCATCAAAAAAATTATACCCAGTCCGTAATAAAACAATCAAGAAAGAGGCTGTGAAACTGACTTGGAAAGACTGCAAACGATATCCAGACGTTCCTTTATCATTTATCATTTTTGAAGCCAAAATATCAGGGGAAGACGTTTGTTTCGCGTTTGATACGGGAAGTAGGACCAATAAATTGCCTATAAATTTTCATCCATCATCTCCCGAGTTGATACAACGAGAAACTGCAAATCTAAGTAGCAAACTGAAGACAAAGACATTAAAATGCTATAAGAATATCACCTTTCAAATTGAGAAGAAACAATATGCATTAGATTTCTTTGAAGGGAATTATACTTATGGCCTATTGAATTTGGAATTCCTTGGGGGGCATTCCTTTATATTGGATTACAGGAAGAGAAACCTAGTGATACTTCCTTCAGAAGTTCTTTAAAAGTAGTATTCATAAAGCTTTCCTAATAAACGTCGCCTTGATGAAAACAATATAATGAACTTCAATACAATTCCGGAATAATTGAGACAGACCATACTGTATAAAGGAGCGGAAACCGAAAGGCTATATGAGTAGGCAAATGAAAACAACAACCAAGAATGAAAAAAGTAAATATTGGATATTCTAAAAAAGAATGTATTTTCAAGATGACAAGAGCCTTTCTTGCTTCCTTCATCATGATGGGTGTTTTCTTGTTGCCCTACTTCGCCTATATTTTCGGGCGGGACATCCCATTCAGTCGTACAACACTGGATATGGGAAACCTTCTGTGGCCGTTAGCAATATTCGCCGTCTTACTTTACGAAGACAAAAAAGAGAAGTTGGGAATATGGCGTAATCTGAGCGTTGGAATGAACCTGAAGACAGCTATTCTATCTCTGGCATTGGGAGTTCTCTGGCAGTTCATCATACTTCTGCTGACCTCCTTGTTTGATGCGCCTGATACAGCCCCTAAGGAACCCTATACTCTGGCGACCCTTATCTTGCATATATTCTCCTTCTCCATCATCGGCCCCATTGCAGAGGAACTGTTCTTACGGAAATGGTACATATCCGTGATGGAAAGAGCCTCTTTCGGCAAGATTGCGATTGTCGTTTCCAATGCACTCATCTTTTATGCGGCGCATGTGGGTACAGGTGTTTGGAGGTTAGACACACTGATTATGGCGGTTATTCTTTGCCTGATGTATATGAGAACCAGAGATGTTCGCTATTGTGTGATTACGCATGTTACATGTAATCTCCTGGGAATCTTCTCTGCTTATTATTTCGTATAACCTAATAGCCATATAACGTAGGTTGTCGGGGAATGAAAGTGACCTGTAAAGTCGGAAACATTTGCAAAGCATCTGCTTCCATCTGTTACGCTGTTAAGTGATTGGTTGACAGCGTGTTGTAAGTATGAAACAGATGAAACAGATGTTTTGCAAACTTTTTTAGCTCTGCGTATTATTTCACAACTATCTTCTTTCCTCCACGGATATAGATTCCTTCGGGCAGGCCTTCGGTTGTGGTGGCATCTTTGCGCACCAGACGACCGCGCAGGTCATAGATGTCGTTAGAGTCGATAGCATTGTTGAGCACTTCGTTGATACCTACGCTGATGGCCTCTACAAAGAGCAGACCCTCGTTCAGACGACTGGTGTTCCAAGTGATGCCTTCTTCACAAACTACAGTAGGATTGCCTACGAATGTGTTTGCTTTCCAGATGCGGATGCTGTCGCCAACAGCCAGTCTGTTCGTCTTGGTAGGAACAATTTTGATGGTGCCGTTGATGGTCAGCGTACCTATGCCTTCGATGGCAGCGCAACCATTGCCGATGGCTGTTGCACATCTTGATGCACCAATCACAAGCGAACTGTTCTCATTGAATGTTACGTTCTTCGATCCAAAGTTGATGGCACCGCTCGATGCTCCTTCGTATGAGCCGGGACGAACAGTTCCGTTTACCTCGATTGAGGAATTGGTGAGTGCGTTATTGCTGGCCGATATACCAGAGAGCGTGCCGTTTGCTCCTATGGTCAGCTTGCCTGTACCCAGTCGGCCATTGTTGCCAAGACACAATTCACCTTCAGTGATGTTTGTTGTGCCGCTATTGGTATTGACGGCGTTCCATGTGATCTTGCCAGTGCCTAACTTCACAAGATTGGCGTTTGAAGTGACCCTCACTGAGTTGTTCCAGTTGTCATCGTTACCCACCTGCCAAGTGTTGGCACCTACGCTGCTTCCATTGCTGAAGGTACAGCTGCCGCCAAGGGCACCGTTGCCAGTCAGTTTACCGATGTGGAAAGTTCTTCCGTTGTTCTGCACCTCCACCTTTTCTGCAATCTGCATCGTTCCCTTAGGCATGCCTCCGCCGATGTTCAGCGTGAAGCGGAGCACGGCAGGATCGTCTTGGCTTGAAGAAGGAATGAGTGTGCCTTCGAAGTCGCTGAAGTTACACTGTACGGGAGTACGTGTAGCATAATAGTTCGAACCTTTTTCAGTGGTGCAGTAGGCCGTCAGCGAGCCCTGTCCTGTAATCTTGTTCGTATATGTGGAACGGTTAGCCATATACCATGTGCCTTTCTTGCCGGCAGGAACGTTGATGGGGTAGCTTGTGCCAGTGTTCTCGCGCAGTTCGCCGCCTTGGAATTCTACGGTCTGTGCAGGAGTGTTCGTGTTGATGCACTGTACTGTTCCTCCTGCGATGACCAGCTTCTGCAACGATGAGTTGTTCACATTCAGTTTCATCCAGCCCGAACCTTTCTTGGTGAGTTTCGTTCCGCTCATGGCGCGCTCTGCTATGAAGTCGGCTGTATTATTGATGACACCGCCTGCCTCACCTTCAAATCTGATGAACGAACCGTTGGTCACAGCTGCTGTAGTGCGCAGCTCGCCACCGTTTTCTATCACAAATTTTGCTGCTGTCGTTGTTACACCGCCCAGATTACCTTTAGCCTGAACGCTGTTGGCCAGTGAACTTACGATGACTGCACCTCCTGAGATGCGGTTGCCTCCTGTATAGCTGTTCGTGTTCTTGATGGTCAGGTTGCCTTTACCTCTCTTCACCAGCTTTGCATTGCCTATGAAGGCTCCGTTGCCTTGGAAGGTGTAGGCTGTGGTGTTCTCCACGATGACGGTGTCGGGCTCCAAGTCGTTGTTGATGTTGACGGTGAACTGTTGCGCATCGTCACCGAAGTACACATCGTCGTGTGTCACGAAGGTTGAGCTCTCGTCACCCTTCTTGAAGTTGGCTGTTCCGTCCAGATCCCATACATTGCTTTCGTTGCCCATCCATTCGATGGTGGAAGCCGAGCGCATGCCTTCAATCTTGATATAGAGTTTTCCCTCTTCGAGTACCAGACTGCCCTTCATGGTCGTGCCGATGCCCTCAATGCGGATGTCGCTGATAGAGCCCTGCATGTTCTCCACCTCTCCGATGAGATACTTGCCCGGGTCGATGGTCTCGCCAGCTCCGTGATGTACCACCTCGAATACTGGCATCATGTATTGCGGTCCGTACTGCCAGTTCTTGGTCTCTATGGTGAGCAGTTTGGTCTTCACTTGGTCGGCTGAGAGACTCTCATCCTCGCTATAGAGGTCGAATATGACGCGTGAGCCGAAGCCCAGCAGCAGCGAGTCGGTAGTGATGGTGCCACGGTTGTTGGCGCGTCCGGGACGCAGTATCGAGGCATAGTCCATCTTGATGCAGCGGAACTGTCCGCCGTTAGAGTTCAGCTCGGCGAAGCGGTTCAGCCAGAGTGTAGAGTTCTTCAGCTGTCCGTCGAAGTTGACCGTTCCAGCCCAGATGTTGGTCTCGCCTGTATAAGTGTTGTTGGTATTGGGCAGGTTCAGTATGCCGTCGCCCTGTTTCACCAGTCTCATCTTGCCTGTGAAGGCAGCACCTGTCACGTCGCATTTGTAGTATGTGCGGTTGATGAGTGGATTGCCAGTAGTGATTGTGCTGTTGGTTCCCTGAATCCATGATGGCACGTTAAATGTCACCATGTAGGGCTGTGCGCCCTGGGCCACCGTGATCTTTGTGTCGTTTGTCTCACACACCAAGACGTGCTTGTCGTTCTGAGCTGTTCCGATGGTACCGTTGTTGGCCACCTCGGTGCGTCCGGTCATGGTGAGGGGTGGGGGAGCAATGGTGATGCCTTCCAGTTCACCGATGAAATAGCTGGCGTGAGGTGGTTGGTTGTAGCCCATAGACTCCCACACCATGCCCTGACGGTACTGGTGGTCGTGCCACAGTGTGTAGTTGCGCCATTTGGTAGGTATGTTTGTAGTATATACGCGTACATATTTATTATCGCTTGTACGTGCGATGATTTCCTCTCGCCAGTCGCCCAGCACATCGCCTGTTGCCGATGGTGTGTTCTTCGTCCAGTTGCAGTTGGCGGTTCCGTCAGCCGTGAACACGATGGTTCCGTCGGCCTTGAACACGCGGGCTGCTCCCTCACGCGAGCTGGCTCCGTCGAGTCCTTCCTCCAGCAGGTCACCGTCCCAGTAGATGCGGAAATTATTGGTGAAGCCACCAGGCCCACCGGAAATCACCTTATCGCTTACGCAAGAGATGGTGCCCGACTGCGAGCTGTGGCCAATGGCACCGGGATAGTCGTTTGAAAAGTTACCGCACAGTGCACGTCCGTCATCACCGGTACTCACCAGACGGTAGTATATCTTTGAAGTCGTGGCATCCCGATAGTTCATGGCAGGTTCGTCCTCGTTGCAGGTAAATATCTCCTGACCGTGACGATAGGGGTCGAAGTCGCTACAGTGCTGGGCATCGCCGTGTCCCAGTCCTGTGGTGGAGAGTCCCTTGCCGTTGTCGTCGATTACCATTGAGCCGAAACAGATTTCGTCACGTCCGTCCCAGTCCACGTCGGCAATGCCGAAGTTGTGGAAGCCATTGCCATACCAGGGGCTGCTCCAGCCTTCGTTGTTGGCCCACTCCCAGTAGAGTGTCAGCTTGTGCGTGGCAGGGTCCACGCTGAAAGCCTTCATGTGGTGCTTCGTATAGCAGCCGCGTCCCAGGAAGATGAAGGGGTGGCGACCGTCAAGGAACGGTGCTCCGAAGTAGTGCTTCGTCGAGCGATGACCATAGCCGTCGCCCCAGTCGTTGGCATTGCCGCGCGGCAGGGGGTAGGCCATCCAGAGTGGGGTAGAGCCTGAACCAATCTGGTAGGGCTTACCCGTAGCACCTTCCAGGTAGAGCAGATATTCATTGCCGTAGTTGGTGTAGGCTGCATTTCCATCGTTCTGATTGACCGTGTTGCGGGTGTTCACCGTCATGCTGCCGATGTTGGTGGTTGAACCGTCGTCATGATGGATGATCATGTTGTCGGCACCACGCATCAGCACCTCGGCCTTGCCGTCGCCGTCCCAGTCGTAGCCCACAGCATCGTACTGCTCGTCGGGACCAGAAACCATGTTAGGGCCAAGATCGATATACCACAGGCGTTTGCCCTGCAGGGTGTAGCAGTCGAGCACGTTGTAGGCAGAGTCGTTGTTCACCGACATCTTGTCGGGCGTGTAGTTACGCTTCAGGATGAACTCCGACACGCCATCGCCGTCGAGGTCGGCCAGTGCAATGTCGTTGATGTCGTAGCTGGCAGTAATGTCGGTGCCGCGGCGCGAGTAGAGCTTGCCCACAGCAAACTGAATGTACTGTTGTCCCAAGCGTGTTACCTCATTGCATTTCTCTTGCTCCACACCGCGCACAACGGCAGCCACCTGATATTTAGCTCCTGCTGTGCCGTTGGCGTCGGTAAAGTTTGAGACCTTTAGCGGTGTTGAATTTAGCTTTGTGCCGTTGCGGTAGAGGTTGTACTCCGTATCGTAGTACTCTTCACCGAAGATGCGCCAGCTCACGAAGGTACTGCTTCCCGAAGGAACGGCTACCAGTCCGCGATCCAGCTTGTCGGTCGTGCGTTGTGCGTTGGCACTCATCGCGAGTGTCAGCAACATGGTCGTTAGTAAAAAGAGTTTCTTCATAATAGGTTTGGTTGAAAATAGTTTATGATGATAAAAATGTTGCTCAATGACTAGTTTAGCGAATGTAACAGGTTCTTACTGAATCTCCCAGCCTACAGCCGAAGCACCCAGCACCGCAGCCGATGCACCATCGAGACCGCTGACCAGGAACTGAGCCCTGCCACGGAATACGGGCATCACGTGGGCATCGTATGCCTCGCGGATGGGCTTCATAATCAGTTCGCCAGCCTTCACCAGACCACCGAAGAAAATGAATGCCTCAGGTGAAGAGAAAGCGGCAAAGTCGGCACAAGCCTCGCCCAGCATTTTGCCTGTGAACTGGAATATCTCGTTGGCCAGTTCATCGCCCTTGCCTGCTGCTATTGATACGTCGAGTGAGGTGATGTTCTCTGGCTTGATGTTGCGCAACAGTGAGGGACGGACTGAGTTGGCCAGCATCTCACGGGCCGTGCGAGCCACGCCCGTGGCCGAGCAGTAGGCCTCCAGACAACCTTTCCTACCGCATCCGCAGCTGCGGCCTTCTTCACCGCGCACCATTGTCACGTGACCCAGTTCACCGGCAAAACCGTCGCAGCCGTAGAGCAGCTGACCGTTGGCCACGATACCCGAGCCTACGCCCGTTCCCAGCGTGATGACGATGAAGTTCTTCATGCCGCGGGCCACGCCATAGACCATCTCGCCCAGTGCTGCCGCATTGGCATCATTGGTCATTGCCACAGGTATGCCGCCCAGACGGTCGCTGAACATTTGTCCCAGTGGCACGATGCCTTCGTGAGCCCAGGGCAGGTTCGGCGCAAACTCTATCGTACCCTTATAGTAGTTGGCGTTCGGGGCACCAATGCCCATCGCCTTGATGGTCTCCAGTCCGCCCACCTGCTCAATAACGGGTTGAAGTGCTTCCACGGCAGCATCCACATACGCTTCAGCTGTAGTGTAGCCTCCTGTCTTGATGGCAGTAGTAGCTTTAATCTCACCGCGTGCATCGACGATGCCGAATACTGAGTTCGTTCCCCCCAAGTCTAAGCCAATGACGTATGGCTTCATAGTTGGTTGTGAGTTCATAAATTCCTTTTATTTTGTTAAGTTAGTATGATTGTTCTGATAATCTGCTACAAAGGTAGTAGAAAAAAAGCGAATGGCCAATTATTTTCAAAAAAACAGCTTTTAGCGGCATCTTTTTTCTCGTTTTTAGGCCGAAAAAGAAAAAATGATACTTTTTTTTCGTTTTTTACTCTTTTTATTTGTATATTTGCCATTGAAATATGAAATGACCTAAAACCTAATGACGCTTATGAATAAGGAGGATAAATTTGTTATCACCATTAGCCGTCAGTTTGGCACTGGTGGACACGAGATTGGAGCAGAACTGGCGCGTCGTTTAGACGTGAAATTGCTCGACAAGCAGATCATAAATGAGGTGGCCAGCCGTTTCTGTGCCGTTGAGGAGGCCGTTGAACGTATTGAGGCGCGCAATCCCTTGTGGCGCGACGACTTCACCAACTTCTACCGTCAGTACATGGCAGGTGCCGAGTACAACGGACAGGAGCAAGATGAGACCTCACATCAGCTGTTTGAGGCACAGGCTCGTGCCATTCGCAAGATTGCAAGCGAGGAGTCGTGTGTCATCATCGGTCGTTGCGGATTCCACATTTTCCGTGATCATCCCAACAGCCTGAAGATTTTCATTCATGCCGATGTCGATTGTCGCAAGCACCGTATAGGTCGCAAGTACAACATCTCGGAGAGCGATGCAGGCGCGATGATTGTTGACAACGACTATTCGCGTGAACTCTACACCAAGACTTTCACTGGCAGTGAGTGGCAGGATGCACGCAACTACGACCTCTCGCTCAATGTGCGAAAGTTCGGCGTGAATGGGGCAGTCGATTTCATCATGAGCTGCATAGAGTAAGAGGAGAAGTGCGTCGGCACTTCTCCTCTTTTTATTTGTACACAAACTTTCTTCCGTTCCTGATGTAAATACCTTTGTGGATGGAAGTTTTCCAGCTACGGCCTTGCAGGTCGTAGAAATTGCTTGTGCCTGTAGGTAGATGCAGGCTCTTGATGCCATTCAGGTTGTTGATAGAATACGGTGGCTGTCGTATCACCTATCTGTTCGCCGTTGGCATGAATGCTCTGTTTTGTACGACTGGGCATGCAGTCGCCCTCCACAGCCACGGTGAAGACTTGCTCACTCTTTTATCACGGAACGGCAATTTGCAGTTGTTAACACCAAATTACCGTTGTGCCGTTATCACTTTTGAATCTGTTCTTGGGCGACAGCGATTGCATCCTTGCTAAGTTCATCATCGCCTACTGCATCGAGTACTTTGTCTGCTAGCCATAATGTAAGCATCTCCTTCTCGTCCTGATGCAAGTATTTTGCGAGTTTGATTACATGTTCGCGCTTTGCCCGTCTGTCACCTCGCTCTATCTTGCTGAACATCGGCGTATCAATCTCTAATAGTGCAGCCAACTGTCGTTGCAGCACTCCTTGCTCATCTCTGAGCTCTCTTATTTTCTTTCCAAATATCATATTTTTTCGTCTTTTACTTCGACTAAAAGTTTGACTAAACTATCGAAAAATAACTACTTTTACGACTAGAAGCCTTCAATTAGTCATTTTCGAGTCGTTATTAGTCATTTTCTAGTCATTTATTTGTTTACTAGTCATTCTTTAGTCATTTTCTAGTCATTTACATGCAAACCATAACTTTCCTCTAAGAACGACAGAGCCTTCTGTATTCATTTCACTAAGGATATTCCCTAGTAAACGAAGGTTTTGCTCTTGGCTGTTTCTTTGGGGAAGTACATCTTTGAGATAATCTAATAAGGAGTTCTTCTTTGCGCCATCCTCTCCAGCATTCTGAATATACTGCAAAGCCATCTGTTTTATCTTGTCACGTTCAAGTCCTTTCACCTTGGTATATTCCGGCAATTGTTTCGTTTGCCTTGCAATGCTGAGGGATATGGTTAGGTCTGGATATTCACCCTCTACCAAGCCACGCTCCAATAGGTTCTTGGCATCTGTTTCATTCAGTCGGTGTCCTTTCTGCACAGCATCAAGCAAGATGCAGTCCTCCAACGTCAAGTCTTTGTCAAAACCCTGTTTTGGTGACGTATCGCCGAAGTCAGGAAATAGAAGCGTATTCTGTCATGTCGCTATACGAATAAGCCAGCCGCTCAACACATGGGATGACTTTATATTTCTTGCTCTGTTGAGAAACCAGATAGTCAATGTACTCTGACTTGTATTTTTTGAAATCTTCAGGTGTCATTTGCTGGGCTTTCGAAAGAGCTTGATTGAAAGAAGTCTGTTGAGGTACAATTTTCGGTTGAGAGTTTTTTCTCCCCACCTTTATTCCTCTCTGTCTTGATGCCACAGCAAATTTCTCGATAGCCTCATTCAATCTGATGCTATCATATATTGTCAAGTTCAGGTTTTCTACATAACAGCGGACGGGCGATAGCCCTGAATCATTTCTGACTCAGGGCTTCTTGTTGGAATGGACTATCAGTATTCTTCGTCATCAAAAGAGCCTAAGTAACTGCGTCGTGAACCATTGGGGTCTTCATCCTCCTCTTCATCGCCACCACTGCTTGGCCCTACTTTCACGTCATCACTGCCAATAACTATCATGCAATGCGACCATAAGGTGTGAATCTGGATTTCTGGGGTGATATATGCCGTCTTTTTCATTTGATAATTTGTTTTTTACCATTAATAATGTATAGACCATGAGGCAATGACTCGGGCTTCGAACCCAAATACTGGCCCTGCATGTTGTAGATGTGGACAGGAGCCATGATCTCCTCTAACAGTTCCTTTTCCTCAATACCAGTCACCTCTTCGCCGATGCTGATACGGGCATTGGCACCTGAAGGCAACACGAAGTAAGCTCGCAGTCCCTTCAAGGCTGCAGTATTGGCTTTGGCCTTAATGATCTTGCCCGAACCGACTCCATAGTAATACTCCACTCTATTATCGTCGCGGTTGATATTCCAGGTGTGAGAGGTATAGTTACCTATAAACTGATAGCCGTTATACTCATCAGTGATGGGTTGCGGAGCCACCACGATATTGTCTCCATTAATCTCCCAATTAGGCGTCGTGACGGTACGTTCAGGTTTCATTAGATAAGGCACCCCCGCCTTGATGTCGAACTGGTATTCAAAGTTCAGCACGTCATTCTCTGCCGACTTCAGTCGGATAATCATTGTGGCATAACCCCACATCTTGTTGATTTCCTGCTCCGAGATGTCGAAGGGAAAGCAAACGGGATTCCACTGCCAGGACTTCAGTTGTCGGTCACTGCTCACCATGAAGAACTTGCCGTGGGGGTTAGCGAAGGCTGATGTATTGTCATCGGCATCCTCACTGAGCATCACGCTCACCGTTTCCATCAACTTGAACACGGCCTCGTAGTCGTTGCCCACGCTCTTTACGATGAAGGTCAGTTCCGGCTCTTCGCTGATGATGATGTTGCTATCCGTTTTCTTCCATCCCACGAAGTAGCAGCCGTTCTTGGGTTCAGCCTTCAGTGTTACCTCGCTGTTATAGTCAAACATGCCGTCGCCACCGCCTGTCACGGTTCCGCGGTTGGCGTTCCACTTCACGAGAACCGGGAAGCGCAGCGGCATGAACACGGCTTTCACCGTCTTCTGTCCCATCATGGTGTAGGTGTAGCTGCTCTCTTCGCTGAGCAGTTTGCCAGCCTCCTTCCATCCACTGAACTTATAGCCAGTGTTTGGTGTGGCGGTTAGAGCCACCGTTCCAAAGAAGTCCTGTCGTGATGTTCCTGGCGTTACAGTGCCGGCATCTTCGGGCTCTACTATCATGGTCAGGTTAGCCTTGCCGTCTTCTATCTGTGTCCAGCCTATCTGCTTGCCGCCAGTGCCGTTGATACCATCCATATCGGTGATATCGGCCGTTTGAACGGTTAGCTGATAATAGCCATCCATGTCTGTCAGACTGCTCAAGTTGACCTTAAAGGCCTGCTCGTTCACCTTCACGATGGTCAGCCCGCTCACATCCAGCGTCTCACCGGCACGCATCAGCCTCAGGTCGGCATTGGTGAATGTCGATTCATTGATGGGACGGTTGAAGGCAATGGTCACCTCGCCTACCGCCTCACGAGTATATGCAGCATCACTGGGCACACCTGAGAATTCAGTTACCTCAAGTGGGTCGATTGGTTTGGGTTCGAACTCAACAATATAGGTCTCACCCGACAGCGGCATCTCGTCGGCAAAGTGTACGAGATTCTCATAGATGGGCTCCATCGCATCGACCAGTGTGCGGTCGGTCTGCCAGAAGTTGGTGACAGGCAGGAAGGCATTGTCGTTCTGACGCTGTACGGTCTTCACCGTATGTGTGCCGCCTGTGGGGTCACTGATATTGCCATAGACCCATCCGGCAGCCTTTGTTGTCACCTTCAGCTGATAACGAGTATCATTGAGCTTTGTCCATGTCGCTCCTGCAGCCTCGCTTACAGCGGCAGTGGTACCGTCTGTCTTATACAGCTGGTCGGGATAGTCGTGATAGTCATACTCGTCGTTCACCAGGAAACCGATGTTAGCTGGTGAGGTGGTGCCGTCAGTAGTACCATCGACACCGGGCAGCGTTATCTGGTGTATCATTTCGTGGATGCTCACCTGGTCTAAGAGCGACAGGTCGGGATTATCGTAGGAGGTGACGTGTGTTGCCTGCACATCGTACTTTGTGAAGTGACCGGTGAGCGAAGACGTGAGCCACCACTGTGCCAGCGTTGATGTGCCTGCCTTGATGGTGCCGAAGTCGGTTGCCACGCTCTGTCCCATAGCCATCGTCTTGTCACCGCCGTTCAACTGCGACGACTCTATCTCGAAGTCCACCAGCAGTCCCTTCTCGTTATCTACTATCTGGGGCTGGTTTGTCAGCATGCGCACCTTTGTGGCATCACCCTTACCTTTATTATTAATAAGGAGGGTGAACTGAGACGGCACAATGGTTTCTACCACATCGCTTGTCATGGCATCGTCGCCAAAGATGTCGCGCTGCAGGAAGTAGGTGAGGTCGAGCACAGGCGACGGGTTCACCGTGAGACGTTCCACCTCAAGGTCGCGGGTCATCTCCAAACCTGTGAACGGGTCAATGAACGAGATGGTACCTGCGAAGGTGTACTGCATAGGCTCCTCTGGAGCGGCATAGCGAGTGGGGATGAACAGTATCTTGGCGATGCCGGTCTCTCCAGCCGCCAGTGTCCAGCCGCTGTTGAAGTCAAGATTACCAGTGAAGCCTGTCATACTCTCGGTGGTAATCTCCATGATATGACTGTCGGCCACGTTGCCATAAGCATCGGTCACTCTCAGCCTCAGCTTCACATCTCTCATCAACTCATACTCGCTGCCGTTCTTCACCGTCAGCGTGCCACGTACAGCCTGACGCGTCATTGTCAGTTTCTGCTCTATTTGCAATTTCACAGACGAGCATATGGAGGCGCGTGGCCGCTGTAGGTAGTCAAGCAGTTTCTGGTTCTCATCCAGTAGCATCTCTCCTTCACTTTCATAACCGGCGCGGTTCACGATCTTCAGCATCTGCTTTAGGCGCTTGCCACAACCTTCCACCACATCCATGTGTATATAGTTGGTCTCGCCTTCTGGCAATGTCTCACCACGCTCTAAGCGCAGGGTGTTGATAAAACGGTCGGTGATGTAATGAGCAGGGGGGGCATCAAAATTAAGATAATCAGAGGGGACGTTAATGAACTGTTTAGATCCTATTGATTCACTAAACGCATCCATAATATGACTCCTTGCATGACGGTCCAAGGGGATTTCGGGGTTGTCAACATAATGCTTCAGGGAATCTGCCAATGCCTTGTACTCATTCTTGGTCATAACCATGAACCCCCATTCGCCGAATACCTCATGTAGCAGAATGAGAGTGTGGTAATATCCATAGAGAGGCGCCACAGTGTTGTCGCTCCAAGCGCGCATGGGTGAGGGCATCCAGTCGGCATGCTCCACATTGCCCACTTCCGGCTGCGGATTACTGAAATAGCGGTCGCTGAAGTAGAGCGGTGCATCGAGGGCCTCTGTCTGGTTAGTACGTTCACGACCTCGTGCCAGCACCCGCCAATTTCTCGTCATCTGCAGGCTAACGTACTCCATCAAATCTTTATATTGACCTTTCTTCTCTTCTCCATTCTCTGCAGTCCATATAAACGTTGGTTCGATATGATAATATCTGCTACCCACACCACCAGTTTCTACCATAACGCTCGCCTTTCTTCTTCCAAGATGAGCCCACATATCATCAGCCCAGTCGGGGAAGAAGGTGTTGATATTGTTGGCTATACCTGCATACCAATCTACAAAGAATCCCAAGTCGTTATGGTCGGAAGCAGACAAGATCGGTATTATTTCATTGACAAGGTTTCCAACAACCCCCCACCAATCATTATTTTCAAATACATCATTAATTGCTGTTCCCCAACCTAATGTATAACCAATAACTGGCAACGATGTAGTGAGGTTCCATAACAACTTCTTTGAATTATCCATCATCTCAGGGTCGCAGGCCACGGCATCGGTACCTGTCTGCGTTACACCACCTGTTCCTGAGACACCACCGCCTGGAGTTTCCTTTCCTGAGGCACTCGGACTGCCTGGACTGCCGAGTGAACTTAAGAAGTCTCCCAATCCTCCGGTGCCGCCACAAGTCTTCGTCAGTTGCATGTGTGCAGCCACGTCACTCTCTATATCTCCTATGCCCTCGCAACGGTTGAAGAATCGTGCCAGCGCCCCCATGCCACAGGCTATTGAAGTCCCTATGCGGCGTGGTCCCTGTGCGCTATAGGCCTGTCCGCGCTTAGGTAGGTACATCGGTCCGGTCCAGCGTGAGTCGTTCTCTTCTTCTGCATCGGAAGCTTCGGTAATCACCACCGGAACGGTGATAGTCTGCTGGGGCAAAATATCCCACGGACCTTCTATCAACGGTGTGAAGCAGTAGCCGTTCACCTCATCGGGAATCTGCAGCGTACAGTCGAAGGCGGTAATAAGACCCACATTGGTGAGGTAGGCATAGAACATATAAGGTGTCTCTATCTCTTCAAGGATAATCTTCTCGGGCATATCGAGCTTCACCACAGCCTTGGGCACATTGGTCTCGTAGGTAACGTTGGTCACGATGTCGTATTCATCCTCTATCTCCGTCTGCTCGTAGTGCATCTCCACGGTGATGGCGCTGTAGGAGATGAAGGCACGTTGATGGATGGTGCGGTCGGGATGTACCATCACCGTCTGTTCCCACGAGGAGTGCCGCGGATGGGTTACCTGCACCAAATATTTTCCTTCCGGCATCAGGGCGAAGGTGACCAGTCCGTTGCTGTTAGTCACATCCTGCCTCAACAGCTTCCTTGTAACAGGATGCATCACGCTGACGGTGGCACCCTCAACATGAGGTGCTTCCTCGGTGTTCAGGGTGAACTCATCTACCACGTCGATGACCATCAGGCCAGTCTCCTCCGACACCGTCTCAATATATAGCGGCAAGGTAATATTACTGTTGTTGGCACTGGTGATGGCCAGCTGGCCAGTGGTGATACTGTTCAGCGACATGGAGGGTGTCGGGGTGAGCAGCAGCACGATGGTAGCCTCCTCACCTTGCTTCAACGACGGCAACTTGGTGGGGGTGGCGCTACGCAGCCAGTCGAAATTACCCAGGTCAACCTGTATCTCACCCGTCTCAGCACGACCCTCATTCCTCAAGGTGATGGGGAACTCACGAGTCTTGCCTTTTATCATCGTGGTGTTGATATCACTGACATCAGCCTTTAGTACTGGTGTGGCAGAATAGACGTAGTAATACACCTTCTGTTCCAGTCTGGCTCCTTCTTCCGACTCCATCCTGATCACGAAGGTCTCCCAATCGCCGCCTTCGGAGGGCTTGACACCCGTCAGGTGGAAATAGACGCGGGCATGATTGCCTGCCTTCAGGGTCCTGACGCCGTCGAGGGTCAGTGTAGCTGTACCTGGCATATTATTCACTGTAGGCCTGATGTCGGTGAGCTTCAATGTACCGTGGTTGATGATATCCACATACCCATCGACACACTCGCCCACTTCAAACTCTTTCAGGATAAAGCCTGAGTCATAGCGACGCATACCGTACATCTCGAATACAGTCATCTCAGTGGTCAACTGTTCGGCAGGCGTGCAGGCTCCCACAATGAAATGGCCGGCCAGATTGCCTTCCGGCTTCCAGCTGACGGAGAAATGCCCGTCGGCTGTGGTCTTGGTCTTCACCACATAGCGGTTGTTGTCGCTGATAATATAGACATCAACATCGGCATTATACGGATGACTGCCAGCGACGCTTCCCCAGATACTAACGCTCTGCCTGTTGTTGTAGCGTGTTTGGTCGGTATGTACTTCGGTGGCCCTAAAGTAGGGGTTTAGTACCAGGTCGGTGGTGTAATCATTGTTCAGGTAGTCTATCTCACTGACAGCACCACTCTCATTGATGATTGCCTTTAACAGGTGCTGACCAGCCACGCTGACGGTGGCCAGCGTGTCGAGCTGGGTTATTTGTCCCAATACCATTACATCACGCTCGGTGAAGCGCAACTGATTATTGTCTTCGCAGACGAAGGTAATAGGCACACCAGCCTCTATCATAGAGTAACCATTATTGCGGATGGTAGTCTCAACAATGATGCTGTCGCCCATAGTGGGATTATCAGTCACCACACGCATACCGGTAATTACAAGGTCGGGCAGCGTCTGGTCGGTAGCCATCACCGTAATCTGACCAATACCCCAGGTGTTGAATGGAGAAGCCTCGGAGGCACACTTTGCCGTGAAGGTAAGACGGCGTGAGTCATTCGAGGTGCCATTAAGTTTCAACTTCACCTTGAAAGTGGTCTTCGTCTGACCGGCTGGCATCACCACATTGTCGGGAATCTCCACATCCTCGGGAATGTCACAAGTGATGGATACCGGCAGGTTGAAGCCATTACTGGCTGCTGTCAGTCCCAATGTGAACTCGGTCTCCTGGCCCTCAAACATATTGCCATTTTCAGTGCTCAGGGTGAAGTGAGGTGTGTCGTTGTCGTAGATAGTGATGGTCTCGCTCATCGTACCTCCTGCTGCGGCACCAATGGTACAGCCACAAGAGCTGACGTAGATGGCAGCGGTGAAGGTAACCTCACGGGTGCCACGCGACAAGTCGTCGTCCAGAACACCGATAGGGATGGTTGCCTCCTGCTGACCTTTCTTCATCGTTATGGTCTGACTATAATAAAGGTCTTTGTCGCCGCTGTCGCTCAGACGGATATTAACTTTCTTATCGAGCTTGGTGAGACGTTTGATAGTGCAGTAGATAGCATGCCGGCCATCCCCTTCATAGACCTTGGTCTTGTCGAGGGTCATAGTGAGCTCCGGCATATCATCATCATGTAGCATGACAATAGTATTACCAGGATTGTAACGATAGGCAGTGGCACTTATCTGCACATCCTCCTCGGGCAACTGCACCATTTCGTCATCGATGACCTGAGCATTGACTGTGATGGTGGTCTCGCCCTTAGGCATAATGACTTTTGCAGGCATCTGGAAACGTGATGCTTGCTCGCTGCTGAGCTGTATCTTCAGGTCACGGGTGGTGGCATGACTTGAGGTGATGGTCAGCGTAAACTCCTGTGGCTCCGTAAGATTTATTTGCGACGGAGTGAGGGTTAGAGAAGGCATGTCGTCGTCTATCAGATTACAACTGGCGGTGACTGCCTCATAGCCGTGGGCTGCATCGGCCCTATAGCTCACTGTCACTGTATCACCATTAAGTTGGTCATCTCCTACAACCTCCATATTGAAGTACTGCATCGAGTTATAACCTGTAATGGTAACGGAGGCAGGCGCACTCACACGGCTATCGCCGGCGGTTTTCGTCAGGGTGAAGGTCTCGTCGGCAGTACGGAAGCCGGAACGTTCCAGATAGCAATAGTTGGTCATGGTGCCTTCGGGCTCAACAAGATCATCGTCACTATAGGATAATGTGAGGTAGAGGCGCTTCAGCATCCTATAGCTGTCGGCACTTAGCGACGTATTGTTGGTCTGATACTCCATGCTCTCGCCCGAGTCACTATTGGGCACAACCATAATCTGTACATGGAAGTTGCCGTCAAAGCCAGGAACACGCGGCACGGCAATATCGGCAGTACGGTTCACCTGCTGTCCTGATGCCAACGGGGCGGTATAGTGCATTGTGGTGATGTTGAGGGACTCGCCTGTCACATCACTGATAAAGTTGATGACTTCACGCCAGCCACCTTGACTATCGCGCGAACCAATATTATTTATAGTCCAGGACAGTGACATCGTTCCGTCGGGCATCACATCGCCTGAGGTGATGGCAATATTGCTTACGGTGAAGTCAGGACAGGGTTCCAGTGTAATGCTACCATTATTATAGGCTGTCATAACGTTGTTGCCCAGCGAGTCGCTAATCACCACGTTGCTGATACTGATGGGATAGGTCTCGCCCTCCGTAAGGGCTGCACCCGAAGCTACAGCGGTCTCTAGCGAGAATATCTTTCCCTTGTTGGCACGGAAAGGGGTATTGTTGGGCGAAAGCACCATCACATTATAAGTATGCGAGCCGAGAGAGGATATACGTATCTGATGGTTGGCGGCACGCGTATAGTCCATCTTGGCCGATTCCGATCTTGTGTTGATGCTCACATCCTGCGGCACAGTAACCTGGAACTGTACAGCCACGATGTTGGGATTGGTGTTCTCAAGATAGAATGGCATATCAACCGATACACTCTTCATACAACTGATGTCGCCTATGGAGAGCTTATTCACCTCCTGAGCCAAAGCAGTAGCACAGAAGCTTAATATGAGGCTAATGAGACTTATAAGATGTTTTTTCATATTTCGTTCCTCCTTCTTTTATCTGACAACCTTTTTCCCATTTATAACGTATATGCCTTTCTGCAGGTGGTTTCCACCGATACGGCGGCCTTGCAGGTCGTAGGTCTCGCGGGTTTCACGAGTCTCATAGGTTCCATTGATACCTGTGGTCACTCCACTCACAGCAGTGGCGATGAGGTGTCCGTCGGAATTGGAGAGGCGGGCAGCTTTTACCTCGGCATCACCGTCAATGGTGGCCAGAATGGCGCGCCCGGCGGGCACCACGTCGCCCAGCAGCGAGTAGAAGATGGTGCGCTGGCCCTTACTCTTGTGTGTAAAGAAGTTCATCTCACTGCTCCACTGCACGTTGCCACTGACGGTAAGGTCGAGGGCAGCCACAGGTTCCTTACTGTCGAGTATCAGCTTGCCGTCTTCGATACTGATTCTGGCAGAATAGGTGCTGTTGACCTCATTTACCCTTCGGGCTCTATTGGCGCGGGCCAAGACAGGGTCGATGTCTTCGTCAAGTAGTATGTTCACCTCGCACACCACATCCTGTACATTTATTACTTCAGGGTCACCTGCTTTGGCAAGCTTGGTGTTGGCGGCATACCAGTTGAAGGGAGCATTCACAGAATATTCACCGGGATTGATGGCAAAATTGATGAGCGTCTGTAAGTCTGCTACGTCGAGTTCTACATCATAGTTTACATCGCCCATGTAGAAATCGAAGGTCATGTTCAGCCAACTGATTTCGCTGGGATTGTCGGCATAGCGGCCAAAGCGGATAATGGTACCCTGCGGGTCGTAGTTCCAGGCCGGGCCGCCATTGCTATATAAATCATTGATGGGCCTGTAGTAGCGCACGCTCCAGGGCTGACTGCTGTTGGGGTTGGCAAACACGAAGTAGCCTGGACTATATGACTGATGGATATGCGAGTAGAGCAACACAGTCGGGAAGAAATACTGCAGGTCGCCGTCGGCTGCTTCCATAAACTCCACATAGCTGATGGTCTCGTCGAGGTTCTGTCCGCTGATGTCCACGGTCTTGATATGCTCGGGCAGCATGGGCTTCACATCACGAATCCGGTTGTGTGCCACCTTCAGCGTGGTGAGGCTGGGCAGCATGTCTGTGGCAATGGTCTTGGATTGCGTCACCTTCCCGATATTACCTGTCAATGCATTATTGGAAAGATCGAGATAGGTCACCACATCGTTCACCTGAGCATTGGCGAAGAAATCATCAACCATACCCGACAGGTGGTTGTTGTTCAAGTTGATGTACCACAGCTGGGGGAACAGCAACAGTTCCTGAGGCAGCGATCCCGTGAGGTTGTTGCTTGTGAGCACGAGCTGCTTCACGTGACCGTCCGACATCTTCACACCTTCCAATACGGGCGTCTGGCTCTTGTCTGAACCGAACACCCAGGGACGGGTCCACTGCGATCCGCCCAGTTTGGTGTAAAGGGTCTGCAGCAGAGCGTATTCGTCATCGTTCAGGCTTCCCATGTTGGTTGCCTCGGCATAAATGGGATTGAACTGACTCCAGAAAGCATCCGACTGATAGGAGCTGAGGCTTTCTGCCGGAACGTAGAGCGTCACTCCCGATATAGTAACCCAACTGTTGGAGAACGATGGTGGTGTCAGAGCATTCACGTGCAGGTCAATCAGTGATTCGGTGTACTCAAGGGCAAAACGGTCGCTGTCCGTTATCGTGCTGGGCAGATAGAGCGACTGCAGACCGCGACAGCCAGAGAACAGACAGTAGGACAAAGTAGTGATGCCCTCGGGAATCTCCATCATAACCAGCGACTCACAACCGGAGAACGCATACTGCTCAATGCTCGTCAGGGTGCTGGGCAGCGTTATCATGGTCAGGGCGGTGCAATCTGTGAAGACGCTCATGCCGATGGTGGTAAGGGCGTTGGGCAGGGTGACGTCGGTCAGACTGCTGCACCCTAAGAAGGCTTCACGCTCGATGGTCTTGATGGCATTGCCCAGTTCGACGGTCTGCAGACTGGTGCAGTGCTCAAAAGTGTACTCCGGCAGCGTCTCTATGTCGGCCAGTATGGTGGCTGAGGTCATGCCCTTACATTCATAGAACATATAGTCTCCAAAGCTGGTAATGCTGGCAGGCACGGTGATGTTCTGCAGCGATGAACAGCCATAAAAGGCGCGGCTACCTAACGAGGTGACAGTGGTGGACAACGGGAGGGAGGTCAGAGCCTTGCAGCCGTTGAACGCTGAGTTGCCAATGCTGGTGATGCCGCTGGGAAGAGTAAGGGTGGCAAGATTCTCGCAGCCGGCAAAGGCAGACGAACCTATCTGCGTGATGCTGGTGAGAGCGCTGAGGTCGAGGCTGGTCAGCGACCGGCACTCATAGAACATACAATAGCCGCTGTCCCATGAGGTGAGGGTAGATGGTAGTTGCACACTTCTCAAACTATGGCAGTAGGCAAATGCTTCCTCACCCAGCGACACAAGCCTGGATGGCAGTGTGATGCTTTCCAGCTTCGTGGCATTACTGGCCAAGTTGCGCCCTATGGTGCTGCCCTCACCCTTGGCATCGAGCACCACCGTGGTCAGCGTCTCGTTGTCCCAGCTCAGTCCTAACAAACTGTTACCAGCGGTCAGCTTGCCTGGAGTATGGAGAGTGAAGGACCGCAGACTCTGGCAACTGAACGGAGAACTATAGGCGCCACCAAGTGTAACATCGCCCTGCGCATTGAGTGTAATATCGGTCAGGGCGGTGCAGCTGAAGACACTATAGTCAATCGAAAGCTCACCCTGAGTGGTGATACTGACGCTTGTCATGGCGTTGCACTGATAGAAAGCGTTGGCGCCAATGGTCAGGCTGCCTGTGACATCACAACTGAAGGATGCGAGCTTGTTGCAGTTGTAGAAGGCGTTGCTTCCGATGCTGGTGATGGTAGAGGGCAGCAGCAGGGTGGTAAGCTGCATCTCATCGTACCTGTAGCCTTGGCACACACCTGTGGGAATGTCCGTCAGGGCAGTACCGCTGAGGTCAAGCTCTTTCAAGGCTGTACAATTATAAAAGGCATAACTCTCCAGTGTAGCCAATGTACTGGGGAAAGATATGGTAGCCATAGACACACAATCATAGAAGGCGTTACTCTTAATGGTGGTGAGCTGCGTGTTACTGAGGTCCATGGCTTGCAATGCATAACAGCCGCTAAAAGCGTATTCGCCAATCGTTGTTAGCGACTGCGGCAGACTGATGGAGGTAAGGTATCTGCATGTTTCAAATGCAGAACGGGGTAACTCTGTAAAAACAGCTTCACTGAGGTCCACCTGTGTGATGGTACCGCCGTTTTCTGTCTTCTGAACATTCTTCATCGTGGTGAAATCATCACTGTTCACGGGACCAACCACCTTTAGACACGTTGCACCAGAAGCTTTGATATCATCAACGCTGTAGTTGGTGCTTAGTTCACCTTCAGAGGCAACAGTAATAGTAAGCGTACCATTTACTACCGAAGGCAGTTCTGCACACATAGATGATATAAAGAACAGCAGAAACATCATCATACAGCATAACCTCGTTAAAGTTAGTTTGTTGTCTTTTCTCATAATTATATATTGTTTTAGGTTTTATTCCATTGTTGGATATAATAATCCAAATGCAAAGGTCCTGACTTCGGCGGTTTTAACATTTCGCAGAATACCAATCTTCTGAAACCTCGATAAACAGGGCATTTTTGTGCTTGGGAAGTGTCGATTTGGGTGACGCAGAAAAATCGCGTATTTGCGAATGCTCACGTAGGGGGGTACGGGAATGAGAAGAGAATTGAAAGACAAAACCCTGTTTTGGTGACGTATCGCCGAAGTCAGGAGCACCAACCATAGCTATTGCCATCTTCATTACCGCAGCAAGCTCTTCACCACTGAATTGCATAATAATATTCTTCTGCCCTCCAGCCACCAACAAGGACATTTAATTGTTATGAAGCGTGGAGCTGATATACCACGTCTTCTGATGGGGGTCGTGAGAATTACCTTGAGTATGTAGATGCAGTAAACCAGTCCACGCTATACGCGCGAACCATCATACTGTCCTTGCATACTCAGAAATTTCTCACGTTTCCATCAGCAAGTCGAGCATAACGCTTCGTTGTTCCACTAAATCGATGTGACTTTTACAAATCACGGTACAAAGATATGCATTTTATTTCATTTGAGAGCCGTTTTTTGTCTAAAAATTATAAAAATCATAAAATCGGGGGAAAGCGCAGAAGAAAAGTTCCGTCGTTGGGCGCAGGAAGTATGGCTAGAATTTTTTCGATTTTTAAGACAAATGGAAATCTCATTCTAGCGAAAAATGAGGCCATTTTTGCTGTCCGTGAGGCAAACCGTACTGTTCCTTTTCTCTTTTGAGATGTTCAAAAAGGCTAATTTTGCGCTTTTTTCGGTATCTATTTCGTCTGTTTTTCTCATTTTTGCACACAGATGAGAGCCCACTTTCGGCAATATATGGCCAGGTTTTAGGCGAAATCACGACTCGATTCAGGAAACATCACGCGATGATTTAGGCTATATCGCTTCGTGATTTTGCCTAAATGGCACGATGATCCATTCGCTGAGGCATCGTGAAACTGCCTAAATCGCTGGAAACCCTTGCTGCAAAAGGCTTTTCAGAAGTATTGTTCCACCAATTGTTGATTGTCGTCGCCTTATGGAAGGCTTCTTTCTCTCTGGGAATGACAGGAATAGCGCAAGAGGTGATATGAGGCACTTTGAACCTGTCGAACAGCTCTTTTACTATTGCCCAATTCTCTTCATTGCAAACCTCACGCACCAGGAAGTAGTATAAAAACGGATTAGCCAACATAATGGGACGTACGGCATATCGACCATCCTTGTTGAGCAAGATGTCAAGATTCACATCTGATAGTTCGTTGGGAGAGATGTCATCTTTAACACACTTTTCGTATGGAGCATCACCTATCGTCTCGCGTACATATTTCAGTATCTCGTCAAACGTGAAATACTCCGGCAACTCAAAACCATGATACTGCTCTGATTTCATGAAGAAGTTCATTACTTCCTCATGATTCAGGGTTAATATGTTTTTCGTTGTTTTAGCCATCGAATTTGCTTGAAAGTAGGAATGATAAACTTTCCTTGTTTAAGATTGTCATATTCTGGACACAAAACTAAAAATATAATTTGAAATAACATCAATAAATGGCAAAAATCAGCGCCTTTTAACAGAATTTTTATCAGAATCGTATAAAAGCAGTCCCGGCTTATCAAAAATCGCCACTAAATGCAAGCGCCCACACCTGAAGTTACAGATGTGGGCGCTCCGTTATTTGCTGATATAATGTTACGATGGCGGCAATACGTCAAAGGCCATACCCTTTCCTCTTTGTCGGCACATATCGCGAAGCCTTGACGGTCTTTGCTGCATGAAGCCAACAACGTAGTCGGAAGTCCTCGTTCTCCTCGTCTTTTTTGCGACCGTCCCAGCCAGTCTCGCTACTGACAGAGCCTCCACCTGCACAAGGTAAGTTGACATAGCGACCTCCCATGAGAGCAACTGCGACCTCTCGAACCAGCTTCGCCGTGTCAGGTTTCTCAAAGAGGGCGAGAAGATCAAGCGTTTCATGTATCTGCTGATGTCGGAGATACTTCTCTGTGTGATAATCCTCGTTCAGCTTCTCCATGTCACGCTGATTCATCAACCTTTTATGCTCTTATGTTGACTTTGTGTTTGAAAACCATAATTGTGTAACTTGGGTATTGATGCTATAGCGCAGGCTGTTCATCTGCCTCAGGAGATTGTAGCCACGAAGCAATAAATTTTTTTAACCTGCTGACATGTGCATGACCTATTCCCTCATCGTAGGTAAATTGATGAAGGAAATCGTCGTAGCAAATGATTTTCAGATTATATGTATCTCCTTCGTTACCATTAATGTAATGTGCTGTACCAGTTTCAAAATCTCTAACAGGAGAACCATCCTTAGAATCGACGAGGTCAAACTTATGGTCTGAAATTACAACAAAATTAGGAACAATGTCATTGTCCGTCAGTTTTGGAGCAGAAGCTCTTTGGATTTTATTTTATTTCTTCATATTTATCGTTACTTATGAACAACGGATCAGAGATACTTTCTCCTTTCTGCATTTCTGCAATTTCCTTTGAGCGATAAAAAGGAATACCGACAGGAACATAGTCGGACAGAAAGATACGTTTGCTTGATGTAATCTCGCAGCAATCTCCCAACTTCACTTTCTTCCACTCGCTCATACCTGATCCTCCTTTCCGATAACTTCCCAATGGCCAGTTTTATCAGAGCCTATGCGACGGATGAACTCGCGGCTTTGGAGGGCTTTGATGGTACGGGCGATAGTAGGACGAGAAAGCTGGCAGTATGTGGCAAGCTTCTCGTAAGAATAATTGGGGTACGTACTTATCGCATTCAAGACGGTCTGTTCGGTCTTTGAAAGCTGGGGCGCAACTGCTTTTACAGTATCATTTACAGTATCATTTACAGTATCATCGTCTTCCCGCATCAGCCTGAGCAGGTCAAGTTGGGTGGCTATCACACGGTCGGCAATAAAGTCAACAAAGATCTCTGGACGAGTATGGGCTGCCTCTAACGAATAGATGTATTCATGACGCAGAACAGCAGGAATAATGGCAATGGTAAAGCCGTTGCGCAACAAAGCGAGATTCATCAGCAGACGCGCCACACGCCCGTTGCCATCCACAAAGGGATGAATGAAGACAAAACGCTGATGCAACGTAGCCGCCAACTCTATTGGGTGCAACTTCTTCTCGTTGTCATTGTACCATTTAACAAGTTTCTGCATCTCAGCAGGAATCTTAGATTCTGCCGATACCGCATAACGGCTGCCGCTGATATAAACCTTTACGTCACGATATTTTCCTGCCTTTTCGGCATCTATCTGCTGATAGAACAGGCGATGAAGAGCCAGAATGTCCTCTTCTTCAAGACCTTCCTTTTCGGTAATCTGGTAGATATAGTCGTAGGCCTTGGCATGACCTACTGCCTCGTAATGGTCGCGCAGGGGCTTACCCTCAATCGTCAATCCGTCCTCAATGACTACTTTGGTTTCTGACTCTGTCAGGCTATTGCCTTCAAGGGCATTACTCGTATAAGTGAGCCCTACGCGGTAGTACTCTCTTAACGATTTTAGTGTTTCGGGCGGTAAAGGTCTGTATGCTGACAGCAAACGGTTGTTCTCGTCAGCCTTCTTAAACTTATCTGTCATTTCACTCATACCTCATCCTCCTTTCTTTCATTTTCCCATTTAGCTTTTGCAACAAGTCCTTCTCGCTATACAAGCTTTTGTTTGAACGAACATACCTCCCGAACCACAAGCAGGATCAAGCATTACACCCTGTTCTGGCTCCAGTACATTTACGAGCATCTTTACCAAAGACTTAGGAGTGAAGAACACACCATCGTCTGATGCTACAGCTTTAGCAAACTTGCTGAGGAAGTACTCATAAATACGACCTATAACATCGCCACCGATTTCGTCGAGTGTCTTGTTATTAAAGATACGAAGGAGTTCACGCAACAGTTCATCGCTGAACATAGTGTATGATTTAGGCAGAATACCTGTCAACTGTTCGCTTTGTTCTTCGACCAGAGTCATAGCGCGATTGACAGCTTCGCCCAAAGGTTGGTCATCCGACAGATTTACCAGATAGTCAAACTGAGCCTCACGAGGAAGGTAGAGCGCACTTTTTGCCGCAAAGTCACTTGGTTCAACAGGCATTACGCGACCACCACGACTTGGACGATTCTTCAGCAATTCAGCTTCAACCATCTTGAAGCGACTATATGCGTATCTTAGAAACAGCAATGCCAATACTGGCATACAGTATTGGCTCGATGTGAGTTTACTTCCTGCACGAAGCAGGTCTGCCGACTCCCAAAGGTCTGCTTCCAGTTTGCGAATATTTATCTTTTCAGTCATTTGCTTCAATTATAAAGGTTGTTCATTGCTTACTAGGTCGCTCATTTTAACCTGTAGGATTTCTGCAATCTTTTTGATTGTCTCTAATGAAGGCTGTGCTTTGTTGGTACACCACTTACTAATAGTTGCAGGGTCTTTTTCCATTTGCTCTGCTAACCATTTTGCTGTTTTGTGCTGTTCAACAAGCACCACTTTCAATCTGTTGAGGTCTTTATTTGCCATTATACAAAATTTAATGTAGCAAAAATACTAATTTTTCATGTAAAACGTGCAAGAATAAACAAAAATATGACAAAATGCGGCAATTTTCTTTGCTTTTTAGTTCAATTGAGACTAAAAATCACAAAATTGACACCAATATTTGTGAGATTGAAAGCCACAGCTAGAATCAAGACAATGACTTGTCGCAAACCTTATCCTCCATTTAATGCTGTAGCGCAGGCTGTTCATCTGCCTCAGGAGATTGTAGCCACGAAGCAATAAATTTTTCCATTTTCAAGACAAATGAAAAAGTCGTTTTAGAGAAAAATGAGGGCTTTTTCGTTGTTTGTGCCATAAACGGCGTTGTTCCATTTCTCGTCTGGAATGTCTGAAAGGACTTGTTTTTCACTTCCGTTAGCAGCTATTTCATCCGTTTTTCTCCTATTTGCGACTATCTTTTTCCCTCTTTTTGGCGGCATAATGTCAGGTTTTAGGAAAAATCACGACTCGATTCAGGAAACATCACGCGATGATTTAGGCTATATCGCTTCGTGATTTAGCCTAAATGGCACGATGATCCATTCGCTGAGGCATCGTGAAACTGCCTAAATCGCTCAAAACCCTTGCTGCAAAAGGCTTTTTAGAAAGTGTGTTTTGCAATCCATTGATTATCAGTTGGTTGCAAAATGCTCAAAATTCGCGAATTTCAGAGCAATTTACAGCTTGCTGAATTTTTTGCGAGTTTTGGTGGCACTTCACGAAATAATTTGTATATTTGCATAGTCAAACTAAAAAGTAAACGACTAAGACAATGAAAAAACATCTTCTTGTACTCGTGACGATGCTGATGAGTTGCATTGGCATCCATGCACAGTTGCGTGTGGTTGAGAACCTGAACTTTGGCTGGCGATTCCATGCCGGCGACGTGAAAAATGCAGAGCAGAAAGACTTTGCTGATGCCGGATGGCGCACGGTCAATGTGCCGCACGACTTCCAGATTGAGCAGCCGTGGGTGGCACCTGCCGCCGACGAGAAAGCCGACAACAGTGATGCTGCGGCCAACATCAAGAGCCGACTGAGCAGCCGTGGCTTCAAGGAAATGGGGAAAGGGTGGTATCGACTGCACTTCACTCCTGCCGACTCGCTGAAGGGACGCCGACTGCTGTTGCAGTTTGACGGCATCATTTACACAGGCGATGTCTATCTGAACGGTGAGCGCATCGGCGGCACCAACTATGGTTACGTGGGCTTCGAAATCGACGTGACCGACAAGCTGCGCCTGGGACAGGAGAACGTGGTTGCCGTGATGGCTGACACACGCGAACCGGGCAACTCGCGCTGGTACACGGGTGGCGGACTGTTCCGCAACGTGCGACTGGTGGCCACTGCGAAGGATGTCTATTTTGAGCGCCATCCGCTCTATATCACTACTCGCGACAACCGATTCGTGACCATCTCTGCCGAGGTGACAACCCGTGGGCGCGACAAGAAAATGCCTGTGGAGATAAAGATTCTCGACCCGCAGGGACAGACAGTGTATGAAGGCAAGGCTGAGGTGCGCCGCAATACGCCTACACGTACCATTGAGCAACAGCTGCCGGAGATCGAGATACCCCAACCCCAACTGTGGGACACGGAGCATCCCAATCTTTATCGTGCCATTGTTACGCTGCATCGCGAGAATGGCAGCGTGGCCGACGTGGCCTGCTCGTCGTTCGGCATACGCACTATTGAGATAGGCTCCGACTTTGGCTTCAAGCTCAATGGCAAGAAAGTGCTGCTCAAGGGCATGGCCAACCACCACACGCTGGGCGCACTGGGTGCTGCTGCCTATCCGCGTGCCATCGAGAAGCGACTGCAGCTCATGAAGCAGTTCGGCATCAACCATGTGCGCACTTCGCACAATCCCTATAGCCGTGAGTTTATTGAGCTGTGTGACAAATACGGTCTTCTGGTAGTAGATGAACTCTACGACAAATGGACTAAGCAGCACACGGGAGGCCGCGTGGACTTCACTCAGTTGTGGCAGAGCGACATTCCCGAGTGGATCAAGCGCGACCGCAACTCGCCTTCGGTGGTGATGTGGAGCTTGGGCAACGAGCTGCAGCAGGATCCGAATCAGCCGTTCAATGACTTCGGCGTCACCATGTATAAGATGATGCGACCGCTCGTGAGCCGATATGACAGCACCCGACTGGTGACCGTGGCCATGCATCCGCGCTACCGCAACTGGGCCACCGACTCGCTGCCTTGCGACCTAGCCATGATCACCGACGTTCAGGCATATAACTATCGCTACATGTACTTCCCTGGCGATGGCCGTCGGTTCCCGTGGATGAAGTTCTATCAGAGTGAGGCTTCGACACAGGCTATGGGCGCAAATTTCTTCGAGATGAATCTCGACAAGGTCATCGGACTGGCTTACTGGGGAGTGCTCGACTATCTGGGTGAGAGCATGGGATGGCCTGCCAAAGGATGGGCACAGGGCGTGTTCAACATTGACCTGACGGCAAAGCCAAAGGCATACTACATGAAGTCGTTCTTCAAGCCTGAAGAGCCTGTGGTGCACATTGCCTTCCTGGAAAGCGAGAAGGCCGAGATGTGGAACGGCGTGAAGATGGCCAACGACCGCATGACAGAGCTGTGGAACCGTCCGGCAGGGACGAAGGCCAATGTCTATATCTACACGAATGCCGATGAGGTGGAACTGTTGCTGAACGGCAAGAGTCTGGGCAAGAAGCAGAACGACGTGAAGAATGCCAAGCTGCGCAATCAGATTCGTTGGGGCGAGATAGACTATGAGCCGGGCACACTGGAGGCCGTAGCCCGCAAAGACGGAAAAATCGTAGCCCGTCATAAGGTGGAGACGACAGGCGAGGCCAAGAAGATGACGGCTGAGGCCGACCTGCCGATGGCAACGAAAAAGAACCCGAATGCGCCTCAGTGGAAGGCCGACGGAATGGATTTGCAACACGTGACCATCACGGCTGTTGACAGCAAGGGCCGCCGGGTGCTGAATGCCAATCAGGAGGTGAGCTTCGCTGTGGAAGGCCCTGCTGAGATTGTGGGCGTGATCAATGGCGACATCACTTCGAACGAAATGACCGTGGGCAACAAGCGTTCATTCTACAATGGCGTTTGCTCCGTTATCCTGCGTTCTACACGTGAGGCTGGCCCCGTGACGCTCACTGCTACTGCACAGGGACTGAAAGAAGTGAAACTGAAGATGGAAACGAAATAAAAGACAATCGGGGCTGTCCTGATTGACAAACGAAAAACAAAAATCCCCACTTATGCAGTCTTATCGTTGACTGGCAAAGTGGGGATTTTTGTTTTTTTCTCTAAGTGAATGTTATAGCTTGTAGAGATCGCTGGCTGCCAACAGCTCGACTTTCATGTCGGAGAGAATCTGGTCGCATTGTTCCAAGTCGGTGGGACGAATCACCACATGAGCCACGTTGCCATTGGCAAAGGAGTACATATACTCAATGAATACGCCCTTCTCAGAGAGCTTCTTCAGAACAACGGCCAGAGAGCCGCTGGTGTTAGGACATACGAAACCAATGACATTGGTGATCTTCACTGCGAAGTGGTTCTCCTTCAATACCTGATAGGCACGGTCGGGATCGCTCACGATGCAACGCAGAATGCCGAAGTCGCTGTTGTCGGCTATACTCATGGCCGAGAGGTTGATGTCGGCCTTGCCCAAGATGTCGGTCACTTCGTTCAGACGGCCCGACTTGTTCTCAAGGAAAATAGATAATTGTTTTGCTAACATAGGAGTACTTTGTTTTTTTTATTTGAACTGTCTCTTGTCAATCACGCGGCGGGCCTTGCCCTCTGAGCGCTCGATGCTCTTCGGCTCAGCCAGCTTCACCTTGAATCCTAATCCAATCACACTGCGCAGCTCGGCTTCCAGCTTCTTCTGCAGACCCACCATCTGTCCCATCTCGTCGGTGAAGTATTCTTCCTTTACTTCCACACGCAGTTCACTGGTATCGGTGTTGTTCACACGGTCAACGGTGAGCATGAAGTGCGGCTCGAACTCGGGCAGACTGAGAATGACGGCCTCGATCTGTGACGGGAACACATTGACGCCACGAATGATGAGCATGTCGTCGCAGCGGCCAAGTATGCGGTCCATACGGACGAGTGTGCGTCCGCACGAACATTTATCATAGTGCAAGGCCGTGAGGTCGTGGGTGCGATAGCGCAGCAGGGGCATGCCCTCCTTGGTGAGATGGGTGAAGGTGAGCTCGCCTAAAGTGCCTTCGGGCAGGGGCTCTCCTGTGTTCGGATCAAGTATCTCGGGATAGAAATAGTCTTCGTTCAGGTGGGTGCCGTGCTGACATTCGCACTCAAAGCCAACACCCGGGCCGGCTATCTCGGAGAGACCGTAGATGTCGTATGCCTTGATGCCCATTGTGGCTTCCAGTTTCTGGCGCATCTCCTCAGTCCACGGTTCGGCACCGAAGGCACCTACGCGCAGCTTGAACTCCTCGCGTGGCCATTCGCACTCATGCATGGCCTCGCCTAAGAACATGGCATAGCTGGGGGTGCAGCACAATACCGAAGCTCCGAAATCGTGCATCAGCGTAATCTGTTTCTGTGTGTTACCGCTCGACATGGGAATGACACTGGCACCGATGTTGGTGGCACCGTCGTGGGCTCCCAGACCGCCGGTGAACAGGCCGTAGCCGTAGCTCACCTGGAAGATGTCGTCTTTCGTGGCACCGTAAGCAGTAAAGGCACGTGAGATAGCTTCTGCCCACATGGCCAAGTCCTTGCGTGTGTAGAGCACAACGACAGGCTTGCCTGTAGTGCCGCTGGAGGCATGGATGCGCACAATCTGGCTCATGGGTACTGCTGCCAGCCCAAAAGGATAATTGTCGCGCAAGTCAAGTTTGTTGGTGAACGGCAGTTTCACAATGTCATCGATAGAGCGAATGTCGCCCGGCTCGAGACCCATCTCCTGAAACTTCTTCCTGTAAAAGGGAGTGTTGTGATACACATACTCCGCCATCTTGACCAGACGGCGGCTCTGAATCTCGCGAAGCTGTTCGCGATCCATGCATTCAATGCTGGGATTCCAAATCATAAAGCTTAGTAGTTGTGGTTATTATTCGGAGAGGGCAAATCACTGTTTTCGCCCCCTTACATACATTAGCTTGCGTGCAAAGATAACGATTTTTTGCGAAACCTGTTGCATGATGATAGAAAAACGACTTATTGGTAACCAAAATTCTGTTTTAAGTTGTGGTTGAGTGCTAAAGCGAAACTCGGAATGGGGAAAACGGTAGTATGGCCATCGCTTTCATCTACTTTGTCTTCGCCGTCGTAAAGGCTCTTGTACTGATTGAAGCGCACAAGGTCTTGCCGGCGCCATCCCTCCCAGCAGAGTTCCTTCAGTCGTTCGTCTGACAGGCTTTCCAGCGTGAGCGGACAACTTGGCATGCCCACACGCTTGCGCACTAAGTCGAAGTCGGCCTGCCCGTCCTCTCCATTGCGGAGCCGTGCCTCGGCTCTCATCAGAAGAACGTCGGCGAAACGGAAGAGCACGATGTCATTGTTGACCAACACGCCATCTTTCAGCGCATTCTTGTCAATGGCATATTTCTTCATGCGGGCTCCAGCGGTCTCAACAAACTTTCCGCCGCTGAGGTCTAGCTCTACCTGCCAGGGATAATAGACGAGTGGGCTGCCGCTGCGGTCGGTCAATACCTTGCCCTGCTCAGCCGTGACAATGCCTGACCAGTAGCTCATGTCGAAACGGGTGTCTTGATCGGGCTGTTCAAAGTGGAAAATCTCGAGTACCCGCTTCGTTGCACAGGAACCGTTCTTTCCTTTTTGTCCATAGTCGGCTGCATGACGGTAGTGAATGGACCGGCAGATATTCTTGTTGTAATTGTTGTAAAGAATAGGATCCATCGGAATGATCCAGATGTTCTCGGGCGAATTGTCATTGTCAACATCGAAGTTGCTCTTGAAGCTGGGGGCCAGCGAGTAGCCGATGCTTTCTATGAGGTTGCAATAGTGCTCGGTAGCCTTCCAGGCATTCATCTTCTGTCCGTTCACCATGAATTCCATTTTGCTCCCGTCGGGTCGTATGCCGTCGGTCCAGTTGTCGTCGGTATATACCTCGGCGTTCAACAGGAGCTTGGCCAGTGCGAAACAGGCTACGGGCCTGGTCACTCGACCGTAGAAATCGCCCTGAGACGATGTGCTGCGCTCGTTGAGCAGGTGGTCACAGCAATATTGCAGTTCGCTGACGGCAAAGCGGAACACCTCGCTGCGTTCAGACTGCTGTACCTCGTTCATGGAAGCATTGGTAGCCGTGAAAAGGGGGACTCGTCCGAAAAGGTCGATCAGATACCAATAGTAGATAGCGCGTAGCGCACGAACCTCGGAATTGAAGTATGTGTACTCTTCATCCGTAAAGAGATTCCTGTGCGAATCTATATTTTCAAGTGAGCGGTTACAGAGGGCAATCACTTTATACAGGTAAGTCCAAGAGTTGTTCAGGATATTCAGCCCCGGCTTCCATGAGTGTCGGTAGAGGTCTTGCCAGATGCCGCCGTCGTACCAGTCGGTGCCGCGTGTAGGCAGGACGGCTTCGTCGGAGCCAAAGGTCTGCAGGTCATAGACACAGAGACTGGTGCCTTGAAGGCTTTCGCCGTCGTTGGAACTACCGATATGGTTGTAGAGCGAGGCCACGGCATTCTGGTAGAGGTCCCATGTGTTCGTGTAAGCCTCTTCTTCTGGAATCTGGTCGTAAGGGTTCTCGTCGAACGAGCAGCCTGTAGAGAGCCACACACAGGTAATGGCAATCACCGTATAGGTTATATTTCGTATTTTCATCGTCATGTCAGAAGCTAATGTTCAGTCCAAGAGTATATGTTCGGAAAACGGGAATGGAGCGCTTGTCGTCAATACCCAGTGAGGAGTTGGCCACGCTGGAGTTGATCATCGGAGTCAGTCCGCTGTAGCCTGTGATAGTGGCCAGGTTCTTCACCGAGAAGGATACACGCGCTTTCTGTATGTTCTTGTTGCGGAAGGGGATGTTCCACCCCAAGGTGACGTAGTCTATATTCACATAGTCGCCTTTCTCCAGCCAGTAGTCACTGATCACTTGGTCTTGGATGTTCTGTTCGGGGGCACCTTGCATTACATTGTAGTTGGGCAGCGACAGCATGTTCATATAGCTGAGTGCCGATCCGTTGAATATCTTATGCCCGAATGCACCGTTGGCTTGTATGGTCAGGTCCCATTGCTTGAATCGGAAAGCAATGTTCGAACCCATCGTGGTCTTTGGCATCGCCTGTCCGCAAATGCTCTTCTCCTTGGTCACGTCGTAGCTTTTTGATCCGTCGGGATTAGTCACCAGTCCGTTGCAGTGGTGCAGTACGAATACGCCCAGCGGCTGGCCCACAGTCTGCATCACCACGCCGTTGTCACCGTTGAATCCGGCTCCCCACAGCGAAGCGATGGCTTTCTGGTTGGGGGCTGTGAGGTATTGGCCGTTGTGGTATCCGTTGAGCGATTCCAGCTTGTTGCGAGTGAACGACCAGTTCGTGTTAATGGTCAGCTCCATGTCCTTGCTGCGCAGTGGAGTGATGCCGAACCCGATCTCAAGACCTGAGTTGCTCATACATCCCAGATTGGCCAACAGCTTGTTATACGTAAAAGGAGGAACTGGCACGTCATAGACATAGAGCATGTTGGTGGTGCGTGAGTCATAGTAGTCGGCTGTGAAGGCAATGCGCTTGTCCCATAGCAACAGGTCAATTCCCATGTTGATAGACTGCTTCACTTCCCACTTTAGGTCGGGATTGGCATTTCGGATGATACCCATCGTCGTGACGGGCGTTCCTCCCATCGAAACGACGCCATTGGGCTGGAGCAGCTCCATCGAGTTGTAGGAATCAATACCGGCCAAACTGCCCGAACGTCCGAAGCCTGCACGCAACTTTGCCGAGTTGACGAAAGCTTTCAGACCTCGAAGTGTGCTTGCCTTCTCTTCCTTCTTCTTGTAAATGAGCCATGAGGCACTCGCCGATGGGAAGAATCCCCAGCGGTGGTTGCGTCCCACCTTCGACGAGGCATCGGCACGTGTGTTGATTGCGATGGTATATTTCTGGAGCAAAGTGTATTTGGCATGAATCAGAAACGACCCCATGTGCGCATCTGAACGATACGAGTCGGTGCCGTCCCAGGGTCTTACGGCTCCTGCTGAAAGTTTCTGGTAGCCATAGGCATCGGTCATGAAGCCGTTGACGGTGGTGTAGAATCCAGTTCGGTGCTGATTAGACATTTCAGCCAGTGCCTTGACGTTCAGGAAATGGTTGCGCCACTCATGTTTATACTCCATCTGGATGTTGGCCAGCAGGTTCTCATGTTTCTCATTGCCTCTGTAGGCTTCACCTCTATTTATAAAGAAGGTAGGGTAGTAGCGAGCTGAGTTCACCGCGCTGTAGCTATAGGATGCGAAGAGCTCAGCAGTCCAGTCCTTTGAAATGTCAACCGTAGCGTTTATATGTGCGTTCAGGTTCGCGTTTTCATCGTCCTGCTTCAGTTCCATCAAGGCGTATGGGTTGTTGATCCATGTTGCTTCAATCACCTCATTATACGTTCCGTCTGGATTCTGTCCGGCAGGAAACGTGGGGTTGAACGTGGCAGCCGAATAGAGCAGTTGCTGCTGTAGAGGTGGCGTGCTGCTGTTCTGCTTTGAGCCGAAGATGCCCAAGTCTAATTGAAGTCGGTTGTTGAACGCTTTCTGGTGAACATCGACTTTCGTGAAGAAATTGCGATAATCGTCGTGCTTCAGCACAGACTTGTGTATCATGAGGCCCAGCGAGGCACGGTAGCTGGTCTTCTCGTTGCCGCCTTCGATGGCCGCGTGGTGGTTCTGAATGAGTCCGGTTCGCTCAATGCTTTTCCCAAAGTTGGTGTCACTTCCCATGTCGGTGATGCCTATTCCCAAATTGTTGGCAACCTGACGAAACTGTGACGCATTCAGCATGTTCATTCTTTTGTAAACGCTTTCAAAGCCCATCGTGGCATCATAGGAGACACGGAATCGGCGGGCTTTGCCTCTCTTTGTGGCCACCTCGATCACGCCCGATGCGCCTCGGCTGCCATATTGGGCCGTCTCCGAGGCATCTTTCAAGATGGTAAAGCTTTCAATGTCGGCAGGATAAATAGTGGACAGGGTGGCCAGGTCGCACATCACGCCATCGATGATAATCAGTGGGTTGTTATTGCCTGTAAGCGAGGTGGTACCTCTTACACGTACAGCCGCCACCATCGCTTGCTGATTGCTGCCCGATGTCACTTGCACACCGGCAGCCTGTCCGTTAAGTGCGTCGAGCGACGAAGTCGCCAAGCTCTTATTCATTCGCTCCTGCGTGACTTTTCCGATGGCACCCGACTGAGTGCTGCGGTCGCTGTATGAGTAACCTATGCGCTCGTTTGAAGTGGTGTCGCGCTTTTCTTCATTCTTTGCCGTGGCCTCAGTGGCCAGTAGCAAGCCCATGCTCAAGGCACCTATGATTACCTTTTTCCCCATTTCGCTTAATGCCCTCTCAGTTTAGCAGGTGTGGTTCCGAAGTGATCTTTCACATATTTCCCGAAGAATGAGGGGTTGGGAAATCCTATGATGGTGCAAATCTGCTTTATGCTGTAGTTGGTCTGTTTCAGATAGTACCGAATGTCCTCCACCACGTGTTCTTGAATCCAGGCGTTGGCCGTCTTTCCCGACTGCTTCTTGCAAATAGACGACAAATACTTTGGCGTGATGCACAGCTCGTCGGCAAACGACTCCACTGTGCGGTGCTTTTGCGGACTGTTGTTCAGCAGACTGATGAACTGTTGGAAAAGTATCTGGGCCGATCCGGCATCGCTTGCGTTCTTTCTTACCGCGTGATTCTCACTGTTCTCCTGCACGGTCTGTTTCAGCATGCCGCACAGGCTAAGGATGGCTCCCTGTAGTATTGACCGGACACTCTCTTCGCGAAAGGGGTTGTGGTCGGCATTCTTGATGATGATGGTGAACATGCCGTAGAAATTTCTCAGCAGTTCCTTTGCGTTTTCATTGATAGGCACCTGATACATTTTATATATATAGAAGAGCTCTGTCCAGATGTTCATTTTCTCGCGAAGGAAGCTTGTAAGAATCTTGTCGGTCATGAAAATGGCTTTGAAGTCGGAGTCGGGACTCAGCATGATATTGGCGAACGTCGTGTTAGGCGGACAGATCAGCAGGCAGTCCTCATCGAACAGTGTTGTATGTCCGTTAACGTCCAACTGCACCTTCCCACTGTTGCAAAAGGCCAGCGTGTTCATTTTCATCCGTGCCACTTCGGGCGAAGTGAGCAGCTTCACGTTGTCTATGATAATGATTTCATCATCCATGTAGTCCACTGTCACGTCAGCTTCTCCGTTCCGTGCCGTCGCTATTTCCCTGAGTTTTCGTTCTTCTTCAGTCATGTCCTTTTTTCTTGATGATTTGTTTTTGTTTGCAAAATTGACAAAAATTATTCAATTATCAATGCTCAATCTGTCGCTTTTTAAGTTCTTTTTAGGATTTATGTGTGCTTTTATATTATATTATTTTAGAAAAACGGTTGTTGTTTTGGAAAAAAATATCATCTTTGCAATCGTTTTTGAAAATATGGCTTTTATGATAATGGAGAAATCGAAAATTCTGACAGGACTGCTCATGGCCGCGATTGTGCTCTGCAGTTCATGTGGTGAGCGAAAGACAGTACTGACCAAACAGCCCACTCGGGTGCGTACCGAGGTGTTGGCTTCTACCGGCGATGCGGGCTCGCAGACCTATGTGGGCATTGTTGAGGAGCGTGAGGCCACGGCAGTCAGTTTCACTGGCATGGGCGTGGTGCGTCGTGTGCTGGTGGACGAGGGCCAGACCGTGAGCCGTGGACAGCTGTTGGCTGAGATGGATGACACGCAGGCCCGTAACCTCCTTGCCGGAGCTGAGGCAGGCATGGCGCAGGCCAATGATGCCTTGGAGCGCTATTCGCAGCTGCATGACAGCGGATCGCTCACCGAGGCCCAGTGGGTCGAGATACAGAGCAAGGTGGCTCAGGCGCGTTCGCAGTTGGCAGTGGCACAGAAGAATTTGGACGACTGCCAGCTGAAGGCTCCCGTGAGCGGCATCATCGGGCGAAAGCAGTTGGTGGCAGGCGAGACGGCTCGTCCTACTCAGGCCGTTGTCACCATTCTCGACATCAGTTCGGTGAAGGTGAAAGTGGCCGTGCCCGAAGTTGAGTTGGCCGCCATCACCGGCAGCACCCCCTCTACGATCTGGGTCGATGCGGTGCGGAAGCAAGTGAAAGGTGGATTGATAGAGAAAGGCGTGGTGGCCGATGCCCTCACTCACACCTACGATGTGCGCATCCATGTGCCTAATGCCGACCGCAAGCTATTGCCGGGCATGGTGGCCAGTGTCAGTTTCGCCGCCTCTTCATTGGCTCAGACGGAGCGTTCCACCCTGCCTGTCACGGCTGTGCAGCGCAGGGCCGACGGCTCACTCTTCGTGTGGAGCGTGGCAGCCGACAGCACGGCTCACAGGGAGACGGTGGCTGTGGGGCAGACCGTGGGCAATCGTATCGAGATCGTGAGCGGACCAGACGCGGGCCGCCGCATCGTCACCGAGGGCTATCAGAAATTGAGTGAAGGAACCAAAGTCATCTACTAAGCTATGGAGAAATCAACGAACTGGCTGAAGTGGCCGCTCAATCATTATCCCATCACGCTGTTGCTGGTTGGCCTGCTGTTCCTGCTGGGCATCTATGGCATGTATGTCATGCCGAAGGATGAGTTCCCCGCCTTCACCATTCGTCAGGGGGTGGTCGTGGCCGTCTGTCCGGGTGCCACGAGTGAGGAGGTAGAACAGCAGGTGGCGCGTCCGCTGGAGCGCTATCTGTTCACCTTCAAGGAAGTGAACCGCGCCAAGACCACCACCACGTCGCAGAACGGACTATGTCTGGTGATGGTGCGCCTGAACAATGATGTGGACAATAAGGATGAGGTGTGGAGCAAGATAAAACATGGTCTGTCGCTGTTCAAGCAGTCGCTGCCCGGCGGCGTGCTGGCCTTAGTGGCCAACGACGACTTCGGCAACACCTCGGCACTGCTCATAGCCATCGAGAGTCCTGAGCGCAGCTATCGTGAACTGCAATACTACACCGACCATCTGGGCGACCGTCTGCGTCGCATTCCCTCGGTGGCCAATGTCCGGGTCTATGGTGACCGCAAGGAGCAGATAGCTCTCTATATCGACCGGCAGCGCATGCAGGCCTACGGCATCGGGCAGCAGTCGCTGTTCAGCCATCTGCAGTCGCAGGGGCTCACCACCATGAGCGGCAGCATCAGCGACGACGATCAGCAGGTGCCCGTCCACGTCGAGGCTACCAGTCATAGCGAGGAGCAGATAGCCAGTCAGATCATCTTCAGCGACCCGGCCACTGGCAAGGTGGTGCGCGTGAGGGATGTGGCCCGTGTGGTGCGCGAGTACGACAGTGCCGACAGCTACATCGAGCAAGACGGGCATCCCTGTGTGCTGCTTTCGCTGGAGATGACACCCGGCAACAACATCGTGCAGTATGGCAAGGAAGTCGATGCCGTGCTCAATGAGTTTCGTGCCAGCCAACTGCCCGACGACGTCACCCTCACCCGCATTGCCGATCAGCCGAAGGTGGTGGGCAAGAGCGTGTCCGACTTCCTGCGCGACTTGCTCATCTCCATGTTCATCATCATTCTTGTCATGATGGTGCTGTTTCCGCTTCGCTCGGCCATCGTGGCCGCCATCACCATTCCGCTCAGCACGTTCATCTCCGTGGGCATCATGTATATGATGGGCATCGAGCTCAACATCGTGACACTGGCCGCCCTCATCGTGGTGCTCGGCATGGTGGTCGATAACTCCATCGTGGTCATCGACGGCTATTTGGAGTATCTGGCCAAAGGCTACGAGCCGCGCCGTGCCGCCATTGATTCGGCCCGTCAGTATTTCATGCCGATGATGCTGGCCACGCTCTGCATCTG
>DFJI01000033.1:15052-16443 GCA_002372235.1 Prevotella sp. UBA3675 | reverse complement strand
ACCATCACCATCAATCTCATGGTGTCGCTCTTCCTGGCCGTGACGGTCATTCCGCTGCTCGAGGTACTCATCATCAAGCCTGAGAAAGTAGTCGCCGACGGTGGCTCGCCCACTGGCAGCACGCAGTCGCAGGGCAGCCAGAATGTCATCACGCGCTGGGTGCAGTCCACCTACGATCGGGTGCTGGCTTTCACCTTCCGCCGGCCTTGGCTCACCATCATGGGCGGCATCGGCATAGTGCTGTTGTCCTGTCTCATCGTGCCTTCGCTCAAGATACGCCAGTTCCCCTTTGCCGACCGCAGCCAGTTTGCCGTTGAGATATTCCTGCCCGAGGGCAAGGGCCTGCGCGACACACGGGTCATAGCCGACTCGCTGCGACGCGTGCTCCAGGCCGACGAGCAAGTGGAGTGCGTCACCAGCTTCATAGGCTGCTCTTCGCCCCGTTTCATGACGTGCTATGCGCCGCAGATGGCAGGCAAGAACTATGCACAGTTCATCGTCAACACCCGTTCTGATCAGGCCACGCTCCAGCTCCTCGCCAAGTATCAGCCGGAGTGGAGTGAGGCTTTCCCCGAGGCATACGTGCGGTTCAAGCGGCTCGACTATCTGGAAGTGCCCGAACTGGAGTATCGTTTCTATGGCGACGATCTCGACTCGCTGCATGTGGTGGCAGAGCGCCTCATGGAACGCATGCGCGAAATGCCCGAGCTGGAGTGGGTACACACCGATTTCCTGCAGCCCTATCCCCTTGTCAGTGTTCAGCTCGACCCCGTGGCCTCCGCCCGGTTGGGCATCACGCGCACGTCGGCGGCGCTCGCCCTCGGCAGTGCCACCGGCACCCTGCGCGTAGGACAGGTGTGGGAGAGTCAGCAGTTGGGCGACAACCGTCCGGGCCTGGGCTCCTATGAAGTGCCGATTGTGGTGAAAGACACTACCGACATGTGCTTCTCTTCCATTGCCGATCTGGGCATAGCCACTCCGGCAGGCATGCTTCAGGCAGCGTTGCCGCAGGCTGGCAGTGCCAACACCACCGTGCCCCTCCGTCAGTTTGCAGCCGTAGCACCGCGCTGGAGTGAGAGTCGCATCATGCACAGGGGAGGCGAGCGCTGCATCACCGTCACGGCTCAGTTTGCCCAAGGTGTCTATGCCGCCCCCGTGGAAAGTCGTATTGCCAACATCATGAAGCACGATATCCGGCTGCCCGAGGGCGTGCGTGCTGAGGTGGGAGGCGAGATAGAGTACAATTCTGAGTCGATACCGCAGATATTTGCTGGTGTGGCCATCGCCATCGTCATCATCTTCTTCTTCCTGCTGTTCAACTTCAAGAAGTTCGGCATCACCACCGTTTGCATCGCTGCCCTCGGCCTGATGATTCCCGGCACACTCTTGGG
>DFJI01000033.1:4590-14941 GCA_002372235.1 Prevotella sp. UBA3675 | reverse complement strand
CTCATGGGCATGATCATGCGCAATGAGATTCTTATCTTTGAGCATGCCAACGACCTGATGAAGGCATATATTGCAGAGCATGGCGACTGGACGGTAGATCGCACGGCCTATAATGAAGCCGTGCGCCAGGCTGCCTACGATGCCGGCAAGCGCCGAATGGTGCCCATCTTCCTGACCACTGCCACCACGGCTGTAGGCGTGGTGCCCATGATCATCGCGCAGTCCAGTTTCTGGATGCCTGTGGGCGTCACCATCTTTGCCGGAGGCATAGGCTCGCTCATCATGGTGGTCACTATGCTGCCAGTGGTGTATTGGAAAGTTTCAATGAAGTAAAGGTAAAAAGCTAAAAATGAAGAAGATCATAGCTATCGCTCTTTGCACCGTCTGCTGCGTAAATCTCACAGCCCAAAGAGCATACACGTTAGAGCAGATGCTCGACTCAGCCCGTGCTCACAACAACAGCTTGCGTGCTGCCCGTCACGACATCGATGCTGCCCGTCAACAGCGGCGCGAGGCTTTCACCAAGTATTTCCCCAACGTGAAAGCCACTGGCTTGTGGTTCACCACCAATAAGGGCATGGCCGAGATGGAGCTCAACCCCAAGGACATCCTCGCCACCGAGAATGCCTCCTTCCTGAAGACCATCCCTGCCGAGGTGGTGGCTGACGCACAGACCATGGCTCAAGCTGCATTGCCGGCAGAGACAATGGCCTCGCTGGGGACCATCGGCAATCCCATGAGCTTCACGCTGCTGAAAAACGGTGCCATTGCCAGCCTCATGGCTGTGCAGCCCGTCTTTGCCGGAGGACAGATTGTCAACGGCAACCGGCTGGCACGGGTGGGTGAGGACGTGAGCCGACTGAAACTGAAACTCTCTGAGAACGAGGTCAACCGCACCACCACACAGTATTACTGGCAGCTCATCGCGCTCGACGAAAAGATGCGTACCGTATGCACCGTTGAGAGGCTCTTGGCCGATATATGCAAGGATGTCAGCGCTGCCGTGAAGGCTGGCGTGGCCATGCGCAACGACCTGCTGCAAGTGCAGTTGCGGCAGAACGACGTGCAGAGCCAAAAACTGACACTCCAGAACGCCATCTCTATCCTGAAGCTCACCCTGGCGCATCACTGCGGCCTGTCCGACACGCTTTTCACGCTCGCTCCCCCTTCGGACGATACTGTCCTCATGCCTTCGCCTTCAGAAGGCACGCTCAGCTCACTGCCCGAATACAAGCTGTTGGAGAAACAGGTTGAGGCCACTCGCCTGCAGCGCAGGATGGAAGTGGGCAAGAACCTGCCTGCACTGGGCGTGGGGGCAGGCTACAACTATCATAATCTGCTCGACAAGTCGTTCTTCGATGCTTCGCGGGGCAAGCAGAACCATTCCTTCGGCATGATCTTCGCCACCGTCAGTGTGCCGCTGAGCGACTGGTGGGGTGGGGCGCATGCCATTAAGCGCCGCAAGATAGAGCAGCGCAAGGCCGAGGAGCAGCTCGACGACACCTCAGTCCTCCTCCACATCCGCATGCAGAAAGCCTGGAACGATGTGCAGGAGGCCTGGCAGCAGACTCAGTTGGCTCTTCAGGGCGTGGAACAGGCCGAGGAGAACCTTCGGCTGAACCGCAACTTCTATAAGGCCGGCACCTGTACGATGAGCGACCTCCTTCAGGCCCAGCTCCTCTATCAGCAGGCCCTTGACAAGCGCACCGATGCCCAGGCCAACTATCACAACCGTCTCTTGGATTATCAGCAGAGCATTGGCGAATAGCCTGATTTCATGGTGAAATACAGCCCATTCTTCGGTGCCTTTCATCTTATATTTCGGGCTCATTTAGGCTGACTGAGTATAAGCAGCTATAGCGGATTATATAGTCCGCTATAGCCGATTATGTAATCCGCTGTAGCTGCTTATTCTGAAACGGCCTAAATCACCCCGCAAATTGAGACACTTCTCCCCCTCGTCTTGGGGGCATCTTTCCCTTCACCATCTATGACTCTACTTGAAATTCCAGAGTTGAAGTTACTCACTTGACAATGCGAAAGAAAAACCCGATTTTCTTTCGCATTGTACTCGTTTTTTCGTAACTTTGCAAAAAATAACGAACTCTTAGATTCTAATTACGCTACTGAAAGGTTATTGTTAAACGTAGGAAACTGGTTGAAGGTATGAAAATGAAACTTGGCTTGATTCTTTCGCTGCTGTTCTGTAGTACGGCCTTGCTGGCACAAAATGCGATGAGGATACACTACAGAGATGGGGGCGTGCAGGATGTGCATCTGTCTCGGATTGACAGCGTGACCTTTATTAATAAAGAAGAACAGGAGGGGGAAGCATCCCTAACGGGGGCATGGCTCTGGGGAAAACAAGAGCAGGGATATTATGAACTGCTGACCTTCAGCGAAGACCATACCTATACGGGCTACGACAACTACTTTGCCTACGGATTCGATACGATGACGTATGGATGGTGGGGACAGATAGGAGCGATGCTCACTTTGCAGTCGAATGGCTATGGCTATCAGCGACGGTATAACTGGTATGTGACGGAACTGACGGGGAATGCTCTAGGGGTCATGACGATGATGGGGCCGTTCACTTACTTCAAGGTGCAACAGGAACCGCTGAGGGTGCAAGTGGGCGGAAGATTGGGATGTGGAGAAGGTGACTCCTTCACGTTCGCCGACGGGGTGGTGGTTGCAATTGAGAACAATCAGCTTGTGGGACTGAAAGCAGGCCAGACTTATGTTCAGAAATATGTAGCTGCCAGCAATTCTGTCCTGTCATACAAAGTGATCGTTGGACAATGAGTGATTCATATAGTTATGCTGTGCATGTGGTGGCGGTCTATATCCACAGAATGAGATTTTTTCGCCAATAAAGCATAAAAGGCATGGATTAAATGACCACCGTATGGAAAAGATTTCTTTTCCAAAAGTTCTGTTATAACCTAAAAGAGTTGTTGTGTGATTCTATTAAACAGTATAGCGAATTCTTTTAGCCATCGTAAAGGTATGAGCAAATTATGGCGCTGCTGACCTTCAGCGAAGACCATACCTATACGGGCTACGACAACTACTTTGCCTACGGGTTCGATACGATGACGTATGGATGGTGGGGGCAAATAGAAGCGGTGCTCACATTGCAGTCAAACGGATATGGCTATCAGAGACGTTATAACTGGTATGTGACTTTTTGTCGTTCCGTGTTGAAGGAAAATGCGTGGGGGAGACTTTACTCCCTCACGTATTTCTTTCCGTTCTGAATGTAGATGCCCTTGGAGGGAACAGCTACGGGACGGCCTTGCAAGTCAAAGCACTGAAGAGTGGCTGCAGGACGAGTCGTAGCGCTCTTGACGTTCTCGATGCCTGAAGGCTCGTTGTCACCCAGACGGAAGAGCTTGACACCGTGGCTGGGGACGGTGGCGCGGAGACTGCCCGTGGCTGTGCCGACCGACTTCAAGCCCCAGATGTCATAGACGGGGACGGCCTCGTCGGCACGATAGCCGAACTGGGTGAGGTCCACCTCGAAGTCCTGATTTTGTCCGACGGCATAGATGAGGAACTCCATCGTGGTGCCTGTAGAGCTGGTGTTGTCGGTGTCGCAGCTGCTGTCATAGCCGCAGAGGGCCCGGAACTTGGTGTAGCTGTGGCCCTCGGGCAGGTCGTAAACGAGGGTACACTGAGCGTTCATGCCCAGACCTGTGGTGTAGCTCTTCCCGTCAACGCGCAGCGTGCCGTTCTCTACGTTCTTGTTGATGTGGAGCGTTCCCCATTCAGAGGAGTACGACGAGGCGGTGAGCGTGGTGAGCGAGGTCTCGTTACCCTCGGCATCTATGAGCACGGGATTGATGAGATTGGCACGGTCGTAGGCAAAACCGTCGCCCCAGTTGCTCACGAAGATCTTCAGTTGCTTGGCACCTGTGATGTCGGCCTCCAGTTCCTTCGACTTTGTGCCTGTGCGTGAGATAAGTCCCGAACGGGCGGCATAGTCATCCTGCTCGTTGGCCAATGGGTTCTGGTCGAACACCATGAAGCGGATAGAGGTGGTAGCCCCTGTCTGTCCTATGCCCGAATCATCGGCAGCGGCCATAGCCTTGAAGCGCACCACATCCATGTCGTCGGGTATCTGGAAAAAGATAGCGGCATTGGCATCGGTAGAGAAACCACGGTCGTAGGTCACGCCCATGACCTTCATCTTGCCGCCGTTGTCCACGTTCTTGTTCTCATACACGCGGTTGAAGTAACTGTTGGTGTACTGACGGGTCTTATAAGTTCCGGTGAGTGCCACTTCGGTGCCGTCGCGCAGCACCAGCGTGGGGTTAATCCAGTCGCCGTGATCGTAATTGAAGTTGTCGCCGCCGTCATCAACCACAAGCACCAGTGTCTTCGAGCCTTCGGGCCATTCAATATCTACATTGACGGCATGACCGTCGGTAGTATAGGCCACGACTTCCGACTTGTAGAGCGCCTTCTGTCCTACAATCCATCGGGTGTTGTCGCGCTGGAATAAGGCAAGGTAACGATTACCCGTGGCAGGGTCTGACGATGTCCATACTACGTGACCCAGGTCTTCGTCGTTGAGCACCTGATGGGCCTCCGTGCCATACTTGTGCATTTGGTGATATTCTTCGTTGTTGAGCAGTGAGAGGGTGAACGCATCGTTCTTGGTCATCTCTCCTCCGAAGAAGAGGGGCGAGTGGCAGATGCCCCAGAGTGTCATCATCGTGAGCTGTTCGTTCTGCGTGAGGTTCGTCCAGCGGCCCTTGTCGGCAGCGGTGTAGCCGGTATCGCCAATCGTCATGGCAATCTGTCCGAGGGGCAGCATGTCGCAGTCGGCATAGTTGCCCGGACGGGTGACGTTCTCCCATGCGTGAGCCTCGTTAAACACCGCATCGACGGCGCTCCATGTGTCCCACAGATCGTCCATCATGCGCCACATGTTGGCATTCTCCAAGCACTCGTCGGCATACTGATACTGCGTCTTTCCGGGTGAGAGGGAGAGCACAATGGGGCGGCCCGTCTGGTCGATGGCCTTGCGAATCATGTGAATTTCGTCGGTATAGAACGGGCGTGAGAGGTCGTCAATCTTCAGGAAGTCAACGCCCCATTCGGCATAGAGGTCCATGATGCTGTTATAGTAAGCCTGTCCGGCCTCATTGTTCCTCACGAGCAGATTGTCCTTGAGCCACGTGCAGGGCGAGGTAGTGCCATTATAGACCTGGCTCCAGGCCGTGCCTTCGCTGCCTTTCAGTTTGTAGCTGCTGTTCACCACGTTCTTCGGCACGCCACGCATGATGTGTATGCCGAACTTCAGTCCCATCTTGTGAATGCTGTCGGCCAGTGCCTTGAAGCCGATGTTCTTACCATCCTTCATGCAAGAGGGGAAACGAGTGGGGGAGGGCAGATAGCGTCCGTACTCGTCAAGCACGTAGCCCTGTGTTCCATTTTGGTTGTAGTTGCCAGCACCTAATGAGGGGTGGTTGCAGTACCAGCGAATGTCAACTACCACATACTCCCATCCGTGGCGTACAAGGTCGTTATCCACCAGATAGCGCGCGTTCTGCACAACTTCTTTCTCGGTCACGCTCGAATAGTAGCAGTCCCATGAGTTCCAGCCCATAGGCGGTGTGGTGGCCCAGGTGCGGAAGGTGGCCATGTCGGCATCTTGTGCCGAGGCGTTCGGCATCATGGTCAGCATGGCAATGATTGACAGGAAAATCTTCTTCATCTTTTTTGTAAAGTGTTGATTTATAGTTAAAAACTATGCGCAAAGTTATAAAAAAGTAAGAAGAATGACAAGAAAACAAAACTTTTTTTCGTAATTTTGCCCCATAAATGCGATTTTGTCATGAAGAAACTTGTTTTTTTACTGCTTGTAGGACTGACGTTGGCAACTACCGCAGTGGCACAATATGTGCAGCAGACCGACCTGCCCACTATCTACATCGAGACGTTCGATGGCTATGGTATTACCAGCAAAGAGGTCTATAAGTACTGCCGAATGCACTATGTGAATGAGGACGGACAGGTCACCGACTACGATTCCGTGAGCATTCGCGGACGCGGCAATTCCACCTGGAATATGGCGAAGAAACCCTATAAGATTAAGTTTCTCAACAAGGAGAAGTTCTTGGGCACAGGCTATGCGAAAGCCAAGAAGTGGACCTTGCTGGCCAATGCTGCCGACAAGACCATGATGCGCAATGCCGTGACCTTTGCTTTGGGCGAGTTTACTTCGCTCAAGTTCAACCCTGCCGCCAAGTTCGTAGATGTGGTGTTGAACAACAGTTACATCGGAACTTATCAGATTAGCGATCAGATTGACGTGCGTGCTCACCGGGTGAACATCACTGAGCAGAACTACCCCTTGGGAGCCGACGATAACATTACGGGCGGCTACCTCCTTGAGGTGGATGGCTTCCGTGATGGCAACTGGTTCAGTACTGCAACCTACAACGCCCCCGTTCGAATACATTATCCTGAGGATGAGGAGATTGTGGAGCGGCAGACCATCTTTATTAAGAATCAGGTAAATGCCTTCGAGCGTGCACTGTCCGATGCCAATTTCACCGACTCGCTCAAGGGCTATCGCGCCTATGTTGATACCCTCTCGCTCATCGACTGGTACCTCTGTACCGAGGTGAGTGCCAACATCGACGGCTTCTACAGCACCTACTTCTACAAGGATCAGGCCAACCCCCGATTCTACTGGGGCCCCCTCTGGGACTACGACATCGCCTACAACAACGACTACCGTGTGAGCCGTGAGCAGGGATTGAGCAGTTCAGTCCACTCGCTCATGGTGGATATTGCCTACTCGGGCTCGCGCGAGTGGGTTCGTCGCATGTGGGAAGACCCTTGGTTCCAGAAGCGCGTCTATCATCGCTTCAAGGAACTTGTGGATGCCGGACTGGTGAGCTACATGCTGCAAAAGGTTGACAGTCTGCAGAACTTGCTCAGTCAGTCGCAGCAGCTGAATTACCAGCGCTGGGGCATCAGCACCCGAATGTATCATGAGACGGTGCTCTACTCCTCCTACGATCAATATGTGGCCGATTTGAAAGACTTCATCACCGAGCGCTGCGCTTATCTGGAACAGGCTTTCTATAGTAAGAAGCCGCTGGAGCCCACACCGCCTTTCGTGCCGGGCGACTACTACTATCACATTGTGAACGTGAAGACCTCGAAGGCAATGGATGTCAACGGCACGGCAGTGGTGCAGTTTGCGGACAGTAGGACCCGTGAGAGCGAGGACTGGATGATCAGGCCCGTGGGGGCTCATTTCCAGATAGTAAATCGCGCCTGTGAACTGGCTCTCAACGATCCCACAACGGGCAGCGTAGGGCCTGCGGTGAACGTGGGAGCCCACCTGAACGTAGTGACCCCCGACGAGGACGACAGCCGACAGCTGTGGAACCTCCTGCCCCAGGGCACCGACGGCTACTACAACCTGGAAAACGTCTATTCGCAGCATGTGGCCAATCTGGAGGGCGGTCGAAGCGACGACAATACCGCTATACTCAGCTATACCAGCGACTCGCGCAATGGGTCGAGTACCAACCGTCTGTGGCGCATCGTCGCTAACGGACCGCTGCCCGACGCGGTGTTGGGCATTGAGCATCCTGAGCCTGATGAGTATGCGCTGGCTTACGACCCACAGCGCCAGTGGCTGCACTTCGGTTCGGCCACACCCGAGGCACTCTCGTTCCCCGTCAGTGTGTTTACCGTGGGTGGCAGGCTCGTGGCGACGTTTGAAGCCAGTGAGGGTTGCTCTATGGCCAGTCAGCCGTCGGGCATCTACGTGGTCACATGGAAGACTGGGCGCAACGTTCGTTCGGTGAAGTTCAGAAAGTAACGTAAAAAAACAACTTATCCAATCACAATACAAAGAAAACATTTTCATTAAAAAAAATGACACAGGAACAGGATATCAAGAATGCGGTGGAGACGATGCGCAAGGGTGGCATCATCCTCTATCCTACCGACACCGTGTGGGGCATAGGCTGTGATGCCACGAATGCCGAAGCCGTGAAACGTGTATATGAAATCAAGCAACGCGACGACTCGAAGGCGCTTATCTGCCTCGTTGACAGCGATGCCCGCTTGCAGCGCTATGTGCGCAATGTGCCCGACGTGGCTTGGCAGCTCATCGATTGCACCACCGAGCGCCCTACTACGCTCATCCTCGACGGAGCTGTCAATCTGGCCCCCAACCTCATTGCCGATGATGGCAGTATCGGTATTCGCATCACCAACGAGCCTTTCTCCAAGGAGCTCTGCTATCGTTTTCAGAAAGCCGTCGTTTCCACTTCGGCTAATATCAGCGGTGAGCCGGCTGCACAGAACTACTGCGACATTGATTCACGTATCGTTGAGGCCGTAGATTACGTGTGCTTCGCGCGCCGACAGGAGCACAAGCCCCATCAGCCCTCCTGCATCATCAGGCTCCGTCCCGACGGGCAGGTTGAGATTATACGGAAATGACAAGAAAGAGCGAGAAAAGAAAAGGAAAAAATGGAAACAGAACTATTCTGGGGCTTCGGTCTCCATGCATGGATCACGATAGTGACCGTTCTGGGCATGTTCACCACCTTGTTGTTCACCCGTCTGCGCACCGACGTAGTGTTTCTTGCCGCCATCGGCATACTCTTCGTGACGGGCGTGCTCAATGCCTCTGAGGCTTTCTCGGGCTTCAGCTCCACTTCGGTGGTCATCGTAGCAGTGCTGTTCATTGTCGTGGCCGGACTCACCTATACCGGCGTGCTGCAGTGGATTGTGAAGAACCTGCTGGGCCAGCCCTCCAACTATCCGAAGGCTGTCGTCCGCCTCATGGTGCCCGTGGCCGTGCTTAGCTCATTTCTGAGCAACACCACCGTGGTAGCCATGTTCGTAGGCATCGTGAAGATGTGGTCCAAGAAACTGAACGTTGCGCCCTCTAAGCTCCTCATCCCCTTGAGCTATGCCTCGGGCATGGGCGGCGTGTGTACCCTTATCGGCACACCTCCCAACCTCATCATTTCAGGACTCTATGCCGACAAGGCGGGCACAACCATGAACGTGCTTGCCACTACCGTGCCCGGACTGTTCTGTCTGGCCGTGGGGGTGCTCTCGGTCATAGCTCTGCGCAGGCTGCTGCCCGACCGCAAGGCCCCCGATACGGGCTTCGAGGACACTGCCGACTACACCGTCGAGATGCTCGTTCCGTCAGACAACAAGTTGATTGGCGAGACTCTCGGCTCTGCCGGACTGCTCAACGTTGAGGGTGGTCGGCTTATCCGTATGCACCACTTCGACAACGCCGCCGTGCCCATCGACGAGAACGAGTTCATCATGGGTGGCGACAAACTCGTGTTTGCCGGACGCATCAAGGACATCTTGGAGCTCGCTAAGACTCACGGTCTGGTACCTGGCGACGAGGTCATCAATGTTGGCATCAAGACCTTAATCTCTTCGATAATCATGCTGGCTATGGTTGTGCTCTCGGCCCTCAAGGTGCTGCCCCTGCTGCAGTGTGCCTTCATTGCTGCCGCAGCCATGCTCGTGTTCCGCTGCTGCACGCCCGATCAAGCCATGAAGTCCATTAACGGCGAGATACTCCTCGTCTTTGCCGGCAGCGTGGTGTTGGGCCTTGCCATCCAGAAGACGGGCATAGCCGAGCGTCTGGCCCTGAGCATCCTCGACGTGTGCGGCACCAATCCGCTCGTCGTGATGACAGCTGTTTGTCTGGTGGGCACGTTCGTCACCGAGTTCATCTCCAATACGGCAGCGGGAGCCATGTTCTTCCCCATCATGTACGAGGCAGCCGAAAAGATGGGCTACGAACCCTATCCCTTCATGATAGCGCTGATGATTAGCGTGAGCAGCAGCTTTGCCACCCCCATCGGCTCGCCCACCCACATGCTGGTCTATGGCCCTGGCGGCTATCGCTTCAGCGACTTCATGCGCATGGGTCTGCTGATGAATTTCATCATCCTCGCCGCCAACATCTTCATCGTGAACATCGTCTATCCGCTCACGCCGTTGAGATAAGCATTGAGAGATAAAAAAGTATCCGAATCGCTTGGCGGTTCGGATTTTTTGTTCTATCTTTGCTGACGTTCATACCTATTGACACAATATTATTATATGAGTATGCCAGACTTAATTCGTGAGCGCTATATCAACCCCTATACAGACTTCGGATTCAAGAAGCTGTTCGAACAGGCTGAGATAGCCAAGTACGACGAGACTGAACGCCGCAGGTACTATGAAAGTCAGAAGGAATACTGGGACTATTACAGCACAATGACTACGGCCATGAATAAGGGAATAGCGAAAGGCCGTGCGGAAGGTCGTGCAGAAGGTATAGCAG
>DFJI01000033.1:0-4485 GCA_002372235.1 Prevotella sp. UBA3675 | reverse complement strand
AGAAGGTCGTGCAGAAGGTATAGCAAAAGGCCGTGCAGACGTTGCCCGGAATCTGAAGAAGAAAGGAATGTCTGTTAGTGACATAGCTGATGTTACTGGACTTACCGAAGAAGAGATTAAAGCTTTGTAAATGGGACGAGCAGACCTGTTTTTAAATCGTAACCATCGTGTTGCAAGCAACCGATGCCTTCAGCGGCCATCAGATAGGGATTATCAAGAATGCCGCAGTGTCGGACATCAACACCGTGCAGACCAACGTGGAGGGCGATGTGACTTTCCGCATAGCTCTGCCTGATGAAACACCGACCGGAATTTCTGGCATATCTGCTGATGCAGACGGACAGCCCATCTATCATGTCAGCGGACAGCGTGCGAAGAAGACTGATAAGGGCATTCTGATAAAGAAAGGCCAGAAGTATGTTGCAAAATAGACTGCTGGCGAAAATAGTAGTCTGCAAGTACACATAAAATTCGGATAGGTAGCGAAACATCTGCTCCATCTGCTCCCGTCTGCTCCTGTCATAATCGTTTGATTGACTGACAGATGCAGTCGGGAGCAGATGGAGCAGATGTTTCGTGAACTTTCGTCAGTATGCCTTGATGTAAGCATGCTGATTTCCGCCAGTGTTGCAAATTTTCGGTTTTCAGTTTTCGATTTTCAATTTTATTGCTTATCTTTGCGGCTCATTTTTTGAGTGAGATAATGGAAGCAACAGCAGATAGAGTGGGGAACTCGTGGTTTGAAAGACTGAACGAGTGGCGGAAACAGAATATCAGCGAGAAGATGTTCGTGCTGATATTGGCGTTCTTCGTGGGCTTGTTCGCTGCTGTGGCCGCTTTCCTGCTACACTGGATTATCAATCAGATTGTGTTCGTGCTCACCAGCCAGTTCAATGCCGATTCTAGTAACTGGCTCTATCTGGTCTATCCGGTGGTGGGCATCTATCTCACATCGCTCTTCGTGCGCTATGTGGTGAAGGACAACATATCGCACGGCATCACTCGCATTCTGTATGCCATCTCATCGAACAAGTCGAGACTGAAGTCGCACAACACGTGGTCGAGCGTGATTGCTTCGGCCATCACGATTGGCTTTGGCGGTTCGGTGGGTGCTGAGGCTCCTATCGTGCTCACGGGTTCGGCCATCGGTTCGAACCTGGGGCAGCTGTTCCGCATGGACAGTAAGACGCTGATGCTACTGGTGGGATGCGGTGCGGCAGGCGCCATAGCAGGCATCTTCAAGGCTCCGATAGCAGGACTGGTGTTCACGCTGGAGGTGCTCATGATTGACATGACGATGACCTCGCTGCTGCCCATCCTCGTGTCGTGCGTGACGGCTACGTGCTTCACCTATATATTTAGTGGTGATGCGGCCCTGTTCACCTTCCATCTGGACAACGACTGGACGGTGGAACGTGTGCCTGCCTGCATATTGCTGGGCGTATTCTGCGGACTGGTGAGCCTCTACTTCATACGTTCCATGAGCTTTGCCGAGAGCATCTTTGCCCGTTTTCAGGACAAACCCTACGTCAGACTGTTGCTGGGCGGCAGCGTGCTGAGTCTGCTCATCTACCTCTTCCCCGCATTGTTCGGTGAGGGCTACAACAGCATCAACCTGCTGCTGAATGGCACCAGCGATGCTGACTGGGAACAGATATTGAATAACTCGCACTTCTCAGGCGAAGCCTACATGCTCATACCCTACATAGCGCTGGTGCTGCTCACGAAGGTGTTTGCCACATCGGCTACGAATGGTGGCGGCGGCTGTGGCGGAACGTTCGCTCCTTCGCTGTTTGTGGGCTGTTTCGCAGGATTCTTCTTTTCGCGCATGTGGAACCTCCACACTTCGTGGGTGTATGTGCCGGAGAAGAACTTCGCCCTGATGGGTATGGCTGGCGTGATGTCGGGCGTGATGCATGCTCCGCTCACGGGCATCTTCCTCATAGCCGAACTGACGGGCGGCTACAGGCTGTTCCTGCCGCTGATGATCGTGTCGGTGAGCAGCTATCTCACCATCTCGCTCTTTGAGCCGCACAGCATCTACAGCGCGCGGCTGGCCAAGGAGGGCAAGCTCATTACGCACCACACCGACCAGGCCGTGCTCACGCTGATGCAGCTCGACTCGGTGGTGGAGCGCGACTTCATGGCGGTGGAGCCCGATCTGGAGCTGGGACAGATTGTGCACAAGATAAGCAGTTCAAGGAGTAGCGTGCTGCCCGTGCTCGACGCAGCTGGCACGCTGTTGGGCGAGATAGACATCACGAAGATTAGACACATAGTGTTCCGCATAGAGCTCTATCACCACTTCAAGGCATCGCAGCTCATGCAGGAGCCTCCAGCAACGCTCAGCGAGCAATCGACGATGGCGCAGGTGATGCGCACCTTCGACCGCACGCAGTCGAACTGGCTGCCCGTGGTGGACGACAACAATCACCTGAAGGGCTACATATCGCGACAGCGCCTCTATACGCACTACCGCAAGATGGTGAAGGATATGAGTGAGGAGTGAAATAAACGATAAGAATGATGAAGAAAAGCGATTTGAGAATTGTATTTATGGGAACGCCGGAGTTTGCAGTGGAGACACTGAAGGCGCTGGTGGAGAACGGCTATAACGTGGTGGCTGTGGTGACGCAGCCCGACAAGCCGGTGGGACGGCACGGCTCGGTGCTGCAGCCCAGCGCGGTGAAGCAGTATGCGACGGAGAAGGGACTGCCGGTGCTGCAGCCGGAGAAGATGAAAGATCCTGAGTTCGTGGAACAGTTGCGCAGCTATCATGCCAACCTGCAGGTGGTGGTGGCCTTTCGCATGTTGCCCGAGGTGGTGTGGGCTATGCCCGAATACGGCACGTTCAACGTGCACGCTGCCCTGCTGCCGCAGTATCGCGGCGCTGCCCCCATCAACTGGGCGGTGATCAACGGCGAGACGGTGACGGGTGTGACCACGTTCTTCCTCGACCACGACATTGACACGGGCCGCATCATCATGCAGATGCCCTTTGCCATCCCCGACGAGGCCGATGTGGAGTATGTCTATGACGGGCTGATGCACCTCGGGGCCGAGATTTGCCTGAAGACGCTCGACAAGATTGTAGCTGCCAACGGACATCCTGAGAGCATAGAACAAAATGACTTTATTACCGCTACATCTGGAGATGCCCCCACAGCGGTAGCAAACTCTCCACTCTCCACTCTCCACTCTCCGCTAAAAACGGCTCCTAAGATTTTCAAGGAGACTTGCGAGATAGACTGGAAACAGACTGCGAAGAGGGTCTATGACTTTGTGCGCGGACTGAGCCCTTATCCAGGGGCATGGACCACGCTGGAAGGTACTGATGGCAAGGCCACGGTGCTGAAAATCTTCAAGACGACGAAGACGAACGAGCCTGCAACAGGGTGCGTAGGGCGGCTGAGCATCAAGGACCGACACCTCTATATAGAATGCAGCGACAGCCAGCTGCGGATAGACGAACTGCAACTGGCTGGGAAGAAACGCATGGATGCGCAAGCGTTCCTGAACGGAATGAAAGACATAGAGGGCTATGTTGCCCGGAAAAAGTAAAAGGCATAGGGGTCAGATGACCTCTATGCCTTGTTGTTTGCAGAGTTCCAGACTCATTTCCTTCAGCTTGAACTTCTGGATTTTGCCGGAGCCTGTGAGTGGGAACTGGTCGATGAAAAACACGTATTTGGGTGTCTTATAGCGGGCTATCTTGCCTTTGCAGAAGTCGCGCACGTCCTCAGGCTCCATCTTCACGCCTTCTTGCAGGATGATGAATGCTCCGACTTCTTCGCCATATTTGTGAGAGGGAACGGCGGCTACCTGCACGTCCTTGATGCCGGGCATGTGGTAGAGGAACTCCTCAATCTCGCGCGGATAGACGTTCTCACCGCCACGGATGATCATGTCCTTGATGCGGCCCGTGATGCGGTAGAAGCCCTGCTCGTCCTTGATGCCCAGGTCGCCCGAGTGCAGGAATCCGTTCTTGTCGATGACTTCGGCGGTGGCCTGCGGGTTCTTGTAGTAGCCCTTCATCACATTGAAGCCACGACAGCACATCTCACCCTGCACGCCCACGGGACACTCCTCGCCCGTCTCCGGGTCGAGCACCTTCACCTCGACGAAGGGATAGTCGCGGCCAACGGTGGTGCAGCGCTGCTCGAAGGTGTCGTTCAGGCAGGTCTGCGTCATACCGGGCGACGACTCGGTAAGGCCGTAGACGCTGGTGATGGTCATGTACATCTTCTCAGAAACGCGCTTCATCAGCTCCACCGGGCAGAGGCTGCCAGCCATGATGCCGGTGCGCAGGCTGGTAAGGTCGAACATGGAGAACATGGGATGGTCGAGCTCGGCAATGAACATAGTGGGCACGCCGTACACCGCCGTGCACCGCTCTTTATGTATGGAGGCAAGCACAACCAGTGGGTCGAACTTCTCGACCACCACCTCCGTACAGCCATGCGTGAGACAGTTCATCGTGGCCAG
>DFJI01000011.1 GCA_002372235.1 Prevotella sp. UBA3675 | reverse complement strand
ACGGTCGTAAACGTACCGCCCTGCATCACAAGTTTAGAAGCCGAGCCAATGCCATTGTCTGAGACATCCTTCGAATTCAGCTTGAGCGTAGCGCCCTTCATCACAAGATTGCCATCGAATTTGAAGAAGTCGGTCGTATTCACTGCGATGGTTCCGGCACCTCCAACTTCGAAGTTGCCCGTTCCCTCAATACTGCCGTTCATGGTCACGACGGCAGCGCTGTTGGCAATGTTCAGCTCTGTATTGTCGTAGAGCTTTGCCGAACGGTTGGTCGATGTCGTGGCACCTGTGTACTTATAGACACCGCCGTCCATCACCCAGTTCTGAGCAAACTCCTGACTCATGCCCAGTGCGCTGGCCACACCGCCGTTCTTCAGCGACGAGAACTCATACACGCCTTTGTGCAGCACCGTAGCGCCCTCATACTGCTGATCGGTAACCACGGTGAAAGTGCCCTCGCCCGTCTTGTTCATCGAGGCAGAACCACTCACATAGCCAGTACCATTGAGTGTGACATGAGCATCGCTGCGCACGACGACTGCCGTCTTCGGAGTAGGCTCCGTCAAAGTGATGACCTGATCTTCCGTGGGGTTGATCAGCCACTCGCCCTCTCCTGTGCCAGTGAACGTCTCGGCATCTATGATGTCGGCCTGCTCAGGACGGGTCTTCACAGTGAGAGTGGCGGTATAGGCCGACTTGCCCTTAGCATCAAAGGCACACACACGCACCTCGTATGGCTTGCCAGGCAGCAGCGAGGCATCGGTAATCGTAAACGAAGTAGCATTGGCAGCCGTGCGGCCCACCTCGGCAAAGGCTCCGTCCTTCTTCATCTCCACTATAAAGCCATCCTCGTTGTCACTATAGTCGGCCCAAGCCAGTGTGAGGCTGTTGGTGGTCGATGATTCGAGCGACAGCATCAAGGGAGCACGCAGGAAGTACTGACGGTCGTCAATCGTGATGCTGTTGATATAGTTTTCTATATTGGTATAACCATTGTCGCGAAGCACCATGGCATCGTCTTTCTGCGGATCAGTCGCATTGTCCACCTCCCACTCGTCGGGCATGCCGTCGCCATCGCTATCCAGAGGCTTCGAACCTGCGAACCAGCTCCAAGATGTCGGCACACCTATAGGCAGTTCGTTCTCGTTCGTGATCAGCTTGCCCTTCTTGCCGAAGCTGAGCACCTCGTCCACCATGTAGCAGTCGGCCAGATCGCGGTAAGGCAGCGAAGCACCCACCGTGGGCAGCAGCTTCTCTATCAGATCCTTTCCACCCCACTTCTCCAGTTCAGGATAAGCGTAGGGCTGCGCCTGGCGGTCGCCTCCACCGTCGCCCGTGAAGAGCGTCGGATTAAAGACTCCGTCACGGTTGGCATCCTGCCAGTTGTCGTTGCCATAGAAGTGGAAGTCGCTGTTACCGCCAGTCAGACCATTGCCACCCACAGCCGGGCCGTTGATGAACAAGTTGTTCTCAATGTTCACATAGCTCGTACCCTGCGAGTCGCCACCCATGTTATAGGCTGCATTCTTCCAGTTATACACCAGGTTGTTCACATACTGGTTCACGCCCTTCACCTTGAAGTTACGCGTAGAGTTATCTACCAGCAGTATGCGGTAGAGCGTGATATTGTCGGCCTGCATCAGTCCACCAGCCGAGTGCGTCATCAATCCCTGTCCCACGATTGAGTTCATGAGCGTGATGTTCTGCGGAGCCGTTCCCTTGCTGTCCCAGTTGATGGAGAAGTTCTCGTCCTGTCCCCATGCAAACGAACAGTGGTCGAAGATCATGTTCTGACCGTTGGCAATACCGGCACAGTCCTTATCCTTCGAGCCCACGGCACCCATTCGAACACGCAGATAGCGCACGATGATGTTGTCGGCACCCGAGAACGACACACCGTCACCATAGACCGTGATGCCCTCGCCCGGTGCGGTCTGACCAGCCACATAGAGGTTCTTGGCAAAAGTTATGCGCGAGTTGATGCGAATGACGCCACTCACGTCGAACACCACGATGCGGTTAGGCTGACTCACGGCATCGCGAAGCGAACCCGTACCTGAATCGTTCAGGTTAGTCACATGGTACACCGTGCCTGAGCGTCCGCCCGTGGCAAAGCGGCCCCATCCCTGTGCGCCTGGGAAGGCCAGTTGCTGGGCACTCATCGAGAGACTGCCTGCCAGCAACATCACAGAAAGAAGTAATTTTGCTTTCATTGTTAAAGTTAAATTAGTTTTAGTTATACAGTAATTACGATATTGCACCGATAATCTCTTCTACCGACTGACAACCGTGACGGTCGAGCCAGTCATTGATACCGTCGCGCACCTTGACAGTGACAGCAGGATCAATGAAGTTGGCTGTTCCAATCTCAATGGCAGTTGCACCACACATGATGAACTCAAGCGCATCCTCGGCAGTCATGATGCCTCCCAGGCCAATGACGGGGATGTTCACGCTGTGAGCCACCTGATAGACCATTCGGAGCGCCACCGGCTTGACGCAGGGACCGCTCAGTCCACCTGTACCAATGGAGAGCACCTTCTTGCGCTTCTCTATATCGACGGCCATGCCCATCAGCGTATTGATGAGCGACACGGCATCGGCACCAGCAGCCTCTACACTCTTGGCTATCTCTGAGATGTTGGTCACGTTGGGCGAGAGCTTCACAATGAGTGTCTTGTGATAACGCTCACGAACAGCCCTGACCACACTCTCGGCTCCTGCGCAGGTCACGCCAAAGGCCATGCCGCCATCCTTCACGTTAGGACAGGATATGTTCAGCTCGATGGCAGGGATCTTGTCGAGCGCATCAATACGCGCTGCACACTCGGCATAGTCGTCGGGCGAGGAACCGCTCACGTTTACAATCATGTTGGTGTCGATATCCTTTATCTGCGGATAGATGTGCTCACAGAAGTAGTCAACTCCTTTGTTCTGCAACCCCACGCAGTTGAGCATACCCATTGGGGTCTCGGCCATGCGCGGATAGTCATTGCCTTCACGAGGCTTCAGCGTAGTGCCCTTCACGATGATGCCGCCTATCTGGTCGAGCGACACGAAGTCTTGAAACTCCAGTCCGTAGCCAAACGTGCCGGAGGCCGTCATCACAGGATTCTTCAGGTGAAGGTCTTTTATGTGTACGTCTAATCTTGCCATAATAGTCTGTTGATATTAAACACGGGTCCTTCTTTACACACACACACATTGGTCGGCTGGTCTTCATCGCCTCTGACCTTCTCCACGCAGCACAGGCAGGCACCCAGTCCGCAGGCCATCAGGTTCTCTAACGAGACCTCGCACTCGGTATGCGACTGACGGGCGTAACGCGCCACCGCCTTCATCATCGGGGTTGGGCCACAGCACTGGATGAGCCCGAACCGTTCTTCCTGCAGCACGCTATGATTGGTCACGAATCCACGCTCACCCTCAGAGCCATCCTCTGTGGTCACGAGCACACGACCATACTTTCTGAACTCATCGAGCAGGAGCAAGTCGTTCTTCGTGCGGGCACCCAGCAGAAACGTCGGCTCAACGCCTTCCCGCTTCAGACAGGCCCCCAGATAGAGCAGCGGAGCCACACCCACGCCTCCCCCAACAAGCAGATGCGCATGCGAAGCGGCTTTCCCATTAGTGTGCAAAGCGGTTTCCCCATTAGTGTGCAAAGCGGTTTCCCCGCTTTGAATCCTAAACCCATTGCCCAACGGCAACATGCAGTTCAGCACCTCGCCTGCCTTCAGCTCGCCCATGCGTCGCGTGCCTTCGCCTATCGTAGCCACCAGCAGCCACAATTCATTCCTGTCATAATCAACAAAATTGATGGAAATCGGACGGCGAAGAAATGTTGAGAGCGAGCCGTCGACACGCACTTCTACAAACTGACCTGGCAGCATCTCAGGCAAAGGGTTGCTATCGGTCAGTTTGACCAACACATAGCGCTCGTGCAACCGCTCTACCGACTTCACCGTCAGGTCAAGGACATACTTCTTCATACTGAAAATCCTTTGTTCTTTTTCTGTTATATGGTGCAAAGGTACACATTAATTTTAATAAAACACACTTCCGGCATGCGTTTTTAATAGCATGTCATTGTCAGCTGGGCACAGACGGTGTAGTCGTAGTCATCATCATAGATGGTGGCGGTCTCTTCCGTCTCGTGGTGATAGTCTTTGGTCTCGCCCCGACAGATCGTATCCTGACGCGGCTGGAAGTCTTCAAAATAACGGCCTGCCACCTCATAAGTCACACTGTCGTGGTCGAAAGAGAGAATGGTGATAATCGTATTTTCCGACTCACTGAATCTGTCGCCACTCAGGTAGGTCACGTCGCTGAAGCTCTTAGGCCCTTCCTCGACCTTCAGCATGCAGGCCATCGTCTGACTATAGTCGAAGCCGTGACGGTGGACCTTCAGCTTCAGCATCGGCTTGTCGGAGCCCTCACTGTTCACGATGGTCTCCATCTGGGGCTGGTTATCCTTCCATTCACCCTCCATCCAGGTGCCGTCGGCTCTGGTCAGCTTGCCGTGACCTTCACGGAAGTTGTTGCACCAGCGACCTTCATATACATCGCCATTCTTGAAACGCATCGTACCCTGACCCTGCTTGCAACCTTCGTACCACTCGCCTTCATAGACATCCTTTGGACTGTAGGGATAGGGCGAGGCTGAGCTCGAGGTGCCATAGCCATGTTGCAAGTCGTTCTCCCAATCACCATCATACTCGAAAGTAGGGAAGGTGCCCTTGTCCCAGTGCTCGTAGTAGTGGCCGTGACCATGACGTTTGCCGTTCTGCCACTCGCCGGTATAGGTCTCGTCAGTAACAGAACTGTATTTCTTGAAGCTGCCCTTGCCGTGAGGCTGATCATCGTGCCACTCACCATTATACTCGACGCTTCCGCTGCCGTTCATGTAGTATGTCATCCGACCGAAGCCCTCGCGCTTTCCGTCTTTCCAATGACCCCGATAGGTATCGAAGCTGACAGAGGTCTTCATCCATTCGTGATAGGGCTGCTTCTTGTAGGTCATCACACCGTAGCCGTCGGGCTGCCCCTGGGCGTTCACAGTTCCCTCGTAGCAATCGCCGTTCTCGAAATCAATCGTCTCTGGATCTTCAATCTCAGGAACCTGTTCTATCAGATGCTCATTATAGGCCTGCTCACAGGCTGTATCGCCGCTCTCCATGCCTGTCTTCCAGTAGTCGAGTGCCTCGTTCACATCAGAACTGCCGTCAGGGGTCGTATAGCCATCATAAGCCAGCTTGCCCATCATGTAGAGCACTTCGTGGCAACCCAGGTTGAATGCCCCACAATATTCAATATAGGCCATGAAATAATCTCCACGCCCTTCGTATATGTCGCCCATCGACCGATGGGAATAGATCATCAGGTTGACTATATACTCATTGTCCGTAGGCTCGCCAGCTTCATCGAACAGTTCATCGGCCTTCATGAACCATTTGGAAGCCTCCTTTTCGTCGTCTTCTGTCTCATAGTAGTGACAGCCAATGAAAACAACCGAAGGAATGTCACCGGCTTCTGCAGCCTCACGTAGCATCTGAAGGCCCTCGTCATAAGCATTGTTGTCAATCAATTGAAGGCCCTTCTCGCGTAACTCAGTCATTTTTTCTTGTGTCATAGCTTTAAGTTTTATAGTTCACTGCAAAAATACGAAATAGTTCGCCTTGCACTACAGAATTTTGATTAAACATATTTAATTTTAGTTAATTCACTCTTGTGAAAACAATGTGATTATGTAAATTTGTAAGCGATTATGCTAAAACGATTTCTCATAACAGTCTGTTGCCTTCTGGTCACGATGCTGAGCATCATGGCGCAAGAAGAATATGGCAACGACTGGAGTTTGTGGTTCTCATCTGAAAAGAGGCTGTGCAACGAACAGCCTGCCCCTGCAGCCAACGAGCTGACAGATCAGAACAGCAAGCTTATCCATACGAATGAGTATGCTTTCGGCAAGCCTTTCATTAGGGTTAGCGAAAGACTCATCGCCCCAATTTCATTCACCGTTGAACTGAACCATCAAGCTAATTCCTATTATAAAAAGTGTGGATTCAACTTTGATAAAGAGAATAGCTGCGGATGCAATGCGCCCCCTCTACTGGTACCATAACTCTCTATCCGAAAGGATGTTACGCCATTAGCAAGACTGCCATAAAATACATTTAGAGCAGGCTTGCCAATGTTACGCATGCCCTTACTTCGTTACTTCACGCCAGGCTCCACACCCTCAGGCGCATTCATTTTTTAGCAGGAACAAAGCTTTCCCACGTCTGGTCATCATAAAAAACACGTATCTCAGTCACCTTACGCTGAGTTTTCTCAAAATTGTTCAAATTTTCCATATTGACCTCCATACGAGCACTTTTTGCCACTGAAGGGCTCGTCACTGGTCGGGTCGTAAACTGAGGAGTGTTTATAGGTGCCGGTTGACCGAAATCCAGCATCGGCTCAGAAGATGCTTGTTCAACTTTTGGTGCTGGAGTGGAGGGATTAGCATCAACAGCAGCTCCCGAATCGGTAAACATGGGACCTCTACCGAACATAAGCCAGTCTGTGCTGAGTAGAGGGAGCTTTCTCTTGATGGCCTCCACTGTGTTAAGGGTTGGTTTTGTTCGCTCCGTGAAGATACCACTGAGGGTAGCAGGAGCTATCCCGATGAAGTCGGCAAAGACTTGCTGAGTCATGTGCTGCGACTCCATAATTTGCTTAATTCTGTCCTTCATTTTTTTATCATCAGGTACTATTTTGGGCCATTTTGCCCATTTTTCATTGATTTTACAAAGGTAAAACAAAAAATTAAACTGTGCAACATTTTCGAAGGAAAATTTAGAAGCGTGAAATTTAAATTCATTTATTTAAATTCGTAAATTTATTCATGTTTTACAAATTTAATTTCACGTATTTCACATTCACAAACTCAAAGCGCTTCATGTACTCTTAGCATAAGAAAAGACTTTGTAAGCTAACCTATTGGTTATAAAACAGATATTTACGATATTAAACTCCGTAAATTGACCAATATTTCATTTTTTCTCATTTTAAAACGGATAAAACATCAAAAATACTTTATAAATCTAAAGTAAAACACTGATTTTTAATCATTTATATATAAATCATCGTATTGTATATTTATATATGAATTATATTCACATTCCAGTTTTACATATACATATTCAGACACACAAATGATATCCCCGTGTTTACATTTACAAATTACGCCAATAATAAATTTATAGTGATTTACAAATCCATCTTATTTACGTTTCTAAATTCAGACTTTTCTCAGTTAACAAACGCTAACACCGAATTTCAAAGGGGGAAAATCATGAAAAATGCTCATAATTTTAAAATTCTGAACGAGTGTTCAGGACGCTTGAAAATTTGCGAGTTTTGAAGGTACTTAAATTGAGCGAAGTGCCGAAATACACAAGCATTTCGCTCAAAAAAAAGCCTCCATTTGGAGGCTATTTTTCTTGAATTTTAGAAAAGCATTCCCACTTTTTTTCAATGCAAAATAAAAAAAATGAGTTCCTTCATCAGCTCCTCAGGAGGAGTGTTGGGATTGTCCAGCCCCTTACTTTTGGCATCAATTTCTCTCAGTTTGGAAATTATTTGCATCACTTTCACACCCGTATAATTTCGCATGCCGGTCATATAATCCTTGGCACCCCATACTGATCTCAACTCCAACCATTCGGCTACACCCTCTTGTGTTTTTTTCGGAGCGTAGTAAGCAAGCATCAGATTCTGGAAAAAATTGAACATCATCGGAAGAAAGGAATAAATGCTTCCAGCCTTCGGATTTTTGTCAAAATAGTTCATGATCTGATTCGCCTTGAAAATGTTTCGGTTCACGATGGCATCACGCAACTCAAATCCATTGAAGTCCTTACTCACGCCTATCTGCTCCTCCACCACCTGTGGGGTCACTCTCCTATTTTCCTCTGGCAGCGAAATCATCACTTTATCGAGTTCGCTAGTCAGTCGGCTCAGGTCAGCGCCTATGGCATCGGCAATGAGCTGCGTCGATTTGGGGTCTATACTCACGTTTTTCTGCCCCAGGTATCTCTCAATGAAGACAGGAAGGTCTCGTTCGCGCAGTTTTGCACTTTCAAAAAGGATGCCGGCATGCTGGATGGCTTTCACATATTCGCGCTTTCGCCCGTCAATCTTTCCGTTTTTGTGGCACATCACGAGCACTGTGCTCTTCAGCGGCTGTTTCATATACTTCTCGAGCGCCTCCGTGTTTTTCACGTTCTGCGCCTCTTTCACGATTACCACCTGCCTTTCGGCCATCATGGGGTAACGCCGACATGTGTCGGCAATCTGCGATGCCGACACGTCAGAGCCGAACATGATTGTCTGATTGAAATCGCGCTCTTCTGGCTGAAGGGCATGCTCGGCTATATAATCCGCTATTTTGTCAATGTAGTACGATTCTTCACCATGCAGATAATAGACGGGATAGAACTTTCCCTCCATCAGCTCCCGCATGATGCCCTCATAAGTCACGCTTTTCGTTTCTGCCATCTGTTTTTCTCACGTTTTTTTATGCTCCATTCTTTTCACCTATTTCTTAAAGAAGGTCCACCTCCACCGGACAATGATCGCTTCCCATGACATCGGTGTGTATCTTGGCCTCAGTCACTTTCGGCATCAGGCGGTCCGACACCACGAAATAGTCAATGCGCCAACCCGCGTTTTTCTGCCTTGCCTGGAAGCGATACGACCACCATGAGTAAGTCACCTGCTCTGGATAGAGCGTGCGAAACGTGTCCTTGAATCCGCGTGACAGCCACTGCGTGAACTTTGCACGTTCCTCATCCGTAAATCCTGCATTATGGCGATTGGTCTTCGGGTTCTTAATGTCAATCTCCTCATGCGCCACATTCAGGTCGCCGCACACCACAACCGGCTTCTGCGCGTCCAGCTGGCACAGATAGTTCTGGAAATCGTCCTCCCATCGCATGCGATAGTCCAGCCTTTTCAGTCCGTCCTGCGAATTTGGCACATAGACCGTCACCAGATAGAACTGTTCCATCTCCAACGTAATCACTCGGCCCTCATGATCATGTTCGTCTATACCTATGCCGCGCGTCACGCTCAGCGGTTTGTGTCGGGTGAAGATAGCCGTGCCTGAATAGCCTTTCTTGTCGGCATAGTTCCAGTAACTGTCATAGCCCTCAAACGTCAGGTCCAGCTGTCCCTCCTGCATCTTCGTCTCCTGCAGGCAGAAGAAGTCGGCATCCATCTGTTTGAACACATCGCTGAAGCCCTTGCTTTCGCATGCTCTAAGTCCATTGACATTCCATGAAATCAGTTTCATACTCTCTTCATTTTTAGTTGTTGAGTGGCAAAGTTACGAAAAAACGAGAGAAGAACAAAACAAACGTGTTTGTTTTTTTCTGCCGAGTGCAAGTAACTTCGCGCTGGAAGCGTAAAGTTACGAAAAGACAAGAGAGAAAAGCCAAATATATTTGCGTTTTTCCGAGTGCTAAGTAACTTCGGCAAAGCCAAAGTTACAAAACAATATTAAATTAAAGAACAATATAGAAAATAATTTCGTAATTTTGCAGATTGTTATGATACAGAAAAAGACAATCGCCGTGCTTGGCATGATGTGCGCTGGCTGCGCTGCCAACGTGGAGAAGAAACTGAACTCACTGGAAGGCATCACATCGGCCAGTGTGAACCTGCCTGGCCGAACCGCTCTCATCGAATATGACACCGAACTGATCTCGCTGGAACAAATGAAAGAAGCACTTGGCGGCATCGGCTACGACATGGTGATAGAGGAAGACCGCAACGTGGAAGCCATAGAGCATCGGGCCTACCTCACGCTGCGTAATAAGGTGATGCTGTCGTGGCTCTTTGCCCTGCTCGTCATGTGCTTTTCAATGGGCTGGTTCAGACTGTCTGACTACGATGCCGACTTCCGCCACCAAACGGCACTCATCATTGCCCTGCTCAATCTCGTTTACTGCGGTCGCTCGTTCTACGTGACGGCTTGGAAACAACTGATGCACGGCTCAGCCAACATGGACACACTCGTTGCACTATCCACCTGCATCTCATTTCTTTTCAGCACCTTCAATACATTCTGGGGCGATGAGTTCTGGGGGGCTCGCGGTATTGAGAATCACACTTATTTTGATGCTTCGGTGATGATTATCACCTTTGTGCTTACAGGAAGACTGCTCGAAGAACGAGCCAAGCAAGGTACGGCCAGTAGCATTCGCTCGCTGATGGGGCTCACGCCTAAGACGGCGCATCTGGTAGATGCTGGTGAGACGAATGATATTCCCATCTCTGCCGTACAGCCCCGAGACACACTGGAAGTGCGCCCGGGCGAGAAAATTCCTGTTGACGGTACAATCGTCAGCAGCATGAGTGCCGATGAGGTGATGGGTACTGTCGATGAATCGATGATGACGGGCGAAGCCGTGGCTGTAGAAAAGAGAAGAGGCGACAAGGTGCTGGCTGGCACGATGGTCAAAAGTGGCACATTTCACTTCCGTGCCGAAGCCGTAGGACAGAAGACGGTATTGGCCAATATGATTCGCATGGTGCAGGAGGCACAAGGCTCGAAAGCTCCCGTGCAACATGTGGTAGATAAGATAGCGCTCATCTTCGTTCCTACGGTGGTAGGGCTCTCCGTGCTCACCTTTGCTCTCTGGCTCCTCATCGGAGGCAGTCAATACTTGCCACAAGCCATTCTTTCTGCCGTATCGGTGCTGGTCATTGCCTGTCCCTGTGCTATGGGGCTGGCTACCCCTACCGCCCTGATGGTGGGCATCGGCAAAGCTGCCGAGAAAAACATCCTTATCAAGGATGCCACCGCTTTAGAAGAACTGCGGAAGGTTGATGCAATGGTGATCGATAAGACGGGAACTATCACTGAGTTCTCAGAAACCGCCGAGCGCCTCAAGCCTCATGCCCGCGAAGCCATGCAAGAGCTCCAGTCGCAAGGCATCAGCATTCACATGATGAGCGGCGACCGTGAAGAACGTGTCGCTCACTGGGCCGCAGAAGCAGGCATCAATCACTACAAGGCTCAGGTGCTGCCGCAAGACAAGGAGGACATGGTGCGCCAATTACAGGCCGAAGGCCATCACGTAGCTATGGTGGGCGACGGCATCAACGACTCACAAGCTTTGGCTACTGCCAATGTGAGCATAGCAATGGGCAAAGGCACCGACGTAGCTATGGACGTGGCTCAGGTGACACTGATGGGTTCAGACCTCCGTCGCCTCTCCGATGCAATCCGCCTGTCGCGCAAGACCGTTTCCATGATTCATCAGAACCTGTTCTGGGCCTTCATCTACAATCTGGTCTGCATCCCGATGGCAGCCGGCCTCCCCTATCTCTTTGGCTATCATTGGCAGATTACCCCCATGCTGGCCTCAGCCCTGATGGCTTTTTCAAGCGTGAGTGTGGTACTGAACAGCCTACGCCTGAGATTCACCTGAATGAAATTTCAAATATAGTATAACCATCATCCGAAACATATAGCTCCTATGCCGAAGAAACAATCATCCATTCGCGAACGACAGCGTACCGACCTGCGTGAACCTCGCCGATATAAAGTCATCATCTACAACGACGACTTCACTGCAATGGAGTTCGTCGTATTGATTCTGACCAGTGTCTTTTTCAAGAGTCAAGCCGAGGCTGAGGCACTGATGCTCAAAGTTCACCACGGCGACAAGGCTGTAGTGGGCATATACACCTACGACATTGCGCTTTCGAAAGTGCAAAAGGCCACACGAATGGCTCGCGATGCTGGCTATCCGCTACGACTGACATGTGAACCAGAATAAATCTTAACACACACACCTTATTATTTATATAGATATACATATATGCCCAAAATACAATATACAGAACGAGCAGAAACACTGCTCCAGCAAACTGTCGAGAACTGCAAAAGCTATCGGCATGAGTTCGTGACACCTGAGCACATGTTGGAATGCATACTCAAACACACCGACCTCCCTGCCCTCATCGAGCTCTTTGCCTCTCCTACTCAACTGAAGAAGAAGGTGAAAGAACATTTGCGGACGTTCGACAAGATGCCCGAGAATCGCGAGTATCAGCCTGAGTTATCGGCCCAAATGGCTCAGCTCATTGAACGAGCCTGTCAAAAGGTATTCTATAGCAGTGCCGAACAGGTGGACATTCCACATCTGATTCATGCCATGCTTGAGCTGGAAGACTCGTGGGCTGCCTACCTGCTGAAAGAGGCTATCGGAGACAATGAGGAGATCTTCATGAGCGATATTATATTATGGTATGAGAATGAGCTGCAGGACGAGGGTGACGATGTTCTGGACGAGTCTGTTGAAGAAGAAGGCGAGTCGCAGGCTGCATGGAAAAAACTGGTGACGTGCATGAACGACCTTGTTGACAGTCACAATCCGCTTATCGGACGGGAGAACGAATTGGAACGCACCATTCAGGTGCTCTGCCGTCGCGAGAAGAACAACCCGCTCCATGTGGGAGAGCCAGGTGTGGGCAAGACCGCACTGGTCTATGGGCTGGTGCGCCGCATTGTCGATGGTCAGGTACCCAACCGCTTGAAGGACAGCCGTGTCTATCAGCTCGACTTAGGATCCCTATTGGCTGGCACACAATATCGTGGCGACTTTGAGAATCGGCTCAAAATGATTCTTGAAGGCATCAGGCACGAACAACGAGGCATCGTCTATCTCGATGAGATACACAACATCGTGGGAGCCGGAGCCATCGGCGAAAGCTCTATGGATGCAGGCAACATGCTGAAGCCCTATCTGGAGCAAGGCGACATACGCTTCATCGGCTCCACCACGTATGAGGAATACAACAAGTATTTCTCGCGCTCAAAGGGACTGGTACGTCGTTTCCAACAGATTGACATACTGGAGCCATCGGTGAGCGAGACCGTTGAGATTCTGAAACAACTGCGCCCGAAATATGAGGAGTTTCATGGTGTGGTCTATGAGGATGCTGCCCTTACATGGGCCGTTGAGGCAAGCGCCAAGCACATCAGTGACCGTTTCCTGCCCGACAAAGCCATTGACCTTATTGACGAGGCCGGGGCTGCAATGGAAATCAGAAAGGCAGAAAACGGAACGAAAGTTGTTGACAAACAACTGATTACCGAAATATTGGCCAAGACCTGTAAGGTAGAGGCTATGGCTGTAAAAGAAGACGATAGCGAACGACTCTCAACCCTCCAAGCACATCTCAGCGCACAAATCTACGGTCAAGACGAGGCCATCCGACAAGTGGTTGAAGCGGTTCAGATGTCGAAGGCAGGACTTACTGACGACGACAAGCCTTTGGCCTCACTGCTCTTTGTAGGTCCTACGGGCGTTGGCAAGACCGAGGTTGCCCGTGTGTTGGCTCGCGAACTGGGCATCGAACTGGTTCGGTTCGACATGAGCGAATATACTGAGAAACATGCGGTGGCCAAGCTCATCGGCTCGCCTGCCGGCTACGTAGGCTATGAGGATGGTGGACTGCTTACCGATGCCATCCGCAAAACACCCAACTGCGTGTTGCTGCTCGACGAAATAGAAAAGGCTCACAGCGACATATACAACATCTTGCTGCAAGTGATGGACTATGCCCGGCTGACTGACAACAAGGGGCGCAAGGCCGATTTCCGTAACGTGGTGCTCCTCATGACCTCGAATGCCGGAGCGCAGTATGCCGCACAAGCCTCCATCGGCTTCAGTGGCCATGTCTCGCGCGGTGAGGCCATGCTGCGACAAGTGAAGAAAACATTCAAGCCTGAATTTCTCAACCGTCTCTCAGGAACGGTGGTGTTCAACGACATGGATCGCCACATGGCTACGCTTATCCTGCATAAGAAACTCAATCAGTTGCAAGAAAAGCTGACTACCAAGAAAGTGGAGATGGAGCTAAGTGAAGATGCCTTTGAACAGCTGCTGAAAGAAGGCTTCACCCGTGAATACGGAGCACGCGAGATGGATCGTGTCATTGCCCAACGGCTGAAGCCGCTGCTCATGCGCCAACTTTTGTTTGGCGAACTGAAGAATGGCGGAAAGGCCCTTGTAACAATAGAAAACGGCCAGTTACAAGTCACAGTAAAACACGTATGACGATATGATCTTCCAACTCGACGACGAATTATGGTTCCCCGATCCCCATCTGGCCGATGAGGACGGATGCTTGGCTGTTGGTGGCGACCTCAGCGTTGACCGCCTGTTGCTTGCCTATCAGTATGGCATCTTTCCGTGGTATGCCTTCCGCTACGACAAGCCCGTTTGGTACTGTCCTAAAAAGCGCTTCGTGATTTTCCCAGACGAGATACACGTTTCCCATTCCATGCGCACGCTGATGAACAAGCATCGCTATCGTGTGAGCTTCAATGAAGACTTTGAGGAAGTGATACGCAACTGCGGACGACTGCGCATCAATGAAGATATGGCTTGGTTGGGTCCCGAGATGACTGCGGCCTATATCGAGCTTCATCGGCAGGGCTTTGCCGCCAGCGTAGAGGTTTGGAGCTCAGAGAGCTCCGAGCTCTCTGAAAACTCAGAGAAATCCGAGCTCTCCGAGTCCTCCGAGCCCTCCGAGTCCTCCGAGCACCTCGTAGGCGGTCTCTACGGCGTAAACATTGGCAATGCCTTTTTTGGCGAAAGCATGTTCTCACTGGTTCCCAGCGGCTCCAAGCTGGCCCTTATTGCTCTGGCAAGAATGATGCAATCATGCGGTGGCTCGCTGATTGACTGTCAACTCGAGACACCGCATTTGAAGTCGATGGGCGGTCGTTACATCGACTACGATGAATATATGAAAATCATCTCATCCGCTGACTGAATCCGTCTGTCGGGATGAGATGATTTCTTTTTTAAACGCCACTATCTTTTCTTACTCGTCTTATTAGTCTTTTTCTTAACAGTCGTTGTCCTTTTAGTCGTGGTAGTACTCTTAGGAGCAGCTGTCACTACAGGAGCCGGCTTGTAGTACTTCAAAGCCTCAGGCACCCAGCCCTGAATGTCTTTCACTCGCTTAGCGTCCGACGGGTGATCACTGAACAGGCCACCGCCGCCACTACCTTGCTGAGCCATGCGCTGCCAGAACGTAACGGCCACATTAGGGTCATAGCCAGCCATCGCGGCAAAGACGAGTCCCATGTGGTCGGCCTCGCTCTCCTGCTTGCGCGAGAAGCCCGATGTCCACAGCTTTGAACCGAGCGACGTCCCCAGTGCCACCAGCTGTTGCGTGCCACTACTTAGGCCGGCCTGTTGCGCCACCATTCCTACAATCTGCGCACCATACTGACTTTTGTAGGCATTGCTCAGTCGTTCGGCTGAGTGCTTAGCCACGGCATGCGCAATCTCATGTCCCAGCACGATGGCCAGCGAAGCCTCATCCTTTGTCACAGGCAGCAGTCCCTCATACACCACAATCTTTCCGCCGGGCATACAGAAAGCATTCACCTGATTGTCCTGTACCAGATTGAACTCCCACGCATATTTCTGCGCATCGGCTCCCAGTCCGTTTTGGTTCAGATATGACACCACGGCCGTAGCCAGTTTCTGCCCCACCCGTTTCACCAGTTCCGTATTGGCAGCATTGGTCGAGGTCTTAGCCGTCTGCATATACTCTTGATACTGCTGGGTTGAGAGGCTCAGCACCTGCTCGTCGCTTACCAACAAGTTCTGTGAACGTCCCGTGATGGGAACATAAGAAGTAGTGCCACAACCTACCAAAAGCGTAGCCACTACCGACAGTAGAAATAGCTTCAAACTTTTCATTTCTCTATACATTTTTTCTTATTTTTTCGTCAGGAAAAAGCATTCCCTTCCTATTTTTGTCGCAAAGTTACGAAAAAATGAGAGCAATGCAAAAGAAAATCAGGCTTTTCTTTTGCATTGCCGAGTATCAGTAACTTCGCGCTGGAAACGCAGAGTTACGAAAAAACGAGAGAAAAGCCAAAGGAAGAAGCTGCCAGATAACGACCCTATATAAGATTCGTCACATTGCTAGAGTACTCGACAATGTCCTCCAAGCGTCCCTTATCTCTCGCTCTTTCTCTCATAAATCAATATTTTATCGCGGTTAGCACTCTCTGCGGCATAGGGACGGAGCGAACCTTCCTCCACCAAATCGACATTACGGCCAAGCAGTTCTTGCAAGTCCATCAGCATGCCGCCATGTGTGAAGAGCGTGAAGGGCTTGCCGGAACGGTCAGGAACGAAAAGAATATCGACATCACTCCGCGGTGTCTCCTCGCCCCGGGCGAAGGAGCCGAAGAGCCATGCCTTTAGGACTGGCTGAGTCTTGAAATAGTTGGCTATCGTCTGCTGCATCATCTGTGTACTCATAAGCGTGTCGTTTTAGTATCTGGCGACAAAGATACAACTTTTTTCGCAAACTTATTGCGATTGGCCGGAAAAAGTGACGCGCTCGCGGAACTCGGCGGGCGACACGCCTTCCATACGGCGGAAGAAACTCTTGTACCGCTTCTTCAGTACCTTGGCACCC
>DFJI01000037.1 GCA_002372235.1 Prevotella sp. UBA3675 | reverse complement strand
TTCTATTGTCAGGTGGAGCTGCCCAACTGGTCGCTGACTGTCAATAAAGACAGTGCCACCGCACAATTTCTCTACGACGAGTTCGACCATATCGTTCATCACTACGGCAATCACCCCTCACTCTGTATGATCAGCTGTGGCAATGAACTGCAACCCGATTTCGACTTTCTCAACAAGTTGACACATTATATGAAGTCATGTGATTCGCGGCATCTCTATCTCACGTCGACTTTCACTTTTGAGAAAGGGCATGGTGTCAGGCAGGAACCAGAGGATGACATCTTCATCACACAATGGACCGACAGAGGATGGGTGAGAGGACAGGGCGTGTTTGATGAGCATATGCCCGATTTTAATAGTGACTACCGTGCCGCTGCCAAAGACATTACGGTGCCGCTCATCTCGCATGAGATAGGCCAATATAGTGTCTATCCTAATGTCAGGGAGATAGAAAAATACACGGGTGTGCTCGACCCTCTCAATTTCAAAGCGATACGTGACGACCTCAGACGTAAAGGGCTGCTCCATCGTGCGGATGACTATCTCCAGGCTTCCGGACGGTTCGCAGCCATCCTTTATAAGGAAGAAATCGAACGGGCGTTGAAAACCCCACAGCAGAGTGGATTCCAATTGCTCGACCTGCACGACTTCCCTGGTCAGGGTACCGCCCTTGTAGGGTTGCTTGATGCATTCTGGGACTCAAAAGGTCTCATCCAACCGCAACGCTTTAGGGAATTTTGTGCACCAGTGGTGCCGCTGGCACGATTCGAGAAAGCCGTGTGGCGTGCTCAGGAGCGATTTACTGCCACCATTGACGTGGCAGATTATTCTGAAAACCCCAAAGAGAAAGAAATCAACTGGCAATTGACCGACGAGGCGGGTCGTATATATGCCGAAGGCTTTGGCAGCCAAGTGGATGTAGCTCTTGATAGGGTAGAAAAGGCTCAACGGCTCGAACTGCTTGTCACCATAAAAGATTCCCCATGGCGAAACCGCTGGAATATATGGGTGTATCCTGAAGTGGAAATGCCCCTGAATCGGCAATTGATCGTCACCGCGGACATCAATCAGGCACTCAAAGCATTGAAAAAAGGAAAGAAGGTGCTCTTCTCGCCGAGGACTTCCACTGTCAAAGGATTGGAGGGAAAATTCCTGCCCGTATTCTGGAGTCCTGTTCACTTCCCCAAGCAAGCAGGTACCATGGGGCTGTTGTGCAACCCCAAGCATCCTGCCCTGAGTGATTTCCCCACCGACATGCACAGTGACTGGCAGTGGTGGAACCTGGTGAAACGCAGTCGTGTGATGGTGCTTGACAGCCTGCCGCACATGTGCCCTATCGTCGAAAGTGTGGACAATTTTGTCAACAACCGACGGCTCGCATTAGTCTTTGAGGCTCAAGTGGGGAAGGGACGGCTTATCTTTTCAGCCATCGACTTACTGACAGACAGCCAGCTGCCCGAAATACAGCAGTTGCGCTATTCTCTGACAAAGTATATGCTAGGTCACGAGTTCCAACCCACGACCACCCTCACGCCCACTCAGTTGCGCAGTCTGCTGCAAGAAGATGGCACAGAACTGAAAACCGGTGCGACCTCAATTTATGAATAAACAAAGAAGACGCTACCCCGGGTGTCAAAGCAGACACTTGGGGCATCTTTTTATTGCTAAAACACGCGAAAGCCGCGTGTCTCTGCGTAAACCGCGAAAATGTGACAAATGACAAATGACAAATGCTCCCAATTACCTTTTTTTTACTTATATCAACAAAACGTGGAGGAAAGCAAGGTTTCTGATAGTTTTTCTTTGCCAGTCGAGCTAAAAGCAATAACTTTGCACCCATCGTTTTTATAAAAAATAGGTATTAGCAAGGAATAATGAAGACTTTCGATTTCACGCCGAAAATGGTTTCGGCACTTCGCAACTACAACCGACAGACGTTTATGGCCGACCTCATGGCTGGCGTCATAGTGGGCATCGTGGCCCTGCCGCTGGCCATCGCGTTCGGTATTGCCAGCGGTGTATCGCCCGAGAAGGGCATCATCACCGCCATCGTTGCAGGACTGGCTATCTCGGCCCTGGGCGGCAGTAAGGTGCAGATAGGCGGCCCCACAGGTGCATTCATCGTGATTGTGGCTGGCATCATCAACCAGTATGGCATGCAGGGACTGACCATCGCCACGCTTATGGCAGGCATCTTCCTCATCGGCTTCGGACTGCTGCGGCTGGGCACCATCATCAAGTATATTCCCTACCCCATCATCGTGGGCTTCACCAGCGGTATTGCCGTGACCATCTTCACCACACAGGTGAAGGACCTTTTAGGCATGCAGATCGAGGGGACTGTGCCAGGCGACTTCATTGAGCGGTGGATTGTATATTTTCAGAACCTGGGCCACATCGACCTATGGAGCACGGTGATAGGACTGACCAGCGTGGTGATCATCACAATTACGCCCAAGCTGAGCCGCCGCGTGCCAGGTTCGCTTGTTGCCATCATCGTGATGACCATCGTGGCACTGCTGCTGAAGGAGTATGCTGGCATCACCACCATCGAGACCATTGGCGATCGCTTCAGCATCAACTCTCAACTGCCCGATGCCGTGGTGCCCGAGCTGTCGTGGGAAACGGTGAGAGGACTGGTGGCTCCTGCCATGACCATTGCCGTGCTGGGTGCTATTGAGTCGCTGCTTTCGGCAACGGTGGCCGACGGTGTGATAGGCGATCATCACAACTCTAACACAGAGCTGATAGGTCAGGGCGTAGCCAACATCGTGTCACCCCTCTTCGGTGGCATTCCTGCCACGGGAGCTATTGCCCGCACCATGACCAACATCAACAACGGCGGGCGCACGCCCGTAGCTGGCATCGTTCATGCTGTGGTGCTGCTGCTCATCTTCCTGTTTCTCATGCCACTGGCTAAGTACATCCCGATGGCTTGTCTGGCAGGCGTGCTGGTGGTGGTGAGCTATGGCATGAGTGGTTGGCGCTCGTTCCTGGCGCTGATGCGCAACCCTAAGAGCGATGTCACTGTACTCATCTTGACCTTCCTGCTCACCATCATCTTCGACCTGACGGTGGCCATCGAGGTGGGTCTGCTCTGCGCTTGCCTGCTGTTCATGCGCCGTATGAGCGAGACCACCGACGTGAAGGCTATTAGCGATGAGATTGACCTGAACGAGGATGCCGACATGGAGCGCGGCAACCTGATTCACCTCACCATCCCGAAGGGCGTGGAGGTCTATGAGATCAACGGCCCCTACTTCTTCGGTGCAGGCAACCGTTTCGAGGACATCATGAGCCGCTACGGACAGCGCCCTAAGGTGCGCATCATCCGCATGCGTAAGGTACCGTTCATCGACTCAACGGGACTGCACAATCTGGAGAATATGTGTCTGATGAGTCAGAAGGAAGGCATCACCATCGTGCTCTCGGGTGTGAATGAAAAGGTGGAGACAGTTCTCAAGCGCAACCACTTCGACCGTCTGCTGGGTGCAGAGAATATCTGCAACCACATAGACCTGGCACTGGCTCGCGCAGAAGAACTGATCAAGAAATAGAGCGTTTTTTTCAAGAATTAGAGAATTAGAGAATTATTATTGCAAAGAAGAGAATTGTTTGGAATTACCCGTCGCAAGCGACTGGAACCCTGCGGACTGAAATGGAAATGGCTGGCCATTGATAGGAAACTTCAGCTTATGACAGATGTATAGAACTGTGCATACTGCCTGAGCACCGTTTCCTTTCTATATCGGGCAGCCTGCTGGCGAGCCTCAACGCTCATCGCACAGCGCAGGGCAGGCGACTCAATGAGCTGGCATATCTTGGCGGTAAGGTCGGCCACGTCGCCATTGCGGGCCAGTAGGCCATCGGTGCCGTGAGTAATAATGTTGCGCGGCCCGTTGTCGCAGTCGAACGAAACGACAGGCAAACCACACGACATAGCCTCAATGAGAATGAGGCCAAACGACTCCCAACGGGAAGAACAGACGAGGAATGAGCTCTGCATGTAGGCATCGTAGATGTCTGGTGTGGCTGGATGGATAGCGGCACGACGCAGTGCGAGCATCTGCACCTGAAGGTTCAGCGCATCACGGTCTTCACCGTCGCCGAAGATGTCGAGCTGCCAGTCGGGATGAGCGGCCTCTACCCCAGCCCATGCCTGCAACAAAAGGTCGAAGCCCTTCTGACGATTAAGACGGCCCACAGCTATCACTCTGCGCACATCGGCTGTAGGAGTGACGGTCTGAGCCGGATAGAAAGCCAGCGCATTGGGCAGGCAGACGGTTGTGACCAGCGGGCTCCAACAACGGGCATCGTCGGGTGTCAATGCTACCAACGCATCGAAACGAGCAATGGTGCGCTTCAGCGACCAAACGCCCCACGCAGCTACCATCCGTCGGAAAGTATTCGTCTCCTCACGCTGACAGAACACATGATCAATCATGCCCGTATGGGCCTCGACCACGAGTCGCTCAGTAGTGTGCGCCATGAGCAGGGCCTGCTGCTCATGGGCATCCTTGTCGGTGCAGACCACCACATCGGTCTTATGCATGGCCAGAAAGCGGCGCAAGGCCAGCAACAGTTGGCGACAGAGCTGCCACCGGCGAAAAGGCCGCAGCAGCACAGGGGCCTGATAGGCGGAATAGAGCCGGACGTCAAGGTTGACGCAGTCCACCTTGGGTGACAGCTCGTAGGGATAGGGCTCGCCGTTCTGCTCGTAGGTGAGCATGGTGACCTGCCATTCCTTCTGCTCGGCCAGATAATTGGCCTTCTGGCAGAAGACGCGCTCAATGCCGCCCCGGCACACATTGGCATGATGCAGAAACACGATTCGCATAGCTCTTCACTCACTAACACTCTGACTGCACTTCACTCACTACTTTCGCCATCTGCACCTTCCATGACAGATGCTCCACGGTCTGCCTGATCTCAAGCGGCGACATGCGCAGCTGCTCCTCGAAGGCCACGATGCGGGCCACGTCAACGGGCGACTCGTCGGCAGGCACCTTCAGCACGTAGGGCTGATGGTCGAAGTCGCTGTCGTTCTCGGAATAGACGAAGGGCAGTCCGCGACTGGCATACTCGCGGTTCTTCAGTGTCTTGATGTCGCTGATGCCACTGCGATGGCGCGCCAGACTGCCGATGGCGAACGCCGACTGCTCGAACACGGCGTTCAGGGCTTCGCCAAACAGCTGGTCGTGGAAGATGACCTTGTCCTGCAGGCCATACTTCGCTATCAGCTCGGCAAAGCCGGGCGCATGCTCGGAGTTGTGCATCTCGCTCTTCCACACACCGCCCACGATGTGGAAATAGACGGGCTTCACCTGAGTGGCCGAAGCGGCTCGGTAGTACTCGCCCAGTCCGGCTATCAGGCGGTCGTAGCCATGCCAGAAGTGAACCTCGGCCACACCGATGAGATGAAGCTCGCGAGAAGTATCGACACGCTGATGCAGGGGCATGCTGTCGAAATCGACCCCGTTGCTGATGTTGATGGTGCGCTGACCGAAGATCTGCTGCTCGCTGGTGAAGGTGACGATGGCCTCTAACTGCCGTGCCAGCTTCCTGCGATAGAGCTGGTCGATGCGGAGCTGAAGCCGCTCGATGCGCGAAAACCCCTGAAACTCCTGATCGTAAGGATAGGTGGGTATCTCCATCACGCTCTTGATGCCTGCCGCTTTCAGCTCGCGGAAGAAGCTGACCAGCCAGGGATTGGCATTCTGGAAACAACGGGCATAGACCATCTGAATGCCGTTGAGCACGCAGTAGTCGCGCAGCGCACCGTACGACGTGCGTTGCCGCAGACCAGCCATACGCCCCGTGCCGTAGTCTTCAATCACGTGAGTGACCGCAGTGCGCCCGTTCTCAACGCTGACCAGTCGCTGCCAGTGGCCGTTCTCCCCACGGTCGTAGTAACACAGATGAACCTCATGGCCATTCTGCCACAAGCCTTTCACCTGATAGTGTATTTTCTTGGATATGCCGCTCACGTCAGAGAAGCCGTGATAGACCAGAAAGAGTATTTTCATCCTTTATGCTCGTGCAGTTTTAGTTTGACAAGTATTGCCACCCAGAGCTTGTACCATGCCCAGCGTGCTTGCCTGTAATCAGTGGCAAAGACGTATTGATGCTTGAAACGGGCTATGTTCAGCTGATGCCCTCCCTCACGGAAGATGCTGTTCGCGGGCAACACGTTCTGCCGCCACAGATGCTCTTCATATTCGGTTGGCGAGAGTCGGGAAATCTCCATGAGCGATACGTTGGTGCCATAGTCTTGATGGCAGTCCTGAGTGACGCGCAGCAACCGTCCGTCGATGGTGATGAGCGAGCCGCCATTGCGCCCGAACTCGTTGCTGGTGCAGATGGGCGAAGACGGATGCCGACGGAACTCGCCGTGCAACAAATCATCGGTCACATAGAGTTCCTGATAGTAGAGCCAGTCGCGCTGATAGGAAGTGAACAGATAGTATGTGCCGTCCTTCAGGTAGATGTGGCTGTCGTTGAAGTTGTAGTGTATGCCGTTCTTCCGCTCCTGATGCAGGAGTGTGCGCACTTTGGAAAAAGAAGTGAGCCCGGCATCGTCGGCCTTAAACAGATGGATGGCATCGCTCTCCTGCGACTCAGGCACCATATAGACCTGACCGTGGTCCTCGAACACGTAGGGGAATGACAGGTGGAACGGCTGGCGGAGCACGATGACTGGTGCTGTCCACGACCGCAAGTCGCGTGTCTTCACCATTGCAATCACCCCCGGATCGTCCCAGTGCTGCAACTCATAGAAGAGAAACAGCTCGTCGCCCTTCACAAAAAGGAACGAATCGGCCTGGAAGAGCACGGGCTTCGGCTTCCACAGCCCCTTGATATCGAGCTTATAGACCAGCTGCTGCTCGTTGAGTGCATCGAGCGAGAGCCTGTCGCTGGCAAAGATGGCCGCTGCGAAGGCGCCTTCTTTTCTGAATAGTCGGTTGAGCATGAGGTTACTTTCCTTTCGTTAATCGTTCAAACAGTTCGCGCCATTGCGCCATGATTACATCGGCCCCATAGCGTGCCATCGACTGCTTGGCCTGACGGCCCAGCCTGCGGCGCAGTGCCTCGTCCTCCATCAGCAGGCACACCTTCTCGGCAAAGCCGTCGATGTCGCCGTCTCTTACCAGATAGCCGTCCTCATGATCGGTGATGATGTAGCGCGGACCGCTGGGACAGTTGAACGACACGCAGGGTATGCCGCACCCCATCGCCTCCTGCAGCACCACGGGGAAGCCTTCGTAGCGGGACGTGAGCACACAGATGGAGCTGGACATATAGGCCAACAGCATGTCCTTGGTGGGGGGCATGAACCGCACTTGCTGCTCCAGACCGTAGTCACGGACCCTGGCTTTCAGCTTGTCGAGCATGGCTCCGGTGCAGTACATGCTCACCGTCCAGTCGGGATGCTTCTCGGCCACCACTCGCCAAACGTCAATCAGCCGGTCAGGGGCTTTCTCGTATTCGGCACGCCCCACATAGATGACGTTCTTAGCCTTCAGCTCATTCTCCTCCTCGGGGTAGTACTGCACGGCATTATGGATGACCCTTACTTTCCTCACTCGCTTCCAGAGGTCTTCTTCAAGCGAGTTGAGCACCACCACCTCGTCGAAGCGCTTGGCCGAGTTGTTCAGTTGCCGCTCGATGTAGGCCGCCAAGAAGATGTAGAATCCACCCTTCAGCCGCAGGTTGGGCAGTGCCCGAATGTTCTTCTTCGTGGTGTGTACCTCGGCAATGGCAGCCTTCGAGTATTTCTTGAACAAGCCTACGAACTTGGCATCGCGACTGAAGGTAGAGATGATGATGTCGGGACGTATCTGCTGCAAGGTGCGCTCCATCGCCTTCCGGTAGCGGCGCATCAGCTTCAGATAGACCATCAGTCGCTTCAGCGGCGCGTACTGGTACTGCTGGAAGAAGTTGATGTCGAGGTCGATGAGATGCACCTTGGGAGAGAGGGGGAAGAACGTGGGTAGTCCGTTCTGGGAGTCTGTGATCAGATAGACTTCATAGCCCCAATGGTCGGCCATGTAGTTGGCTTTGCTGATAATGATTTTATCGGCACCGCCAATGTTGATGAATGCAGGATAGATGTAGGCAATCGTCATAAGCGTTATCGTTTTTTCAGTCCGAGCAGCCCTCGCACTCCATTGTTCAACTTGCGTCGCAGCAAGGCCCAGAAGGGTCCCATGTCACGATTATCGATATAGAGATAGGAGTCAGCACTTCGGAAATCGGCCAGCCACTGCCATAGCGAGGTATTGCCGTGAGCGACCGACTCTTTCAGGTCTTCTATTTCATACATCACGGTCAGCGGCAATGGTCTCAACTGCACATCCGACTTGTCTATATGCCCCTGCACCGTCCATTTGGCAAAGAGCCAGGGAAGATTGGCTCCATAGTCAGCACAGGCATGATTGAACATCGTATTCCTGAAGTTCACTTCCATGAAATAAGCCGTTCCGCTGGCATCGACGATTAGCTCCAGTTCGAAGATGCCCGTATAGCGAGCTGCACGCATGAACTGGGTCACCTGCCGTTCGAGCCCGGCATCGTCAAAGGGCGTGATCTGACTATACACACCGAAGCCGTTGTTGGCAAATCGGAACGACGACTTCTTGACCAGCAGCGCCACTTCGCGTCCGCCGTCAATACTAATGCCCTCAATGGGCGTTTCGTCTTTCTTGACGATATATTTCTGCAGCAGCACCTCGTCGATGCCCATGTGCTGATAGGCATCGAGCAGTTCTTGCTCGTCGTGGCACACAAAGCAGTTTGCCTTCCAATAGGGATTCAGCGAGTTGGAAGCCTTGGTGAAGATGGGATAGCTGAGCGTGTGCGGCAGTTCGCCCCGCTTCACCTGCTCAGTAGGAATTATGTTCAGCCCGCATTCATGAGCCAGCGCCATTTGTTCTTCCTTATTGATGAGCTGGCGTATGCGTCCCTTCTGCCCTGCATTCCAGAAATAGAACTTCCCTTCGAGCAGGTCGTAGCAATCGTCGATGGCACACATGAAGTCGTCGCGATCGGTATAGAGGAAAGGCTTCACCGGCTCATTGCCCCAGTGCTCAGCCACATAGCGCGGTGCCTCGGCAATGGAGCTCACCTGATGGAGCTCGCCAAGATAGCGGCTCTTGGTGATGATGAAAGGTTCCTGCTCGGTAATGACCACAATCGGGCGAATGCCATGTTCGCCCAGACACCTGATTTGCCCCAGTGTGTTGCTATGGTCGCTGCCTATGATGATAAACTTATGCGATAGCAAATCCATGATTACTTTCTTAATACGCATGCAAAGTTAAAAAAATAAACGAATAATAGTGGCTATTCAATAAATAATTCGTACTTTTGCAACACTTTTTTAACGGAAATATGAGTGCAAACGATATAAAATTCAGTGTCACGATTCCTGCCTTCAAGGACAAATACCTGAAGGAGACCATCGACAGCGTGCTGGCGCAGACGTATCAGAACTATGAAGTCATCATCGTAAACGATGCCTCGCCCTACGACTTGGACTGCATCGTAGCCCAATACTCTGATCCGCGCATTCGCTACTTCAAGAATGCCAAGAACTGTGGAGCTCGCGACGTGGTGGACAACTGGAACATCTGCCTGAGCCACGCTACTGGCGACTATCTGATTTGCATGGGCGATGACGACAACCTGACACCCCGCTGCCTGCAGGACTTTGCAGAGCTGATAGGGAAGTATCCTGAACTGGACTTGTTTCATGCCCGCAGCGAGATCATCGACGACGACTCAAAGTTCGTTTGCCTGCTGGAGGAGCGCCCCGAATGGGAGTCGGTCTATTCGCTCATCTATAATCCGCGCAACTCACACCTCGGCGACTGGCTCTTCAAGACTGAGACACTTTGCAAGAACGGCGGCTTCTTCAAGCTGCCCTTCGGCTGGCAGAGCGACGACATCAGCGCCTTCATCGCTGCCGCTACCCACGGTGTGGCCAACACGAAAGAGGTGGGATTCCAGTATCGCGGCAACGGTCTCTCCATCAGCCACGACCTGAAATGTATCGAAGACAAGATTGAAGCTGTTCGCGCTTCAGTGAAGTGGCGACTGGACTTCGTGTCGGACAAGCATCCCGACAATGCCGACGACCAGCGGCTCGTGGAGCTTATCAAGCGCGATGCACGGAAATATGAGTACAGCGAGATCGACGACATGGTGGAGTTCGACATTCGCAAGAACTTCGCTTCACGCTGCTGGTTCTGGCTGCTGAACCGCACGAAGCATAGCATCTCCTTCAAGCGCTATGCCAAGTGTGTGCTGAAAGCCGTCAAGCACAAACTGTTCTGAAGAAGAAAGCGCTTTCCTTTATTTCACCAGATTCTCTTCGGAATCTTCGTAATGGTCGGTCTTGTAGAAGATGCGACCAATGCCGCGTAGCTGGAATTTGGCCCGGTTCCACAAGCTTTGGAGCAAAGAACCTTCGTTCAGTGTGCCATAGCCCGTGACGGGACGAGCCTTGCGATCGTAGAGGAACGCTATCTTTCCGAACCGTTTCAGTTCCAGCGCCAGCGAGCCGTCCTCTCCCCGACGGATGTCGGTACGCAGCTCCACCTGACGGGCATAGTCGGCACGAAACGCGAAAGTCATGCCGCGTATGCACAGTTCGGGCCGCTTGAAATGCTGAATCCAAAGAAACGTGTCGCGAATGGTCTCAAAGCAGAACAGTCCAAAGGCCGAGTGCTGCTCGTCGGGATAGAAGCTCCAGAGCGTGCCCACACACGACACGTCGGGCTGCGTGAGCTTCTTCATCATCAGATCGACGTACTGTGGCGGGTAGCACGTGTCGGCATCTATAAAGAAATGGTACTTGCCGCGCGCGTGTTGCAAGCCGCACTGTCTGGCGAAGCCGGGACTCTGCTTTGTCTCGTTGTAGTAAGGAATCCCGAAAGCCTGATACACTTGCTCGGTCTCGTCCTTCGAATTGTTGTTCACACCCAGAATCTCAATGGGATATTTCGTCTGTAGTTCGCTGAGCGACCACAGACAGGCCGACAGCCTGCGGGCCTCGTTGTAGGCTATCATCACTACCGAGATCAGAGGCTCACTGCTCTGCAAGGCAGCCAGTCGCTCACGGGCCTCGTCCACCACCTGCCGGGGAACTTCCTGAAAGGGTTTTCCGTAAACGGAAAGATATTTCTCATACCAAGCCATCATGCTTATGCTATATGATCAAACAATTGCTTCCAGCGCATAGCCAGCACGTCTAAACGATAGCGCTTCACGTTCTCCAAGGCGTGACTGGCCATCTCCCGTCTCAGCTCTTCGCTCTGCATCAGCCGTATCAAGGCATCGGCAAACTGGCCTACCTCACCCGTTTTCACCAACAGTCCGTCTTCACCATCGGTGATAATGTCTTTCGGGCCGCAAGGACAATCGAACGACACCACAGGCAGTCCGCAGGCCATTGCCTCGACAAGCACCATTCCGAAGCCCTCGAAGCGGGAGCTGAACGCAAAAAGCGAACTGCGACAATAGGCTGCCTGAATGTCGGGAGTAGTGCTTTCCAAGTGACAGCGACTCATATCCAGTCCCAGTGCTGCTGCCTGCTGTTCATAGGGAGTGCGGTCGCCCATTCCGTAAATAGAGAGCTGCCACTCAGGACAAGCCTTCTCTACCCTGCTCCACGCTTGCAGCAGTAGGTCGAAGCCTTTCTGGTAAACATATCGCCCGACGGCAATGACCTGATGCTCTGTCAATGGACTCTGACGAGTTGGTTCGAACGACAGCGGATCGGGTATGACGCTCACGTTGCTCAGTTCCGGCCAGGCCTGACGGTCTTCCTCGGTAAGCACCACAAACTGGTCCAACTTCTTCAGCTTCGACACCAAGCTACGCATCCAGAACCTGGCAAACAGGTTCTTCACGAAGTTCGCCTCATTGGCTTCGAAGTTGCGATAGTTGGCACGGTTCACGTGCAGCTCGCCCATCTTCCGGCTTCCGTCTTTGATGTCGCAAAGAAAATTGATTTCCCTTCGCAGCAGACTCACGGTGATGTCGGGGCGCAGTCGCATCAGCTCCTCTGAGAGCCGCTTGCGAAACAGGTGCTGCTTTCTGAGATAGACGAAAATCTTCCTGACGAAGGAGCAGGTCCAGAGTTCTTCGAAATTGATGTCGAGATTGATCACCCTGACCTTCTCCGACAACGGATAGAAGAACGGCTTGTCCTTGCCGTCGGTCAGGATGATGGTGATGTCGTAGCCATAGTGCTCGGCAAAATAATTGGCCTTCAGCGTGAGCACACGTTCTACGCCTCCTGCCATGTAAAGGGCAGGCGTGCAATAGACGATTTTGTGCTTTCGGGCTTCCATTGTGTCAGCTTTTTGCATTTTTTCGATTGCAAAAATACGAATTAATTTGGAAAAACCACACAAAACCGCTATCTTTGCCAAGTTTTTTCAAAAAGCCATGCCAAAAGTCAGCATTATCATACCCGTCTATAACACCGGTCAATATTTGGAACAGACCCTTCAGTGCCTCTGTCAACAGACACTGTCCGACATTGAAATTCTGGTGACCGACGATGGCTCAACCGACAATAGTGCCGACATCGTGAGACGCATGCAGCAGCACGACGAGCGCATCCACTATTTCTATCAGGACAATCAGGGACAGTCGGCTGCACGCAACAAGGCGCTGCGCCAGGCCACGGGCGACTACATCTACTTCATGGACTCCGACGACCTCATCGGCACCGATGCCCTCCGACAGTGCTATGAATATGCCGAGACCACACAGGCCGACTTCATCTTCTTCGATGGCGACGTCAAGCGCGAAGAGGGCGCACAGGAATTGCCGTGGAACTACAAGCGCACCCATCTTTTTGAAGAACGCAAGCCTTATCGCGGCGAGGAGCTGCTGCGTCGTGTGCTCAACGAGCGGAAGCACAGTTGCGTGGTGTGGCTGCTGTTCATCCGGCGCAGCTATCTGGAGCGCATCAAGCTGCTTTTCCACGAGGGCATCATCCACGAAGACGAGCTCTTCACCACCAAGCTCACCCTGCAGAGCAACCGCGTCTATTGTCTGAAGAAATGCTTCGTCACCCATCGCGTCAGACCGGCTTCGACTATGGGCACCCGTTTCTCACGCTACAATGTTGACTGCTATCTCACCGTCATCGACGAGCTGTTGCGCTATCACCGTTCACCCATCATCCACAAGTTTGCACGCTACACGCTCACCCTTGTTTTCTACACAGCTCACCTCATTCCCTTCAAAGACAAGCCCGCCGTCTTTTGGCGTGCCGTCAGTTCCGGCTACCTGAAGTACATCTCCCTGAAGTCGCAGTTAGTGTTCTGGCTGAAATAGCCATATCCACAATATTGCGCAGCTAAATCACAAACTGTTTTCTCCTAAATCGTGATGCAATATAGGCAATCCCGTAGTATAATCTTGGTTAAGCCATATCGTAATCTTGGCTACATCATGATGTGATTTTGGCTAAACAGTTGTACGATTGCGGTTATATGACGGTTTGATACAGCCTACGGCGTGACGTGAATGTCTGCAAATGAAAACGCAAATGATTCGGAAACACACTTCAATCACATATTACAGTGATTTTTCAAAACATCTGCTCCATCTGCTCCGCATCTGCAACTCACAGGATTCCAACCACTTACAAACGGAGCAGATGGGAGCAGGGGGAGCAGATGACTCATACAAAAGTCTATACTATGGCAAAGAAGAGAGACACTTCACAATCCCAATTTTACCTCCTCGAATTCGAGGGGAGGTAGAAAAGAGGCTGGCTTATAGCCAAGAACAACCAAAATGGAGTAGTCTGCGTTAATCTTTTGAAATCCCTTTCTTATATCAGCTTTATTTCGTAACTTTGCAGCTTGTAAAAACTACTGCCCCGTTCGTTCAGGGGCTAAAAATGTAACAAAATGAAAGTAATGAAATTTGGCGGAACATCCGTAGGTTCCGTAGAAAGTATCCTGAGCCTGAAGAAGATTGTAGAGGCAGAACAGGAACAAGTGATTGTCGTGGTGAGCGCACTGGGAGGCATCACCGACAAACTTATTGCCACCTCCCAACTGGCCCTGAAAGGTGACGAGACTTGGAAAGAAGAGTTCGATGCCATGCAGAAACGACACCACGACATGGTGGATGCCATCATCACCGACAAGCAGAAACGAACTACACTGCTCGCAACGCTCGACGATCTGTTTGAGCAGTTGCGATCTATATATTATGGTGTATTCCTCATACACGACTTGAGCGCGAAGACACAGGCCACCATCGTGAGCTATGGCGAACGGCTGAGCAGCCACATCGTGGGCAACTTGATCAACGGTGGCCGCCGATACAACAGCCGCGACTTCATCAAGACCGTGCGCAAACAAGGCAAGCATGTGCTCGATGCTGAGCTGACCGCAAAGCTGGTGAAGGACACCTTCTTAACGGAGAACGGAAAACTGAGAACTGAGAGATATGGTCAGTTCGTGCCCGTTGTTCCCGGCTTCATCAGCCGCGACCGCGACACGGGCGAGACAACGAACCTGGGACGTGGCGGCAGCGACTACACCGCAGCCATCATTGCGGCAGCCCTCGATGCCGACGTGCTAGAAATCTGGACCGATGTAGATGGCTTCATGACGGCTGACCCACGCGTAATCAAAACGGCCTACACCATCAACGAGCTGAGCTACGTGGAGGCAATGGAGCTGTGCAACTTCGGTGCCAAGGTGGTCTATCCACCCACCATCTATCCCGTCTGCGTGAAGAACATTCCCATCAAGGTGAAGAACACGTTCAATCCGCAGCATCCCGGCACGCTCATCAAGCAGAAGGTGGAGAACGACCACCGCATGATCAAGGGCATCTCCTCGATCAAGGGCACCACGCTCATCACCGTGACAGGTCTCTCAATGGTGGGCGTGATCGGCGTGAACCGCCGCATCTTCTCCACCCTGGCCGAGAACGGCATCTCGGTGTTCATGGTGTCGCAGGCATCATCGGAGAACTCAACGTCTATCGGTGTGCGCGACGAGGATGCCGAACGAGCCGTTGAGGTGCTGAACATAGAGTTCTCGAAGGAGATTGTGACGGGTGCCATGTTCCCCATGCACGCCGAGAGCGGACTGGCCACCATCGCCATCGTGGGCGAGAACATGAAGCACACGCCGGGCATAGCCGGCAAGCTGTTCGGCACACTGGGCCGGAGCGGCATCAGCGTGATAGCCTGTGCGCAGGGAGCCTCGGAGACCAACATCTCGTTTGTGGTAGATGCCAAGTACTTGCGCAAGTCGCTCAACGTGCTCCACGACTCGTTCTTCCTGTC
>DFJI01000042.1:15103-27261 GCA_002372235.1 Prevotella sp. UBA3675 | reverse complement strand
AAATGCGAGGACTTAATAGCAAATAACGCCTTTTAATATGTCGTGGCTCTCATGGAGTGTCTGGCGGTTATTGCCTGAACTTTATCGAACTCTGAGAGTCGGGGCAAAGATAGCATAAAAAAACCGAACCGCCAAGCGATTCGGTGAAAAAAATGTACCTTTATGAAACAGCATGGCTGCTTCTACACCAGATGACTGATGAGGTCTTCCTTGTCGCCGGGCAGCATGTCGATGACGGGAATCTCCACCATCGTGTAGCAACCGGGCTGCAGACGCATGGAGGCGCGAGCCACGTTGACCAGCACCTGACCCGTGAGGGCAGGGTTGTTGATGCTCATGTTGAACTCCAGTCGCTGGTTCTGGGTCTTTCCTGATACACCCTTGCGCATCAGGTTCACACCATGGCCCATGTCGCGCACGTCATCAACGCTCTCCACCTGGAACACGTGGGTCTCGTCGGAGGCAAAGTAAGGGTCGGCCTTGATGGCTTTGGTGACCTCGTCGAGCTTGGCTCCCTCTTCCAGTTCCACATAGACCATGCGGCGGTGGATGCCCTCACCGAGGGGGATGGTCATCGACAGTGCGTTCTTCACGCCCTCCTTTGAGCGCACGCACACCGAGTGGCCCATCGACATGCCCGGGCCGAAGTTGGTATATGACAATCCTTTGGGTGCCAGACTCTGCATGAGCGTACGAACGATAGAGTCGCTTCCTGGGTCCCATCCTGCTGCAATCACGCTGACGGTGTTGGTCTGCTTGTTCAGTTCCATCAGATTGCGGCGGTAGTCGCGAATCAGGGTGTGGATGTCGAACGAATCGACGGTGTTGATGCCTAATGGCAGAATCTGTCGTGCATACTCCTCACATGAGTGGGTAGGGGTGGCGAGGATGGCCACGTCAACGTCCTTTAGCTCACGGATATCCTTCACAACCTTATACTGAGCCAGTTCCTGTGGCTTGTCCTCAGCACCTTGACGGCGCACGATGCCAGCCACCTCCATGTCGGGTGCTACCTCGAGTGCCTCAAGAGCATACTTTCCGATGTTGCCGTAACCAACGACGGCTACTCTGATTTTCTTCATCTTTTCTGTTGATTTGTGTTGCTAAAAAAAGTATTTCTGCGTGCAAAAGTACATAATTTTTCGCTATTCGATGGCAAAATGACAGAAAAAGTTTCAAAAAATGTTGAAAGTGAAAGCATGATTGCCAAATGAACTTTGCTGCACAATAAAAAAGTGCCTTGGAGCGTTATTTTTTTTGTGTATATATACAATTGAAGAATCATGATAGAATACATTAAGGGTGAGTTGACTGAGCTCACACCAGCCTATGCCACGATAGAGGCATCAGGAGTGGGCTACGGCTTGAACATATCGCTGAACACTTATACGGCCTGTCAGAAACATCTCAGCCATCCCGGGGGAACTGCCAAAGAGCCGGTGAAACTTTATGTGTATGAAGCCATTCGTGAGGATGCCTACGTGCTCTATGGCTTCTATAATAAAAAGGAACGCGAGATGTTTGAGCTGCTCATTACGGTGAGTGGGGTAGGGGCGAACACGGCTCGCATGATGCTTTCGGGCATGAGTGTGGCTGAGCTGTGCAATGCCATCTCAACAGGCAATGCCAAGCTCATTCAGAGTATTAAGGGAATAGGTAAGATGACAGCGCAGCGCATTATTGTGGATCTGCGCGACAAGATTGTGGCTCTTGGCATCACCACCGAGATTCCTGCTGGTGGCGCTATTGCTGCCCCCGTCAATACTGCCGTGCGCGATGAGGCTGTGGCTGCGCTCACCATGCTGGGCTTTGCTCCGGCTCCCTCGCAAAAGGTGGTGGTGGCCATCCTGCAGGAACAGCCGTCGCTGCCTGTGGAGCAGGTGGTGAAATTGGCCTTGAAGCAGATCAAGTAAATCTTTTTATACGATTATCTCGCTCAAAACTCGCAAAATAATCAGCAACCTCTAACTCGCTCTGAAATTTGCGAGTTTTGAGCTTTTTGCAACCGTTTGATTATCAATGTGTTGTAAAAGCAGTGGTCTTGAAATGCCTTTTGTAATAGGTGTTTTCGGTGATTTAGGTTATTTCATGTTGTCATGGTGGATAGATGGTCTGACCATTTAGGTTAGATTGCGAAGCGATTTAGCCTAAATCGTGACGTGAAGTTTCCTAATTCGAGTCGTGATTTAGGCTGAAACCTAACTTGTTTTTGTCGCTACGAGGTTGTGAAATGGTGGCGAAAATCGCAAAATAGCGGAAAAGAAATGTTAAAAAAGCGTCGTTTTGAACAGTTGTTTCACAAAACAAACACTGCTTCTCTGGCGGAAAAGCCCCGAAAAGCCCCATTTTTTCTCTAGATTGACTTTTTCATTTGTCTTGAAAATCGAAAAAATACAACCTGTTATTTCATATCTCAGCTAAGCTTTTTAGCCTCCGTAATAGAAAACAAGGCAATCGTTGCACGCGTTTCACGAAAAATGATTACTTTTGCATTGGTTTAATATGAAAATCTTTCCAAAAGTAACCAACAATACCAAGCAAAAAACGAGGCGACAAAGCCACTAATTCCTAAAGTTTTTGTACTTTTGCAGGCAAAGACTTATCAATCATGTACGATCAGATTAGGGATGATACTTTTTTTCTAATGTTTTATGCATCAGTGGCCATGCTGGCTTTGATCGCATGTTGCTATCTGCTGTTCCGTCAGGGTAATGCTTTCGCCAAAGACATTACACCGCCAACACGGCTGCGCCGTTGGACTGCAGCCTTCTTTGGTTCTGTTGCCTTGTGCCACCTGTGGTATCTGCCGATGTATTTTCTCACCTCTCCTGATGATGTGAAGCTAGGCAGTCTTATAGCCGGATTACTCGACAGTATGACGATCATTCCTCTGACGATCATCGTATTGCTCACTATGCTGCAAGACCGCAGGCGTCCGTTGTGGCCTGTTGCCGTGATGATAGCGCCACTCATTGTAGGATTGACGTGGTGCATTGCCAGTCGTAGTGGTGACCTTCTGCCAGTGTTATATGCCTATTTCCTGCTGATGTGGTTGGGCGTTATCATATATATGGCATGCGCAATCAGGCAATACGGACGCTGGCTGCGTGACAATTATGCCGACCTGGAGCACAAGGAAGTATGGCAGAACTTCCTGGTATTGGGCATCTTTTTGCTGGTGTACGTTATTTATTCGCTTGATGAGGGTGGCCTGATATTCGAATATGCTATGGAGGTGACAGACGTTATACTTATCTGCTATCTCGTGTGGCGGGTGGAAACGTTAAGCGACCTGAGCATCCACACTACTGATGAGGAAGAGGAAATTGTCACCACAGAAAATGTGGAAGACAACAAGCTCCCATTATCCATTCGCAACAGCATAGAATCATTGCTACAGCAACATTGCATAGACACGCGACTCTACCTACAGAACGATTTGAGCATTTTCCAACTTGCCCAATCCATTGGAACTAACCGATTCTATCTCAGCCAATATTTCTCCAGTCAGGGCACGACTTACAATGCCTTTATCAATAATCTTCGCATCAATCACTTCGTCAGTCTCTATCAGGGTGCTGTTACTGTCAAGCGTTCTTTCACCGCCCAACAGTTGGCCCAGGAAAGCGGCTTCCACAGTTACCGCACCTTTAGCGATGCCTTCAAACGCAAGATGGGGCAGTCGGTGACTGCATGGATGAAGGCTGCGAGCGAGCAAGAGCAGAGTCAAGCTCGCTTGAACTCTGCCGAGCGTAAGCAGGCTCGTCCGGAGGACAAGGTCCAATATGAAGGGCTGGGGAAGCTCTAAGTGGCAGAATCAGCAAAAAATGTAGCAGATTCAGCAAGAATCACGGCCCACCTTCCGAGCCGTGATTCTTTTTATAGGGAAAATGCTACCTTTGCCAATATATTTGTTTGTATAACCCCAAAATTATTTTTAACATGAGAGTATTTAAAAAGTGGATGCTCGCCGCCATCCTGATTTGCGGCACAAGCGTGTTCATGGCGTGCTCGTCGAACGAAGACACCCCCGTCCCACAACCCCCCGTCCCACAACCTGACATCAACCTTGCTGAGAAAATTGTCGGCAAATGGATGACTGCCGAACTGGACGGCAAGCCGTGTCCAACCAACTTGAAAGCTGTTGTCACATTCGATTCACCTACGAAAGCACACGGTAGTCTTTCTGATTTCTATAGCAAGTCGTGGAACGACGAGCTGGAAGCCGACGTCAAGATCGACGGAAACAAAATGATCATTACAGCGAAGGAAGATGACCACACCACACATGTGCTGAATGTTACCGTTTCCTCTATTACGGATAATGATATGGTGCTGAGTTCCGAATGGACTGTCCTTGTTGATGGCAAAGAGGCTTATCACGAGGTATATGAAGAGGAGCGCTGGGTACGCGTGACAAAAGACTATGAGTCAGCTTTCCTTGGCACATGGGAAGGCAAGGTGACCAGAGATTTGGGTGACCCAACTAACGATGAGGTACACCGTTGGGAATGTATGGCCGCCGGCAACTACGCATTCTACGACTTGGTGGACAACAAGTGGGTAGAAGCTCCCCACTACCTGGCAGACTACTTCGTCGATGGCACATTGCTCTGCACCCGCTGGCAGGATACAAAAAACAGCGAGGAACTGCGTGAGTGGTGGGAAATTGAAAGCATCAAGGATGATGTGATGAAAGCAACGGCCCTGCGTGTTCGCGAGGACGGTTCGACTTACACAGCTTCATTCCAGATGACGAGAGTACAGCCGGAGACTATCGATTACAGCGATGATGTCAACTGGCTTGCGTTTCCGGAAATCACCAAAGACGTTGATGCTATCTACATCTACTCAACTTCGTACATTGAGTCGAGTTTCGACGATGGTGCCACCAATTACGTACCGATCGACAACCTTGAGATGATATTGCGTGCGAATGGCGAATATGAGACGAATGCAACCGTATTTGACGAGTCTTGCAACGTGTTTGCACCATACTACCGTCAGGTTGGCATGAAGTATGCTGGAGAAGTTTCAAAGAAATACGGAAGTATTGAGCCAGCACTTGCAGGTTTATCCTATACTGACATCAAAGCCGCACTCGACTACTACTTTGAGAACTGCAACAACGGTCGGCCGTTCATCATTGCGGGCCACAGCCAGGGTTCGGCCATGGTCAAGTATGTGTTGAAAAACTATTTCAAGGAACATCAGGACTATTATAAGCGCATGGTAGCCGCCTATCCCATTGGCTTCTCCATCACGAAAGACGATCTCGAGCAATATCCATACCTGAAGTTCGCGACAGGCGAGAGCGACACGGGTGTCATCATCAGCTATAACACCGAGGGCCCCAAGAACATAGAGGAGAACGCCAGGAACGTCGTGGTGCTGCCGGGTGCTATGAGCATCAACCCGCTGAACTGGAAGCTCGACGAAACCTACGCATCCGCCAGCGAGAACAAGGGTTCGCTCGTGCATAACAAAGAAACAGGCGAACGTGAGTTCGTCGACCTCGGCGTTGACGCACAGATAAACCTCGCTCGCGGCGTCATCGTGACTAACACAACAGCTCCCGTCACCGAAGGGAAAGATTTCTTCGGACCGGCCAGCTTCCACGAAAACGACTACTCGTTCTTCTACAGCAACCTCAAGGAGAACGTGGCTAAGCGTATTGCAACCTATATGGCAAAATAGTATATATGACTCACGGGGGCAGCCCCGTGAGTCATATCCAATAACTAAAAGCGGAAAAGATGATGGAACTACATGAGATTAGAGAGAAACTGAAAGAGATGTACGGCGGCGAGAACAAGCCGATTACCGATGGTAGTTATGACCAGTCGCTGGCCGTGAAGTGTATCAACGGTACATTCGTCGGCAGAAAGACGGAGAATATCACTGTCTTCAGAGGCATTCCGTATGTCGGTAAGCAACCCGTCGGGGAGCTGCGTTGGAAGGCCCCAGTGGATGTTATTCCGGATAATGGTGTATATGAGGCCTATTACAATGCGAAGAGCGCCTACGGCAATCCGGGGTTTGAAGTAGGTTCAATATACTATCAGGATGAAGACTGCCTGTATCTGAATGTATTTAAGTCGGACGAGGCATCTGCGAAGAAGTCTGTCATGGTATGGATTCACGGCGGTGCCTTTGAGTCAGGCGGCACCATCGACCCGATGTTTGATTGCATCAATTTCGTGAAGGAGAATCCGGATGTCGTCGTTGTTACCATTGCTTACAGACTCGCCTTTATGGGCTTCCTGCATCTGTCCCACCTGTCGGATGGTAAGGATTACACTGACTCACAGAACCTGGGGCTCTTGGATCAACTCAAGGCACTGAAGTGGGTACATGAGAACATCGCAGGCTTCGGTGGCGACCCCGACAACGTGACCATCTGGGGTGAATCCGCTGGTGCCGCAAGCTGCACCTTGCTACCACTGATCGAAGGCTCCCATCAGTATTTCAAGCGGTTGATTGCTGAGAGCGGTTCCGTGAACCAGACGAGAACCCCAGAAGAGGGTATCGCATGTACCAATAAACTGATGGAAGTGCTCGGCTGCAAAACCGTTGCTGACCTCTTGAAGGTAGATGGCGGCAAGCTCTTGGAAGCTTCTTCAGTACTCTTTGTACATCAAGTGCCCGAAAGGGATGGAAAGATTCTACCCACAGATACATTTGAGGCATACGCCAATGGTGCAGCGAAGGATATCGAAATTCTTGTGGGTTGTAACAAGGATGAAATGGACTTCTTCGTTTCCAGTTTCGGAAAGGAAGGCTGGGATAAGTTTATTACCGAGCGCAAGCAGGAGAAGTTTGCCCAGTTGCCTGCTGATGAGAAAGCGCTGGTGGAGAGCTATATGAAAGATGTGAAGGGCGACTATTACGAGCCTGACAGCCGCGTGTTCAGCCAGAGCTGGTTTATTGCGCCGACCATCAGGATTTCGGAAGAGCAGACCAAGGGCGGTGGCAAATGCTACACCTATTACTTTACGCCGGAGTCGCCCGATCCAATCATGAAATGCGGACATGCCATCGAACTTTCGGTTGTATTCAATCATCCTGAGATGACCGCCGACACGGGAAGGGCATTCGACGAAACCTTCTGCAAGACCATGCGCAAGATGTGGGTGCGGTTCGCCAAGACCGGCAATCCTTCGCTCAGTGCGGACCTTTCTCCTGACGGTAAGGCAAAAGAATGGCCGCTCTACGATCTGGAGAACCAGCAGGTAATGGTGCTCGATGAGTTCGACATCCATCCGGCAAAGGAATCCGAAGTAAAGATAGTGGATTGGGAGAGGACCTATTTCCTAACCAAGTATTATATGCTTTAAATGATGAGATTTTTATATGGAACAATACGTAGAGAATCAAAAGATTATTGACGGTATATACGACCAGTCGTTGGCTGTCAAATGTATTAATGGAACCTTCGTCGGCAAAAAGGCGGAGAACATCATTTCCTATAAAGGCATTCCGTTTGTAGGTCAGCAGCCAGTCGGGAATCTGCGCTGGAAAGCTCCAGTAGATGTTACGCCTGACGATGGCATATATGAGGCTTATTATTATGGGAAAGCCCCTGTTCAGGCGTCGGGAGATCCCGCTGCTGAATATGGTACGGGCGAGGATTGCCTGTACCTGAACATCTGGCATGCTGACGATGCAGCAAAGAAAAAGCCAGTCATCGTGTGGATTTATGGTGGCGCTTTCGATGTAGGCGGAACGACTGACCCGCAGTATGATTGCCACAAATTCATCCAGGAGAACCCGGAAGTCATTGTCGTGACCATCTCTTATAGAGTCAGTTTCCTCGGCTTCTTTCACCTGTCGCACCTGCCTGACGGCAAGGACTATCCTGACGCCCAGAATTTGGGACTCTTGGATCAGTTGATGGCTTTGAAGTGGGTTCACGAGAATATTGTAGGTTTTGGTGGCGACCCCGACAACGTGACCATCTGGGGTGAATCCGCTGGTGCTGCAAGCTGTACCCTGCTTTCGCTGATCAAAGGCTCCCATCAGTATTTCAAGCGCGTCATTGCCCAGAGCGGTGCTCCCGCCCAGATGAGGAGCCCTGAGCAGGCTATCGCATGTACGAATGAGGTGATGAAGGCACTTGGCTGCAAGACCGTCGCCGACCTGCTGAAAGTCAGCGCAGAGAAGTTTGCGGACACGTGGGCACAGATGTACGGGCTTTATCAAGTACTTGGCATACGCACGATGCCGGAGAGAGACGGAAAATACCTGCCGCTGAACCCATGGGAGGCATACGCCAACGGAGCAGCGAAGGACATTGAGTTCCTTCAGGGCTGTAACAAAGATGAGATGAACACCTTTCTGGGTGCCCTCGGAGTGGATGCTTGGAATGAGTGGGCCAAAGGGCGCACGGCTGAGAAACTCGCCCAGTTGACGGACAAAGAGAAAGCGCTGGTGGAGAGCTACCTCAACGACATCCAGGGAGAAAGCTACGATGCTACCGTTTGCCTTTTCAGCCAGATTATGTTTATCGCTCCTCAAATCAGACTGTCGGAGGAACAAACCAAGGCTGGCGGCAAATCGTACACCTACTACTACAGGGTTGAATCCTCCCAGCCATTGATAAAAGCCGGACATGCCTCAGAACTATCGGTGGTATTTGCCCATCCTGAACTCAAAGAATTCACGGGAAGAGCATACGACGAAACTTTCTGCAAGACTGTGCGCAAGATGTGGGTACAGTTCGCCAAGACCGGCAATCCGTCGCTCAGCGCGGATCTTTCTCCTGATGGTAAGGCCAAGGAGTGGCCACTTTACGGCCTGAAGGACAAGCAGGTGATGGTACTTGACGAGCATGACATCCATCAAGCCAAGGAGTCAGAGCTAAAGATTGTGGATTGGGAGAGGACTTATTTCCTGACCAACTACTATATGCCTTGACAGGTCAAGCAATAATAGATCACACAAATTGGGCTCGCATTTTATAGATGCGGACCATTGTGGAATATGATTGTCGCTACGTAGTGTTGAAAACCGCCTGTCCGCTTATTTACCATGACCTGCTCAAGCCGCTCAAAGAGACCATCAAGCCTGATGATGGGCAACTCTATCTGGACTTCAAATATGATTAACATATATTAAGAGACACTAGTGTCCAAAAGTTATTATCGACAACCCAAATAATTGTTTTTATGAAACAAATAATCCTTGCAATGTTTGCAGCTGCAGTGCTCATGTTAGGCATGGGCGCTTGCAAAGATTCTGATGCCCCTGTAATCCCCAGCCAACAGGAGGAGAGCGAAGAGAGCCTCATCGGTCTGTGGTACGAGGAGTTCGACTATGAGGACGTGACCGAGGACGGTAAGCCCTTCAACCATGCCCTGATTGCAATGGAGGCCAAAGCCGACCACACGGGCTACGTCGCGCTGGCCGTGTTCGACGATGAATTCAACGAGCCGCTTGAGATTTACGGTGGTCCTAAGGATGCCCCGTTCACATGGCAGATGACAGACAAAGGGCATGTTACCCTGAAAGACCCGAATACGGGCACGAGCATCGAGTTGGCTTCTACGCGCAGTGATGGGGATCACAGCGACTTTGTCGATATTGGTCAGATTGATATGAATTGCACGCAGGGTAGCGTCGCTTTCAGCAACGCATCCCATTCTGGCTCGCTAAAAAGGGCTGGAAGCAATAAGAGCGATTTGATTCAGGACTGGATGGCGAAGTCCACCCTCCCACGTGCCTGCGTCACCGACAGTATTCCTGTGGAACTCTTTCCTGACTATATGAACTACGTGTTCAACTACCCATCCATAGACCCCTACGGCAATCCCTGCACACTCAGCGGAACCATCACGGTTGACAAGTCGCTGCTGAGCGAGGACAAACCCTTCAACGGCATCCTGCTCTTCAACCATTTCACTATCTACGCCACCACGCAGGCACCTTCACGTGGAGCCGTCGAGTTCCCGACGGGAGCAGCCTTCACGGATTTCATCATCGTCGCCCCCGACTACTACGGCTTCGGCATAACGGAGAAAGAGCCGCAGGCCTACTGTATCTCACGAATCAACGGCCGCAATTCGCTCGATGCCTACCTCGCTGCCAAGCGGCTGATAGATGACCTGAAGGTGAAGAAAGGCAACGATTTCGTCATCGCAGGCTATTCGGAGGGCGGACAGACAACGATGGCCGTGTTGCGCGAAATCTCTGAACGTCATTCCGAAATAAAGGTCAAACGCGCCTTCGCCGGCGCCGGACCTTACGACATCAACTCGATGTACGATGCCATCGCCAACGGCGACACCGAGATGCCCAGCACCGTCTGCAATCTGCTCTATGCTTATAACCACTTCTTCCGCCTCGGATACGATATACACGACTACCTAAAGGATCCCGTGGCCAGCCACTTCGACGAGTGGTTTCTCAGCAAAAAGAACAAGCGCATGGCCCTCGACTTGGAACTCATCAAGACCAAGAAGACGGCTGACATCTGCACCGCAGCCGTGCTCGACAACAGCAGCCCACTTTCGCGACGCTTCAAGGCCGCCTTTAGCGCGGATGCCCTCACCAGCGGCTGGACACCCCGCAGCGACTTCGACGTCATGCTCTTCCACGATACCGATGACGATGTGGTTCCGGTGGAGAACTTCTATGTCATGAGCAAGTTCCTCAAAGATCATGGTGTCAAGACACAAGAGTATGTCGATAAGTACAGCTCCGAAGTGACCAAGGAAATCGGCATCACCAACCATGAGGTATCAGGCCTTACCTTTTTCCTCAGGATTATCGAGTGGATAACGGCGAACTATTGACACGGGAAGCCCCATCTGCCCCAGACCTTCAATGAAAGTAGTACAATGCTTTCATACAGGATGGTAGCGGATGAAAGGAGGTTCACCGACCTACAGGAAATAGCTTCTTGTCCGAGTCAACCTAAGCGTATTGATTATTCCGTCATCATGAAATGATTATTCGATGATGATGGAATAATTATTTGTTGATGATGGAATGATGGTTATGAATACCTACTAGGCAATTTTATCCTGCAATTTGAACCATACGCCGAATTCTTGACTCCAATCATTCATTTTTGATGAAGGTATAGGAAATCAATGGGCTATTTGATTGTTGTAAAGCAATAATCGGGGGTTGTTTTACGTTATTGAAGAAGTGTAGCGTGTTTTCACGCATACCTTGATATAGAAAAAGTTGAAGCGAATAGCCTATATTTTGTGCGCCTTGCTGGCCATCACGGCACTTGCCGTGACCCCGCAAGACGACAATACACGACCGAAAAGGCCTGTACCGAAAGCACAGCCCAAGAACGTCGCAGTCGAGGATGAGACCATCCCCGACTCGCTGGTGCATTCGCGATGGCGCATACAGCGCACGGCACCCGTGCTGACCGAGGATATGGACTCGAGCGCACTCGACCTGAAAATGCCGGAGAACGTGAAGCTGGAGCCCGTGTATAACGACTCGCTCAACCTGTATTTCTTTGGGTCAAAGATGGGCGACAGCTATCTGAATGCCCCGTTCGTGATGACACCCGACGAGTATCTGGAGTGGAGCGAGCAGCGCGCCCGTCAGCAGTTCTTCCGCAAGAAGGATGCCGAGAACAATGCTGCCAAGGGCAAGCAGAAGTTCGACTTCACCGACATGCACTTCGACCTGGGACCGGCAGAGAAGATATTCGGTCCGGGCGGCGTGCGCGTGAAGACACAGGGAACGGCTGAGCTGAAGGTGGGCGCAACGCTTAAGAGCGTAGATAACCCCAGTCTGCCGGCCCGTAACCGGAAGACCACGGCCTTCGACTTCGACATGAAGATCAACCTGAGCGTGAATGGTAAGGTGGGAGACAAGATCAACATGAACCTGAACTACAACACCGATGCCACGTTCGACTTCGATACGAAGAACCTCAAACTGAAGTATGAAGGCAAGGAAGACGAAATCATCAAACTGGTGGAGGCCGGCAACGTGACCTTCCCCTCCAACAACTCGCTGGTGACGGGCGCATCGAGCCTGTTCGGCATCCGCACCGACTTCCAGTTTGGCCGTCTGAAGCTGCAGACGGTGCTCTCGCAGAAGAACTCCACCTCGAAGAGCGTGCAGAGTAAGGGCGGCAAGCAGACCACACCCTTCGAACTGAATGTGGCCGACTATGAGGAGAACCG
>DFJI01000042.1:8379-14984 GCA_002372235.1 Prevotella sp. UBA3675 | reverse complement strand
TGACCACCGGCGTGAAGATTAACCGTGTGGAGGTGTGGGTGACCAACAAGACGGGCAACACGGCGAACTCGCGCAACATCGTGGCCTTCACCGACTTGGGCGAGGGACAATATATCAGCAACAGTATATGGGGTGCTACGGAGCAGGCCATTCCCAGCAATCAGGCCAATACTGAGTATCAGACCCTGATTAACGCCATAGACTCGGCCTCGCGCAGCATAGACATCGTGACCACTACGCTCGAAGGCATGCCCGCCCTGGTGGGCGGCAGCGACTATGAGAAGCTGGCTTCGGCCCGACTGCTCACCTCAAGCGAATATACCGTGAACTCGTCGCTGGGCTATATCTCGCTGAAGACCGGACTACAGACCGACCAGGTGTTGGCCGTAGCCTTTGAATATACTTACAACGGACAGACCTATCAGGTGGGTGAGTTCTCCAGCGACCAGACGCAGACTGACAAGGTGCTCTTCGTGAAGGCACTGAAGAACACACAGAGCAGTCCCACACAGGGCAACTGGCGGCTGATGATGAAGAACGTGTACTATCTGGCCACGAACGTGGAAAAGGAGGATTTCAAGCTCGACATCAAGTACCAGAGCGACACCACAGGCACCTACCTGACTTATCTGCCTGAGGAAAAGCTGAAGAGCAGTCCGCTGCTGCGAGTGATGGGACTGGACCGGCTGGACCGCAACCTGAAGCCACATGCCAACGGACAGTTCGACTTCGTGGAGGGCTACACCGTGAGCAATGGCCGCGTGTTCCTGCCATCGGCTGAGCCGTTCGGCAACTATCTGCGCAACTATCTGAAGTCGAAAGGAATGGAGCAGCTGGCCGACAAGTACTGCTTCGATGCGCTCTACGACTCCACCAAGACGTATGCCAAGCAGAATGCCGAGAAGAACAAGTTCATCATGGCCGGACAGTTCAAGGGAACAAGTGCCAACGTCATATCGCTCGGTGCCTACAACGTGCCGCAAGGTTCGGTGATTGTTACTGCCGGAGGCGTGACCCTGCAGGAGGGTAGCGACTACTCGGTGGACTATGCCGCCGGCGAGGTGACCATCCTGAACCAGAGCATCATCGATGCCGGAACGAGCGTGAACGTGAGCTTGGAGGACAATACCGACTTCGGCATGCAGCGCAAGACCATGTTCGGCGTGAACTGGGAATATGCCTTCAGTAAGAACTTCACCCTGGCCGGAACGGTGCAGCACTTGCAGGAACAGGCACTCACCACGAAGGTGGCAATGGGCGAAGAACCGCTGAACAACACCATCTGGGGTCTCAGCATGAACTGGAAACAGGAGTCGCAGTGGCTTACGAAGGTGCTCAACTACATACCGTTCCTAAACGTAACCCAGCCCTCGCAGATTAACTTTACGGGCGAGTTTGCGCAGCTCATTGCACATAAGTCGAGAGGCACGCAGGACAACGCATCCTATATAGACGACTTTGAGAATACGAAGAACCTGCTTGACGTGTCGGATCCGAAGGCTTGGGTGCTGTCGAGCGTGCCGTCGATGTTCGACAATAGCAACGACAAGACCTCCGTTGCCAGTGGCTATGGGCGTTCGCTGCTCTCATGGTACACCGTCGATCCCATCTTCACCCGTCACTCGTCGAGCCTCACGCCTGCCCACATCAAGAGCGACCTGAACCAGCTTTCGAACCACTACGTGCGCGAGGTCTATGTGAAGGAGCTCTATCCCAACCGCGACCAGTCGAGCTACAACGGTGCCACCTCAACGCTGCCCGTGCTCAACCTGGCCTACTATCCCAAGGAGCGTGGCCCTTACAACCTGACCACTAAGTTCAATGCCGACGGTACGCTGAAGAACCCTGCACAGCAGTGGGGCGGCATGATGCGCCGACTGGAGACCACCGACTTTGAACAGGCCAACATTGAGTATATAGAGTTCTGGCTGCTCGATCCTTATATATATACGCGCGCAAACGGAACGGCTGCGAAGCGTTCGGGCGACCTGTATATCAACCTGGGCGAGGTGTGCGAGGATGTGCTGCGCGACGGCAAGAAGTTCTATGAGAGCGGCATGCCCGTCGATGGCTCCCAGTCGTTCACCACTACGCAGTGGGGTAAGATTCCCACGCAGGCCACACAGACATACGCCTTCGCCACGACGAGCGGTTCGCGCCTCTTACAGGACGTGGGCCTCAACGGACTGAACGATGAGGAGGAACGCACATACGGAGCTTACAAGGAATGGCTCGACTCCATCGGCAGCATCGTGACCAACGACAGCGTGCTTCAGGCTTGGCGCAACGACCCTGCAGGCGACAACTATCACTACTTCCGTGGCAGTGACTACGACAATGAGCGCCGCACCATCATGGAGCGCTACAAGCGCATCAACAATCCGCAGGGCAACTCGCCTGCATCCGACAACCAGACCGAGGGCTACGACACCAGTTACAAGACAGGCCCCGACGTGGAGGACATCAATCAGGACTTCACCCTCAACGAATATGAGCGCTACTATCAGTACCGTATTCCCATCAGCGACGACGATATTCAGGCTTATAACAACGGCAACAAGCGCGAGGATTCCTATATTGTAGATCACCGCGACTACAATGTGAAGCTGCGCAATGGAGAGCAGCAGACCGTGCGCTGGTATCAGTACCGCATCCCGCTGTCGGCACCGCAGGAGAAGAAAGGCGGCATCAGCGATTTCACCAGCATTCGCTTCATGCGCATGTTCCTCACAGGCTTCGAGGAGGATATCGTGCTACGATTCGGAGCGCTCGACTTGGTGCGTGGCGAGTGGCGACAGTACAAGAAGAGTCTGCAGACATCGGCTGGGGCAGAGACCGGGCAGCTGGAGATGAGCGCCGTCAACGTGGAGGAGAATACCGAGCGTACCCCCGTGGCCTACGTATTGCCTCCGGGCATCAACCGTGCCACTGATCCCAATCAGCCGCAGCTGACTGAGAACAACGAGCAGGCTCTCTGCCTCACAGTGAAGAACCTGAGCCAGAACGAATCGAAGGCTGTCTATAAGACCACCAACCTCGACCTGCGCCAGTACAAGCACATACAGATGTTTGTGCATGCCAACCACCTTGTGCCTAACAGCACGCAGCTGGAGGACAATCAGCTGGCTGTGTTCATTCGTCTGGGCAGCGACTATAAGAACAACTACTACGAGTATCTCATCCCCCTGAAGCTTACGCCAGCCGGTACCTATCGCTGGAATGTGCCTTCCGACCGTCCGCTGGTGTGGCCGCAGGAGAACATGCTCGACATAGACCTCACCGTGTTCACCAATCTGAAACGCGCCCGCAACAAAGCCCGCTCCACGGCTGGTGCTACTTTTACCCAACTCTTCTCCGACTACGATCCCGACAAGCCCAACAACCGCGTGAGCATCATGGGCAACCCGTCGCTGGGCGAGGTGAAGACCATGATTATCGGTGTGCGCAACCTGACCAGCGGACTGAAGTCGGGCGAGGTGTGGGTGAACGAGCTGCGACTGAGCGACTCCAACAATAAGGGCGGTTGGGCCGCATCGGGCACCATGAACGTGCAACTGTCGGACTTCGGTACGGTCAACCTCACTGGGCGTTACATTTCCGACGGCTTTGGCGGACTGGAGCAGGGCGTGATGCAGCGCAGCACCGATACGGAGAAAGCATACTCGGTGACGGCCAACGTGGAACTGGGCAAATTCTTCCCCGAGAAAGCCAAAGTAACCGTACCCGTCTATTTCTCTTACACGAAGGAGATCATCAGTCCGCGCTATAATCCGCTCGATACCGACATGCGTCTGAAAGAATCGCTCGATGCCGCTGCCGATGATCGCGAACGCGACTCTATCGAGAGCATTGCCGTGACGAAGAACGTGTCCAGGAACTTCTCTGTGTCGAATGCGCGTGTGGGTATCAAGAACAAGCGTCATCCCATGCCTTACGATCCTGCCAACTTCTCCGTGACCTACAGCCATTCGCACCGTAACAGTAGTGGCAAGACGACCGCTTGGGACAAGGAAGATCAGTGGCGCGGTTCGCTGAACTACAACTACTCACCCGTGTATAAGACGTGGGAGCCTTTCAAGAACCTGAAGAGCAAGTCGAAGTGGGCCAATTTCCCCAAGGCGCTCGGACTGAACTATTTGCCACAGACCATTGCCTTTGGCGGAGAGTTGAGCCGAGTCTATTCGGAAAGACAGGAGCGCGACTTGGAGAATACGGTGAACCCCAATCTGCCATTGGAGTTCAACGAACAGTTCTTGTTCAACAGGGAATTCCAGATACGCTGGGACCTCACGAAGAACCTGCACATGAACTTCCAGTCGGCCACCCATGCTGAGGTGGAGGAACCCTACACTCCCATCAACAAAGACCTTTATCCCGATCGCTATTCGGCATGGAAAGATTCGGTGTGGACGAGCATCAAGAACCTGGGCCGTCCGCTCGACTTCCATCAGACGTTTACGGCCAGCTATCAGCTGCCTATCGACAAACTGCCCATCTTCGATTGGGTGAAAGCCGATGCATCCTATAATTCAAGTTATTCGTGGTTGCGCGGAGCACAGTTGGAAAACGGAGGCTCGCTGGGCAATACCATCTCGAACAACAGTAATCTGAACGTCAACGGATCGATCAACTTCGAAACGCTCTATAATCATGTGCCTTTCCTGAAGAAGACCAACGAGCGATTCAAAAAGCAGCCTGCACAGAAAAAGAAAACGCCGCAGAAGAGCGTGAAGCCTGGCAAAGACAAGAAGGATGCCAAGGGAAATGATGCTCAAAAGGATGACCTGAAAGAGCAAAAGGTGCTGCCTAAGAATAAGAATACTTATCAGCGCGAAGTAGTGCTGCTGCCCGATACGACCGTCAAGGTGACGCACGGAAAAAAGTCGAAGCGGCTCATTGTGACCGCCAAGACAAAAGAGGGAAGACCCTATAAGGTGCGCTTTAAGGTGGTGGATGACAACACCATCCTGCTCAAGCCTACTGGCGACAGCGTGGCTGTGAAGCTGAGTGTGATGCCGAAACAACCGCTGGAGGAACAGTGGTGGTATCAACCGGCACAATATACAGCTCGACTGCTCATGATGGTGCGCACGGCCAGTCTGTCTTATCGCAAGCAGCGTTCCATGACACTACCAGGCTTCGTGCCCGACGTGGGCGATATATTCGGACAGCGCACGGGCGGAGGTCCGATGGCACCTGGATTGGGATTCGCCTTTGGATTCGTGGACGACAGCTATTTGGACAAAGCCAAAGAGAACGGATGGCTGCTTTGCAACGACAGCGTGGCCACCCCGTCATCCAGTTCGCAGACTGAGGACCTGCAACTGAAGGCTACGCTTGAACCGGTACGCGACTTGAAGATTGACCTCACGGCATCGCGCACCATGACGCGGTCGAAGAGCGTGCAGTTCATGTATGCAGGCTCGCCCACCACGCTGAATGGCTCGTTCAACATGACCACCATCTCTATCCGCAGTGCCTTCGAGGGCATGGGCAATGCCTCTAACGGCTATCATTCGGCTTCGTTCGATCGTTTCCGCGCTGCGGCTGCCGAGTTCCACGGACGGGTACAGGCACAGTATCATGGCGCAAGGCCCAATGTGCTGAATGCTGACGGCACGCCTGTCACTGTGGGAGGGGTCAATCCTTATTCGGGCGACGTGCTCATCCCGGCCTTCCTCAGCACCTATACGGCTGGCAGTAGCTCGGCACTTGACATCTTCCCGGCACTCACCCGACTGCTGCCCAACTGGACGATTCGTTATAGCGGACTTTCCAAGCTCTCGCTGTTTAGCAATATCTTCAAGAGCGTGAACGTCAACCATGCTTATAAGTCGATGTTCAGCATCGGAGCCTATAACTCTTACAGCTCATGGTTGGAATATATGGGTGACCTCGGCTTTGTGAAGGCCAGCGACGGCAGCTACACGCCCAGCTCCATCTATAATGTGCCTACGGTCAGCATCAATGAGGCATTCTCACCTCTTCTCGGCATCGATGTGACGTTGCATAACAACATGACGTTCAAGGTGGAGTATAAGACCACACGTGTGTTGAACCTCTCCATGACAAGTGTGCAGATAAACGAGGCATTGTCGAAGGACTGGGTGATAGGCATGGCCTATAAGATTGCGAACCTGAACATCTTTGGCTCAGGGGTGAAGAGCCGCAAGGTGAAAGGCAGTAGGAATAAGGGAAAGAATGCCAATGACGACCGTAACAACTCGCGGACACAGCAGAGCAGCAGTTCTTCGAAGAAGGGTGGGGTGAACCACGACCTGAACACGCGCATCGACATATCGTTCCGCAATCAGGCGGCCATCACGCGCGACATTGCCACGGGCGTTTCTTCGGCCAGTAGTGGTAACTCGGCCCTCAAGATTTCGCTCTCAGCTGAATACACGCTCTCTCGCTATCTCAGCATGAGTGCTTACTATGAGCGGCAGACCAATACACCCCTGCTTTCTGCCAGCAGCTATCCCACCACTACGCAAGACTTCGGCATTTCCCTGAAGTTCTCGCTCACGAGATAGCATCACTTATCCTGTAACGGTCAACACACGAAAACGTCCGATGCATCTAACGGCTTGTTAAACGCATCGGAC
>DFJI01000042.1:0-8307 GCA_002372235.1 Prevotella sp. UBA3675 | reverse complement strand
ACGGCTTGTTAAACGCATCGGACTAAAGTTTCATTGTATTTATATTTATCAAGAATTAGTGAATTAGAGAATTTTCTTTTAGTAGTTTATTTGAATTATTGGGAATTTGAGAAGAAATGGCAAGCCATTTCCGTTTCAGTCTGCATAGTTCGAGTCGCTTGCGACGGGTAATTCCCAATAATTCTAAATACAGTTTTTTTTTTAAAATCTCTTATTCTCTAATTCTTGACAAAAATAAATTAACGTTCATTGTTGGGATGGGAAACTTCAGTATTTAACTTATGCTTTGATTCGTTTTTCTTTTCATTTTGACTACATATTATTTAATGCATCGGATGTGTTATCGTAAGCATGTTTACTTGTCGTAAGCGTGTACAGGATAGTCGGTGGTGAAGTGTAGGCCCCGGCTCTCCTTGCGCTCAATGGCAAAACGGGTGATGAGGTAGCCCACGTTGATCATGTTGCGGAGCTCGCAAATGTCTCTTGAGGCTTTCACGCGCTTGAAGAGATTCTCGGTCTCTTCGTAGAGCATGTCCAGACGGTCCCAGGCGCGGTGCAGGCGCAGGTCGCTTCGCACAATGCCCACGTAGTTCGACATAATCTGGTTCACCTCCTTCACGCTCTGTGTAATCAGAATCTTCTCCTCATTGGTCATGGTACCCTCATCGTTCCATTCGGGAACCTTGTCGTTGAACTCATAGAGGTCAACATGCTCTAAGGAGTGCTTGGCGGCTGCATCGGCATAGACCACCGCCTCGATGAGCGAATTAGAGGCCAGACGGTTGCCGCCATGCAGACCAGTGCATGAACATTCACCGATGGCATAGAGCCGCTCGATAGACGACTGTCCGTTCAGATCGACCTTGATGCCGCCGCACATATAGTGGGCTGCAGGACGAACGGGGATGTAGTCGGTAGTGATGTCAATGCCCATTGACAGGCACTTGTGGTAGATGTTGGGGAAGTGGCGACGAGTCTCTTCGGCATTCTTGTGAGTCACGTCCAGGCAGACGTGGTCTAATCCGTGAATCTTCATCTCCTTATCGATGGCACGGGCCACGATGTCGCGTGGTGCCAGAGAGAGCCGCTCGTCATATTTCTCCATGAACGACTCGCCATTGGGCAGGCGCAGAATGCCGCCATAGCCGCGCATTGCCTCGGTGATGAGGAAGGCCGGATGCGTTTCTCCGGGCGAATAGAGCGCCGTGGGGTGGAACTGCACGAACTCCATGTCCTGAACCGTTCCCTTGGCGCGATAGACCATCGCCTCGCCGTCGCCCGTGGCAATGACAGGATTGGTCGTTGCCTGATAGACGGCTCCGCAACCTCCCGTACACATCAGTGTGACCTTGGCCAGATAGGTGTCAACTGTTTCTTCGGGATTCAGCACGTATGCACCGTAGCACTTGATGTGAGGGGAGCGGCGAGTGACGCGCACGCCCATGTGGTGCTGAGTGATGATTTCCATAGCGAAGTGATTCTCCTTCACAGTGATATCGGGACAGGCGCGCACAGCAGCCATCAGTCCACGCTGAATCTCGGCGCCCGTATCGTCGGCATGGTGAAGAATGCGGAACTCAGAGTGGCCGCCTTCGCGATGCAGGTCGAAAGTGCCATCGTCCTTGCGGTCGAAGTTGACTCCCCACTGCACCAGCTCCTTTATCTGTTCCGGCGCTTTGCGCACCACCTGTTCCACTGCAGCGCGATCAGAGATGTAGTCGCCTGCAATCATGGTGTCCTCAATATGTTTCTCGAAATTATCGACGGCCAGATTCGTTACCGAGGCTACGCCGCCTTGTGCAAATGAGGTGTTCGCCTCGTCAAGATTTGTCTTGCAGATGATGCATATCGTGCCTTTCTTTGCACGTGCCACTTTCAGGGCATAACTCATGCCGGCCACACCGGCTCCAATAATCAGAAAGTCGTATTTATAGACCATGTGTTTTAGTGTTTAACGCTGCAAAGGTACTAAAGAGTTAGGAGTTAGAAGTGTGGAGTGAGTAGTTTATTTGTACCGTTTAACTTTTTTTGTACGAGAGTAGGTGCAAAAAACTCCTAACTCTTTACTATCTTTGCAAAAGAATGAAGAAGATTGCCACTATTTTATTTTTCTTTTGTCTGACTGCGACTCTCGAGGCGCAGGAGATAAGTGTTTCTGCCGATGAGCAGCCTTGGCCGCAGTCCATGCAGTCGCAGCTCGACTCCCTTATTGGCAGCGATCCGCTGTTGGAAACCTCACAGCTGGGCTTGATGGTCTATGACCTGACTGCCGACTCAGCCGTCTATCAGTATCAGCACAGGCAGACCATGCGTCCGGCATCTACCATGAAGTTGGTGACGGCCATTACGGCGCTGAACCAACTGGGCGGTGACTATCAGCTGAAGACACGCCTCTACTACACGGGTGAAGTCGTGAACCATACGCTTTCGGGGAGCCTGTTCGTCGTGGGAGGCATGGATCCCATGTTCGACATGAACGACCTTCGTGACTTCGTTGACCGTGTGCGGCAACTGGGTGTAGATACCCTTCGCGGCTCTATTGTGACCGATTGCTCCATGAAAGACAATTTGGAGTGGGGCGAAGGCTGGTGCTGGGACGATGACAATCCGATGTTGAAGCCGCTCTTGGTGGGGGGCAAGGATGTCTTTCTGGAGCGCATGACCCTTGCTCTGACTGAGGGCGGAGTCGTTCTCGACAGCGTGACCACGTTTGAGGAGCACCCTCCACTCGATGCCGTCCTCCTGAGCAGTTGCCAGCACAGCATCGATCAGCTCCTGTTAGACATGATGAAAGACAGCGACAACCTGTATGCCGAGTGCCTGTACTATCAGTTGGCTGCCAGTTTCGGCCACCGACCGGCACGTGCCGCCCATGCCCGTGCGATGGAAAAACAGCTTGTGAATCGTTTAGGCTTGGATAGCGGTCGCTATCGTTTTGCCGACGGTAGTGGCCTGTCTCTTTATAATTATGTGTCGCCCGAACTGCTCACCATGCTCTTGCGCTATGCGTGGCATGAGCCTCGCATCTATGCTCATTTGTTGCCCTCGTTGCCCGTGGCGGGTGAGGACGGGACATTGAAGAAGCGCATGAAGGATACGGCAGCCGCCGGAAATGTGAAGGCAAAGACCGGCACCCTGACAGGCATCATCTCATTGGCAGGCTATGCTACAGCAGCCAATGGACATGAGCTGTGTTTTGCCATGATCAATCAGGGCGTGTTGAGCAGTAGAGAGGCACGCGCTTTTCAAGACCGTGTTTGTGCATTAATGTGTCAATAAGAAAAATACCGTGATTGATGGAAAATATAAAGATTTATGTAGAAGAACTGATTAGTCTCTGCGGATTGACAGGTGAGTTAGTCCCATATATTCGTCATTTTGTATTGGTCGTCTTGGCCATCGTCTTGGCCAGCCTTTCCGGGTACGTCTGCCGGCGATTCATTCCGCTTATTCATAAACTTACGTCGCGCACGTCGTCGGCTTGGGACGATGTGCTGCTGAATGACGAAGTGCTGCGTTCGGCCTCCAACATCGTGCCAGCCATCGTCATCTGGCAACTTCTTCCGCTGACTTTCTATGAGTTTCCTTTCGTGCGTGAGATATTGGCTCGCCTGACGGCCATTTATATCACCGTCATGATGGTGCGCACTATCATTGTGATGATAGACTCTCTGAAGTTGCTGGAAGGCGACACGCGCACGGCCAAGCAACAGTACCTCTATTCTTTCTGTGGCATGTTGAAGATCATACTGATTTTCATTGCCGTGATTGTGATTATCAGCATATTGGTCAATCAGAGTCCTATGACGTTGCTGGCTGGCTTGGGAGCAGCTTCGGCAGTGATGATGCTGGTGTTTCAAGACACCATCAAGGGGCTGGTGGCCGGCATCCGCCTTACCTCTAACGACATGCTTCATAAGGGCGACTGGATTACGGTTCCTTCGGCAGGTGCCAACGGCACGGTGGAAGAGATTTCGCTCACCGTGGTGAAGGTGCGCAACTTCGACAATACCATCGTCACCGTGCCACCCACGATGCTGGCCGACGGTGCTTTCCAGAACTGGATCGGCATGCGTGAGGGGCCTGGCCGCAAACAGGCGCGTACGATCTATTTCGACTTCCGTTCGGTGCAGCTCCTGGATGAAGCTGCGAAGCAGCAGCTCGTGGCCAATGGCTTTGCCGAGGCTGAGGACACGAAGGGGAAAGTGTCGAACGTCACGCTTTTCAGAACCCACATAGAACAATGGCTGGCCACGCAGCCCAGCGTGCTGAGCGACATGACCATCCTTGTGCGGCAGGCCGAGGCCACTCAGGCTGGCATGGCCCTCGAGTTCGTCTTCTGGCTCAACGAAAAAGGTGGCCCTGCCTATGAGCATGCCACCTCTCTCATTATGGAATATATCTATGCTGCGGCCCGTGAGTTCGGGCTTGTCATTTATCAGCAGTTCCCGAAACAGGCATAGGCAGATTCCTATCGCAACACGATTCTTTTTTTTATAGCTTAGCCAGTTCCACCACTTTGTCAACGGCTGCGCTCAGCCCGTCGGCATTCTTGCCGCCGGCCTGGGCGAAGTGGGGCTGTCCGCCGCCACCGCCTTGTATGAGCTTGGCGGCCTCGCGCACCATCTGCCCAGCATTCAGGCTGTGGTCGGCCACGAGGTCGTCGCTCAGCATGATGGTGAGCTGTGGCTTGTCCTGATGGCTGGTGCCCAGCACGCAAAGCAGCGAACCGCTTACGGCAGCACGCACCTTGAAGGCCAGGTCCTTGGCTGCGGCAGGCTCCATGGGGAGCACAGCCGTGACCACCTTCACACCGTTCACCTCGCGTGCCTTCTCCACCAGTTGCTTGGCGGCACGCTCCACGGCCTGTGCCTGGAATGCCTCTATCTCCTTCTTCATGGTGTCGTGCTCCTCAATATATTTGCGGATGACGCCCTGCAAGTCTTTTGCATTGTTGAAGAATGCTTTCACAGCCTTCAGCGTATCCTCGAAGCTGTAGAGCAGCTCCTCGCACTCCTTGCCGGTCTTGGCCTCAATGCGGCGGATGCCGGCGGCCACACTGCTCTCAGAGATAATCTTGAACATGCCGATGCGACCCGTGCTCTTGGCGTGTATGCCGCCGCAGAACTCGCACGACGGGCCGAAGCGCACCACGCGCACCTTGTCGCCATACTTCTCGCCGAACAGGGCGATGGCACCCATCTTCTTGGCCTCTTCAAACGGCGTGTCGCGATGCTCGTCGAGCGGAATGTCCTGACGGATCATGTCGTTCACGATGCGTTCCACCTCGCGCAGCTGCTCGTCGCTCACCTTCTCGAAGTGTGAGAAGTCGAAGCGCAGTGTGTCGGGGCTGACGAACGAGCCTTTCTGCTCCACGTGGTCGCCCAGCACCTGCTTCAGAGCATAGTCGAGCAGGTGAGTAGCGGTGTGGTTGGCAGCCGAGGCATCGCGCTTGTCGGTATCTACGCAGGCCATGAATTGCGCCGTGGGCTCCTTTGGCAGCTGCTTCACGATGTGTACGCTCTGGTTGTTCTCGCGCTTGGTGTCAATGATTTCGATGGTCTCATTCTCCGATACCAGCACGCCCTGTTCGCCTACCTGACCGCCCATCTCGCCATAGAAAGGTGTGGCTGAGAGCACCAGTTCGTAGAACTCGTTCTTCTTCTGTGTCACCTTGCGATAGCGCAGTATCTCGGTCTCATATTCGGTGAAGTCGTAGCCCACGAACTGCTGTTCGCCAGCCTTCAGCTCCACCCAGTCGCTGTTCTCCACCTGAGCCGCATTGCGTGCGCGATCCTTCTGTTTCTGCATCTCTCCGTTGAACTGTTCCTCGTTCACGGTGAAGCCGTTCTCGCGGCAGATGAGCTCGGTGAGGTCGAGCGGGAAGCCGTAGGTATCGAACAGGCGGAATGCCTGCACGCCGTCCAGTTCGGTCTTGCCTTCACCGCGCAGCTGCTCCATTGCCTTGTCGAGCATGGAGATGCCCTTGTCCAGTGTGCGCAGGAACGAGTCTTCTTCCTCCTTCATCACCTTTCCGATGAGCTGTTGCTGGGCCTTCAGTTCGGGGAAGGCATCGCCCATCTCTTCGATGAGCGTGGGCAGCAGCTTGTAGAGGAAAGCCTCTTTCTGTCCGAGGAACGTGTAGGCATAGCGCACGGCGCGGCGCAGGATGCGACGAATCACGTAGCCGGCCTTGGCGTTCGACGGCAGCTGGCCGTCGGCAATTGAGAAGGCTACGGCACGCAGGTGGTCGGCGCATACGCGCATGGCGACGTTGATTTCCTCGGAGCTCTCGGAGTTCTCGGAGCTCTCCCCCTCCTCAAAAGTCCTATACTTCAGTCCTGTGATCTGCTCCTCGGCCTTGATGATGGGCTGGAACACGTCGGTGTCGTAGTTAGAGTGCTTGCCCTGCATCATGCGCACCAGTCGCTCGAAGCCCATGCCCGTGTCAATCACGTTCATCGACAGGGGCTCCAGTGAACCGTCGGCCTTGCGGTTGAACTGCATGAACACGATGTTCCATATCTCGATGACCTGTGGGTCGTCCTGGTTCACCAGCTCGCGGCCCGTCTTGCCACTGGCCTTGCGCTGCTCGGGTGTGCGGCTGTCAACGTGAATCTCTGAGCAAGGGCCGCAGGGACCTGTATCGCCCATCTCCCAGAAGTTGTCGTGCTTGTTGCCGTTGATGATGTGGTCGGCAGGCACGTGCTTGGCCCAGTACTTGGCGGCCTCGTCGTCGCGGGGGATGTTTTCCTCGGGCGAGCCCTCGAACACGGTGACATACAGGTCCTCGGGGTTCAGCTTCAGCACATCGACCAGATACTCCCAGGCCATGTCGATGGCGCCCTCCTTGAAGTAGTCGCCAAACGACCAGTTGCCCAGCATCTCGAACATGGTGTGGTGATAGGTGTCGTGGCCTACCTCTTCCAGGTCGTTGTGCTTGCCGCTCACGCGCAGGCACTTCTGAGTGTCGGCACGGCGGCGCGGCTCAGGGTCGCGTGTGCCCAGGATAATGTCTTTCCACTGGTTCATGCCGGCGTTGGTGAACATAAGTGTCGGATCATCCTTGATCACCATCGGTGCTGAAGGCACGATGGCATGTCCTTTCGACTCGAAAAACTTCTTGAATGAGTCGCGAATTTCTTTTGCAGTCATTATTAATTGGGGTTATTTTCAATTTTGCGTGCAAAATTACTCTTTTTTCTCAAATAAGCGAAGCATTCTCACGCATTTTTAGTAATTTTGCATACAATTAGACTCTAATGACTCCTAATCATCAAATCTACAGGTAATAAAGCATCATAATAAGAAATGTACGTGCGCACCTTATTTATCTTGTTGCTCCTGATGCTCGCCTCGGGTGCAAAGGCACAGCAACAGGCTGCTGCCTCCATGTCCTGTACCGTGAAAAAGGTGCAGGTGGAGCGGCTGCCCGACCTTAACATCCCACGTAGTGGAGGATTTACGTTGATCATCAATGGCATCCCATACGTCATGGGAGGTCATACTTCGGGTTTCGTGCCAACACCTACCGCCGAGTATTTCGAAAATAGCGAGTGGCATGTGCTGCCTATGGTCTATACCCACGACCAAGGCTTGTGCCAACCACTCCCGTCAGGCAAAGTGCTGCTGGCTGCTGGCCATGAGAAAGCGTTAGGCATAGGACAGACTTTCACCGTGGAGCTTTTTGATCCTGAGACGCGCACTTTCGAGGGCTATGGCTGCATGGAAAAGAAACGTTTCTTCCCTTCATCGGCCCTGCTGTCAGACGGACGTGTGCTCATCAGTGGCAACTCTTACGAGGAAGACTGCATGGAGGCGTTCGATGGTTCGCGACAGAACAAGTTCGTCAAGGCGGTGTCGGCCTTCCGGGCTTCTCCTTTCATCTTCCCGATAGCTTCCGACGATGCCCTCGTCATAGGATGTATGGACGAATATATGTCTCTCAACACCGATACGGTAGTCGTGGATCGCTTGAAAGGCGATGCGCCGCAGATGCCGCTGTTCAACGAGTGGTATCCTATATCCGTGCTGCTTCCTAAACCAGCCGAAGATAGTCGTATCAGTCAGGATTCGAGCCAATACACCTATCTGCTCTTGGTGCTTAACAAAAAGAACCAACAGGCGGCTATTGCCAAGTTGGAGGGCACCGACCTTCAATTGCTGCCTACCGATTGCAGCACCCCCATGAGCGTTGAGGCAGGAAGACGCTTGGAGTGGTTCACGTCTGTCATAGTCGATCGTGCTATCCACCGAGGCTATGTCGTGGGGCGTGACGAGAGATTCCATCTGTATGTCCTCGCTGTG
>DFJI01000007.1 GCA_002372235.1 Prevotella sp. UBA3675 | reverse complement strand
TTACTTCACAATGAACTTCTTGCCGTCCTTGATGTAGATGCCCTTAGCGGGAGCACCCTTCACCTGCATGCCAGAGAGCGTGTAGATGACACCTGTGCTCTTCACGTTGGCATTCACGTTGGCAATGCCCACTGACTGGTTGATGCCCTCAGCCTGAGAAGCATACTTGTAGATGACGAGGTTGTCGAACCAGCTGCGACGACCAGTGTTGTCGTAGTTAGAGCGGAGCACGAACTTGGCAATCTTGTTGTCGCTGAGCGTGGTGTTCAGGGCTACGAGGTCGCCTGTCACAGCACCTTTGTTGGGGCTGGTGAGCAGGTTGGCCTGTGCGGTGTTGGCCTTGTAGTCGATGATGATGTCGAACTGCCACTTGTACTTGTCAGCGAGCAGGCTGGCATCGGCATCCTTACCGGTGCTCTTACCGCAACCGGCGATGTTCAGACCCTTGCCTTCGGCATTCAGGAAGTCGTTGTAAGCGCAAGTACCGCCATAGAGGCAATAGCTGAAGCCAGCCACGCGCTCGCCGGCAGCATTCTGCAGCTCAACGTCAACACTGCGGTTGATGAGTCCGCCGAACCATGCGTCGAAGCTTGCTCTGAGCACGTCATTGTCGGTGGGGATGTCGGCCTCGGCCAGGTTCACCGTAGCCGTACCCTTACCCACGCGGAGCACGTCGGTGTTGGTGGCCTCTGCACCACCGCAACCCAGTGCGAAGGTGGTCTGGTCGTTTGCAAATGTGCCGTCGCCATTGTCGGTCACGCTGCTTGTGGTGAAGTCCATCTGTCCTACGGCACCCTTGATGGTGTAGCCGGTAAGCGTGGTAACATCTTCCTCGCCTTCAGCACCGGGAGTGACGGTATAGACGGGCTCGAAATTGTTAGAGAAGTCGATGTCAACGATAGGAATAAGTGTGGGAACGCTGTTCTTGAATGTCTCCTCGGCAGCCTGCAGTGTTTCGATGGCAGTGTTCACGGTAGCCTCGTCTTTCTCGCGAGTAGCATCGCTGGTAGAAGTCAGAATCGTGCTCAGCGTGTTCTTAGCGGCATCGATGGCAGCCTGGAATGTGGTCTTGTCGCCACCCTGGTTCATGTCATCGTCGCGTATGAGCTCAGCCTTTGCAATCTCGTCGCGCAGGTTGGTGATGGCCTGATTCTCAGCCTTCACATAGTTGGTAGCGTTCTGATAGCCGCGCACCAGCTGGTACTTCAGCAGGTTGCCGTCGGCATCGTACATCTCGACGCCCTGATACTCGGCCCAGTCTGTCAGCTGATCAACGGTGGCTACGCGTGTGTCGTTGCCGTCTTGATCCACCCAGCCCTTGGCCATGATGTCGTCGTAGTAGGGATCCCACTGTGTCAGTGCACGAGCCAGCGAGTCCTTCTCCCAAGGATAGTTGGCATCGCTCTGCAGCTCAATGAGAGTATTGCGTGCAGATACTGCAGCATTGTACTGGGCAATGAAGGTTGTCCAAGCGGCTTTGCGCTCAGCCTCATCTTTAACATTACCGAATGAACGGCACTCGAAGTTCTTTACCTCAAAAGCAGAACCTGCTGTGTGACCTTCCCACCAGATACCAGCTTCAAAGGTCTCGCCTTCCTTCAGTTCCTTAACAGTGTACAGCTTCTTCCAACCGTCGCCTAAGATAGTAACGCTTTCAGTAGAGTCTGAACCGATGAAAAGTTTGACACCCTTTTCCAGATTGTATGTCTTCACATATTTACTGTCCATGTTTGCCACACGGGTCTCAACAGCAAAGTAGTATTTACCAGCAGGCAGGTTGGTGTTGTAGAGTGCTACAGAACCAGGACCGTTGTTATAAGTACCCTGAATGGCCTGCTGGATGAAGTCAGCACCTGATCCGTGCTGCCAGTTGGTCTCACCACCGTCAGCTACGCCGTCCATACGGAACATGAAGCCGCCCTCGGTCTTGTTGCCCTTAAGGTCTTTGCGGTTTTTCTTTGGGAATGTTGTCAAATCAGTGACATACTTGAAGTAAGACTCAGTGGCCAAGTTGTCTGAGGAAGCATCCATGAATGCAGCCAGTTCGCCATCGAACTGCTCCATAAGGCTCGCGCTACCGTCAGGATCGTCGAATCCGCCTGGAGTTTCGAGCTGGTCCTTCACATAGGAATACACGCCATAGTAGAAGTTATCGTAAGCATCTTCGGTCTCTTCGTTCTTGAAGTTCGGATCGGCCATAATCTGTTCAGCGAAAGCCATCTTCCTCAGAACAATTCGGTCGTCGTATGTTACGGTCACCTGATGGATGGAGAAGTTTGTGATCATCGTGTTGGTGGCCAGCTTCTCGAAGTGCATCACCAGCTGCTGCCCCTGATTGGGTGTGAACACGAACGATACGGTCTGCCACTCGTTAGTGAAGTTGGCGACCGTAGCCACGTTCACCACGGGTGCCTCGTCGGTAGAGGTTGCGTGTGTCAGGCTGCCGTCGCTGTTCAGGAAGAAGTCGCAGTAGTTGCTGCCAACCGTGGTGCCTACTGTGGTGACACCGGCACCCTCGCCCTTGATCATGAACGACACCAGATAGGTCTGACCTTCATACAGGCCGCTCCACACGTTGCAGAGGGGCTCGTCGGCTGTAGCGCCCTGGCTCTGCAGCACACTCTCGCCGTTGGGGCCTTCGCCGTCAACGACTTTCCAGGTGGTGCTGCTCACCGGCTCAGCCAGCGTCAGTCCGCACCATCCGCCAGAGGTCAAGCCCTCGGCGAAATTACCGTTCTGCACAATGTTTTCACCTGCAATCTTCAGTCTCTGTGTGGCTGTGTAGGCATAGTCTCCCACCTCAAAGGCGAAGGAGCTGACTGCACTCACCATAGCCAGAGCTGCTAAAAGTAGTCTTTTTCTCATAATTGATTTGGTTTTGTTAATGGATAATAAGATGAATGAATAAATTTATTTATATTTCTCGTTGTTTCAGTAGCCAGTGTGCAGCATTATGGGCTAACACTGCACGAATGCATCAGAAAGTCAGCCCTTTGCACGTATATCACCGCAAAAATACTGCATTTTTGTGATACACGTCTATGTTTTTTTGTTTTTTCTGCCCTATTTTTTGATTTTTTAAGGTTTTTAAGGAATGGGAGGGGGGGGAGGAATTGGGGAGTTTAGGAGTTTAAATGCCATGCTTCAGGGGAGGATTTAGGTTAAATGAGAATAAGCAGCTGTAGCGGATTATATAATCGGCTATAGCGGACTATATAATCCGCTGCAGCTGCTTATACTGAAACAACAAGAATCTCCCCGAAAGAAAAGGCACTTCATCCCCTGTCGCAAGACATTTCGCCCCATGAAGCGCAACGCATCATTCAAGGAGCAAATTTTATAATAAATGTTCACGTACATAAGAAATAATAGATATTTAGAGATTGAAAATTAAATATATTTCGTATCTTTGCGACATGAAACATTTTTGCCCCTATGATTAACCGAGAACTACTACGACCTGAGAGCATTGTCGTCATTGGCGGCTCAAACAACGTACACAAACCAGGCGGCGCCATTGTGCGCAACATCATCAACGGCGGATTCGATGGCACCCTGCGCATCGTGAACCCGAAAGAAGACGAAGTGCAGGGCATCAAGGTGTTCCACGACGTGAAGGAACTGCCTCCCACGGAACTGGCCATCCTGGTCATACCGGCCAAGATGTGTCCCGACACCGTGGAGACGCTGGCCGCAGAGAAGGACACGAAGGCATTCATCATCATCTCAGCCGGATTTGGCGAGGAGACGAAGGAAGGAGCCGTGCTGGAGCGCCGCATCTTAGACACCTGCGAACGCTACGGAGCCGCACTCATCGGCCCGAACTGCATCGGTCTGCTCACCCGCCACCACCACTCGGTGTTCACCAAGCCCATCCCCCACCTCAATCCGCATGGCGTCGATTTCATCAGCGGCTCGGGAGCCACGGCGGTGTTCATCCTGGAGAGCGCCGTGATCAAGGGACTGCAGTTCAACAGTGTGTGGTCGATTGGCAACGGCAAGCAGATAGGCATCGAAGACGTGCTGCAATACATGGACGAGCACTACACGCCTGGCGAGGACTCGCCCGTGAAACTGCTCTACATAGAGAATATCGCCAACCCCGACAAGCTGCTGTTTCATGCCAGCTCGCTCATCCGCAAGGGGTGCAGGATTGCCGCCATCAAGGCTGGCAGCAGCGAGAGCGGCAGCAGGGCTGCCACCAGCCACACAGGAGCCATCGCCAGCAGCGACTCAGCCGTGGAGGCCCTGTTCCGCAAGGCTGGCATCGTGCGGTGCTTCTCACGCGAGGAGCTCACCACGGTGGGATGCATCTTTAGCCTCACCCCCAACCCCTCTCCGATTGGAGAGGGGAGTGATTACACCCCAAAGCAAAATCTATATACTCCCCTCTCCAATCGGAGAGGGGCTGGGGGTGAGGCTTTACGTATTGCCATCGTGACCCATGCAGGCGGCCCGGGCGTGATGCTCACCGACGCGCTGTCGAAAGGCGGCATACAAGTGCCGAAATTGGAGGGGCCGGTGGCCGACGAGCTGAAGTCGAAGCTGTTTCCAGGTTCATCGGTGGCCAACCCCATCGACATCCTGGCCACAGGCACGCCCGAACACCTGGGACTGGCCATCGACTACTGCGAACAGAAATTCGACAATATCGACGCCATCATGGTCATCTTCGGAACGCCCGGACTGGTCACGCTCTACGAAGCCTACGACATGCTGCACAAGAAGATATTGGAGTGCCGCAAGCCCATCTTCCCCATCCTGCCCAGTCTGCACACCGCAGGCCCCGAGGTGGAGGAGTTCCTGAAGAAAGGACACGTGAACTTCAGCGACGAGGTGACACTGGCTACCGCACTCACACAAATCATGCAGACACCGCCCCCGGCCTCACCCGAGATAGAGCTGTTCGGGGTTGATGTACCGAAGATTCGCGACATCATCAGCCTCACCCCCAGCCCTTCTCCAAAGGGAGAGGGGAGTGGTTACCTGGAGCCTAACACGGTGAGGAAACTGTTAGACTGTGCCGGCATTCCGATGGTGCCGGAGATGGTGAGCACGAAGAAAGAAGAGCTCATCGAGTTTGCACAGAAGGTGGGCTATCCCGTGGTGGCCAAGGTGGTGGGCCCGGTACACAAGAGCGACGTGGGCGGCGTGGCACTCAACATCCGCACGGCTGAGCACTTGGCACTGGAGTTCGACCGCATGATGCAGATTCCGCAGGCAACAGCCGTGATGGTGCAGAAGATGATAGGCGGCACGGAACTGTTCATCGGTGCGAAATATGAGGAGCGCTTCGGCCACGTGGTGCTCTGCGGACTGGGCGGCATCTTCGTCGAGGTGCTGAAGGACGTGAAGAGCGGACTGGCGCCGCTCAGCTATAACGAGGCTTACAGCATGATTCGCTCCCTACGCGCGTATAAAATAATAAAAGGTACGCGAGGACAAAAGGGCATCAACGAGCAGAGGTATGCCGAGATCATCGTGCGGCTGAGCACACTGCTGCGCTTCGCCCGGGAGATCAAGGAGATTGACATCAATCCGCTGCTGGCCGACGAGCATCAGGTGATAGCCGTAGATGCACGCATACGCATCGAGAAGGACTAAAAATTTACGAGGACGTAATGCAAAGTCATACAGTTAAAAAAAGTAATTTGTGATGCCAAATCGCAACTCTTTTGTATTTTTGCAGCGACGAAAACGAAAAAAGTGTAAGCATTATGAAGAATTTACGTTACATGTTGGCAGTCTTGCTGCTCCTGGTGGGAGTCACTGCCTTTGCCGATGACTATGCCTATCTGTCAATCGTTCAGACGGGCGAACAGAGCGAAGTATCCATCAGCAACATTAAGAATATCACGTTTGATGACACCAACATGATCATCAATCTCACCGACAACTCGCAACAGAAGCTGCCTCTCGCAGGACTGTCGAAGATGTTCTTCACCAACGAGAGCACAGGCATCCAGTCGGTGGCTGCCAGCGGCAAGCAGTCGAACTTTGTGCTGAAGGACGGCGTGCTGCACGTAACGGGTGCGCAGGGAGCCAACATCAGCGTGTTCGACGTGAACGGAAAGGCCGTGCGCAGCGTGACCGCCAGCAAGGCTGAGACCGAAATCAACCTCAGCGGGCTCACCAAGGGCATCTACATCGTGCGCGTGGGCAACCAGACGAAAAAGGTGATGAACAAATAAAAATACGATATTTAATCGGAAAA